>VGCZ01000026.1 GCA_016869975.1 Alphaproteobacteria bacterium
GCGGGGAGAAGGAAAACCCACCACCCGCCCAACCCAAGGAGGCGCCGATCGTGCTGAAGGGCACGGGGCCGCCCGATCCGCCGAAGCAGATGTCGCAGCCACCGTCGCAGTCGCCACCGCAGCCGCAACCACTCGTCGCCGGCGCCGGAAACGGCAGGATCTTCTGGAACACCACGCGCCAGCCGCCGTCGGGCCCGACCTGGCACGACATCATTCGCCATTCCAAGTTCCCGGGATGGTGAGGCTATCGCCGCCGTCTTCACCTTCACCCAAAGGCACGCTCACGCTTGGAGTCGGGCCAGGGCGATCGCATATGGTACTCGGCTCGCGCCCGCCTCACAGCGGCGGTTCGGCGTTGCCGGGGCGGGCGCCGAGGATGGTGCGGGTGAGCACGATCAGCGGCAGCAGGCCGACGGCGACGATGGTCAGCGCCGCCGTGGACGCCTCGGCCAGGCGCTCGTCGCGGGTCAGGTTGTAGGCCTGCACCGCGAGCGTGTCGAAGTTGAAGGGCCGCAGCATCAGGGTCGCCGGTAGCTCCTTCATCGCGTCGACGAAGACGATCAGCCCGGCGGTCGCCAGCGCGCCTTTGAGCATCGGCGCGTGCACGCGGCGCAGCGACTCGCCCGGCGCCGCGCCCAAGGTGCGGGCGGCGCCGTCGAGATTGGGCGTGACCTTGGAAAGGCCGGCCTCGACCGGCTGCAGTGCGGCGGCGAGGAAGCGCACGACCAGGGCATAGACCACGCCGGCGATGGTGCCGGTGATCAAGAGGCCGGTCGAGACGCCGAGATTGGCGCGCAGCCAGGCGTCGAGCGCGTTGTCGAAGGCGGCCACCGGCGCCAGCACGCCGACGGCGATGACGATGCCCGGTACAGCGTAGCCCAGCCCGGCGAGCCGCGCGACCCAGATGGTCGGGCCGCGGCGCGTGATGCGCGCGGCGTAGGCCAGGGCAAGAGCCACGACCACGGTGACGATGGCCGCCAGTCCCGCCACCGTAACGCTGTTGAGCGCCAGCCTGACGTAGCGCGCCCCCCATTGGGCGTCGCCCGAGAACAGCGCGAAGCGCAGCAGGACGAGGGCGGGGATCGCGAAGCCGATCGCCAACGGAATGGCGCAGGCGAGCGTTGCCGCGAGCGCGCGCCAGCCGGTCAGGCGATGGGCGGGCAGCGGACGATAGCGCGGCGTGGTGTGGTGGAATCGGCGGTCGGCGCGCGAGCGGCGCTCGAGGACCAGCAGGGCCAGGGCGAAGACCAGCAGCAGGCCCGCGAGCTGGGCCGCGGCCACCTTGTCGTTGTAGGTGAACCAGGCGCGGTAGATGCCTGTCGTGAAGGTCTGGACCTCGAAGTATGCGACCGTGCCGAAATCGGCCAGGGTCTCCATCAGGGCCAGCGCGACGCCGGCGGCGATGGCGGGACGGGCCAGCGGCAGGGCCACACGGGTGAAATTGCGCCACGGCCCGTTGCCCAGGATGCGCCCGGCGTCGAGCGCGCAGACCGACTGCTCGATGAAGGCGGTGCGGGCCAGCAGGTAGACATAGGGATAGAGGACGAAGACGAACATGGTCGCCGCGCCGCCGACCGAGCGGATCTCGGGGAACCAGTAGTCGCGCGCGCCCCAGCCGAAGGCCTCGCGCAAAGCCGTCTGCACCGGCCCGGCGAACTGCAGCAGGTCGGTCCAGGTATAGGCCATCACATAGGCCGGCACCGCGAGCGGCAGGGCCAGCGCCCATTCGAACAGCTTTCGGCCGGGGAAGCGGCACATCACGACCAGCCAGGCGGTGCCGGTGCCGATGACAGTCGTGCCGATGGCGACGGAGATCAGCAGCACCGCGGTGTTGAGCAGGAAGCCGGGCAGGACGATGCCGGCGGTGTCGCGCCACTCGGCGCCGCTGGGCTGCAGCAGATGCGCCAGCACACCAAGAATCGGGATCGCCACCGCCACGCCGATGACGCAGGCGGCCAGGGTCAGCAGGCTCGGCCGGCGGCGGATCGGGATGGCGACGGACCCTTCGACACTCATCGGCGTAGTTTGTCACACATCCTTGACCAAACCTTCGCCGCATTGTCGCAGCGTCTCGCCGCGGCGCCGAAATGATTCCTTATTTCAAGACGTTGTACCTCTTGTCCACAGCCATGGTGGACGGCTATAGAAGCGCCACGCCCGATCGGCGCCGAAGAGGGTCGGCGTCGAGGAAACAGGCGCAGGGAAGAGCCTCGAAGAGGTCTGGCAGCACGTCGCTGGTGGCAGCGCCCCGGCACCGACGCACCGCCCTGTCGCCGCCCGCTCGCGCACGCGCAGCGGGACCGATCGTGGCAGGCGGACGGTTAGCGCAGGCGCGCTTCTTGCACGGATGCCCGATCTGATCGTCGACCAGCATGCCGCGTCTCTCCGCACTCCTCACCATCGTGCTCACCATCGCCGCCACCTTCGGCGCGTGGAGCCTGTTCACCCGTACCTACGACGCGCCGCCCATGGACGGGCTGCTGCATGGTGTGACCTATACGCCGATCGGCAAGGACCAGAGCTCGATCCGCGGCGACAAGCCCAGGGTCGAGCAGATCGAGCGCGACATGCGCACCATGGCCGGCCGCGTGCGCTACATCCGCACCTACTCGACGCTCGATGCGCATGAGCGGATCCCGGGCATCGCCGAGCAATACGGCATTCGCGTCATCGCCGGCGCCTGGGTGGCGCAGGGCGAGACCGAGCGCACGACCAGCGAGATCGCCGGCCTGATCCGCATGGCCAACGCGAGCGCCAACGTCGAGCGCGTCATGGTCGGCAACGAGGCGGTATTCCGCTGGATCGGCAAGGCGGACGACGTCAGCGCCATGAGCCCGGCGCAGCTGATCCGCCACATCCGACACGTCAAGCGCAACGTCAAGGTACCGGTCTCGACCGCTGAGCCGTGGTTCGTCTGGCTGCGCTACCCCGAGCTGGCGCGCGAGGTCGACTTCATCGCCATCCATCCGCTGCCGTACTGGGACGAGAAGTCCAACGAGAGCCATATCGGCTATCTCCAGCGGCAGATCGAGGAGGTGCGCAAGACCTACCCGACCAAGAACATCATCGTCACCGAGGTCGGCTGGCCCTCGAACGGCGCCTCGCGCATCAGCCGGGGCCGGGACGGCGAACCCGTGGTCAAGCGCGCCAGCCCGGCGCTGCAGGCCAAGAACGTGCGCGACGCCGTCGACTTCCTGCGCCGCGAGAAGGTCGACCACTTCGTCATCGAGGCCTTCGACCAGCCGTGGAAGAGCCACGACCTCGAAGGCATGGCCGGCGGCTATTGGGGCCTGTGGGACGCCGACCGCCAGCTCAAGTTCGACTGGACCGGTCCGATCGTCGCCTTTCCCGAGTGGTGGAAGCTGGCGTCGTGGTCGTTGGCGCTGGCGCTGCCGATCATCCTCGGTTTCCTCTGGCTGTGGCGCGGGCTGAAGCCGGTGGGCGAGCTGGTCTTCGCCGGGCTCACCGCGGCGATCGCCTCGGGCATGGTCTACGCCGTCTATGCCGGCTTCGGCATCTACATGACCACCTTGCAGGTGCTGGGGTGGACGTTCCTGCTTGGCTTCCTGCTGCTCAGCCTTGTGATGGTGATGTCGCAGGCGCTGGAGCTGGTCGAGACCATCTGGACGCGGCGCTGGAAGCGCGAGGTGCCCTTGCCCAAGGCGGCCGCCGACGCCGACCGCGCCTGGCCCAAGGTCTCGCTGCACGTGGCGATCTGCAACGAGCCGCCGGCGATGGTGATGCAGACGCTGGATTCGCTGGCGGCGCTCGACTATCCGAATTTCGAAGTCATCGTCATCGACAACAACACGCGCGATCCGGCGGTCTGGCGGCCGGTCCAGGACTATTGCAAGACCCTGGGCGAGCGCTTCCGCTTCTTCCATTTCGACGAGATGAAGGGCTTCAAGGCCGGCGCGCTGAACTACGTGCTGAGCCAGACCGCGCCCGACGCCGAGGTCGTCGCGGTGATCGACAGCGACTACGTCGTGCGCCAGGACTGGCTGCGCTCGCTGGTGCCGCAGTTCGACAATCCCAAGATCGGCTTCGTGCAGGCGCCGCAGGACCACCGCGACTGGCGCGACGATCGGTTCAAGGAGATGCTGAACTGGGAGTATGCCGGCTTCTTCGACATCGGCATGTGCCTGCGCAACGAGTACGACGCCATCATCCAGCACGGCACGATGACGCTCATCCGCCGCAAGCTGATGGACGAGCTGGGCGGCTGGGCGACCTGGTGCATCTGCGAGGACACCGAGCTTGGCCTGCGCATGATGCAGAAGGGCTACGGCGCCACCTACAGCCGCGAGCGCTTCGGCCACGGCCTGACGCCCGACCACTTCGCCGGCTACAAGAAGCAGCGCTTCCGCTGGGCCTATGGCGCGATGCAGATCCTCAAGGGCCACGCGCGCGAGATCCTGTCGAACCGCACCAAGCTGACCTTCTGGCAGAAGTACCATTTCGTCGCCGGCTGGCTGCCGTGGTTCGCCGACGCGCTCAACGTGATCTTCACCGTCACCGCCATCTTCTGGGCGGCGGGCGTCATGGTGGCGCCGCGCTTCTTCCCGCTGCCGCCCGACTCGTTCCTGATCCCGACCCTGGCGCTCTTCATCTTCAAGCTGCTGTACTCGTTCGCGCTCTACGCCGACCGGGTCGGCTGCACCTTCAGGCAGAGCGTCGGCGCCTCGCTCGCCGGCCTGTCGCTGACCTACACGGTGGGTCGCGCCGTGCTCTACGGCCTGTTCACCAGCAAGCTGCCGTTCATGCGCACGCCGAAGATGGATTCGCGCGCCACCATCGGCAAGGCGCTGGCGATGGCCCGTGGCGAGGCGGCCCTGGCCGGCTTGCTGCTGCTCGCCGCCCTGGGCATCTGGCTCAAGCTCGGCGGCATCGATCCCGACGCGCGGCTGTGGTCGGCGCTGCTCGTGGTGCAGTCGCTGCCCTACGCCGCCGCCGTCTGGGTCTCGCTGGTCAACGCCATGGAGCAGGTGCGCCAGAGCCGGCTGCTGGTGGAGCCGGAGCCCGAAGCGCCGTCGCCCGGCGAACGCCCGATCGTCCAGCCGGCGCAGTGATGTCTCCCGCTCCCCGCCTGCGGGGAGGGGGAGCGATCAGAACTCCTCGAGCAGCCGCCCGAAGCCCGGCACCTTGTCCTGGATGCCGTTAGCGCGTAGCGCGTGCCAGTAGGTCGCGGTGTTGATCGCGATCACCGGCTTGCCCAGCCACAGCTCGGCCGCCGCCGCCAGGCGCACCATCGACAGGTTGGTGCCGACCTGCACCAGCGCCTCGACGTCGTCGCCGTCGAGCTGGCGCAGCGCCTCGCGGCACTGCGCCGGCGTCACCTCGGCGATGCCGGTCCACGACGTGCAGCGCAGGGCGATGTCGCGCACGACCTCGATGCCGATGTCGCGGAAGTAGCCGATGACCTCGGCGTTCATCACCGGCCAGTAGGGCGTCAGCACGGCGATGCGCCGGGCGCCGCCATAGGCGCGCAGCGCCGCCGCGGTGGCATGGCTGCCCACGGTCATCTTCAGTCCCGTGGCGCCCTCGATGCGCGCGACGAAGCTATCGGCGCCCTTCAACCCGCCGAAGAACGACAGCGCCGAGATGCCCATCACGAGATAGTCGGGCTCCATCGTCATGGCGCTCTTGACCGCGTCCATGACGTTATCGCCGATCACCTGGATGCCGGCCTTGAAGCTGTCGTTGCCGATCCCCTTGCTGTTGGGCGTGAAGATGCGGCTGTAGTGGTTCGTGACGCCATGCGGACGCATGTCGTCGCAATCGGGTTGCACGATGGTATTGGTCGACGGCGCCATGATCGCGAATTTGCGGCGCCAGCCCAGCGCGTCGGGCATGAAGTCGTTCTCCACCCTATTTGTGTTCGCCGCGAACGGAGGAATGCGTTCAAACCAATCGTGCCGCCGCCCGCTTCACCGCTTCGGCGCGTTGCGTCTGGCGGGCGGCCGCGGCCTGGGTCATGCGCGCCGTGAGCTCCGGCCCGGCGCCCTGAGGCGAGCCGGCGTTGAACGGCGGATGCGGGTCGTACTCGATGGCGAGCTGGATGCCGCGCGCGACCGCTTCGCCCGCGACCTCAGCCGCGACCTTCAGGCCGAAATCGATGCCGGCGGTGACGCCGCCGCCGGTGATGGTGTTGCCGTCGACGACGACGCGCTCGTGCACCGGCGTGGCGCCGAATTCCTTGAGCATGTCCATCGACATCCAGTGCGTCGCCGCGCGCTTGCCCTTGAGCAGCCCGGCGGCGCCCAGGACGAGCGAGCCGGTGCACACCGAGGTGACGTAGCGCGCGCCCGCCGCCTGACGGCGCAGGAAAGCCAGGGTTTCCTCGTCCTCGAGCAGCGCGTTCATGCCGGCGCCACCGGGCACGCAGACGAGGTCGAGCTGCGGGCACTCGGCGTAGGTCATGTCGGGCACGATCTTCAAGCCGCCGCCGGCGACCACCGGGTCGCGCGTCTTCCAGATCACGAAGGTCTGCGAGTTCGGCAGCTTGCTCAGCACCTCCCACGGCCCGGTCATATCGAGCTGGGTGATGTCGGGGAACACCAGGAAGCCGATGCGGAAGGGCGCGGCGGTCATGTCGATCTCCTGTGGGGCGATGTCTATCTTTCGGCGCGCACGCCGGTGGTCTCGTCCGCGACCTTGAGCGATGGGCCGCTGCGCGCTTCCATGCGGGCGGCGAGGTCGGCGGCGGGATTGGGAGCGGCTGGCGTCGCGGCCTTGGCGGCGGCGCGGCGGCGGAAGGGCAGGCCGATCAGCCACCACAGCGCCTTGCCGAGCAGCCAGACCGCGACGCTGATCTCGGCGAAGAGCAGCATCTTCTCGGCCGCGAAGGCGCGCAAGGCGGCCTCCACCTTGCCGCTGCCGTCGAGCGCGTTGCCCAGCGATTTGATCAGCGACAGATTGGCGTCGAAGCCGCGGTTCATCAGGCGCGCGTCGAACCACCACAGCGCGACCAGGGCGGCCAACGTCAGGACGTATCGCGACGCGCCGAGCAGCGGTACCAGCCCGGCGTTCAGGATCGGGTTCTGGAGTTTCACGGCTGCCAGTCTAGCCGAGCGAGCAACCACGCTGCTAGGGTCGCCGCCGATCACGGAGTGTCATCGATATGAAATTCGGCATCTTCTACGAGCATCAGCTGCCCAAGCCCTGGGCGGAGGGCGACGAGGCGCGCCTGTTCCACGAGGCGCTGGAGCAGGTCGAACTCGCCGACCGCCTGGGCATCGATTACGCCTGGGAGGTCGAGCATCACTTCCTCGAGGAGTATTCGCACTCCTCCGCGCCCGAGGTGTTCCTCGCCGCCGCCTCGCAGCGCACCCGGAACATTCGCTTGGGTCACGGCATCTGCCTCTCGCCGCCGCAGTACAATCACCCGGCGCGGGTCGCCGAGCGGCTGGCGACACTCGACATCGTCTCGAAAGGTCGCGTCGATTGGGGCACCGGCGAATCCTCGTCGCTGATGGAGCTGGGCGGCTTCCGCGTGCCGGTGGCGGAGAAGCGCGAGATGTGGCGCGAGACCGTCGAGCAGACCGCCGACATGATGGTGATGAACCCCTATCCCGGCTTCGAGGGCCGCTACTTCTCGATGCCCTGCCGCAACGTGGTGCCCAAGCCGGTGCAGAAGCCGCATCCGCCGATCTGGGTGGCGTGCTCCAAGCGCGAGACCATCCATCTCGCGGCGCGCTGCGGCATCGGCGCGCTGACCTTCGCTTTCGTCGACGCGGCCGAGGCCAGGCAGTGGGTCGACGACTACTACCGCATCCTCAAGACCGAATGCGTGCCGATCGGCCACGCGATCAATCCCAACATCTGCATGGTGAGTGGCTTCTCGGTGCATGCCGATCGCGAGGAGGCGCGCCGCCGCGGGCTCGACGGCTTCATGTTCTTCGGCTTCGCGCTGGGCCATTTCTACGTCTTTGGCGAGCACAAGCCCGGCCGCACTGACGTGTGGAGCCGCTACGAGAAGGCGCGCACGCATCTGCCGCCCAACCCGGCGCGCGGCATCGGCTCGCCGGAAGAGGTGCGCCAGCATCTGCGCAACTTCGCCGAGGCCGGCGTCGACCAAGTCTGCTTCGTGCAGCAGGGCGGGCGCAACCGGCACGACCATATCTGCGAGTCGCTGGAGCTGTTCGCGCGCGACATCCAGCCGGAGTTCAAGGAAAAGGCCGCCGAGCGCGAGGCGCGCAAGATGGAAGAGCTGGCGCCCTATCTCGAGCAGGCGATGGCGCGCAAGGTCAGGCGGGCGGAAATGAGCGACGCCGAGGTGCCGAGCTACGCCGCGCTGGGCCGCCAGGTCGTCGCCGGCTCGCCGCCCTCGGCCAGCCCGACCTTGGGCAGCCAGGTCGCCGACTACGGCAAGGCGGCGGAGTAGAGCGGGAGCGCTGACGGTTCCGAACTACTCGAACACCAGATCGGCGGGCGAAATCAGCACGCCGAACTGGGCGCGCCAGATCACCACGCTGGGACAGGTCTTGAGATCGACGCCGTCGGAGATGGCGTATTTCTGGCTGCCCTTGAACGAGCACAGCCTGCCGAGGTCGATGAACATGGTGTGGCGCACGTCGGCGGTCTGGCGGATCTTCGCTGGCGGCACGAGATAGACGTGGAAGGCCGAGCCGGGGCCGACCTTGAAACTGGTGTCCAGATGCACGATCCGGCGATAAACCGTGACATCGCCCTTGCCGTAGTGGATCGGGTCGGCGGGATTGGCGTGGATGAAACGGCCTCTTGCGGTCAGGCCGACGCGGTCCTGATCGGTCAGCGTGGCCATCGCGGCGGGCGGCGGGAAGACGTAGGGGTAGACGAAAAACCGACCGCGACGCCGAAGGCCGTGTCCAGGATACCGCCGATCAGGAAGATCGCGATGTCGCGCCACATGGTTGCCGCTCCGAAGTGAGCCAAGCCCAGGCAGCCTATCGCCCGCCCTGGTTTGCTTGGCATCACGTGTGATTGTGAAGGCGACGGCCGGCCCTTGTTCGGCGCGCGACGAGTGATACTGTTCGCCCATCGTGGCCCCCGGGACCGGAAGGTGGGGCCGCTTACCGAGGAGTTGGGGATGGTGAAACATTGGAAAGCGCTGCTCGCCTCCGTGGCGATGGCCGGCGCGATGTCGCTGGCGGCACCGCCGGTGGCGCAGGCGCAGACGGTGCGCGTGGTCATGCATTCGGATCTGAAGATCCTCGATCCGATCTGGACCACGGCCTACATCGTGCGCAATCACGGCTATCTCGTCTGGGACACGCTGTTCGCGATGGACGAGAAGTTCGAGGTCAAGCCGCAGATGGTCGACACGTGGAAGGTCAGCGACGACAAGCTGACCTATACGTTCACCCTGCGCGACGGCCTGGAGTGGCATGACGGCAAGCCGGTGACGGCCGAGGACTGCATCGCATCGATCAAGCGCTGGGGCGCCAAGGATTCGATGGGCCAGAAGCTGATGGGAGTCACCGCCGAGATGAAGGCGGTCGACGCCAAGACCTTTACGCTGACGCTCAAGGAGCCCTATGGCCTGGTGCTGCAGTCGCTGGGCAAGCCGTCATCGAACGTGCCGTTCATGATGCCGGCGAGCGTGGCGGCGACCGATCCCAACACGCAGATCAAGCCGACCGACGTGATCGGCTCGGGCCCGTTCATCTTCCGTCCCGCCGAGTGGAAGCCGGGCGAGAAGGTGGTCTACGTCAAGAACCCGAAATACAAGCCGCGTAACGAGCCGCCCTCGGGCCTCGCGGGCGGCAAGGTGGTCAAGGTCGATCGCGTCGAGTGGATCTGGATCGCCGACGTGCAGACGTCGACCAACGCGCTGATCGCCGGCGAGATCGACATGATCGAATCGCCCGGTCACGACCTGCTGCCGGTCCTGGCCAAGGAGAAGAGCGTCCGGCTGTTCAACGCCAACCCGACCGGCAACCAGTTCACGTTCCGCTTCAACGTGCTGCACAAGCCGTTCGATAATCCCAAGATCCGCCACGCCGCGACGGTGGCGATGAGCCAGGAGCCGTTCCTGCAGGCGGTGGTCGGCGACGCCCAGTGGTACAAGACCTGTAAGGCTATGTTCATCTGCGGCACGCCGCTGGAGAGCATGGCCGGCATGGACGGCGTACTCAACGGCGACTCGGCCAAGGCGGCGGCGCTGCTCAAGGAGGCCGGCTACGACGGCACGCCCATCGTGCTGATGCAGTCGACCGACCTGCAGGTGCTGACCAACCTCGCGCCGGTCGCCAAGGCTCAGCTCGAGAAGGCCGGCTTCAAGGTCGATATGCAGTCGATGGACTGGCAGACCCTGGTGTCGCGCCGGACCAAGAAGGATCCGCTGAACTCGGGCGGCTGGAGCGCCTTCCTGACCTCGTGGGTGGCGGCCGATATCCTCAACCCTGTCATGGCCGGCTTCTTCAACTCGGCCTGCGACAAGGCGATGTTCGGCTGGCCGTGCGACGAGCAGATCGAGAAGCTGCGCGACCAGTTCGCCAAGGAGAGCGATCCGGCCAAGCACAAGGCGATCGTCGAGGCGATCCAGAAGCGCTGGGCGGAGTACCCGACCCACGTCCATCTTGGCCAGTGGTACGCTCCCTTTGCGCTCAGCACCAAGCTCGAGGGCAACCTGGTGGCGCCGGTCACCGTGTTCTGGAACGTGACCAAGAAGTAACCGACGCCTCGCGCGCAACGACCGGACGGCGGCCTTCGGGCCGCCGTTCTCGTTTGCGGCGGGCGCGGCTGCTCATTCCTTCGGCATTTCCCTTGTGCTGGGTGACCGCGATGGTAGGGTCTGGGCAACCAAGAAGCGGAGAGATCAGCCGGCGGTCAGGCCTGCGTGACGGGGCACCGTAGGCACGATTGTTGCTCGGTCCGCTTCGGATAGACGACGCCGCTGAGCCGCGCACAGGGAGGGGCTGCCTATGACGATGAAATCGACCCGCAGGGCTGCAGTCTTCGGTGCGGCGCTGGTCGCCGGCTCGCTGGCGTTCGGCGCCGCGGCCCAGGCGCAGAGCACGCTGCGCGTCGTGCAGCACGGCAACCTCACCATTCTCGATCCGATCCAGACGACGGCGTACGTCACACGCAACCACGGCTACCTGATCTACGACACGCTGTTCGCGGCCGACGAGAAGTTCGAGATCAAGCCGCAGATGGTCGACAAGTACGAGGTTAGCGCCGACAAGCTGACCTGGACCTTCACCCTGCGCGACGGGCTGGAGTGGCATGACGGCCAGCCGGTCAAGGCCGAGGACTGCGCCGCCTCGCTGACGCGATGGTCCAAGCGCGACGCGATGGGCCAGAAGCTCTTCGACTTCGTCAAGGAATTGAAAGTCGTCAACGACAAGACCTTCCAGCTCATCCTCAAGGAACCCTACGGCCTGGTGCTCGACTCGCTCGGCAAGCCGTCGTCCAACACGCCCTTCATGATGCCCAAGCGCATCGCCGAGACCGACGCTTTCCAGCAGATCAAGGAGTATGTCGGCTCGGGCCCGTTCATCTATCAGACGGCGCAGTCCAAGCCGGGCGACAAGCACGTCTACCTGAAGAATCCCAAGTACAAGCCGCGCTCCGAGCCGGCCTCGGCCCTGGCCGGCGGCAAGGTGGTCAAGGTCGACCGGCTAGAGCTGATCGAGATGCCCGACACGCAAACCCAGGCCAACGCCCTGCTGGCCGGCGAGATCGACATCGTCGAGGCGCCGCCGCACGACCTGTTGCCGGTGCTGAGCAAGGACAGGAACATCGTGCTCGACGACTGGAACCCGCTGGGTCACGTCTTCGTCATCCGCTTCAACCACGCGGTCAAGCCGTTCGACAACCCCAAGGTCCGCCTGGCCGCGCTCTACGCCATCAACCAGGAGGACTACCTCAAGGCCACCGTCGGCGACGCCAAGTATTACAAGGTATGCGGCGCGGCCTTCATCTGCGGCACGCCCAACGGCACCGAGAAAGGCAGCGAGATCCTGATCAAGTCCAACTTCGAGAAGTCGAAGGAGTTGCTTAAGGAGGCCGGCTACGACGGCACGCCGATCGTGCTCATGCAGTCGACCACGCTCGCGATCCTGACCAACACCGCGCCGGTGACCAAGGCGCTGCTCGAGAAGGGCGGCTTCAAGGTCGAGATGCAGTCGATGGACTGGCAAACCCTGGTAACGCGTCGCACCAAGAAGGATCCGGCCGACAAGGGCGGCTGGAACGTCTTCCACACCTACTCGGTGTCGGCCGACGCGATCAACCCGATCTCCAACGCCTACTTCGTCGCTGCCGACGGCAAGCAGTGGTTCGGCTGGCCGATCGACCCTGAAATGGAGAAGCTGCGCGACTCCTATGCGCGCGAGACCGATCCGGTTAAGCAGAAGGACCTCGCCGAGAAGGTGCAGTTGCGCGCGCTGGAGACGGGGCAGTTCGGCTGGATCGGCCAGTGGTACGGCCCGGGCGCGCGCCGCGCCAACATCACCGGCTGGCTCAAGGCGCCGGTCCCCGTGTTCTGGAACATCGAGAAGTCCGGCAAGTAGCTGGTCTTCGCATACATCGGTCCGGTCCGACATGTTCGCGTTCATCGCCAGGCGCCTGGTCGCCACGATCCCCGTGCTGCTGTTCGTGGCGATCTTCGTCTTCATGCTGCTGCGGCTGACGCCGGGCGACCCAGCGGCGGTCATCGCCGGCGACAATGCGACCTCCGACCAGGTCGCCGCCATCCGCGCCAAGCTCGGCCTCGACGAGCCGCTGCATACCCAGTTCTTCATCTGGTCGGGCAAGGCGCTGGCGGGCGATTTCGGCGAGTCGTTCTTCTTCAAGAAGACGGTGGCCGAGCTGATCGTCCAGCGCATCGAGCCCACGGCGATGCTGGCGCTGTGCACGCTCATCCTGGCGGTATCGATCGCCGTACCGCTGGGCGTGCTTGCGGCGGCCAGGCAGGGCGGCTGGGTCGACCGCGCCATCATGGGCTTCTCGGTGCTGGGTTTCTCGGTGCCGGTGTTCGTCGTCGGCTACCTGCTGATCTATCTCTTCGCTATCCAATGGGGTCTGTTGCCCGTGCAGGGTTACCGGCGCATCGCCGAGGGATTCGGCGATTTCATCATCCGGCTGATCCTGCCCAGCGTCACGCTGGCGGTGATCTACATCGCGCTGATTTCGCGAATCACCCGCGCCAGCGTCATCGAGACCTTGGGCGAGGACTACATCCGTACCGCGCGCGCCAAGGGCCTGCCCGGCCGCACCGTGCTGCTGCGCCATGCGCTGCGCAACGCCGCTGTGCCGATCATCACCGTGATCGGCATCGGCATCGCGCTCTTGATCGGCGGCGTGGTGGTGACCGAGAGCGTCTACAACATCCCCGGCGTTGGCCGGCTCACCGTCGACGCCGTGCTGGCGCGCGACTTCCCGGTGATCCAGGTCGTGATCCTGATGTTCAGCTTCGTCTACGTGCTGATCAACCTGGTGATCGACATCGCCTACAGCTTCTTCGATCCGAGGATCCGCTATTGACCATCGCGCTCGAAAACGAAGTCGATGCGGCAGCCGCGCGCGCCGCCGCCGTCGCCCGCCCCAGCGTCTGGAAGCGCCTCTCCCAGAACATGAGCGTCCGCATCGGCGGCGCCATGGTGCTGGTCATGGTGCTGATCGGGCTCGCCGCGCCGCTGCTCGGCACCATCGATCCGGCGCGCATCGATCCGACCACGCGCAACCGCAAGCCGGGCGTCGAGGTCACGGTGCGCAACGACGACGGCACGCGCACGACGCGCACGGTGCATATGGGCACCGACAGCCTGGGTCGCGACATCTACAGCCGCGTGCTCTACGGCGCGCGAGTCTCGCTCATCGTCGGCATTTCGGTGGCTTCGCTCAGCATCGTCATCGGCGTCTTCATCGGCCTGGTGTCGGGCTATATCCGCTGGCTCGACGGCATCGTCATGCGCATCATGGACGGGTTGATGGCGATCCCCGGCATCCTGCTGGCGATCGGCCTGGTGTCGTTGTTCCGCGCCGGGCTGGGTACCGTGATCTTCGCCATCGTCGTGCCCGAGATCCCACGCGTCGTGCGCCTGGTGCGCTCGGTCGTGCTGTCGGTGCGCGAGGAGCCCTATGTCGAGGCGGCGATCTCCGTCGGCACGCCGCTGCCCAAGATCCTGTGGCGCCACATCCTGCCCAACACCATCGCGCCGGTGATCGTGCAGGGCACCTTCATCTGCGGCGCGGCGATCCTCGCCGAGGCGACCCTGAGCTTCCTCGGCATCGGCATCCCCACCGATACGCCGACCTGGGGCAACATCATGGCCGAAGGACGCCAGTTCTTCCGCGTTCATCCGCACAACATCCTGTACCCGGCGATCTTCCTCGCCATCACGGTGCTGGCGGTCAACATGCTGGGCGACGGTCTGCGCGACACGCTCGATCCCAAGATGAGCAAGCGGGTCTGAGCAATGAACGCAAGCAGCGTCGGTGAGGGCCGCCCGGTCCTCGATGTCCGCGATTTGTCGATCGCCCTGCCCAAGGGCGGCGACCGGCCCTTCGCCGCGGAGAAGGTGAACTTCACCGTCAAGCGCGGCGAGATCGTCTGCCTTGTGGGCGAATCGGGATCCGGCAAGTCGGTGATCGCCCAGGGCGTGATGGGCCTGCTGCCCAAGGCGCTGCCGATCGCCGGCGGCGAGGCTTTCCTCGACGGCGAGGACGTCGCCAAGGCCAGCGAAGCGCGGCTGCGCGAGTTGCGCTGCGTGCGCATGGCGATGATCTTCCAGGAGCCGATGACCGCGCTCAACCCGGTCATGACCTGCGGCGACCAGATCGACGAGGTGCTGCGCGAGCACACCCAGATGGGCGCCGATGAGCGTAAGCGCAAGATCATCCAGATCTTCGAGCAGGTGCGCATGCCCGATCCGCCGCGCATCTACGCGTCGTATCCGCATCAGCTCTCTGGTGGCCAACGCCAGCGCGTGATGATCGCCATGGCCCTGGTGCTCGAGCCCGACCTGCTGATCGCCGACGAGCCGACCACGGCGCTCGATGTCACGACGCAGGCGCAGATCCTGCAACTGATCAAGGACATCCAGCGCGACAAGGGCATGGGTGTGCTCTTCATCACGCACGATTTCGGCGTCGTGCGGGAGATCGCCCACCGGGTCGCCGTGCTGCGCCTGGGCGAACTGGTCGAGATGGGTCCGACCGACGATATCCTGCTGCGGCCCAAGCATCCCTATTCGCGGATGCTGATCTCCTCGGTGCCCAGCATGCATCCCGCCGAGCGGCCACGCGCCACCGAGTCCAAGCTGGTGCTGCGCACCGAGAACCTGACCAAGATTTACGGCGGCGGCAGCCTGTTCAGCAAAGGCCATTCGGTGAAGGCGGCCGACAAGGTCAACATCGAGATACGCCAGGGCGAATCGGTCGGCATCGTCGGCGAATCCGGCTCCGGCAAATCGACCGTGGCGCGCTGCATCGCGCGGCTGATCGATCCCACCGAAGGCCGCGTGCGGCTGGGCGAGGACGACGTCGCGCTGATGCCGCAGCGCCTGCTGCGCCGCCACCGCCGGCGCATTCAGATCGTCTTCCAGGATCCCTATCGTTCGCTCAACCCCCGGCGCACCGTCGGCGACTCGATCATCGAGGGGCCGATGAACTTCGGCATGGAACGGTCGGAAGCCTGGGCACGGGCGCGCAAGCTGATGGAGACGGTGCGGCTCGACCCCGACTCGCTCGACCGCTATCCGCACCAATTCTCGGGCGGCCAGCGCCAGCGCATCTGCATCGCGCGTGCGCTCGCCATGGAGCCCGAGCTGCTGATCGCCGACGAGGCGGTCTCGGCGCTCGACGTGTCGGTACAGGCGCAGGTGCTCGACCTGCTCGACGAGATCCGCCAGCGGCTCAATCTCGCCATGCTGTTCATCACCCACGATCTGCGGGTGGCGGCGCAGGTCTGCCACGAGGTCGCGGTGATGGAGAAGGGCATCGTCGTCGAGTACGGCCCGGTCGCCGACGTCTTTCTGCGCCCGCAGCACCCCTACACCAAGTCGCTGCTCGCCGCCGCGCCCGGCCGCGACTGGGAGTTCGGGAAGTTCGAGGCGGCCTAGCTCCTCTGTCATCCCGAGCGCAGCGAGGGATCTAGGAACTGTCCGGATCCCTCGCTGCGCTCGGGATGACAGGTAAGGAACGAGGCATGACGCGCAAGATCTTCACCGCCACGCTCGGCACCGAGACCAACACCTTCTCCTCCCTGCCAACCGGACTCCGCCTGTTCGAGGAGACCTGCCTCTTCCGCAAGGCCAGCTACGGCGATCGGGTGCCGATGTTCGGCCTGCCGCTCGCGGTGTGGCGCAAGCGCGCCGAGGCACGCGGCTGGACCATCGTCGAGAGCCTGTGCGCCTTCGCCCAGCCCGCCGGCAAGACGGTGAAGAAGGTCTATGAGTCCTTCCGCGACGAGATCATCGCCGACCTGAAGGCGGCGCTGCCGGTCGACGCCGTGTTGCTGTCGCTGCATGGCGCGATGGTGGCGGAGGGCTACGACGACGCCGAGGGAGACCTGCTGGCGCATGTCAGGCGCGTCGTCGGTCCCGACACGCCGATCGGCGTCGAGCTCGACCTGCATGGCAATGTCGGCCCGCTCAAGCTCGACAACGCGAGCTGGATCGTGCTGTTCAAGGAGTATCCCCACATCGACGTAAAGGAGCGCGCCGAGGAGGTCTTCACCATCCTCGAGGCGGTGTTCGATCGCGGCGCCAGGCCGGTGATGGGCTGGTACGACTGCCGTACCGTCGGCCTGTTCCACACCACGCGCCAGCCGATGCGGGGTTTCGTCGACAAGTGTGCGGCGCTCGAGGGCAAGGATGGCGTGCTGTCGGTCTCGGTGATCCACGGCTTTCCGTGGGCCGATGTCCCCGACATGGGCAGCAAGCTGCTGGTCGTGGCGGATGGCGACCGGGCCAAGGCCGAACGGTTGGCGACCGAGCTGGGCCGGGAGTTCTACGCCATGCGCGCCGAGACCCAGCCGCCTTACGCTACGCTCGACCAAGCCATGGCGCGCGCCGCCTCGCACAACCTGCCCAAGCCGCTGGTGATCGCCGACGTTTCCGACAACGCCGGCGGCGGCGGCGCCAGCGACTCGACTTTCATTCTCCAGGCGATGCGCGAGCGCGGCATCAAGGACGGCGCCATCGCCACGTTCTGGGATCCCATGGCGGTACGCATCGCCTTCGAGGTCGGCGAGGGCGCCGAGGTCGACGTGCGCATCGGCGGCAAGCTGGGTGTGATGTCGGGACCGGCGCTCGACCTGCGTGCCAAGGTGATCGGCCTGAAGCGCGACGCCACCACGCATGGCTTCGGCGGCTCGCGCGTGCCGATGGGTGACATGGCGGCCTTCGAGGTCGACGGCATTGCCGTCGTCTGCAGCACGCTGCGCGCGCAATGCAAGAGCGTCGACGCTTTCACCAATGTCGGCGTCGACCCATCGATGCGCAAAGTCGTGGTGGTGAAGTCGATGCAGCACTTCCACGCGGAGTACGCGCCGGTGGCATCGGAGATTCTCTACGTGGCGGTGCCCGGCGCCGTGGCGCCGGACTTCCGCTCCATGACCTACACGAAGGCGCCCAGGAAACAGTGGCCCTTCGTGCCGGACCCGTTCGCCGCCTAGGCGGTCGCCAGCGGGTCGGGGCCGAACTTGTTCGGGCCCTTGGTGCCTTCGAGGAAGCCGCACTCGATCAGGTACCAGAGACCGCCGATGAACGGTACGAGGGCGATCAGCACCCACCAGCCCGACTTGTCGCGGTCGTGGAAGCGTTTCACGCCGATCGCCACGGATGGCCAGATCATCGCGATGTAGATGATCAGGATCACGATGCCGATGACGCCCATGCTGCCATCCTTGCTCATCGTCGCGGCGCTGATGCCGGCGAGGATCATGTAGCCCACGAACAGGCCGAGGGTACCGAGCCAGAACTTGGCGCGGTTGATCCGGCCTTCGAAGCTGAAGAACAGGTCTTTCATTGGGTCTTCTCCCCCCCGCGAGGGTACACTCCGGTCCCACGGCGAGACCGGAAGCGGACGAGACTATATCAAGATTCCACGATAACTAGTAGGCCCGATTTTCCGACCCACCGGGAATAGTTGGTCAACCGCCAATGCCTATTTGATCTCGCTGCACCGATAGCTGCCGAAATCCGTTGCGTATCGGGGCGCGATCGCGCCTTCGCGGGGCATGGGCGCACGGCAGACCCGGGCAGAGCTGTCCTTCTGAATGAAGATTAACGGATTGGCCTCGACCGTCTGCACGGCGGTCCGGATCTGGTAGCCGGCGCGCAGGCTGGCGGCGAGCGTCGGCGCATCGGGGTCGTCGGCGCGCTGCGGTTCGATCGGCCGGGCCGCCGGCGTCTGCGCCTGCACCGGCGTAGGGGTTCGCTGGGCCAGGGACGGGGCCGCGCACAAGAGAAGCGATAGGGCCAGGGCCGCGCGCATCAGAGGGTTGGTTCGCATCAGGCCGCCTCCTTCTTCAGGTCCTTGAGGCGCAGGACCCGGCCGCCGCCACCCAGCGCCGGATGCCCGCCCTGCCACGCCACGACGCCGTTGCACAGGGTGAGCACGATGCCCCGCGCCGGCTTGATCGGTTCCTCGAACGTCGCCGTGTCGATCACCGTCGTCGGATCGAAGACGCAGATATCCGCGTAGTGACCCTCGCGCACCAGGCCACGCTTCGCCAGGCCGAAGGTCTTGGCCGACAGCGACGTCATGCGTCGTACCGCGTCCTCGAGCGGGAACAGGCCGAGATCGCGGCTATAGTGGCCGAGCACGCGCGGGAAGGTTCCCCACAGCCGCGGGTGCGGATGCTGGTCGAGCGGCAGGCCATCGCTGCCGATCATCGCCTGGGGATGCGACAACGCCTTGCGGACATCGTCCTCGCTCATTTGCCAGTAGATCGCGCCGGCTGGCTGCAGGCGGTCGGCCGCATCGTAGATCGAACACCCCAACTCGGCGGCGATATCCTTCAGGTCGCGACCGCCCGCCGAAGGCATCGCCTCCGACCAGGTGACCATCACCTTGTCGGCGCGATCGAGCATCTCCTTGCGCAGGATGGTCGAGCCCGCGACGTAGGGATAGACGTCGAATGCGATCGGCCAGTCTTTCATCGCCTGGTCGAACTTCGGCAATGTTTCGCGCATGCGGCCGAAATTCTGCCGGCTGGCGCATTTGTGGTGCGACACCACCACCTGAGCGCCGGCGCGCCGGCCGATCTCGAAGGTCTCATCCATCGCCGCCAGGATGTCGTTGCCCTCGTCGCGCATGTGCGCGGTGTAGACCGCGCCGTGTCGGCCCAGCGGGGCGGCGACCTCGGCCACCTCGTCAGTCGTGGCGTGCGCCGCCGGCGGATAGAACAGCCCACTCGACATGCCGACCGCGCCGTCGCCCAGCGCGTTGTCGAGCATGTCGCGCATGCGCGCCGTCTCGGCGGCGGTGGCCGCGCGGTCGAGGTCGCTGCCCAGCACGCTGTAGCGCAAGGTAGCGTGGCCGATCAGGAAGGCGCCGTTGATCGAGGGGCGCGCCGCTTCGACCAGCTCGGCGAAGGCGGCGAAGCTCTGCGTCAGGAAACGCTCCTGCTTGACGATCAGCGACAGATTGTGCGGCGCCGGCTTGGGGCCGCTGTACGGCGCCGGGCTGAAGCCGCAATTGCCGCAGACCACCGTCGTCACGCCCTGGCTGGCCTTCATCGCCATCGAGGGATTCTCGATCAGCGCCGTGTCGTCGTGCGTGTGCACGTCGATGAAGCCCGGCGCCACCACCTTGCCCGATACGTCGACCTCGTTGTCGCCCCTGAGCGAGCCGGGCAGGCCGACCGCGACGATGCGGTCGCCCTTGACGGCGACATCGGCGCCACGGCGCGGCGCGCCGCTGCCGTCGATCAGCGTGCCATTGCGAAGAACAAGGTCATAGGCGGTCATCGGCTGTCAGGCTCCGGGCGAAGTCGGTTGGATGTCAGGATCGGCGCAGTAGCGCGGTGCGTGGCGTGGCGCACGACGCGCTTTGACCGTTCTGGGTCAGTTCCAGGCGATCGCCGGCGATGCGGCCGGTCCAGCGGATGCGCTGGAGGCGAGCGTCGTCGACGTTCTCGCGGTGCGTGGTCTCGAGGTTGATCGACTGGCCGTCGCGCCGGCCGGAAACGGTCCAATGGATCTGACGGCGACCGGGCGAGGTCGCCGAGCCGCCAATGGTGGCGCCGTCGATCGTCAGGTCGAATGATACGGTGACGCAGGTGCCGGCACTGGCGTCCTGCCCCGTGGAGGTGCCGACCCAGCGTTCCGCCGCCCACGCCGGCCCGCCGGCGAGCGCGAGCCCGACAATCGCGATCGACACCAAAGCCGTTCTGAGCATCCGTGTTCTCCGTCGCTGGCTTGGGGAAGAGTACATCACGCCTCGTTGCGGCCAAGCTGTAGATCGGGCTCGAAGGGGTACATCGGCTTGCGCCGGTTGACGTAGGTGAACAGCGCGAGGTCGGAGCTGGTGCAGCCATCGCCGTCGCACATCACGATGTGCTTGGCGATCGGCTCGAAGCCTGCGCGGAAGTGCTGGCGCGACTTGATGATGACGTACTTCTTGCGGCGTGGGTCGATGCCGCAATGGGTGAAGACGCCCAGATCGTAGGGTTCGCTGCGCTTCTCCGAGACGACGATCTGCATCGTGCCGGTGTCGAGCACGGCGGTACGGCCCATACGCACCTTGGTGCCGGTGGCCATCGGCCCGGTGACGACGAACTCGCCGTCGGTGACGCATTTGACCTTGCCGCTGACCTTCAGCGGCTTGCCTCTGAGGTTGAGCTGCGGCATGTCGACCTTGCCGCCGAGCTCGAGACTTACCGTCGCGCCGATGCCGGCCTCGATCATCTTGGCCACCGCGGCGGGATCCCAGATCGGCCCGGCGCAGACGTCTCGCAGGCCTTGCTTCATCGCCTCTTCGACCACGCTCATGACGTCCTGCGTGCCGCCCGAGGCGGTGTTGTCGCCATGGTCGGCGAGGATGATCGGCCCGCCATCGAGCGTCTTGGCGCCAGCGACCTGTTGGGCGAGCGGCGCGCCCTTATAGAGAAAGGCCTCGCGCCGGTCCCAGGCCATGTCGAGCAGGCGGTTCAGCAGGATCTCGCCCTCGGCCGTGCGCTTGTCGCAGACGATCACGGCGGAGCAGGAGAGGTGCGGGATATCTGCTTGCGGGAAACCGCCGAACACCGAGGCGTTGAGCACCTGGCCGGAATCCTCGGCCAGGTTGGCCATGTCCATGATGTCCTTCATGGGCTGGCGCGAGGGCGTATGGACCAGCGAGCTGGTCAGCATCGGCCGCACGCCCCAGACCATCTTCGGCGCGACCTCGCCGTCGAGCATGCGAACCAGCGTATTGCCGGCGCGCTCGCCGGTGTGGCCCATGTCGATATGCGGGTAGGTACGATAGCCGGCGATGACGTCGCAGTTCTCGACCATGTCAGCCGTGAGCTGGGTATGGAAATCCAGCCCGACTGCGATCGGCAGCGCGGGCGCCATCGCGCGGATGCGGCGCAACAGTTCACCCTCGCCGTCGTCGAGATGCTCGGCGACCATGGCGCCATGCAGGGCGAGGAACACCGCGTCGCAGCCCTTGCCGATCCCCTCCAAGATCGCCGCGCTCATCCGCTCGTAGGCGTCCTTGTCGACATAGCCAGAGGGATGGGCGCTGGCCGACATCGGGACGGCGATCTCCGCGCCAATCCGCCGCGCCACGTTGATGAAGCCGCCGATCGTGGTGTTGGTGCCTTCGGCCTCGGCGATCGCCGCCGTGCCCACCAGTGGCCCATTTGGTCCGAACGAGCCGAGCGGCGTCGGCACCGGCGAGAAGGTGTTGGTCTCGTGCATCATCATGGCGATGACGATCTTGCGGGCCATCCGCGAACTCCTTGATTAGTCGACGAAATCCCGACCAATCGTGCCCGTGCCGGCGGTCAACGAACAGCCTCACCCTGGCATGGGTCGTATGGAGATGCGCAGGGCTCGCACGAGAATTCCTGCTGCGTTGCAAAAATAAAACACAGAGTCTGCACGGTAAACAGGCGTTTATATCCTGAAACTACAGCGTTATTTTCCTCTTGCCACGCCTTCGCAGACGCACCATATTTGTGTCACGGCAAACGTCGTTTCGACGACTTCTTTGTTTGCCGTAATGCCCGTCTTGGGCGTTTCCTCCCTAAAACTCGGGCGGTGTCTTTGACACCGCCTTTTTTTCGTCCTCGAGACGCCTATTCGGCGGCGAAGGCGGAGTGACCCAGGGTGGCGTGGCCGACATCCTCGACGAACTCGGCGAGGTGGCGCGACAGGGCGGCGAAGCCGGCATGCGGGCGCATCGCTGCCTCGTCCATATAGAGCGCCCTGTTGATCTCGACCTGCAGGACATGGACGCTGCGGCCGGGTGCGCCGTAGTGCTGGGTGGTGAAGCCGCCGGCATAGGGCTGGTTTCGCACGGCCCGGTACCCGCGGACCCGCAACCAGCCCTCGGCCAGGCCGATCAGCGCCGGCGCGCAGGCGGCGCCATGGTTGTCGCCGAGGACGAAGTCGACCCTGCCGCCCTTGCCGCCCAGCCCGACCGGCGAGTTGGACGGCATCGAATGGCAATCGACCAGGACGCAATGGCCGAAGCGCTCCAAGGTTTCGTCGATCAGCCTGCGCAAGGCGGCGTGGTAGGGCCGGTAGTACCAGGCCAGGCGGCGCTCAAGCTCGGCCACCGGCAGACGGCGGCGGTAGAGTGGCTGGCCGTCGAAGGCGACACGCGGCAGGCAGCCCAGGCCGGCGGCGACGCGTGGCGAGCGCGTGTTGGCGTGGCCGGGCAGGGCGCCGTCGAACATCGCGGGGTCGACTTCGTAGGCCTCGCGGTTGGCGTCGACGAAGGACCGCGGATAGAGCGCCTTGAGCATCGGCACGCCGGACTTCGCCGCGAGCGCGAACAGGTCGTCGACATAGGCGTCCTCGGCGCGTCGCAGCACGGCCATCTCGAGATGGGTCTGGCTCAGGAAATCGGTGGGATAGGCGCGGCCGCTATGCGGCGAGGCCAACACCACCGGCAGCGTCTGGGCCACCGGACGGTCGATCTCGATCGGCGGCGATGGCTGCGCGGCGGGACTCGATTCCATGCGACCTGATTAGACCGAATCGATGACGCCGTCATCCGCGGCGACCGCCGGGGCGCGACTTGCCAACCCGGAAGCGATGCGTTACAGCACCGCCCGCTTCGGTCCGGCGCGGTGGAGCATGCCCCTTTGGGGGCGCGTAGCTCAGCGGGAGAGCACACCCTTGACATGGGTGGGGTCGCAGGTTCAATCCCTGCCGCGCCCACCATCGCTCCGCCGCCGGGCCGAAGCACTCCAGCGAATTTTCAATCCAGGTGCGCAGCGATGCCGACGACGGCGCGCGACGTGACGGATCGTCTCGTGCAGTATCTGGCTCGATGACCAGACCCAAGCTTCTCATCGACTGCGATCCCGGCCACGACGACGCCGTGGCGCTGCTCTTCGGCGCGCGGCATTTCGATCTCGTGGGCGTCACGACCACGCACGGCAACAGCTCGCTGGCCAACAGCACGCGCAACGCGCTCGCCCTGCTCGAGCTGGGCGGCATCGACGTGCCGCTCGCCGAGGGTTTCGCCCAACCGCTGGTAGGGGCCACGGTCGACGCGGCGCATGTCCACGGCAAGAGCGGGCTCGACGGCCACGACCTGCCGCCGCCGACGCGCAAGCCGATCGACGCGCATGCCGTCGACTTCATCATCGAGAGCGCGCGTCGCCACCAGGGCGAGCTGATCCTCGCGGTGATCGGCCCGCAGACCAATGTCGCGGTCGCGCTCAAGCGCGAACCGAAGCTCAGGACGTGGTTGCGCGAGATCACCGTGATGGGCGGCTCGGCCGCCGGCGGCAACGTCACGCCCGCGGCGGAGTTCAACATTTACTGCGACCCCGAAGCGGCGGCTGTGGTGTTCGGCTGCGGCGTGCCGATCCGCATGGTCGGCCTCGACGTCACGCGCCGCACCGGCTTCGACGATGCCGACATCGCGCGGCTGCGGGCCAGCGGCCGGCGCGTCGCGGGCGTGATCGCTGATCTGGTGTCGTTCTATTTGGCGCGGCAGCGCGCCGTCTTCGCGCGCGCCGTGGCCTCGATGCACGATGTCTGCGCGCTGGTACCCTATGTCGACGAGGCTTTGCTCGAGACCGATGGCGCCATCGTCCGGGTCGAGTGCGCCGGCATCCATACCAGGGGCGCCACGGTCTGCGACGTGCGCGGGGCGCGCCATTTGACCGTGCCGCCGGTGCGGCTGGCGGTGCGATCGGACGCGCGCAGGCTGATCGACCAGGTCATTGACACGCTGCTGAACTATCCCTGACCGACCCGTGCGCTCCGCCCGGGATTCTGGTAAAATAAAGCTCCGTTAGATGCTAGGAGGAGCCATGCGCCAACTCTTCGCGCTCGCCGTGTCGCTGCTACTTGTCACGGTGTCGGGCGCGCTCGCACAAGGCAGCGCCAAGCCGCCGCCATCATCGCCGAGCTCGTCGGACATTGTCGACAAGCTGACCCCGCCGCCGCCCGGCGGCACGCCGCGCTCGCTGACCCGCGGTCGCGTCACCATCGAGGCGCCGCCGACCATCGATATGCGCATCCAGTTCGAGATCGATTCGGCGAAGCTCGACGCCGTCGGCATCGCCCTGGTCGACAAGCTGGGTACCGCGCTGACCGACCCCAAGCTCGCCGCCTATCGCTTCGAGATCGCCGGCCATTCCGACGCCACCGGCGACGGCGAATACAACCTTCGTCTGTCGACACAGCGCGCCAATGCCGTGCGCGACTACCTGATCGCCAAGCACAGCATCGCGCCTGAACGGTTGAGCGCCATGGGTTACGGCAGCAGCAAGCCGCTCAACGCCGGCAGCCCCAGCGACCCGCTCAATCGCCGGGTGCAGATCACCAATCTCGGACGGTGAGCGCTACTGCTGGCGCACCCAGCGGATCGGGCCGCTGACGTCCTGGGTGATGAAGTGGTTGGCGCTGACCCACTGAACGCGCAGCGAGTAGGTCTGGCCCATCGGCTCGGTTGGCGGGAGAGTCCTGGGCGCGTAGTCCCGAGCCTGGCTGTGCAGGATCGAGTTCTGCGCGTCTTACTGCCAGACGCCGAAGACGTCGGTCTGACCAGCCGGCACCAGCATGCGTCGGTGGTAGCGGCCGTCGGGTGAGAACTGAAGAAAGATCGAGGCAATGGCGCGGCCCTGCGTGTCATAGAGGGTCGTGCTTCACACGCCGACCAGCGAGACCTGTCCGTGCGTTGGATAGGGCTGCTGCGGGTAGTAGGGTTGCTGCGGGTAGGGCCGCTGCGGGTAGGGCTGCTGCGGGTAGGGCTGCGTTTGCGGCGACGGACCGAACGGCCCGGTATTGCGGCTGCCCGGCTGCTGTGGATAGGGCTGCTGAGGATAGGGCTGCGTTTGCGGCGACGGGCCGAACTGGGCCAATGCGGCGCTGGCCGCCGCGAGAAGCAGCGCCAGCGCGATCAGCGGCCGAATTGCGCGAACCATGCGGACCTCCCGCTTCGATCTGACGAGGATGACGCGCCGAGCCGCGCTCGACAAGCGCGCGATATGTCCGCGGTCCGGCGTGCTAGCCTGAGACCACGAATAGGGAGGGCGGCATGGCCGGCGGCGCGATCTATCCCGATCTGGAAGGACGCACGGTGCTGATCACCGGCGGTGGCAGCGGCATCGGGGCCGCGATCGTGCGCGCCTTCGCTCGACAGAAATCGAAGGTCGGCTTCATCGACATCGCCGACGCGCCGTCGCGCTCTCTCGCCGACGAGCTGTCCAGAGGCGGCGCGACGGTGAAGTATGTGCGTGCCGACGTCACCGATACGGCGGCGCTACGCGCCGGTATCGGCGAAATCCGCGACGCCTTCGGGCCGATCACGGTGCTGGTCAACAACGCCGCGCACGACGACCGCCACGCCACCGAGGAGGTGACGCCTGAATACTTCGATCAGCGCATCGCGGTGAACCTCAAGCATCAGTTCTTCGCCGCCCAGGCGGTGCTGCCCGACATGAAGGCGGCCGGCGGCGGGGCGATCGTCAACTACTCCTCGGTCTCGTGGATGAGCGGCATGGGCGGCATGGCGATCTACACGGCGGCGAAGTCCGCTGTGATCGGCCTGACGCGTTCGCTGGCGCGCGACTACGGCCAATTCAATATCCGCGCCAATTCGATCGCGCCGGGCTGGGTGCGCACCGAGCGCCAGGAGAGGCTCTGGATCAAGCCCGAGTCCGAGGCGCGGCAGATGGAAATCCAGTGCCTCAAGCGCTGGCTGGTGCCCGACGATCTGGCGAAGGTCACCGTCTTTCTCGCCAGCGAGGAGGCGGCGGCCTGTACCAGCCAGCTCTACGTCGTCGACGCCGGCAGGGTGTGATGGTCCGCGATGAGCCGTGGGAGGTCGCCTTCGAGCGCGAGCTCGCCACGGCGCGCGCGGCCGGCGATATCGAAAGCGCGCAGCGCGCGGTGATGATGCAGTGGTGGCGTATCGTCGGCGCGCTCGACCGCGTCGACCGCCGCTGGGCCAACGTACGGCATCTGCCCGGCGCCGAGGAGACGCGCCAGGCCGAACGGGATGTCGTGCGCGCCGAGATGCGACAGATCCTCGAGCGGGTCGCCCAGTGGCCCGAGGCGGCGATCAGCCTGCTCGACCACCGTGACCTGAAGCAGTGGCGGCCCTTGCTGATCGGTCGGCTGGCGGCGCACCCCGACTATCGGCAGGCGATGATCGAGCGCGCTTTCAAGGTACGCAAGGTGCGGCGCGGCCGCTTCGAGATCGCCCAGGAGTTCATCGCCATCGCCTGCGCCGACCGAGACATCGGCCTGCTCGAGGCGACGGAGCTGCTCCTGCGCGACCTGCCCGACGGAGTCGGGCCGGTCATCGAGTCGCTGATCGCGGGCTATGCCGTGCTGGGCCGGACCGAGCGGATGATGGCGCTGATGCTGGAGGCCATCGCGGCGGGCAATGCCTGGCCCTTCTTCGAGCTGCTGCGCGCCGGCCACATCGAGTCGGTACCGCCGGCTATCGTCGAGGCGCTGGCCGATCGCAAGGTGGATATCGAGCCGGTCAAGATGATCGCCGATCTTCGCGAGGCGGGCTACGTGGCCGCGGCCGCCGCGTTGGCCGAGCGCCTAAGCGCGCCGATCGACCGGCTCCGTAGCGAGCTCGATCGCGCCGGGCGGCTGGTGCATTCGGATGTGCTGAAGGCGATCGAGATCGCCGACGCCGCGGTGCATCGCCTGCTCGACAGCGGCCGCCTGCCGCCGCGCTTCGACCATGAGCTGGCTGGTTTCCTGCGCCTGGTGCCGCTGAGCTCCGCCACGATTGGGCGCGTGCTCGACCTTGCCGGCCTGATCGTCGCACGCCCGCTACGCGAGGAGATCGCGGCCAACGTGGCGTGCGGCCTGGTGCTCGCCGGCGATCCGGCGCGGGCGCGGCGCCTGCTGGCCTCGATGATCAACGAGACGCAGCGGCGGCGCGTGCTGACGCTGTTGGGCGACATTTGAAAGCGGCGTGTCCTATAATGCGCCGCGACGCCAAACACGGAGGGACGCCATGCCCGACACCTTGACCAAGACCGATGGCGGATTGCGCGCGCGGCTGAAGGACGCGGATCTGTTCCGCGAGCAGGCCTATGTTGCCGGCAAATGGGTCGACGCCGATGACGGGCGCACGCATGCGGTGCGCAATCCTGCGACCGGCGCGCCCTTGGGCACTGTACCCCGCATGGGCTCGGCCGAGACGCGCCGCGCCATCGCCGCCGCCGAGACCGCGATGAAGAGCTGGGCGGCGATGACCGGCAAGGAGCGCGCGGTGATCCTGCGGCGCTGGAACGATTTGATGATGGCCAATGTCGAGGACCTCGGCGTGATCATGACCAGCGAGCAGGGCAAGCCGCTGGCCGAGGCCAAGGGCGAGGTCGCCTACGCCGCCTCGTTCATCGAGTGGTTCGCCGAGCAGGCCAAGCGCGTCGACGGCGACGTGCTGCAGAGCCCGGCGCGCGACCGGCGGCTGGTGGTACTCAAGCAGCCGGTGGGCGTCTGTGCGGCGATCACGCCGTGGAACTTCCCGGCGGCGATGATCACGCGCAAGGCCGGTCCGGCGCTCGCGGCGGGCTGCGGGATGGTGGTGAAGCCGGCCAAGCTCACGCCGTTCTCGGCGCTGGCCATGGCGGTGCTGGCGGAGCGCGCCGGCGTGCCGGCGGGGCTGCTGTCGGTCGTCACCGGCGATGCCGGTGAGATCGGCAACGAGATGACGTCGAACCCCACGGTGCGCAAGCTGACCTTCACCGGCTCGACCGAGATCGGCAAGAAACTGATGGCGGCCTGCGCCGGCACGGTGAAGAAGATTTCGCTTGAGCTGGGCGGCAACGCGCCGTTCATCGTCTTCGACGACGCCGATCTCGACGCCGCGGTCGAGGGCTCGATCCTCTCGAAGTACCGCAATACCGGCCAGACCTGTGTCTGCGCCAACCGCTTCTTCGTGCAGGCGGGCGTCTACGACGCCTTCGCCGAGAAGCTCGCCGTGGCGGTGCGCAAGCTCAAGGTCGGCGACGGGCTGGAGGCCGGCGTCAACCAGGGCCCGCTGATCGACGATGCCGCCGTCGCCAAGGTCGAGCAGCATGTCGCCGACGCGCTGGGCAAGGGCGCCAAGGTCGTGGTCGGCGGCCATCGCCACGGCAATGGCGGCACGTTCTTCGAGCCGACCCTGATGACCAACGTCTCGGAGTCGATGCTGATCATGCGCGAGGAAACCTTCGGCCCGGTGGCGCCACTGGTGAAGTTCCAGACCGAGGCCGACGCCGTGCGGCTGGCCAACGCCACGGAGTTCGGCCTGGCGGCGTATTTCTACAGCCGCGACATCGGCCGCGTCTGGCGCGTCGCCGAGGCGATCGAAAGCGGCATGGTCGGCATCAACACCGGCATCATCTCCAACGAGGTCGGCCCGTTCGGCGGCGTCAAGGAGTCCGGTCTGGGCCGCGAGGGCTCGAAGTACGGCATCGACGAGTATCTCGAGTCGAAGTACCTCTGCATCGGTGGGATGTGATGATCAACTTCCACTACCTTCGCCCGGTGGCGGGGGAAGGCAAGAGGCCGAGTCATGCCTGATACCAAGCCCGCTTGGCCGTTCACCCCCTGGCCGATGGCGGTGGAGATCGTCGGCGCCGAAGGCTGTCATCTGATCACGTCGGACGGTCGGCGCATCCTCGATGCTGGCGGCGGGGCGATGCTGGTCAATATCGGTCATGGTCGGCCCGAGCCGGGCGCGGCGATGGCCAAGGCGTCGTCGGCGCTGGCCTACGCGATCCCGCCCTTCGTGACGCCGGAGCGCGCGAAGCTGGTCGAGCGGCTGAAGCGCGACTGGCTGCCGAAGAACCTCACGCGAATCTTCCTCGCCAGCGGCGGGTCGGAAGCGGTCGAGGCGGCGGTGAAGTTGGCGCGGCAGTATCACGTGGCCAAGGGTAATACCGCGCGCTGGAAGGTGATCGGCCGCAGCTTCTCGTATCATGGCGCGACGATCGCCACCTTGGAGATCGGCGGCCATACGGCGCGGCGCGCGGCGATCAAGGGCATGGCGCGCGAGACGCCCAAGGCGCCGGCGCATTACTGCCTGCGCTGTCCGTTGGGCAAGACCTATCCGACCTGCGACATCGCCTGCGTCGACGAGATCGAGGCCATCGTCCAGCGCGAAGGCGCCGACACGATCGCCGGCATCATCGCCGAGCCGGTGGTCGGCAGCAGCGGCGGCGCGCTGGTGCCGCCCCAGGGCTACTGGAAGCGCCTGCGCGAAATCTGCAATCGCCACGACATCGTGCTGATCGCCGACGAGGTGATCTCGGGCTTCGGCCGCACCGGCCCGCGCTTCGCGCACGAGGCCGAGGGTATCGAGATCGACGTCATGGTCTCGGCCAAGGGCATGAGCGGCGGCTACGCGCCGATCGGCGGTCTGTTCGCCGCAGACCGTATCGCCGAGCCGCTGGCGCGCATCGGCGACGCGCCGATGTTCTACACCTACAGCGCCCATCCCGCCGCCTGCGCCGCCGCCGACGCGGTGCTCAAGATCATGAGCGACGAGGACATGCTGGCGAAGGCCAGGGCCGCTGGCGAGAAGCTGGAGCGGCGCCTGCAGCGGCTGAAGCAGCATCCCAACGTCGCGGAGGTGCGCGGTCGCGGCATGCTGTGGGGCGTCGAGGTGGTGAAGGATCGCGAGACGCTGGAGCCCTTCGCGGCGCCCGGCACCGTGACCAACAAGGCGATGAAGTACGCGCTCGACAACAACGTGTGGGTCTATCCCGGCGGTATCGGTGTGACCGACCTCTTGATGCTGGGCCCGCCGTTCATATCGGGCGACGACGAGATCGAGACGATGTGCGCCGTGCTGGAGCGGGCCATCGACCAGGCCGTGGCGTAAGGAGAGACGAATGCCGCTGGAAATCAAACGCAGCGTGAAGCAGATGTTCGACGAATCGATGAAGGAGGTCGAGACGCTGAACGTCGATCAGGCCAAGGCGCTGCACGGCCAGAAGGGCGTGACCTTCATCGACCTGCGCGATCCGCGCGAGATCTGGCGCGACGGCGGCGTGCCGGGCGCGATCAACGTCACGCGCGGCATGCTGGAGTTTTGGATCGATCCTGGCAGCCCATACCACAAACCGTTCTTTGCCAGCGGCGACAAGTTCGTCCTGTTCTGCGCCGGCGGCGTGCGCTCGGCCCTGGCCGCCAAGACGGCGCAGGATATGGGTCTCACTCCCGTGGCGCACATCGAGGGCGGCTTCGGCGCCTGGAAGAAGGCCGGCGCGCCGGTTGAGACGGTGGAGCCGAAGCTCGCCGGCGGATCGAAGAGCTAGGAAAGAAACCGACAATGTCCGAACCGACACTCAATAGCGCCCGTCTCTTCACCATCAAGCTGGCGGTTGGCACCATGGAGGACATGGGTGTCACGCCCTATGGCCATCGCCGAATCGCCACGGTCGCCGGTGGCACCTTCGAGGGCGACGAACTCAAGGGCACGGTGCTGCCGACGCCCGCTGGCGACTGGATCACCGTGCGTTCCGACGGCGTGTGGGAACTCGACGTGCGGTTGACGCTCAAGACGCACGACGGCCACGCGATCTACATGAGCTACCGGGGCCTGCGGCACGGCCCGCAATGGGTGCTGGATCGCCTCGCCAAGGGCGAAAAGGTCGATCCCTCGGAGTACTATTTCCGTATCGCGCCGCGCTTCGAGACGGCGTCGGAGAAGTACTCGTTCCTCAACCGCATCATCGCGGTCGGCGTCGGTCGCCGCGAGGCGACCGGGCCGATCTACGAGGTCTTTCAGATTCTGTAGTTGCTGTCATTCCGAGCGTAGCGAGGAATCTCCCTATTCCGGGAGATCCCTCGACTCACTCGGGATGACAAACGCATCTAAATCGCCTCGGAGGCGTGCATCACGCCTTCCTTGCGCGGCTTGGCGACGACCGGCTCGTCCCAGAAATTCATCTCGATCATCACGCCGTCGGGATCGCGGATGAACACCTGCTGCAGCGGCCGCGCCGGAACCTGGCGCAGCTCGTGCGCGACCTTGTCCTTCTTCAGCAGGGCAAGCGTGTCCTTCAGCCCGTGGCAGCGGAAGGCGATATGGTCGATCGCGCCGCTGCCGTGGTCCTTGCGGCCGCTCTCGGAGACGATGTGCACCACCGCCTGCTCACCGGCATAGAGCCAGGCGCCGGGGAATGGAAAGGGCGGGCGATCGCCGTCGCGCAGGCCGACGTACTTCTCGTAGAATTTGACGGTCGCGCCGAGGTCTTTGCAGAAGATGTTGTAGTGCTCGAGCAGACTGGCGGCCATGGGGTTCCTCCATTGGAGAGCAGCCGTGCGACCGGGAGCCTAGGCGCCCCGCCGGCCGCTTGTCAAAAGACTCAGGCTGGCCTGGCGCGCGCCGCCTCGGCGATCCGCCGCACCGCGATATGGGCCGACTGGACCGAGCCTTCCTGCCAGCCGTTGATATGGCTCATATGCTCGCCCGCGAACTGCACTTGACCTTCGCCCGCGACCAGCACCGGGTAGTGGTCCCGCCGCGCCGCCTTGTCGTCGTCCCACTCCGCCCAGCCACCCATGGAGAAGGGCACGTTGGACCAGGCCACGGTCAGCCCCTTGCCGACCATCTTGGAGAAGCCGGGATGCACCGCTTCCGCATCGGCCGCCGCCGCCGCGATACGCTGCGCCGGGGTCATCGCCGAATACTTGGAGCCCGCCTTATGGTCCCAGATATAGGCGCCGACGATCGCGCCGGTGCGGGCGTGGAAGGAGCTCGACGGGTACCAGATCTGCGTGATCTCCCGGCTGGTCCAGCTGATGCCACCGTAGATGTGATGGTCGAGCTCCCACCAGCGGCGTTCGGCCTCGTAGGCGACCTTAACCGCGGGGATGTAGACGCCGCTGCCGGCCGCGATCGCGCGGCGCACCGGATCGCCGAAATCGGTGTCGATGCCTTTCAGCACGGTGAGCGGGATGGTGCAGATCACGTGATCCGCCTCGATGGTGCGGACCGTGCCGCTGCGCCGGTCGCGCACCGCGACCTGCACGCGGCCGCCGGTGCGCGCGATGCGCACGACCTCGCTGTCGTAGCTGATCATGCGGCCGACCGAGCGCACGAAGCCGTCGACGATGCGATCCATGCCGCCCACCGGCTGCATCATCGTCGGCGCCTGTTCCCAGCCATCGGGGAAATGCATGCCGGTCTCGGTATTGTCGTCGGCCAGCAGGCGCGCGATGTCCTCGATCGGCAGCGGCTTGAGCAGGATCGCGGACTGACCGCCGGCGCCGGGCGCGCGCTCGAAACCGGCGCGCGATGAGCCGACATAGCGCATCGCCGCGTCGAGATCGCCGAAGCCGCGCAGCAAGCGACGCATCGCCGAGGCGCCTGGCGGCAGGCTGCGCGCGGCCAGCGCCGCGATGGCGCCGCGCATGTCGGCCTGAATCCGGCGGCGCGACTGCGGGCGGCCGCCGAAGGCCGCGTCGTTGTGGATCAGCCCGCCGCGGTTGTCGTTGACGAAGGGTTCCAGCGCCACGCCGAACTCGCGGCAATAGCCGAGGATGCCCTGGTGGTGGTGCGGCAGTCGCGCGGCGCCGGCGTTGAAATAGGTGTCGCGATCGGCGCGCCATTCGACGCGCTGGCTGGAGCCGACCTCGTCGAGGCGATCGCCGGCGCGCAGGGTCCATATCCGGCCGCCGGGGCGCGAGCGCGCCTCGAGGATGCGCACGTCATAGCCGGCCTTCGCCAGCTCGTGCGCCGCGACCATGCCGGCGATGCCGGCGCCCAGTATCACGACGCGTACGCCGCTACCGGAGCCTTGCGCCAACCGCACGTCGGAGCAGGCGGTTGCCGGCGCCAGCAGGCCCATGGCGCCCAGCGTATTGCGCACGGCGATGGCGCCACCGGCGCGACCGACCAGTCGCACGAGGCCGCGACGCGAGATGTCTGTTGTCATGGGGGGCCCCGATGGTCGGACAGGCTAGGCGGCGGCGGTGTCGATCATGGCGCCGGCCAGAACGCCGTAGGCTGCGATCCATGCCGCCCTTACGTCCGCGGTGAACGCTGCGCCGAGGCTTCGCTCCAGCGTCCAGAGCAGGGCGCTGGCGACGGTGTCGTAGTGCGCGGCCGCGACGCCGTAGCCGATATTGCGTTGGCCCAGCGCCCGCAGCGCGGGATCGAGGCTCTCTCGATTGTCGAGTCCGCCGACAGCGGTGCCGATCATCGCCATCAGCTTGATGCCCTGTTCCTTCATGTCGCCCTTGAACAGCGGTCGCAGCGATGGATCGAGCTCGAACAGCCGGCCGTAGAAGAGCTCAGCCACCGGTTCGCGGATCGGCACCACCTGCGCGAAGCTCGTTCGCACCAGCCCGATTTGTTCCGGAGTCATGTGATCCCCCGATACCCCCTGCAACTTCTTGCCCAAGCCTATAGAATGTGGCGGCCCACGAAGGAAGAGCAAGCGCATGGCGTTGCCGTTGATTCCCACGACCCTGGTCGGCAGCTACCCGCAGCCGGACTGGCTGGTCGACAAGGCCGAGCTGCTCGCGCATGGTCCGCCGCGCACGCGCATGGAGAGCGTCTGGCGTCAGCCACATGACCTACGCGGTCAGGCGCAGGACGACGCCGTGCTGCTGGCGATTCGTGACCAGGAGCGCGCCGGCCTCGACATCCTCACCGACGGCGAGGTGCGACGCGAGAGCTACTTCAACCATTTCGCCAATGCGCTCGAGGGCATCGACCTCGACAAGCCGGGCGTCGTGCTGGGCCGTACCGGCAAGCCGACCGAGGTGCCGCGCGTCGTCGGCCCGATCAGGCGGCGCGCGCCGGTCGAGGTCGAGGCCGCGCGCTTCCTGCGCGCCAATACCGAGCGCGCGACCAAGATCACGGTGCCCGGTCCGTTCACCATGACCATGCTGGCCAAGGACGAGCATTACGGCGACGACCGCAAGCTGGCGATGGCCTATGCCGACGCGGTCAACGCCGAGCTCAAGGACCTCAAGGCCGCCGGCATCGACGTGCTGCAGATCGACGAGCCGTATCTGTCGCCCAACGCCGAGAAGGCGCGCGGCTTCGCGCTCGAGGCCATCGAGCGCGCGTTGCACGGCGTCGAAGGACCCACCGCGATCCATCTCTGCATGGGCTACGCCTATGTCGTGAAGACCAAGGCCAAGGAGTATGCCTTCCTGCGGGAACTCAACAGCACCAGCGCGGCCCAGATCTCGATCGAGGCGGCCGAGCCGGATCTCGACCTCGCCGTGCTCAAGGACCTGCCAAGCAAGAGCGTGATGGTAGGCGTGCTGAACCTCGGCGATCCCGCCATCGAGACGCCGGAACTGATCGAGAAGCGGCTGGCAGCGGCGCTGCGGCACATCGCGCCGGAACACCTGATCGCCGCTCCCGATTGCGGCATGAAGTATCTGCCGCGAGCGACTGCCTACGGCAAGATGGCGGCGATGGTGGAGGGCGCGCGGCGCGTGCGCGCGAGACTATGAGCCAGAACCAGATCTTCGCGCTGATCGGCTCGCTGCTGGTGTTGGGCGCCGTGCTGGCGATGTGGCTGCGCGGCAGCCAGCCCAAGGGATGGCGGACGATCGCCGGCGGCGTGGTGGTGGCCGTCGTGCTGGTGCTGATCGCGGTGGCGTTCGAGAAGGCGTAGCGCTCAGGCTTCGCCCCAGACCTCGTGCGCGACCTCGACGATGTGCGCCAGCTTGCGCTTCTGCTCGTCGATGGTGAGGTTGTTGCCGTGATGCGTGCTGGAGAAGCCGCATTGCGGGCTGAGGCAGAGCTGCTCGATCGGAGCATATTTCGCCGCCTCGTCGATTCGCCGCTTCAGCGCGTCCTTGCTCTCCAACGCCGGCCGCTTCGACGTCACGATGCCCAGCACCGCCATCTTGCCTTTGGGCAGGAATCGCAGCGGCGCGAAATCGCCGGAGCGCTCGTCGTCGTATTCCATGAAGAAGCCGTCGACCGCGACCTGCGAGAGCAGCTTCTCGGCGATCGCCTCGTAGCCGCCCTTGGCGACGAACTCGCTGCGGAAATTGCCGCGACACATATGGGTGGTGCACACCATGTCGGCGGGCCGGCCGGCGGCGGCGGCGTTGAGCGCGCCGATGTAGCGGTCGAGCACGCGGTCGGGATCCTCGCCCTGCTGCTTGATGCGGGCGCGCATGTCGGAATCGCACAGCACGCAGGAATTGACGTCGTCGAGCTGGATGTAGCGCGCGCCCATCGAGGCGAAATCGAGGATCGCGTCGTTGTAGGCCCTGCCGAGATCGGCCCAGAAGGCGTCGGCGCTGGCGTAGACCTGCTCGTTGATCACCTTGGTGCCGGAGCGGTGACGGAACATGGTGGGCGCCGGCATGGTGAACTTGGCGGTGCGCTTCGTCACCGACTTCAGGAACCGGAAATGCTCGCGCATGATGCCGCCGGCCGGGTAGCGCACCTTGCCCGTGGCGCGCGCGGCCGGGGCGATAAATTCCTTGCCGCCGGAGAACGGCACGACGAATTCCTCCTCGCTGGGCTCGACGCCGTCGAAGCCCCACATGAAATCGAGGTGCCAGTAGTCGCGACGGAACTCGCCATCGGTGATGCTGCGCAGGCCGACGCTTTCCTGCAGCGCCACGACCTCGCGCACCGCCTCGTCCTCGATCGCGCGCAGTGCCTCGGCGGTGATCTCGCCGCGCTTCCATTTCTGCCGTGCCTCGGCGAGGCGCGCGGGACGTAGCAGGGAGCCGACATGGTCGGCGCGGAAGGGCGGGCGGGTCATCGGCGGGCGAACTCCTTGCGCGTGGTGCGATAGCAGCGTGTGGTCGAGCGCACCTTGTCGGCGAAATGCGCCCAGCCGCGCATCGCCTGGAACTCCTTCGTTTCCAGCACATGCGGACCGTCGATCTCGTAGATCGTGATATAGGCGCGGCCGTTGTCGCCGGGCCGCGAGTCCATGCCGCGCACGCGCGCTGGCCGCTCGTCGACCAGCCGCACGCAATTGCGCACGCCAGGACAGGCCAGCGCGTCGGGCGCGTGCACCGTATCGTACCAGGTGTTCCAGTCGGCCTCGACGTCGGCGTCGACATCGACCGTGACGACGAGCAGCCACTCCGATCCAATCATCGCTTCCTCCCGTTTGCGCCCTTGTACCGTGCGAGAGGCGGGGCGCGCCAGCCGGCGAGGATGAGATACGCGCCGCTGGCATCGTCGAGGAGAGGCGGGCATTGTACGCGCGGGCAGCTCTGGGGAGGCGACGATGGGTGGTACAGCGCGCGTGACGCCGTTGCCGGCGGACGCGATGGGCGAGACACAGGACATCGCGGACCGCGTCGCAGCGATGGGCGGCTATGTTCCGACCAGCTATCGCATCATGGCGCGCAAGCCCGCGCTGCTGCGTGCTTTTGCGGCGCTCGCCGCCGAGGTGTTGCGTGGCGAAGGCGAAGTACCGCCGGCGACGCGCTGGCTCGTCGCCCACGCGGTGAGCTCGGCGGCGGGTTGCCGCTACTGCCAGGCCCACACCGCCGCGAATGGCTACAAGAGCGGTGTGCCGGCCGACAAGGTCGAGCGGTTCATGAGCTACGACAGCGATCCGGCTTTCACGCCCGCCGAGCGCGCGGCGATCACGCTGGGCTTCGCCGCCGGGCAAACGCCCAACGAGACGTCCGAGGCGCATTTCGCCGAGCTGCGGCGGCACTTCTCCGACACGGCGATCGTCGAGATCGTCGCCGTGATCTCGCTGTTCGGCTGGCTCAATCGCTGGAACGATACCATGGCCAGCGATCTCGAGCCTGCGCCGCTGGCCTTCGCGGGCGCACATCTCGTGGCGCGCGGCTGGTCGGCGGGCAAGCACGTGCCCTAAGCAGGCCGTACTCGTTCAGGGAGGAATACGTGGCAGGACTTCTCGAGGGACACATCGCGGCGGTCACCGGCGGCGGTTCGGGCATCGGCCAGGGCATCTGCCTCGCTTATGCCCGCGAAGGCGCGCGCGTGATCGTGCTCGATATCAATCCGGCGAATGCCAAGGAGACCGTCGATCTCGTGATGGCGGCCGGCGGCAAGGCGGCGGCGATGACGCTTGACGTCACCGACCGCGCCGCGTGCCGGGCGGCGGCGGCCGAGATCGCGAAGTCCGGCAAGATCTCGATCCTGGTCAACAACGCTGGCATCAACCGGCGCAACCACATCACCGGCGACGCGGCGGCCGTGACCAAGGACTGGGACGACATCCTGTCGATCAATCTCGACGGCGTCTTCAACGTCACGCACGCCTTCCTCGACCAGCTGCGCGCGACGAAGGGCCGGATCGTCAACATCGGCTCGATCCAGTCCTTCGTGCATGTGAACTGGCCGAACTCGGCGGCCTACACGACGTCCAAGCACGGCGTATTGGGCTTCACCCGCGCGCTTGCGGCCGAGCTCGGCAAGGACGGCGTACGCGTCAACGCCATCGGGCCGGGCTTGATCGAGACGAAGATCAACGCTGAGGCGCGCGCCAAGAACCCCGACATGGTGGCCATGGTCATGCGCCACACGCCGCTGAACCGGGCCGGCAAGCCCGAGGACATCGCCGGCCCGGCGGTGTTCCTGGCCTCCGATATGTCGGCCTACATCACGGGCTGCATCATCATGGCCGATGGTGGCTTCCGGACCGTCTGATCTCAGGCGGCCCGGACAAGCTGAGGCATCGCGCCCTTGCCGCGCACTTCCGCCTCCTCATACTCGGCCGCGGCGATGGCGCGGTCGAGCGCCGCGCGCAGCTCCTTGGCGCTTTCCAACGTCAGCTCGACGGCGGCGCGCGCGCCGGCGTCGAGGCTGGTGTTGAAGAAGTCCAGCGTGATCACGTCGCCCAGTGGCGCATGGCGAGCGTGGTCGTAGGCGACTACGCTTTGCGTCAACGGGAACCATTCGTCGCCACGCTTGGCCATGCCCTCGGCGGGGGCGATCTCGATGATCGAGGTGCACATGGTGTGCCTCCTACTTGGCGAGGTGCTTGCCGAAGAAGGCGAACACCTTACTCCAGCCGTCCGCTGCCTGTTCTGGCCGGTAGAGCGGGCGGTGCCAGTAGAAGAAGCCGTGGCCGGCGCCGTCGTAGCGGTGGAACTCGTAATTCTTGCCGAGCCGCTTGAGTTCGGCCTCGTGCTGGTTGACCTCCTCGGGGCTGGGTGCGCGGTCGTCATTGCCGAACAGGCCGAGCAGCGGGCAGGACAGGTCCTTGGTCATGTCGATCGGCGCGGTCGGCGTCTTGGCGTTGAGCGATTCCTTGGGCATCACCACGCGGCCGCCCCATAGATCGACGCAGGCATCGACGTCCTTCTTTTGGCAGGCGTAGATGAAGGCGTGCCGGCCGCCGGAGCAGGAGCCGAACAGGCCGACCTTGCCGTTGTTGCTGGACTGCGCGCGCATCCACTGCACCGCCGCCGCCGTGTCGCCGACCATCTGCGAATCGGCGATGCCGCCATCGGCGCGCACCTTGGCGGCGACATCGTCCGGGTTGCCGTCGCTGCCACCGCCCTCACGCTGGTAGAGATTGGCGCAGATCGCCATGTAGCCGTGATGGGCGAAGCGGCGCGTCGATTCGATGTAGAGCTCGCTCCAGCCCGGCAGGTGATGGATCAGAACGACGCCGGGGAATGGGCCCTTGCCCTCGGGCCGCGCGACATAGGCGGTGATCGGCGTTCCCTTGTCGCCGTTGATGGTCACGTTCTCGCAGGTCATGCCTCGGTAGAATGACATCGCTCGATCCTCCCATGAGCAGCGCGGGCAGTATTCGACGGAACCCGCGCCGCGCGCAACAATTGCGCGCACCGACCGTCTGGTGCGACAACGGCTGACGACAGCGTTACGGCATGCTTCGGAGACGGACGTCGATGCAGTTCCATCTCAACGGATTCGAGCCGGGCGATCCGCGCATCGCCGATCCGGCGGAACGCGTCGGACCGTCCGGTGAGCGCGGCCCGGTTCCGAAAGATGTCGATGTCCTGATCGTCGGCTGCGGGCCGGCGGGTCTCAATCTCGCCGCCCAGCTCTCGGCCTTCGGCGACATCAAGACCTGCATCGTCGAGCAGAAGCCCGACCGGTTGCTGCTCGGTCAGGCCGACGGCGTCGCCTGTCGCACGATGGAGATGTTCAACGCCTACGGATTCGCCGATCGCGTCATGGAGGAGGCCTGCTGGATCAGCGAGACGACGTTCTGGAAACCCGATCCGCTGAAGCCCGAGACCATCGTGCGCAGCGGCCGGGTACAGGACGTCGAGGACGGGCTCTCGGAGTTTCCGCACGTCGTGCTGAACCAGGCGCGCGTGCACGACTTCTTCCTCGACGTCATGCGGCGATCGCCGGCCAAGATCGAGCCCTACTACGCCCGGCGCATGCTCGATCTGAGCGTCGAGGAGTCGGGTGTGAGCGTACGCCTGGAGCGGCTCGATCCGGCACACGAAGGGCAGATCGAGACCGTCAAGGCACGCTACGTCGTGGGCTGCGACGGCGCGCGCAGCGCGGTACGCAAGGCGATCGGCCATGAGCTGCGCGGCGATTCGGCCAATCACGCCTGGGGCGTGATGGATGTTCTGGCCGTGACCGACTTCCCCGATATCCGGTTCAAGTCGCTGATTCAGTCCGCCGCCGAAGGCAGCGTGCTCGTTATCCCGCGCGAGGGCGGATACCTGGTGCGCATCTATGTCGAGCTCACATCGCTCGAGGCGGGCGAGCGGGTCGCGAGCCGTGGCATCACGGTGGACGACGTGATCGCCAAGACGCGACGCGTGCTGAAACCCTATACGCTGGAGGTCAAGGAGATCCCCTGGTGGTCGGTCTACGAGATCGGCCAGCGGCTCGCCGACAGATTCGACGATGTGCCGGAGGCCGAGAGCGAGACGCGCCTGCCGCGCGTATTCATCGCCGGCGACGCCTGCCATACGCACAGCCCGAAGGCGGGGCAGGGCATGAACGTCTCCATGCAGGACACCTTCAATCTCGGCTGGAAGCTCGCCGCCGTGCTGCGCGGGCGTGCCGCGCCGCACCTGCTGCGGACCTACTCGGCGGAGCGCCAGACGGTCGCCAAGGAGCTGATCGACTTCGACCGCGAATGGGCGGCGCTCTTCGCCTCGGCGACCCGCGACGGCGGGACGCTCGATCCCGCCCGGACGCAGGACTACTTCGTCCGCCACGGGCGCTACACCGCCGGCACTGCGACGCGCTATCGGCCATCGCTGCTCACGGGCGAGGCGAGCCATCAGCATCTCGCGACGGGATTCCCGATCGGCATGCGCTTTCCGTCGGCGCCGGTGGTCCGCCTGGGCGATGCCAAACCGATCCACCTTGGTCACGTCGTCAAGGCGGATGGGCGCTTCCGGCTCTTCGTCTTCGGCCGCGCTGAGGATCCCGTGGCGGCCGGCTCGGCGCTGCGCGCCTTGTGCGGGTTTCTATCCGGCGCACCTCGATCGCCGATCCGGAAATACACCCCGAAGGACGCGGACATCGACTCGGTGATCGACGTCCGCGCCGTTTTCCAGCAGCCGCATCGCGATCTGGCGCTCGAGGCGATGCCGCCGCTGTTGTTGCCGCGAAAGGGGAAGTACGGGCTGCGCGACTACGAGAAGATGTTCTGCCCGGACCTGAAGTCAGGTCACGACATCTTCTCCCTGCGCGGCATCGACCGGGCGGCGGGCTGCGTGGTGGTCGTGCGGCCGGACCAGTATGTCGCGCAAATCCTGCCGCTCGATGCCCACGAAGAGCTCGCCGCGTTCTTCGATCGCTTCATGGTGCCGGCGGGCTGAGGTCAGCCGCGCCGGGCCGCCTCGATCGCGGCGACATCGATCTTGGTCATGTGCATCATCGCGTCGAAGGCGCGCTTCGCCTCGACGCCGCCGGCCGTCAGCGCCTCGGTCAGCACACGCGGCGTGATCTGCCAATTGAGGCCCCATCTGTCCTTGCACCAGCCGCAGGCGCTCTCCTGGCCGCCATTGCCGACGATGGCGTTCCAATAGCGGTCGGTCTCCGCCTGATCCTCGGTGGCGACCTGGAAGGAGAAAGCCTCGCTATGCTTGAACACAGGCCCGCCATTGATGCCCAGGCAGGCGACGCCGAGGACTGTGAACTCGACCGTCAGCACGTCGCCCTGCTTGCCTGAGGGGTAATCGCTGGGCGCGCGGTGAATGGCACCGACAGCGCTATCGGGAAACGTCCTGGCGTAGAAACGGGCCGCCGATTCAGCATCCTTATCGTACCACAGACAGATCGTGTTCTTGGCCATGGTCTGTCCCTTCGCGTCGCGCCGCCTACCGATCGACCCGGTAGAGGCGCCACCGCTTCGGCACGCCTCTGAGCTGGTGAACGCCGCGATCCTCGAACAGGAATTCCGACCGCGCCATCTGGTCCTTGACCGGGCGCGAGGCCAGGATTTCGCTGGGGCGCGCTTTCGCGGCGACTCGCGTGCCGATATGGAAGGCGAGGCCGATTACGTCGGGTCCACTTGCCTCGTATTCGCCGACATGCAGCCCCGCCCGGATCTCCAGCCCCAGGGTGCGCACGGAGTCACGGATCGCAGCGGCGCACTGGATTGCCGATGCCGGCGCTTCGAACGTCGCGAGCAGGCCGTCCCCTGTCGTCACCACTTCCTTTCCGCGCGATGTCTTCAGCTCTTTGCGGGCAGCGGCGTAATAGTGCTTCATCACCTGTGTCCAACGCGCGGCGCCGAGCCGCGCGGCCTTTTCCGTGGACCGGACGATGTCGACGACCAGAATCGTGGCCAGCACCTGCTCGAGTTCGGTGCCGCGATTGGCGGGCCGGCGCTTGATGGCGATGCTTCCCGCCAGCGGCACGTAGCGATGGCTGCGCCGCCGCGCGATTGCGCTTCTTTCGTAATCCTGCGCGGCTTGCGCCGAGCGGCAACGAACTGTCTTCTCGCGCGGTGGAACGGTCCAGTAGACCTTTCGCCCATCGTCGACGCCATGAACCTCGACAGCGCCCCACTTCAGGAACACTGTCGAGCCGACTCGGCGAATCCACCATGCCTTCGACGTGTAGCCGGACACGTTCGACTGATGGACTCCGATGCGAAGAAACTTGGGCATGCGCGGGAAGTGTGTTCGCGCACTTCCGTCTTGGCAACGACCTTCAAGAATATGCGGATCTAGAGCAACCCCAGGCTCTTGAAGCTCGCATGCGCCTTGCGGCCGATCACCAGGTGATCGTGCAGCTCGATGCCGACCGCCTTGAGCGCCACCTTCACCTCCTTCGTCATTTCGATATCCGCACGTGACGGCGTCGGATCGCCGGAGGGGTGGTTATGCACCATGATGATCGCCGAGGCGTCGAGCTGCAGGGCGCGCTTGGCGACCTCGCGCGGATAGACCGGCGTGTGATCGACGGTGCCTTTCTGCTGTGTCTCGTCGGCGATCAGCACGTTCTTGCGGTCGAGGAAGAGGATGTTGAAGCGCTCGGTCTTCTCGTGCGCCAGCGTGGCGTGGCAGTAGTCGAGCAGCTTCTGCCAGGACGCGATCACCGGCCGCTCGACCACCTCGCGCCGAGCCAGCCGCGCGCTACTTTCACGCAGCGCGCGCAGCAGCACCAGGGTGCGCTGGTCGATGTCGAACTCCTTCAGCAGCTCGGCGTCGGCGGCGAAGACGTCGCCCAGGGTGCCGAAGCGCGCCAGCAGCTTCTTGGCGAGCGGCTTGGTGTCGATGCGCTCGATACCGTAGAACAGCAGCAGCTCGAGCAGCTCGTAATCCTGGAAGCCCTCGAGTCCCGAGCCGAGCGCGCGATCGCGAACGCGCTGACGGTGGCCGTGATAGTGCGGCTTCTCGGCGTCGGTCTTCGAGTTGTGGCCGACGGGCGCCGGCTTGGCCGCCAGCGCGCGGGCGACCGCGGTGGTCGGGTCGTCGCCGGCGAACTCCCAGACCTGCTCGAGCCGATTCCAGGTGCCGCCCGCCTCGCGCAGGGTCTCGCGATGCGCCAGCGTATTGCCGCCGATGCGCCAGACCTCGGCGCCGTCGCGGCTCTTGCCCTGCCGCAGATGCAGGCCGACGGCGATCAGCGAGAGAAGATCGTCGTCGCCGACCGCTGCGAGGGCAGAAGGCGACGCTGGCGTTCCGTCGAGTTCCTGAACGGCCACCGCCGCTCTTCGCCGTTGCACCATACCGGGCCCCCCAAGTCGCACCGACCACTCTATGCACCTATGCGGCGAGAAAAGGGCGGCTGCGCGCCTCGGGCAGCATCCTCGCACCCGGCCTTGCCAACGGTCATTATCAGGCTTGGCCCGGCATCTCGGCGCAGCACCTGGTTACGGATTCGCATCGTCAGATGCTGGCGCAGGTCGTGGCCAACGCGACACAGCACCCGCCGATCTGATCCGGACCTCGCGGCCGCGACGACAGGTCAGCCGTAGGGCGGCTTGTGCAGGTCCTTGGGCGAGAGCGTGAAGATCTCGACACCGGTTTCGGTGACGCCGCAGGAATGCTCGAACTGGGCCGAGAGTGAGCGGTCCTTGGTCACCGCCGTCCAGCCGTCGCCCAGGATCTTCACCTCGTAACGGCCGGCGTTGATCATCGGCTCGATGGTGAAGAACATGCCGGGCTTCAGCGTCGGGCCGGTACCGGCGACGCCGTAGTGCAGGATGTTGGGCGCGTCGTGGAAGACGCGGCCCAGGCCATGTCCGCAGAAGTCGCGCACCACGGAGAAGCGGTTGGATTCGGCGAATGCCTGGATGGCGTGGCCGATATCGCCCAGCCGTGCGCCGGGCTTCACGGCGGCGATACCGCGCATCATCGCCTCGTGCGTCGTCTCGCACAGACGGCGCGCCAGAAGCTTGGGCTCGCCCACGTAGAACATGCGGCTGGTATCGCCGTACCAGCCGTCGAGGATCACCGTGATGTCGATGTTCAGCACGTCGCCGTCGATCAGCACCCGGTCGCCCGGGATGCCATGGCAGACGACGTGATTGATCGAGGTGCAGATCGACTTGGGAAAGCCGCGATAGCCCAGCGGCGCTGGCACGGCGCCGTGGCCGACGATGAAATCGTGGCAGATCTTGTCGAGGTGCTCGGTCGTGACCCCGGCCACGACCAGCGGCACGAGCATGTCCAAGGTCTCGGCCGCGAGCCGGCCAGCCTTGCGCATGCCCTCGAAATCCTCGGGCGCATGGAGCTTGATCTGGCGCTCGTCCTGCCGCCAGTAATCCTCCATCGCCGCCTTCTCCGCCCGGAACATCATGTGGCTCTATTTGGCACCGCCGCCTTCGGCAGGCAAGGGGTGGGGGCTGCCTTGTCCGTCCACCTTGGCTATGGTGGGCCAATCGCCCGCACGAGCCCCCCTTCGAGTCCCCGATGTCCGAGAAGATCGTCACCGCCTGCATCCTGGTCATCGGCAACGAGATTCTTTCCGGCCGCACCAAGGACGCCAATATCGCCTTCCTCGCCACAGAGCTGGGCAAGATCGGGGTGCGGGTCATGGAATGCCGCGTGATCCCGGACATCGAGGCGCGCATCGTCGAGACGGTCAACGAAGTGCGCCGCAAGTTCGACTACGTCTTCACCACCGGCGGCATAGGGCCGACGCACGACGACATCACCGCCGATTGCATCGCCAAGGCCTTCGGCGTGGGCATCTCCGAGCACCCGGAGGCGATCGACCGCATGACCCGCTACTACGGCGACGCTGCGCTGTTCACCGCGGCGCGCCGGCGCATGGCGCGCGTGCCGCATGGCGGCGCACTGGTCGACAACCCGGTGTCGGTGGCGCCCGGCTTCCAGATGGAGAACGTGTTCACCTTCGCCGGCATCCCGCGCATCGTCGAGGGCATGTTCGACGCCATGAAGCACCGCCTGGTCGGCGGCAAGCCGATGCTCAGCCGCACCGTGCGCACCAACCAGCCCGAGGGCCTGATCGCCGAGAAGCTGGGCGCGCTGCAGCAGCGCTACGAGGACATCGATATCGGCTCTTATCCCGGCTTCCGCAACGGCAGGCCCAGCGTGCAACTTGTGCTGCGCAGCACGGACGATCAGCGGCTGGCCAGCGCCTCGGGCGAGCTGCAGGCGTTCCTGCTGGAGATGGGCGGCGAGGCCGAGGAGTTCGTTCAATAGGCGCCGTGCCCATGCCCCTGTGGCGGCGTTTTCTGGAGGGCGTGACATACGTCTGCCTGCCCATGGCCGCGATCGCCACACTGGCGTGGATCGTGGCGCACCAGCTGCCCTATGGGGCCGAGTTACACGGCTTCGAGGCGGCGCTGCTCGATCACGCGCGACGCTGGCACGACGGTGCGCCGGTCTATGGTCCACCCGACATCCTGTTCACCCCGCTGCTCTACGCGCCAGGTTTCTGGTGGGCGACGGCGGCGGCGGGCGCCGTCGTCGGCCTCGACCTGACGGCGGCGCGCATCGTCTCGGCGCTGGCGCTGGTCGGCGCGATGGCTTGCCTGTTCGATCTCACGCGGCGACTCACCGGCGATTGGCGACACGGCTTGCTGGCCGCCGGTTTCTACGCCATGACATTCAACGTGGCGCAGGGCCGCGCCGCGCTCGGCCTGTCGGATGGCTTGGCCACGGCGCTGGCGCTGGGCGCGGGCGTGGCGCTGTCGCGCATGCGAACATGGCGGGGCGCCACCATCGCCGGCCTGCTGCTGGTCGCGGCGGTCTTTACCAAGCAGACCATGCTTCTGGTCGTGCTGGCCGGCGGGGTCTGGGCGCTGGCCCACCGCCGTCAGCTGCTTGTGCCGCTGGTCGCCGTGACGTCGGTCGTGGGGCTGGGCCTCGCCGGGTGGCTGACGTTGTCGACCGACGGCTGGTTCGCGACGTACGTGGTGCACATCCCGCTCTCGGTACCGTGGCGGTGGTCGGCGGTCACCGGATTCCCGTTCGCCGACTTGCGTCCCGTGCACGTCGCGCTGCTGATGACCTTGCTCGTAATGGTGCTGCCGCGGCGGCCATTGGAACGGCCGACGGCGGATGAGACGCTGGCGGTCCTGGTCGTCGCGACGCTTGTCACCGCGTCGTGGCTCGGCCGTCTGCATCAGGGCGGCCATGTCAACGCGCTGATTCCAGCATTGGCGGCGGCCTCGCTTGGACTGGCGGTCTCCGTCCATCGCCTGGCGCTGCGCATCGCCGCTGTACTGAAATCGCGGCTCAGTCCTTTCTACGTGCCGGTGATTGTGATCGTGCAGTTCTGGATGCTCGCCTATGACCCGCGCGACTTCCTGCCGCCGGCGACCGGGGCCGCCGATGTCGCGGCCATCCGTGCCGAGCTGCGCGCGCTGCCGCGGCCGCTGTTCCTGCCGGGCGATGGCTATTGGGTCGACGCGGTGACGGGCGCCGAGCCCTTCGCCACCAACGATCTCGGCTATCTCAAGGACAGGCCGTGGCTCGCCGAGTTGATCGCCGCGTCCGACAAGGCGGTGCGCGAAGGCGCCTATGCCGCCGTCGTGCTGCCCAGCTTCCTGGTCGACGCCTATCGCGACGAGCTCGCGCCGCGCTACCGCTTCGATCGCTGGGTCGGGCCGGCCGATCGGCCTGTCGGCGTGCGCCACAGCGATCTCGTCGGCTGGCGTACGTATCCCTATGCGGTGTTCCTGCGCGTGCCTTAGGATGACGCGATGACCACGTCGCCCGACCTGACCGCCCTCGAGCTGCGCGACGCCTACAAGGCTCGCACGCTTTCGCCCGTTGACATGACCGACGCGGTCATCGCGCGCATCGAGGCGCGCGAACCGGCGCTGAGGGCGATGTACGCCTTCGATCCCGACGGCGCGCGGGCGCAGGCGCGAGCCTCCGAGGCGCGCTGGAAAGCAGGCACGCCGCAGGGCGCGCTCGACGGCGTGCCGGTCACCATCAAGGAGAACATCGCCACCAAAGGCGTGCCGGTGCCGCTGGGCACGGCGGCGAGCGATCTGACGCCTGCCACCGAGGATGCGCCGGCGGCGGCGCGGGTGCGCGAGTCGGGCGCGGTGATCCTCGGCAAAACCACCATGCCGGACTTCGGCATGCTGTCCTCGGGCCTGTCCAGCTTCCATCCCCTGACGCGCAATCCCTGGAACCTGGCGAAGAACCCTGGCGGCTCGAGCGCCGGCGCGGGTGCGGCGGCGGCGGCGGGGTACGGCCCGCTGCATCTGGGCACCGATATCGGCGGCTCGGTGCGCCTGCCGGCGAGCTGGAACGGCATCTTCACGCTCAAGCCCAGCCTCGGTCGCGTGCCGGTCGACCCGCCCTATCTGGGTCGCGTCGTCGGCCCGATGACGCGCACGGTCGGCGACAGCGCTGTGCTCATGAGCGTGCTGTCGCGGCCCGACGCGCGCGACCACATGAGCCTGCCGCCCGCCGACATTGCCTGGATGGACCTCGATCGCGACGTCAGGGGGCTGAAGCTCGGCCTGCAGCTCGACGCCGGCTTCGGCCTGCCGGTCGTATCAGAGGTCACGGCGGCCATCGAGGCGGCGGCGCGGCTGTTCGAGAGCGCCGGCGCCATCATCGTGCCGGTGCGCGGCTTCATCACCCGCGAGATCTTCGACGGCCTGGACAATTTCTGGCGCGCGCGTTCCTGGGCCGACATCGTCAAGCTCACGCCCGAGAAGCGCGCCACGATTCTGCCGTTCATCGGCGCCTGGGCGCGCAAGGCGGTCGGCCTGTCGTCGGTCGACGTCATCCGCGGGCTCGGCTGTCTGATGGAGATGCGCCGGCTGGCGACAGCGGCGACGCAGCCGGTCGACTACATCCTCTCGCCCACGGCACCGATCCCGGCCTATGCCGCCGAGCTGCCGTGCCCGACCAACGACTCATCGAGGCCGCTGGAGCACATCGGCTTCACCGTGCCGTGGAACATGGGCGAGCAGCCGGCCTCGTCGATCAACGCCGGCTATACGACCGACGGGCTGCCTATCGGCCTGCAGATCGTCGGCAAGCGCTTCGACGACATCGGCGTGCTGCGGCTGTCGCGCTGGTACGAACGCCACCGCCCGGCGCAACGGCCATGGCCGATGGGTTGATGGCGCAGAAGCGATCTCATCGACCGCTGGGTTAATGCAACACTCCAAGTATCCGGCGGGTGGCGGCGCCTGGGATTTTGTCGTACACGAGACACCTTGGAGCGCGCGGCGCGCAAGGCGCCTTAACTTCGCCGCAGTTGGGCGACCCTTTGCGCCCAAGGGTTTTCTCGCCATTGCGGCGCGACCGACGCAGACAACGAAGGGGGCCGCATGGCAGCCGATCGCCCGCTGGGCATCCTGATGCTTGATACGCGCTTCCCGCGGATCGTGGGCGATATCGGCAATGCGCAGACGTTCCCGTTTCCGGTGATCTACCAGAAGCTCGAAGGCCTCGGCCCCGGCGACGCGGTCTCCGCGTCGCCCGATCGGCCGCGCATCCGCGCCGTGCTGGCGGCCAACGCCAAGGCGCTGGCGGAGAAGGGCGCGATCGGCATCTCGACCAGCTGCGGCTTTCTCGCGCTGTTTCAACAGGCGCTGTCGATGGTCTCGCCGGTGCCGGTGGCGACCTCGGCGCTGATGCTGGTGCCGTTGATTGCGCGCACCCTGCCGGGCGGCCGCCGCGTCGGCGTGATCACCGCCAGCCGTGAGAACCTCACCGCCGCCCATCTCGCCGCCGTCGACGCCTCGCGCGACACGCCGGTCGAAGGCATGCCGCCCAACGGCTCGTTCGCCCGCACCTTCCTCGCCAACGGCACCGAGCTGGACCGCGACGAGGTCGAGCGCGAGACCCTGCTGGCCGGCCGCCGCCTGATGGCGCGCCACCCCGATGTCGGCGCCGTGGTGCTGGAATGCACCAACCTGCCGCCTTACGCGCCAGCGCTGCGACGCGACCTTGGCCTGCCGGTCTACGACGTCACCGACCTCCTGCGCCTGTTCCATGCCGGCCTGAAACGCGACTGACGGCGTCATGGCGCCGTCAGTCGTGTGCCTTCAAAGTTTATCCACAGGGTGCTATGCTCCATCGCTTTCCCGGCCGGAGCCGATACGGAAAGCCAAGAATGTCTTTGTCCGATACGCCACCCAAAGCGCCCGGTAGCCGCCGCCATATCCGCCTGACCTCGCATCCGCAGGCCGGCGCGGCTCAGCTTGTACCACTGAAATGGGGCGCTGCGACCGCCGCCGAGCGCGGGCCGGTTATCGCCACGCTCACCCATCCCGCCCGTCGCAACGCCATCGGCGTGCATTCCGGCGCCTACGGCATCTACCGCGCGCTGGCGATCGCCGCGCAGGCGCTCGATCCCAACCATCGCGCCGACCTCACCAACACCGCGCCGGCCGCGCCGCTCGGCCCATTCCCGCAATGGGGCGATCCGGCGAAGATCGTGTCCTTCGATCCCTGGGGTCATCTCGTCGCCGAGGTTTTCGCCGACCGTTTGGCCGAGGGGCTCGACATCCGCCCGACCATCGCCGTGACCAAGGCGCATGTCGGCATGCCGGAGATCAAGGACGCGATCGAGGCCGGCCGACTGAAGCCCGACGGCGAGGTGCTGCTGGCGTCGGGCGACGTGCGCGTCACCAAGGCGGCGATCGAGCCGGTGTGGTGGTTGCCCGGCGTCGCCAAGCGCTTCGGCATCGCCGAGACCGATCTGCGCCGCGCGCTCTTCGAGCAGACCGCCGGCATGTATCCCGAGCTGGTGACGCGCTCCGACATCAAGGTCTTCCTGCCGCCGATCGGCGGCATGACGCTGTACTTCTTCGGCGACGTCACCAAGCTCGGTCGACCCGAGACGAAGATAGCCTGCCGCGTCCATGACGAGTGCAACGGCTCCGACGTCTTCGGCTCCGACATCTGCACCTGCCGGCCCTACCTGGCGCACGGTATGGAACTCTGCGTCGAGCAGGCGCAGCAGGGCGGCGTCGGTCTCGTGGTCTACAATCGCAAGGAAGGCCGCGCGCTGGGCGAGGTCACCAAGTTCCTGGTCTACAACGCGCGCAAGCGGCAGGTCGGCGGCGACAGCGCGGCGCAGTATTTCGCGCGTACCGAATGCGTCGCCGGCGTGCAGGACATGCGCTTCCAGCAGCTGATGCCCGACGTGTTTCACTGGCTGGGCATCACGCGCATCGACCGCTTCGCCTCGATGAGCAACATGAAGTCCGGCGCGCTGCGCGAGATGGGCATCGAGATCGGCGAGCAGGTCGAGATTCCGCCGGATTTGATTCCGCCCGACGCGCAGGTCGAGATGGATGCCAAGAAGGCCGCCGGGTACTTCACCGTCGCCAAGCCCGACGAGACCGAGCTCGCCAAGCCGAAGGGCAGGGGACTGGCGGAGTGAATCAGGACATCTCGCCGCTGGCGGCGTCGGCAATCGCCCGCCTGCGCGATCCGGCGACGATCCGCGAGCGCGCCGAGATGGTGCTGCGCCATGTCGAGGACGGGCAGTCACCGCATTTTTCGGTCAACCCAAACGGGCTCGAGAACGCCGTCCGCCTGACGCTCGCGGCGATCCACGAGCGCTTTCCCGATGCGCGCCGCGTGCCGTTCCATGCGCGCTGGCGTCATTTCGAGGTCGGTGGTCGCGACCGCTGGGCGGCGCTGGCGCGAACGCTCAAGGTCGACGCCGCCGAGCGCGCGCGCATCCGCGTCGAGCTGGCGATCACGTCGGTGCTGCTGGACGCCGGCGCCGGGCCGGACTGGGGCTATCGCGAGCCCGACAGCAGCGAGCGCTACACGCGCTCGGAAGGGCTGGCGGTCGCGAGCTTCGATCTCTATCGCCGTGGCGGTTTCTCCAATGATCCGGCCAAGCCTCTGCGCGCCGACGCTGCGGCGCTGACGCGCTTTGGCGCACCCGCGCTCGCCATGGCGTTCCAGGTCTTCCCGCACAATCCGCTGGTCGGCCTCGTTGGCCGCGCCGAGTTGATCGCGTCGGTCGGTGGAGTGGTCGCCGCGCGACCCGACCTGTTCGGCGCGGAGGCGCGGCTCGGCAATCTCTCTGACCATCTCGCGCGGCAGGCGAAGGACGGCGCGCTGCCGGCGGCGTCGATCCTCGCGGCGCTGCTCGACGCTTTCTCGCCGATCTGGCCATCGCGGCTCGACATCGAGGGCGTGGCGCTGGGCGACGTCTGGCAGCATCCCGCGGCGCGCGCCAAGGACCGTACCGACGGGCTGGTGCCGTTCCACAAGCTCTCGCAATGGCTGGCTTACTCGCTGGTCGAGCCGCTCGAGGAAGCGGGCATCAAGGTCGTCGACCTCGACGCGTTGACCGGCCTGCCGGAGTATCGCAACGGCGGCCTGCTCATCGACAGCGGCGCGCTGCGGGTGAAGCGCCGCGAGATCATCGAACGCGCCTGGGCGCCGGGCGACGAGGTGATCGTCGAGTGGCGCGCGCTCACCGTGGCGCTGCTCGACCGTATCGGCGCGCATGTGCGGCTGCATCTCGGGCTCGACGCCGAGACACTGCCGCTGGTCAAGGTGCTGGAGGGCGGCACCTGGCTGGCGGGACGCAGGATCGCGGCGGAACGGCGGCCGGGCGGCGCGCCGCCCATCGCCATCGACAGCGACGGCACGGTATTCTGAGCCGAGCGCTCGGGGAGCATTCATGGCCAACAACAGCAGCGTCACCGTCGTCGATCATCCGCTGGTGCGGCATAAGCTCAGCATCATGCGCAACAAGGAGACCTCGACGACGAACTTCCGCCGCCTGCTGCGCGAGATCGCGCTGCTGCTGGGTTACGAGGTGACGCGCGACCTGCCGATCGCGACGCAGCGCATCGAGACTCCGCTGGAGGCGATGGACGCGCCGTTCATCGACGGCAAGAAGCTCGTCGTGGTGCCGATCCTGCGCGCCGGTCTGGGCCTCGCCGACGGTATCCTCGATCTCGTGCCCGGCGCGCGCGTCGGCCATATCGGGCTGTATCGCGATCCCGAGACCAAGGCCGCCGTCGAGTACTATTTCAAGATGCCCGAGGCTCTGGGCGAGCGGCTGGTGCTGGTCTGCGATCCGATGCTGGCGACCGCCAATTCCGCCATCGCCGCCGTCGATCTGCTCAAGGGCGCCGGCGCGCGCTGGATCAAGATGCTGAGCGTGCTGGCCGCGCCGGAGGGCGTGAAGGCCTTCGTCGAGGCGCATCCCGACGTGCCGCTGACCGTCGCGGCGATCGACCGCGAGCTCAACGACCACGCCTACATCATGCCGGGCCTCGGCGACGCCGGCGACCGGCTGTTCGGGACCAAGTAGCCATGCCGAGCATCGCCAAGCTGAGCTTCATCGGTCTCGAGCACGTGCTGCCGCCCGAGAAGGCCTTCGGCATGGCCCGCGGCATGGGCCATCGACGGCCCGGCGGCATCGTCGAGATCGAGACCAGCGACGGCGTCACAGGCATCGGCGAGGTGTTCGGCAATCCCTTCGTGAGCCGCGAATACTTCCGCATGGTCGAGCCGTTCTTCGCCGGCAAGAGCGTCTACGACTTCGATCACATCGAGGCTGAGATCCGCAATCGGCTGTATCACCTGGGTGTGCAGAACCAGCTCACCGCCTGCCTCGCCGGCATCAACGTGGCGCTGTTCGACGCCATCGGCCGCGCCACCAACACGCGGGTCTGCGACCTGATCGGCGGCTGCCGCTCGACGCGCCTGCCGGTCTACGCCTCGACCGGCTTCTTCTCCCGCGATGTCGATCGCCAGCTCGAGCACATGCTGGCCGAGGTCAAGGCGCATCCCTATCTCGGCATCAAGATCAAGATCGGCCGCGGCGCCAAGGACGACGTGGCGCGCGTCAAGCGCACGCGCGAGGTACTGGGCGACGACATCCTCGTCATCGTCGACATCAACGGCAACTACACCGTCGACCTGGCGCTGGAATCGATGCGCGTCATCGAACCCTACAACATCCACTGGGTCGAGGAGCCGCTGCCACCGTCGGATCTGCGCGGCTACGCCGAGCTGCGCGCGCGGGCGCCGATTCCCATCGCGGCCGGCGAAGCGCACTACGCGGTGCGCGATTTCAAGCAGCTGATCGACGGACGCTGCCTCGATATCGTGCAGCCGTCGATCCCCACGGTGGGCGGCCTGACCGAGGCTAAGCGCATCGCCTTTCTGGCGCAGTCGAGCAACCTGCGCGTCTCGCCGCATGTCTGGGGCGGCGCGTTGGGCCTGACGGCCGCGTGCCACTTCGTGGCCGCGCTGCCGTCTTCGCCGCACACCGACAACCTGCCGTACCCGACCCTCATCGAGTACGACATGAGCGCCAACGCCCTGCGCACCGACCTGCTGGCGACCCCGATCAAGCTCGACGCCGGCCACCTGATCCTGCCCGATGGCCCCGGGCTGGGCGTCACGCTCGACCGTGGGCAGGTCGAGCGTTATCGGGTGTGTTGAGCCAGCCTCAGTTCCCCGGCCCGCGCTCCATCGAGTACGGCTGCCAGCGGATCAGGCCGCTCTTCTCCAGCACCGAGGGATTGACGCAGGCGCGCGGCCAGCGGCCGCTCAACACGGAGGCGAGCTCGTGGCCGACGCGACGGCGGCGCGCCGGATCGAAGCGCGACGAGGCCGAGGCGACGTGCGCGGTGACGATCACGTTGTCCATCTTGAGGATGGGGTTGTCGAGCTTGGGCGGCTCGACCTCCAGCACGTCGAGGCCGGCGCCGGCGATCCAGCCCTCGTTCAGGGCGCGGATCATGGCCGCCTCGTCGACCGTAGCGCCGCGGCCGGTGTTGATGAACAGCGCCGTCTTCTTCATGGCGCGGAACTGCTTCTCGCCGAACATCTTGCGCGCATCCGTGGTCGACGGCGCGTGCATCGAGACGATGTCGGATTGCGCCAGCACCTCCTCGTAGCTGCACGGCTCGACGCCGTACTGGCTCATCACCAGCTCCTCGACATAGGGATCGTAGGCCAGCATGCGGAAGCCGAAGGCGCGGGCGCGCGTTGCCACCGCGCGCGCGACGTGGCCGAAGGCGATGAAGCCCAGGGTCTGGCCCATCAGGCGCGGGAACTGGTAGAGCATCGGCCGGCCCTTGGACCAGTTGCCGTCGCGCGCCAGGCGGTCCTGCACCACCAGCCGCCGCCAGGTCGCCAGCATCATGGTCATGGTGTGATCGGCCACCTCCTCGATGAAGGTGTCGGGCACGTTGGTCACCGGGATGTTGCGTGCCGTCGCCGCGGCCACGTCGACCGTGTCGACGCCGACGCTGCCCAGCGAGATCACCTTGCAGCGCTCCAGTGAGTCGATCACCTGCTTGGTCAGCCGGGTCTTGGAATAGATCGCGTCGGCGTCATGCGCAGCGGCGATGAACGCGTTTTCGCTGGTGGCGGAGACCTCGATGATCTCCGCGCCGATCGAGGCGAGCGCCTCCATCTCGTAGGAATGGTCCACCGGCGCGGCCAGCGCCTGCGTGACGATCTTGAACTTGGCCATGAGCGTTTCCCCTACTGTGAATGCTTGATGCCGGCGGCTTCGATGACCGGCGCCCAGAGTTTCTCCTCGGCGACCATCGCGGCGGCCAGGGTCGCGGGCGCGCCGCCGACCACATTGGCGCCCAGCTCGCTGAGCTTGGTGATCACCGCTTCGTGGCGCAAAGCCGCCTCGAAGTCCCGCGCCGCCTTGGCGAGGATGGCATCGGGCGTCTTGGCCACGGCGTAGAAGGCGAACCACGACAGTGCGACGTAGCCGGGCACCACGCTGCCGATCGGCGGCGCGTCGGGCAGGGTGGGGATCGGCGTCGCCGAGGTGACGCCCAGCGCGCGCGTCGTGCCGGCGCGCAGATGCGGCGTCGAGACGGTGATGGTGTCGAAGATTACGTCGAGGCGGCCGCCGATCAGATCGTTCATCGCCGGCGCGGCGCCGCGATAGGGCACGTGGGTGATGTCGACCTTGGCGAGGTGCTTGAACAGCTCGCCCGACAGATGGATCGAGGAGCCGATGCCGGCCGAGCCGAAATTGAGCTTGCCCGGGTTGACCTTGGCGCGGGCGATGAAGTCCTGGATCGACTTGTCGGGCGAGGCGGCCGGCACGACCATCACGTTGGGGATCGACACCGCCATGGTCACCGGCGCGAGGTCGGTGAACGGATTGTAGGCCATGGTCTTGTAGAGCAGCTTGCTCACCGCCGCCGAGCTCGAGGTGATCAGGAAATTCGCGCCGTCGGGCGGCGTGCGCGACACCTCGAGGCCGGCGACGTTGCCGCCGGCGCCGGGCTTGTTGTCGACCACGACCTGGACCTTCCAGATCTCTGTCAATCGCGTCGCGGCGAGGCGCGCGACGATGTCGGCGGCGCCGCCCGGCGGGAAGCCGACGACGATACGCACCTGACCGCTCGGCCAGGCCTGCGCGCGCCCAATCGATGGGGCGGCGAGCAGCGCGGTGGTCGCGGCCAGAAGGCCTCTGCGGTTGATCCGGCTCATGACGTTCCCTCTATCTTCACCGCCGATCATGCCGCCGCTTCACTCCAACCGAAAGGGCGGTGGCTGCCGGCCGTCGGTGTCGGTGAAGGCGTAGTCGCGGGCGAGATCGCCGACGGTGAACAGCCGACCGCTGCGCTCCATGACGTCGGGATCGGCGGCCAGCGCCACCACGGCGCGACCGGCGTAGTCGGGCGACTCGAGCTTGGCCAAGGTGTCGGGGTCGTCGGCCAGGGCGCGGGCGACACGCTCGGTGCGCACGAAGCCCGGCGCCAGAGCGACGCAGGCGATCTCGGCGCCGCTCAGCTCGCGCGCTAGGCCGTAGACCATGCGGATCGCGGCCGCCTTGGCGACGTCGTAGTAGAGATTGCCGAGATACTCGTCGTAGGCCCAGGCCACGGTGTTGACGATCAGCCTGGGACGGTCGGCGGTCTTCGGACCGGTCATCAGCGGCAGCGCGTGGCGCGTGGTCAGGAACGTCGCCTTCAGCCCGCCGTCGAACATCCGCGTCCAGTTGTCGGACGGCTGGCGCAGGAAGGGCGCCGCGAAGGCCGCGCCGGGATGGTGCTCGTAGCCACCCCAGGCGTTGTTGACGAGGATATCGATGCGGCCGCTCTCGCGCGCGATCGCGGCCATTAGCGCCTGGACCTGCGCCTCGTCACGATGATCGCATGGTTTGCTATGGCCGCTGCCGCCACCCGCCGCCGCGCCAGCGGCGCTGACCGCCGCCGCCGCCGCCTCGACCGTGCCGGGCAGGTTCTCGGTCGTGGCGCCCGCCCGGCTGCGGCCGGTGACATGCACGACGCAGCCGGCCTCGCCCAGCGCTTTGGCGATGCCTAGTCCCAGGCCGCGCGTGGCACCACTGACCAGCGCTACCGGACGCTCTTGCCCGTCACTCATCTCGACCGTCCTCGCCTGACCGTTGCCCGCGGCGCAAGGCTATCGCATCCGCGCGCGAAGCGGGATGGGGACTACTCCGCCGCCTGACGCGCCGCCGGCTTGGCGCGGCGGTCGCGGAACCAGGCGCCGAGATCCTCGAAGGCAAGATAGACCGTGGGCGTGATGAAGAGCGTCAGCAGCTGCGACACCGCCAGACCGCCGACCACCGCGATGCCCAGCGGCTGGCGCAATTCGGCGCCGGCGCCCAGCGCCATAGCGATCGGCAGCGCGCCCAGGATGGCGCAGAGCGTGGTCATCATGATCGGCCGGAAACGCATTACGGCGGCCTCGATCATCGCCTCCTTTGCCTCGACGCCGTGGGCGCGGCGCTCGATGGCAAAGTCGACCATCATGATGGCGTTCTTCTTGACGATGCCGATCAGCATCACCACGCCGATCATGGCGATCACCGACAGATCCATGCCGGCCAGCTCCAGCATGATCAGCGCGCCGATGCCGGCCGAGGGCAGGCCCGAGAGGATGGTCAGCGGGTGGATGAAGCTCTCGTAGAGCACGCCCAGCACGATGTAGATCACCAGCACGGCGGCGAAGAGCAGCAGGCCCTGGTTGGCCACGGCCTGCTGGAAGACCTGGGCGCTGCCCTGGAAGCTGGTGGTGATGGTCGCCGGCATGCCGATCTCGCGCGCAGCCGCCTGCACGGCCGCGACCGCCTGGCCCAGCGAGTTGCCCGGCAAAAGGTTGAATGACACCGTCACCGAAGGCAGCTGCGCCAGGTGCGACACGGTGAGCGCGGTGGGTCGCTCGGACAGGCGCGCCACGGTGTCGAGCGGCACCACGCCGCCTGACGGCGTGCGCACGGTCAGCCGGCGCAGCATCTCCGAGGTGTCGGCGTATTTCGGATCGGCCTCGAGGATCACCTGGTAGGTGTCCTGCGAGGTGTAGATGGTCGAGATCTGCCGCGTGCCGAAGGCCGAGTACACGACGTTGCGGATCTGGTCGACGGTGAGGTTCAGCCGCGCTGCGGCGTCGCGGTCGATGTCGATGACGGCGGCGCGCGCGCGCATCTGCAGGTCGGAGTTCACGTCGACGATGCCCGGGATGGACCGCATGCGGCCCTCGATCCGGGGCGCCCAGGCCTGCAAGGTCGCGAGATCGGGCGACTGCATGGTGAACTGATACAGCGCGCGCGACTGCGTCGTGCCGATGATGATCGACTGCACCGGCTGGTAGAACACCGCAATGCCGGGCACCTGCCCGGTGGACCGGCGCAGGCGGGCGATAACCTCGCCGGCGCCCGCCTTGCGCGCGGGCTTGTCGCGCAGCGTGATGAACAGGCGGCCGGAGTTCTGCGTCGCGGCGGCATTGCCGCCACCCACCGTCGACATCACAGAGACCACGTCGGGATCGGCCTTGACGACCTCGGCGACGCGCGCCTGGCGCTCGACCATGGCGGCGAACGAGGCGTCGTCGGGCCCGACGGTCGAGGCCGTCAGCAGGCCGATATCTTCCTGCGGGAAGAAGCCCTTGGGGATGGTCTGAAAGAGCACGACGGTCAGCACGAAGGTGCCGAGGGTCGCGGCCAGCATCAGCTTGCCGTGCGATATCGTCCAGCGCACCGCTTGGCCATAGACGCGGGTCAGCCAGCTGAAGCCGGCCTCGAACAGGCGCAGCGGCAGGGGCTGACGCGCCTGATGGTCGATCGGCTTGAGCATGCGCGCGCACAGCATCGGCGTCAGCGTCAGCGAGACGACGCCGGAGATCAGGATGGCGATCGAGATCACCATGCCGAACTCGGCGAACATGCGGCCGACCACGCCACCCATGAACAACACGGGAATGAACACCGCCACCAGGGATATGGTCATCGACACGATGGTGAAGCCGACCTCCTTGGAGCCGACGAAGGCGGCCTCCTTGGGATCCATGCCCTGCTCGATATGGCGCATGATGTTCTCGAGCATGACGATGGCGTCGTCGACGACGAAGCCGACCGCCAAGGTCAGCGCCAGCAGCGAGATGTTGTTGATCGAGTAGCCCAGCAGGTGCATGCCGCCGAAGGTGCCGATGAGCGAGATCGGCAGCGCCAGAGCGGGGATCAGCGTGGCGCGGAAGTTGCGCAGGAAGAAGTAGATCACGATCACGACCAGCACGACGGCGATCGCCAGCGTCTCCTGCACGTCGTGGATCGAGTCGCGGATCGAGCGCGAGCGGTCGTTGAGCACCCTGATCTCGATGTCGCGTGGCAGCTCGGCCTGGATCAGCGGCAGCATGGCGCGCACGCGATCGACGACCTCGACGGTGTTGGCGTCGGGCTGACGATAGATGCCCAGCACGATAGCGCGCTCGCCGTCGAGCCAGCTGGCGACGCGCGTGTTCTCGACGCTGTCGATGGCGGTGGCGACGTCGGCGATACGCACCGGCGCGCCGTTCTGCCAGGCCACGATGATCGGCATGTATTGCGCGGCGCGCGACACCGGGCCGGTGGCGTCGAGGATGGCGTTGCGGCCGCCCTGTGGCACGGTGCCCAATGGCCGGTTGGAATTCGCGGTGGCCAGGGCGGTCTGCAGGTCGGACAGGCTGAGCCCGCGCGCGGCCAGCTGGTCGAGGTCGGCGCGCACGCGCACGGCGTATTTCTGGCTGCCGAACACCAGCACCTGGGCCACGCCTGGCAGCGTCGAGATGCGCGGCAGGATGCTCGACTGGGCGAAGGCGTCGATGTCGGAGAGCCGCGCGTTGGGCGAGCGCAGCGCCAGGAAGACGATGGCGAAGTCGGCGGGGTTGACCTTGCGGAAGCTGGGCGGCGTCGTCATGTCCGCCGGCAATCGCCGCAGGGCCGATCCAATGGCCGTCTGCACGTCGAGCGCGGCGCCGTCGATGTTGCGGTTGAGGTCGAACTGAAGGGTGATCGAGGTGTTGTCCAGCGTCGACACCGACGTCATCGTCGTGACGCCGGCGATGGTCGAGAACTGCCGCTCGAGGATGCCGGCGACAGACGAGGCCATCGTCTCGGGGCTGGCGCCAGGCAAGGTCGCCTGGACCTGGATGGTCGGGAAGTCGACGCGCGGAATCGCGGCCACCGGCAGCTGACCGTATCCGAACATGCCGGCGGCAAGGAACGAGACCATCATCAGAATGGTCATCACCGGTCGCCGGATACAGACATGCGAGATCATGTCCAACGTTCCCTTGTCTTCCTTCTCCCCACGAAGGCGGGGAGAAGGGCTAGTTTTTCGCCTCGGCCGGCGGCTTGCCGGCGGCGGGCTTGCCGGCGCCCGGTGGGCGTGGCGCGCTGATCGACACCGGCACGCCGTCGGCGAGGCGCAGCTGGCCGCTGGTGACGACCTGCTCGCCGCCGTTCAGGCCGGAGGCAACGACGACTTCCTCGCCGATGGTGCGCGCCACCTTGATCGGCACGACGACGGCGCGGCCCTCGCGCACGACGAAGACGAACGGCCCGGCCTGGCCGATCTGCAGCGCCGAAGCCGGCATGGTCACGGCGTTGGCGTCGACGCCCAGCACGATGCGCGCCGGCACGAAGGCGCCCGGCCAGAGCCGCTCGGCGGCGTTGGTCATGCGCGCCTTGGCGGTCACCGTGCCGGTGGCGAGGTCCATGGTGTTCTCGATGAAGGCGATCTCGCCCACCGACATGTTGGGCCCCGTGCCGGCCTCGACCCGCACCGCGCCGCGCTCGATCACCGCGCGCACCTCGACGAGCGCCGGAGCCGGCACCGAGAAGGCGATGTAGATCGGGTCCATCTGGTTGACGACGGCAAGACTCTGAGTGTCGGCCATCCGCACCACGGCGCCCGGCTTGGCCGCGATCGAGCCGATGCGCCCGCTTACCGGCGCGCGGATCTCGGTGTAGGTGAGCTGCGCCTCGACGCTGGACAGCGCCGCCCGGTCGAAGGCGAGCTGCGCCTCAAGTGCCTTCAGCGCCGTCGCCGCCGTGTCGCGCTGCACCGTGCTGGTGACGCCCTTGCCCGACAGGTCCTCGGCGCGCGCGAGATCGCGCCGCGCCTGCTCGATCTGCGCCATGTCCTTGGCGATCTGCGCCGTGATCTGCTCGCGCTGGGCGCGCAGCTGACGCGAGTCGAGGGTGAACAGCAGGTCACCCTCCGTGACGCGCGAACCCTCGGCGACATGGACCTGCACCACCTGGCTGTCGAGGCGCGCCTTGATGGCGATGGAAGCGATCGGCTGGACCGTGCCGACGGCGTCGATCAGTTGCGGCATGGCCTTGCGCACCACCGGCGCGACCTCGACCGCCACGGCCTGGCCGCCGCGCGGCTGGGCGCCGCCCGTCGGCTTGCCTGGAGCGGCCTTGCCCTGCGCGGCTTGGCCTGGCGCCATGCCGATCCAACCCGGCTTGAAAAACCACACGCCGGTGCCGGCGGCGATGACCGCTGCAGCCGAGAGCGTGACAACGACGGCGCGGTTCATCTGGCGGCTCCCCCAGCGCCAGCGGCGTCGTTGATCGTTGGCACGCGGACAAGCGGTCGCGGGCGCGCATCGGCTTTGCCCGTCTCGATGAACAACGCGGCCACGGCGCGCGCCACGTCCTCGTCGTCGTACTCGGCGCTGGCGGTGCCGCTCCACACCATGCCGATGATCAGCCGCGCCGCGAATTTCGGATCGGCGATGCGCAGCGCGCCGGCGGCGCTGGCGCGCGCGAGGACATCGGCGATCCGCACCTCGATGTGGCCACGGCGCTGACGCAGGATGCGCCGGCGCGAGCGGTCGGCGCCGCTGGCGGCGTCACTCAGCGCGCGCAGCGAGGCGACATGCTCGCGGAACATCGCGGCGATCGGGCGCAGCATCGCCAGCAGCCTCTCGGCGTGACCGCTGGTGGTCGCCTCGGCGACATCGAGCCTGGCCTCCAGCGTATCGAGGGCGTCGATGAATACCGACTCGAACAGCGCGTCCTTGCCGGCGAAGTATCGGTACAGGGTGGGCTTGCCGGCGCCGGCCTCGCGCGCGATGTCATCCATCGACGCCGCCTCGAAGCCGCGCGCGGCGAACACCCTGGCCGCCGCGTCGATCAACCGCCGCCGGCGCACGCCGCGCCAGCGTTCCTCGGATCCTGTCGCCATCGTCGTCCCAAGCAAAACCAGAACTCCCCGGTTCTGTTTGCTACGCGCCGGTTTCATTGACAAGGGCCGGGCAGGGGCCTTGCGTAACACTGTGTTACACAACGGGCGTAACCATGCTGACACGACCCATCCCTGCCACTGGCGAGGTCCTGCCGGTGATCGGCCTCGGCACCTGGCGCGGCTTCGACGTCGGCACGGACGCGGCCTCCCGGGCCCCGTTGGAGCGGGTACTCGACGCGTTGTTCGAGGCCGGCGGCTCGGTGGTCGACTCCTCGCCGATGTATGGCCGCGCCGAAGCGGTCACTGGCGACCTCCTGGCGGCGCGGGGTTGGCGGCCCAGGACATTCATCGCCACCAAGGTCTGGACGCGCGGCCGCGAGGCCGGGATCGAGGAGATGCGCCGGTCGATGGACCTGATGAAGAGCGGCCCGGTCATCGACCTGATCCAGGTTCACAACCTCGTCGATTGGCGCACGCAGCTGGAGACGCTGCGGGGCTGGAAGGCCGAGCGGCGCGTGCGCTATCTCGGCATCACGCATTACACGCCTTCGGCGCATGACGAGCTCGAGGCGGTGATGCGCGCGGCGAAGCCAGATTTCGTCCAGCTCGACTATGCGCTCGATGACCGCGCCGCCGAGCGCCGGCTGTTGCCGCTGGCCGCGGAGCTGGGTATCGCCGTGCTGGTCAACCGGCCGTTGGGTGGCGGTGGCCTGGCCCGTCGCCTCCAGGGTCGCGCGCTGCCGGATTGGGCGGCGACGATCGGCTGCACGAGCTGGTCGCAGATCCTGCTGAAGTTCGTGCTCGCGCATCCGGCGGTGACCTGCGCCATCCCCGGAACTGCCAATCCGGGGCACATGCGCGACAACGCGCTGGCCGGCGACGGCGCGCTGCCCGATGCGGCGTTGATCAAACGCATGATCGAGGCGATCGCATGAGCGTGCTGAAGCGGCCGGAAGGCGATCTCTACTACGACGTCTGCGACATCGTCCCGCCGTGGGTTGCGCCGAAGGAGACGATCCTCTTTCTCAACGGCCTGGCGATCGATTCCGACATCTGGGTGACCTGGCTGCCGGTGCTGGCCGACCGCTATCGCATCGTCAGGACCGATCTGCGCGGCTTCGGCCGTTCCTTCGTGCCGGCGAAGGGCGCGACGTGGTCGATCGAGTTGATCGCCCGGGACGTGCTCGACGTGATGAGCGCGGTGGGCGTCGATCGTGTGCATTTCGTCGGCGAGTCGACGGGCGGCACGGTGGGCATCCACATGGCGGCTCACCTCGCCGAGAAGCTGGCCAGCGTCACGACCGTTTCCGCTGCCCATCGCGGCGGCGCGATCCAGCGCTCGAAGGCGCTGCGCGACGACGTCGGGCGTCTGGGTATGGAGACATGGTCGGAGACGCTGATGAAGCTGCGTTTCCATCCCGGCGGCGTGTCGGATCGGATGTGGCGGTGGTTCCACGACGTGCAGCGCAACTCGGCGCCGCACGCCTGCGCCGACCTGGTCGACATGCTGGTCGGCGCCGACCTGACCGCGGCGCTGCCCTCGATTCGCGTGCCGATGCTGATTCTGGCGCCCGACGACAGTCCGTTCGTCACAGTCGAGCAACAGGTCGAGCGGCTGCGCGCTGTGCCCGGCAGCGAACTGCAGGTAATCGCCGGCGCGCGTCACGGGTTGGCACACTCGCACGGCCCGCGCTGCGCCCGGGTGCTACGCGATTTCCTCGAACGGCGCGCGCGGTAGCGTTTCCTTGCCGCTCAATGCTTGAGGCGTTGGGCGTCGGTGTCCGCTGTGCCCGTCCGGGCAAGGGAATGTGTCGCGAGCCGGGCCGATACGGCGTGCAGGCCGGGCGGCGGGGCGCCATCGGCGGCGACACGGCATACCGCGTCGATCGCGGGCAGCACGTCGCGTTCCAGCGCATGGCCTTCGACCAGCCATTGCGCCACCCAGCGTTCGGTATCGGCGGGCGGCCCGCCCGGCCAGACCTTGCGCAGTCGCCGCTTGATCGCCTTGCGCCAGTACGGCGGCACCCTGAGGGCCTCGGCCACGACGGGGCCGTCAGGCTGTGGCGTGACCGCGACCGGTTCGACCGGCACGGGCTTGGCAGGATCGGCCGGATAGCGATGCCGCGCCCGGCGGCTGACCCGCTGGACCTGCTCCCAGTGGATCACCGAGAGGTAGTCCTGCCCCTCGGCCGTGAAGATGCGCACCAACCCACGCGTCACCAACTCGTCGATCAGCGCGCGCACCGCCTCCTCATCGATCGCGTCGCCGGGGAACACCTGCATGCGGATGGTGCGCGGCCGTAGTGGCTGCACACCGTGATCGTCGGCGAAGTTCCATAGACCGAGGAACAGCAGGCGCGCGGTCATCGAGCAGTCGACGACGGCCTCCCAGGTCCAGAAGTCCGAAGGCAGGGTGCGGTCGCGCGACATGGGCAAGAGCTCCGATTGAAGCGATGGCGAGAAGTGTACCGCCAGGTCTTGCCATCTCCTATTTCCGCCGCTACGGCGGTCGAATCCGAGCATCCGTTGCTTGTGGCACAGGCCCTTCGCTTGCCCCTACGACGGTCGTCCCCTCGCTCTGCGAGCGGGGCGGTGCCGGGCTGAACCTGGTCTGCCTTCCCTCGCCGGGGAAAGGGAAGACTACCAGCCGTCCGCGACGATGCCTCAGCTTCGGGCCGCCTCGACATTGGCGCTGCGCAGCGGCACGCCGAACTCGCGCTGGCAGATTTCCGCCAGCTTGGCGACACCGGCGCGGATCGTGTCGTGGTCGGGGTTGGCAAAGCACAGGCGCAGGCGGCATTTCGCGCGCGCCTTGTCGGTCGACCACTCCGGCCCCGGGTTCAGCGCCACGCCCTCGGCCAGTGCCACCTGGCCCAGTCTCACCGTGTCGACGACATCGGGCAGCTTGATCCAAAGGAAGATGCCACCCGGCGGATCGTCGAACTCGGCCGCCGTGCCGAAGCGCTCCGACAGCGACTCCATTAAGGTCTCGAGCTTGGCGCGCAGCGCCTTCGATAGCTTCGGCACGTGGTCGTGAAAATGACCCTGGCAGAACTCGGCCAGCACCATCTGGTCGAGCGCGCCCGAGCCACCATCGGTCTTCAGCGCCTGCATGCGCGACAGCAGGTCGGGCCGCGCGACGATGTAGCCGATGCGGAAGGCAGGCGCGATCGACTTGGAGAACGAGCCGATATGGATGACGTTGTCGGTCTTGGTCATGGCGTAGAAGGCCGGCGGCCGCGCCCCCGCCCACACTAGGTCGGAGTAGCACTCGTCCTCGAAGATCGGCACGCCATGCGCCTCGGCGATCTTCAGGATCGCCGCGCGCCGCGCCTCGCTCATGATCGCGCCGGTCGGGTTCTGCACCGTGGGTATGGTGTAGATGTATTTCGGCTTCACGCCCTGGGCCGCGAGATCGACCAGCGCCTTGTCGAGCGCTTCGGGGATCAGGCCCTCCTTGTCGAGCGGCACGCCGACGGTCTTGACCTTCAGGCGGCTCAGACGCGTCAGCGCGCCGCCATAGGTGTCACGCTCGATCAGCACCGTGTCGCCGGGCGCCAGCAGGATGCCGTTGACCAGATCGAGACCCTGGAGCGAGCCGTTGGTGACCAGAATGTCGTCGGGCGAGCAGGCGATGCCGGCGTGGCGCTTCATCTTGGCCGCCAGGAACTCGCGCAGCGGCCGATAGCCCAGCGGGCCGCTTTCCATGCCGTAGGTCGCGAGCGTGCGACCTTCTCGCCGCAGCACGGCGTTGGCCGCCGCCGTCAGCGCGTCGACGGGGATCTGCGCCGGATCGTTGTGGCCGCCGACGAAATTGTAGCGTGGGAAGCCATTGAACCTCGCCGCCGGCGGTGGCAGGTCGGGGGCCAGAAAAGGCGTGAAATCGAAGGCGGCCATCGCGAGCGCTTCCTCATGTTTAACGCAGTACTTGGGTTGATCATGGCAGGAAAATCGCCCCGTGATGCCTTGCATTTGATGGAAAGCTGACGATCACGCGTTGACCGCGACGCGGCGACCTGATGTGATCAGTCTTGGCACGCGTCTTGCCGGCAGACAGGACGAGGCACCATCCAATGTAGCGGCCGCGCGTTTGCTGCGGCGCTTACATATGACGTAATTGCTTACAAGCAAGGCGGAATGCACCTTGCGGGAATCGAACAGGAGACTTCGGTCATGGGAGAGCGAGACCTGCGTGGCTTGATCGACAAGGTCAAGACCGGCTCGATGTCGCGTCGAACGTTCGTGCGCCGGATGGCGGCGCTGGGCCTCACTGCGCCGCTGGCGACGCAGTTGCTGGCGATGGGCGGAGTGGCCATGGCGCAGACGCGCGCCGCCTATAAACCGACCAAGCGCGGCGGCGGCGGCACCTTGAAGGTGCTGTGGTGGCAGGGTCCGACCCTTCTGAACCCGCATTTTGCTGTCGGAACCAAAGATCAGGACGGCTCGCGCCTCTTCTACGAGCCGCTCGCGGCGTGGGACCCGGAAGGCAATCTCAAGCCCAAGCTGGCGGCGGAGATTCCCAGCCGCGAAAACGGTGGGCTGGCGGCCGACGGCAAGTCGGTGATCTGGAAGCTGAAGCGCGACGTGAAGTGGCATGACGGCAAGCCGTTCACCGCCGACGACGTGGTCTTCAACTGGCAGTACGCCAGCGATCCGGCGACCGCGGCGGTCACCAGCGGCACCTATAACGAGATCAAGGTCGAAAAGGTCGACGACTTCACCGTCAAGGTGATCTTCAGCAAGCCGACGCCGTTCTGGGCCGACGCCTTCGTCGGCACGCGCGGCATGCTCATTCCCAAGCACCTGTTCGCCGACTTCATCGGCGCCAAGTCGCGTGACGCCCCGACCAACCTCAAGCCGGTCGGCACCGGCCCGTACCTGTTCAGGGACTTCAAGCCGGGCGACGCGGTCTCGGGCGTGATCAACCCGAACTACCACCAGCCCAACAGACCGTACTTCGACGCCATCGAGCTGAAGGGCGGCGGTGACGCGGTCTCCGCGGCGCGTGCCGTGCTGCAGACCGGCGAGTACGACTTCGCCTGGAACCTGCAGGTCGAAGACGAGATCCTCCAGCGCCTCGAGAAAGGCGGCAAGGGCCGGGTCAACATCGCGCCCACGGGCAACATCGAGCATATCCAGGTCAACACCACCGACCCGTGGACCGAGGTCGACGGCGAGCGCTCGAGCCTGAAGAGCAAGCACCCGATCCTCAGCGAGAAGCCGGTGCGCGAGGCGCTGGCGATGCTGATTGATCGCGCCTCGGTCGAAAAGCATATTTACGGCCGCACCGGCGTGGCGACGGGCAACTTCGTCAACAATCCCGAGCGCTACCGCTCGAAGAACACCACGATGGAGTTCAGCATCGAGAAAGCCAGCGACCTGCTCGAGAAGGCCGGCTGGAAGAAGGGCGCCGACGGTATCCGCGAGAAGGGCGGCAAGAAGCTGAAGTTCGTCTACCAGACCTCGATCAACCAGCCGCGCCAGAAGACGCAGGCGATCGTCAAGCAGGCCTGCCAGAGGGCCGGCATCGATATCGAGATCAAGGCGGTGACGGCCTCGGTTTACTTCTCGTCGGATGTCGCCAACCCCGACACCTACACGAAGTTCTTCACCGATCTGCAGATGTACACGACGACCATGTCGCAGCCCGACCCCGAGGTCTTCCTGCTGCAGTTCGCGTCGTGGGAGGTCGCGACCAAGGAGAACAAGTGGCAGGGCCGCAACATCACGCGCTGGCGCAACGAGGAGTACGACAAGCTCTTCCGCCAGGCTCAGGTCGAACTCGATCCGCTCAAGCGTGCCGGCATGCTGATCACCTGCCAGGACATGGCGGTCAAGGATCAGGCGGTCATCCCGGTCGTCTATCGTCCGGGCGTCGCCGGCCACAGCAACCAGCTGCAATGCGTCATCAGCGGCTGGGACAACAACACCTGGGATCTGTCGGACTGGTACAAGGAAGCGTGAGGTCCCGGGCGTGATCCGCGCAAGCGATGAGGGGAGGCGACGGTGTCCAGGCAATACCTGATCCGCCGCCTCCTGATCGCAATCCCGGCCCTGTTCGGCATCAGCGTGGTGCTGTTCGGCGTGCTGGCGATGGCGCCTGGCGATCCGTTCGAAGAGTTGGCGACCAACCCGGCGGTGCCGCCCGAGGTGCGCCAGGCTCTGCGCGCCAAGTTCGGGCTCGACGACCCGATCTGGCAGCGCTACCTCCACTGGCTGTGGGCGATGCTCCAGGGCGACTGGGGCTTCTCCTTCACCAGCCGCATGGATGTCGACACGCTGATCCTGCAGCGGCTGCCGACCACGCTGATCGTGATCGGCTCCTCGCAGATCATCGCCATCATCATCGCCATCCCGATCGGCGTGCTGGCGGCGACCAAGCCCTATTCGGTCTTTGACCAGATCGCCAATACCATCGCCTTCATCGGCTTCTCGCTGCCGACCTTCTTCACCGGCCTGCTGCTGATCCTGCTGTTCAGCATCCAGCTTGATTGGCTGCCTTTCGTCTATCGCGCCGACATTCCCGGCTCCGGCCTGCCGTGGCTGTGGGAGCACATCAAGCAGTCGATCATGCCGGTCATGGTGCTCGGCCTGTTCCAGGGCGCTTCGCTGGTACGATATGTGCGTTCCGCCGTACTCGACGTGATCAAGCTCGACTACGTCACCACCGCCCGGTCCAAGGGCATCGGCGAGCGCAAGGTGATCACCAAGCATGTCGTGCGTAACGCGCTGATCCCCGTGGTCACGCTGGTGGCGCTGCAGATGCCCATCGTCTTCGGCGGCGCCATCGTCACCGAGCAGATTTTCCGCGTGCCCGGCATCGGCTCGTTGCTGATCTCGGCCATGTTGTCCAATGACACCCCGGTGGTCATGGGTGTCACCTTCGTGTTCGCCTGCCTCGTCATCCTCTTCAACCTTATCGCAGACATCCTCTATGGCTGGCTCGACCCCCGCATCGCTTTCCGCTGAGACGCCGGCGCCCGTCGCCGCGGCGCGTTCCACGCCGCGATTTTCGCCGGCGGCCGACGCTTGGCGTCGCTTCCGGCGCCACCGGCTCGCTGTCGTCAGCCTCGGTGTGCTGGCGACGTTGATCTTGGCGATCCTGCTCGGCCCGCTGATCTGGCGGGTGCCGATCAACGAGATCGACTTCGCCGCCAAGTTGCAGGGCCCCTCGCTCAAGCATCCGCTGGGCACCGACGATCTTGGCCAGGATCTGCTGGCGCGCCTGCTCTATGGCGGTCGCATTTCGCTCGCCGTCGGCCTGGCGGCGATGGTCGTCGCCGTCTCGGTCGGCGTGCTGGTCGGCGCCATCGCCGGCATGGCGAGCGGCCGGGTCGACGCGGCGCTGATGTGGCTCACCGACCTGTTCCTCTCGCTGCCGCAGCTGCCGCTGCTGTTGCTGGTGATCTACCTGTTCCGCGACAAGCTAAAGGGCGTCATGGGGGCCGAAGGCGGCACCTTCCTGCTCATCATCCTGATCATCGGCGGGCTGCGCTGGATGCCGGTGGCACGGCTGGTGCGCGCGCAGTTCCTGTCGCTGCGCGAGAAGGAGTTCGTCGAGGCGGCGCGTGCGCTGGGCGCGTCGCGCTCGCGCCTGGTCGTGCGCCACATCCTGCCCAACGCGCTGGGCCCGGTGATCGTCGCCGGCACGATCGACGTCGCCGCTGCCATCCTTGCCGAATCGACGCTCTCCTTCCTTGGCCTTGGCTTCCCGCCCGACATCCCGACCTGGGGTCGCGTGCTGTTCGACGCCAAGGACTATCTCGACATCGCGCCGCATTGGGCGCTGTTCCCCGGCGCCGCGATCTTCCTCGCCGTGCTCACCATCAATTTCATCGGCGACGGCCTGCGCGACGCCCTCGATCCGCGTCGGGTGATTGGATGAACATGCCGTTGGCGAGCGACACGGGCGCGGCCGGGACGGAAGCGCCCCTTCTCGACATTCGCGGGCTCAAGACCTGGTTCGCCACCGAGGACGGCATGGTGCGCGCGGTCGATGGCATCAGCCTGCACATCCAGCGTGGCGAGACGCTCGCCGTGGTCGGCGAGTCGGGTTGCGGCAAGACGGTCACGGCGCGCACGGTGCTGAAGCTGATCGACATGCCGCCGGGCCGCATCGTCGAGGGTCAGGTGCTGTGGCAGGGTCGCGACCTGGTGCCGCTCGACACGCAGGAGATGGACAAGATCCGCGCCCGCGAGATCGGCATGATCTTCCAGGAGCCGATGACCTCGCTGAACCCGGTCTACACCGTGGGCGACCAGATCGCCGAATCGCTGCGCCTGCACGAGAAGCTGCCGCGCAAGGCGGCGATGGAGGGCGCGGTCGAGATGCTGCGCCTGGTGCAGATTCCCAACCCCCAGCGTCGCGTCAACGACTACCCGCACCAGTTCTCCGGCGGCATGCGCCAGCGCGTGATGATCGCCATGGCGCTGGCCTGCAAGCCCAAGCTGCTGATCGCCGACGAGCCGACCACGGCGCTCGACGTCACCATCCAGGCGCAGATCCTTGAGCTGCTGGCCGACATGAAGGCGCGCTTCGGCATGTCGATCATGCTGATCACCCACGCCATGGGCGTGGTCGCCGAGACGGCGCAGCGCGTGGTGGTGATGTACGCCGGCAAGGTGGCCGAGGAGGCGCCGGTCGAGGCGCTGTTCGAGAACCCTCGCCATCCCTATACGCAAGGCCTGATCCGCTCGATTCCGCGCGTCGATTCCAGCCAGCGCGGGCACGAGCGGCTGGAGCAGATTCCCGGCACCGTGCCCAGCCTGCTCAACCCGCCGACGGGCTGCCGTTTCGCCGCGCGCTGCAAGTTCGCGAAGCCGCAATGCCTCGAAGGCCAGCCGCCGCTGATCGAGGTGGCGCCCGGCCATCGGGTGGCCTGTATCATCTACGAAGGCCAGGGGATTGGCGGCGGGAGTATCGCGGCATGAGCGGCGAGCCCCTGCTGAAGGTCAAGGACCTCAAGAAGTACTTCGCCGTGCGCGGCGGCGTGCTGTCGCGCATCGTCGACCACGTTCATGCCGTCGATGGCGTCAGCCTCGAGGTGGCGCAGGGCGAGACCTTGGGTGTCGTCGGCGAATCGGGCTGCGGCAAGTCGACGACGGGGCGCTGCATCCTCAGGCTGATCGAGCCCACCTCGGGCGAGATCTGGTTCCAGGGCCAGGACGTGCGGCAGATGGGCGGCGAGCAGCTGCGCGCGCTGCGCCGCGACATGCAGATCATCTTCCAGGACCCCTACGCCTCGCTCAACCCGCGCCTGACGGTGGGCGGTATCATCGGCGAGGCGCTGCAGATCCATAAGCTCGCGAAGAACAACAAGGAGATCGAGGATCGCGTCGTCGAGCTGCTGGAGACCGTGGGCCTGCGCCCGGAATACATGCACCGCTTTCCGCACGAATTCTCCGGCGGCCAGCGCCAGCGCATCGGCATCGCCCGCGCGCTCGCGGTCGAGCCCAAGCTGATCGTCTGCGACGAGCCGGTCTCGGCGCTCGACGTGTCGGTTCAGGCGCAGGTGATCAATCTGCTCGAGGACCTGCAGGAGAAGTTCGGCCTCACCTACCTGTTCATCGCCCATGATCTGAGCGTGGTCGAGCACATCAGCGACCGCGTCGCGGTGATGTATCTGGGCCGCGTGGTCGAGATCGCCACGGCCAAGGACCTCTACGCCAACCCCAGGCACCCCTACACCGAGGCGCTGCTCTCGGCGGTGCCGATTCCCGATCCCAAGGCCAAGCGCAAGCGCATCGTGCTGCAGGGCGACGTGCCCAACCCGATCCGCCCGCCGCCGGGCTGCCACTTCCACACGCGCTGCCCGATCGCGGAAGCGCGCTGCGCCAAGGACGTCCCGGAGCTCAAGCAGACGGGGCAGGGGCACTGGGTATCCTGCCACCTGAGAAGCTGAGGCCCGACGCCCGGATGTGCTACCAAGGCGCGGCCGGGGCTTGGCGGAATTGGTAGACGCAACGGACTTAAAACGTAGCTCTAAACTACACTAACACATTGTAATCATTCATATTTTTGCTTATCATCAACACTACACACACACTACACAGTACAAGTGTGCTACTTTGTCTCTATGGCGGAAGCTTCGGGTCTCAAAAAACTGACGCGATTTGACGGGCGGCTTCATATCTTTGCTCGACCCAATAGCCCGTTTGTGTGGTGCGGATTTCATCACAAAGGTCGG
>VGCZ01000027.1 GCA_016869975.1 Alphaproteobacteria bacterium
TCATGAGGTTTGGAGAAAACGGGCCGGAGAGAGACGAATTTCGGCTCCGGCGCGGTTCACTCGGTCAACAGCTTTGGTGCGTGAACCGCGCGGATACCGGGGGTTTTCGTCGGTGCCGCCCGGCGGCGGAGAGCGTTGTCGCGATAGAAGTTGGCGGAGAGGGTGGGATTCGAACCCACGGTACGCTCGCGCGCACAACGGTTTTCGAGACCGCCCCGATCGACCACTCTGGCACCTCTCCGCAACCCCGACAGGCGGGGCGCGCCGTAGGTCGCCCGGCGCGGGCGCCTGTATAGCGATGGCTCCGGGGGCGGGCAATGCCGGAGTTCCGCCACCGCCAACGGCTGCCAGGCCCCTGGTGACGCCCGTACCATGGCCGTAAGTCTTTGTAAAATCGGTCGCTTCCGCCGCCTGCGGTTCGCGTTGACTCGGGGCGCGCCGTCAGTATATTGCACCGCCTTGACAGAGGGCGGGCCGGCGGTGCGTCCTCCGCGTTTTTTCGGCCCAGGGTGTTTCGATGTATGCGGTGATTCGCACCGGCGGCAAGCAATACCGCGTCGCCGCCAACGAGGTCGTTTCGGTTGACAGCCTGGCCGGCGAGGTCGGCGCCTCGGTCGAGCTGACCGATATCCTGGCGATCGATGCCGGCGGCGGCCTGAAGATCGGCGCGCCGACGGTCGCCGGGGCCAAGGTCACAGCCTCGATCGTCGGCCACAAGCGCAACGATACCGTGCTGGTGTTCAAGAAGCGCCGGCGCAAGAATTCGCGCCGCAAGAACGGTCATCGCCAGGAGATGACCCAGCTGCGCATCGACAGCATCGTCGCCTGAGCGACGGCGGGAGTAGAAGGTATGGCTCACCATAAAGCAGGCGGTTCATCCCGCAACGGCCGCGACAGCGAGAGCAAGCGGCTCGGCGTCAAGCGCTTCGGCGGCCAAGCCGTGCTGTCGGGCAACGTGCTGGTGCGCCAGCGCGGCACCAAGATGGCCGCCGGCGCCAATGTCGGCGTCGGCCGCGACCACACGCTCTTCGCCACCACCGACGGCACGGTGAAGTTCGTCACCCGCAAGGGCGGCAAGGTGTTCGTCAGCGTCCAGCCGCTGCCGGTGGCCGCCGAATAGGCGTTCCCCGATCCAGTACGCATGCGGAGGGGAACGGTGACGTTCCCCTTCTTTCGTTTTGACTGTCATCCTTCGCTGCGCCCGGGATGACAGGAGCAAGTGGACCAACCCCGCGATGAAATTCCTCGACGAAGCCAAGGTCTTCATCCGCTCCGGTGCGGGCGGGCCGGGCTGCGTCGGCTTCCGGCGCGAGAAGTTCATCGAGTACGGCGGCCCCGATGGCGGCGACGGCGGGCGCGGCGGCGACGTGGTCGCTGAGTGCGTCGACGGGCTGAACACGCTGATCGACTACCGCTACGCCCAGCACTTCAAGGCCGAGCGCGGCCAGCACGGCATGGGCCAGAACCGCACCGGCGCCAACGCGCCCGATCTCGTGCTGCGCCTGCCGCGCGGCACGCAGGTGCTGAGCGAGGACAAGGAGACGGTGCTGGCCGATCTGACCGAGATCGGCCAACGGGTCGTGCTGCTCGAGGGCGGCGCCGGCGGCGCGGGCAACACGCGCTACAAATCCTCGATCAACCGCGCGCCGACGCGCGCCGGTCCGGGCGGCGAATCGCAGGAGATGTGGGTCTGGCTGCGGCTGAAGTTGATCGCCGATGCCGGGCTGATCGGCCTGCCCAACGCCGGCAAGAGCACCTTCCTCGCCGCCGTCACCCGCGCCAAACCCAAGATCGCCGACTATCCCTTCACCACCCTGCATCCCAATCTCGGCGTGGTGCAGAGCGACGACGGCGAGTTCGTGCTCGCCGACATCCCCGGCCTGATCGAGGGCGCCAGCGAGGGCGCCGGGCTGGGCACGCGCTTCCTCGGCCATATCGAGCGCTGCGCCGCGCTGCTGCATCTCGTCGACGGCACGCAGGACGATGTCGCCGCCGCCTATCGCACGGTACGCGCCGAGCTGCGCGCCTATGGCGGCAACCTCGCGCGCAAGAAGGAGATCGTGGCACTCAACAAGATCGACGCGCTCACGCCCGAGGAGATCGAGACCAAGTGCGCGGCGCTGGCGCGCGTTTCACGCAAGACCGTGCTGACGATCTCCGGCGCCACAGGCATGGGCATACCCGAGGTCCTGCGCACGCTTCGCAAGCTCGCGATCGCCTCGCGCAAGAAGCTCGCGGCATGAGGCTCCTGCCCTCATACCTTCCCCCGCTGGCGGGGGAAGTTAGGGGCGTGTCATGACCCCGCGCGCCGGCGACAAGCGGCTGGCCGGCGCCAAGCGCGTGGTGCTGAAGATCGGCTCGTCGTTGATCGTCGACGAGGGCAGCGGCGCGGTGCGCAAGGACTGGCTCGACGCCCTGGCCGACGACATCGCGCGCCTGCGCGGCGCGGGCGCGGAGGTCGTCGTCGTCTCGTCGGGTGCGATCCGGTTGGGACGCGCGCGATTGGGATTGCCGCGCGGCGCGCTGCGTCTGGAGCAGAAGCAGGCCGCCGCCGCCGTGGGCCAGATCGGCCTGGCGCAAGCCTGGCAGCAGACGCTCGCGCGTCACGACATCGTCGCCGGGCAGTTGCTGCTGACGCTCGAGGACAGCGAGGCGCGCGAGCGGTACCTCAACGCACGGCAGACCACCGTGGTGCTGCTCGAGCAGCGCGCCGTGCCCGTGATCAACGAGAACGACACGGTGGCCACCGCCGAGATCCGCTTCGGCGACAACGATCGCCTGGCCGCGCGCGTGGCGGAGATGACCAGCGCCGACACGCTGGTGCTGTTCTCCGACATCGACGGGCTCTACAGCGCCGATCCGCGCCGCGATCCCAAGGCCGAGTTCATTCCCGAGGTGCGCCGCATCACGCCACAGATCGAGGCAATGGCCGGCGTGGCTCAGAACGAGCTCAGCAATGGCGGCATGGTGACCAAGCTGATGGCCGCGCGCATCGCCATGGCCGCCGGCTGTCGCATGGCCATCGTCGATGGCGGCAGGCTCCACCCGCTCGCCGCCCTGCTCGACGGCCAGGCCCGCTGCACCTGGTTCCTGCCCGCCGCCACGCCGCAGACCGCGCGCAAGCGCTGGATCGGCGGCACCTTGAAGCCCGCCGGCACGCTCACCGTCGACGATGGCGCGGCCAAAGCGTTGAACGCCGGCAAGAGCCTGCTGCCCGCCGGCGTGGTCGCGGTCGACGGCGACTTCGCCGCCGGCGCCGCGGTGCTGGTCCAGGACCGCGCCGGCCGCACGCTCGCACGCGGGCTGGTGGCCTACGCCGCCGAGGACGCGCGGCGCATCGCCGGCCGCAAGAGCGCGGAGATCGAAACGGCGCTGGGCTGGCGCGGCGCCGATGAGCTGATCCACCGCGACGACCTGGCGATGGAGTAGGCCGTTTGGGCCGCAACCCGGCACGCCGTTTGCGAGGCTTTCGCGCGGCGGTGTCGATGGACAGCGCCCCCGAAGGCTCGCCATACTGCCCCCGCATGCGGCCGGCACGACGGTGTGCCGCCCGTGTTGGGGAGTGGATCATGACGACGAATTTCACCTCGCGCATCGCGCGGGCCGCCCTGGCCGCCGCCGCGCTCGCGCTGGCCGCGCCACCGGGCGCTGCCCTGGCCCAGGAAAAAGTGCTGAAGGCGGTGCTGCACGCCGACGTGCGCGTCATCGACCCGATCTGGACGACCCAGACCATCGCCAACATCCACGGCATGCTCGTCTACGACACCCTGTTCGGCAACGACGTCAACATGGTGCCCAAGCCGCAGATGGTCGGGAAGTACGAGATCAGCGCCGACAAGCTGACCTACACCTTCACCCTGCGCGACGGGCTGAAGTTCAGCGACGGCTCGGCGGTGACCAGCAAGGACGCCATCGCCTCGCTGCAGCGCTGGGGCAAGAAGGACGGCGTCGGCATCCGCCTGTTCTCCTTCGTCGACAAGATGGAAGCGGTCGACGACAAGACCTTCAAGATGATGCTCAAGCAGCCCTACGGCATGGTGCTGGAGTCGCTGGGCAAGACCAACTCCTCGGTCGCCGTGATCATGCGCGAGAAGGAGGCGCAGACCGACCACAACACCCAGGTCAAGGAGTCGATCGGCTCGGGCCCCTTCATGATGCTCAAGGACCAGTGGGTGCCGGGCAGCAAGGCGGTCTACGTCAAGAACCCGCACTACGTGCCGCGGCCGGGCAACGAGCCGCCCTCGTCCTTCGCCGGCAGCAAGATCGCCGGCGTCGATCGTATCGAGCTGATCTGGATCGCCGATTCGCAGACCGCGATGTCGGCGCTGATCAACGGCGAGGTCGATTTCTACGAGAACCCCGGCATCGACTTCCTGCCCATCCTGGCCAAGGCCCGCGGCGTGAAGCTGATGAAGACCGGCGACCTCGACGGCACGCACGGCATGATCCGGCTCAACCACCTGCATCCGCCGTTCGACAACGTCAAGGCGCGCCAGGCGATGTACCACCTGATCAACCAGGAGGACTTCCTGCGCGCTATCGTCGGCGACGCCGAGTACTACCGGGTCTGCCACGGCCTGATCACCTGCGGCTCGCCGCTGGCCAATGACGGCGGCAGCGCCATGCTCAAGGACTACAATCCGAAGAAGGCGCTGCAGCTGCTCAAGGAGGCCGGCTACAAGGGCGAGCCGATCACCATCCTCGCCACCACCGACCACAACACCATCACGCCGGCCACCCAGGTGCTGATCCAGGCGATGCGTGAGGCCGGCATCAACCTCGATGTGCAGTCGATGGACTGGGGCTCCGTCGTGTCGCGGCGCGCCAAGAAGGAGCCGCCGGCGCAGGGCGGCTGGAACATCTTCATCACCACGACCGGCGGCGTCGGCTCGGCCAACCCGGTGCTGCACACCTGGATCGGCGCGGCCTGCGACAAGGGCCTGTTCGGCTGGCCGTGCGACGCCAAGATCGAGGAGCTGCGCAACGCCTACGCCTTCGCGCAGACCGACGAGGAGAAGAAGAAGATCGCCAGGGAGCTGCAGACGCGCGCTATCGAGCAGGTCGTCTACATCCCCTTCGGCCAGTGGAGCACGCCGCTGGCCTATCGCGCCGACCGCCTCGAGGGCATCGTGCCCAACACCGGCCTCACGGTGCTCTGGGGTATCCGGAAGAAGTAGGGCGATGAAGAGTCCGATACCTTCCCCCTCCGGGGGAAGGTAGAAGAGCGTCGATGACCGCGTACATCATCCGCCGACTGTTCGCGACCCTGCCGGTCATGGCGGTCGTGACCGTTTTCGTCTTCTTCCTGCTGCGCCTCGCGCCGGGCGATCCGGCGGCGATCATCGCCGGCGACGACGCCACCGCCGCCGATCTCGAGGCGGTGCGCGCCAAGCTCGGGCTGAACCTGCCGATCCACGAGCAGTTCGGCCTGTGGATCTGGCGCCTCGCGCAGGGCGATCTCGGCGTCTCGATCTTCTCCGACCTGCCGGTGACCCGCCTGATCGCCCAGCGCGTCGAGCCTACCCTGGCGCTGACGCTCTCCACGCTGTTCGTCGCCGTGTCGCTGGCGATCCCGGTGGGCGTCATCGCCGCCTGGCAGGCGCGCAAGTTGGCCGACCGCGCGGTGATGGTCTTCGCCGTGCTCGGCTTCGCCATTCCCGGTTTCCTCGCCGCCTATATCCTGATCTGGATCTTCGCGGTGAAGCTGCAGCTCCTGCCGGTGCAGGGCTACCGGCCGATCGGCCAGGGTTTCTGGCCCTTCGTCGAAGGCCTCATCCTGCCCTCGATCGCGCTCGGCGTGACCTACATGGCGCTGATCGCGCGCATCACGCGGGCCTCGATGCTCGAGGTGCTGTCGCAGGACTATATCCGCACCGCCAATTCCAAGGGGCTGGCCACCAAGCGCGTGCTGTTGCTGCACGCCCTGAAGAACGCCGCCGTGCCGATCGTCACCGTGATCGGCATCGGCATCGCGCTCTTGATCTCCGGCGTGGTGATCACCGAGACCGTGTTCAACATCCCCGGGCTGGGCCGCCTCACGGTCGACGCCGTGCTCAAGCACGACTACCCGATCGTGCAGGGCCTGATCATGGTTTTCGCCGCCGCCAAGGTGCTGGTCAACCTGATGATCGACATCTCCTACGCCTTCCTCGATCCGCGCATCCGGTACTGAGCATGGTCGCCGTTCCCTCCGACACCGCGCTGGCGTCCGGCACAGACGAGGCGCCGCGGTCGCTAGCGCAGCGCATCTGGACGCCGATCCGGCGCAATCCGACGATCTTCGCCGGCGCCCTGCTGCTGACGATCCTGGTCAGCCTGGCGATCCTCGCGCCCTGGATCAGCCCCGATCCGCTGAAGCAGAACACCATCAACCGCCTGCGCCCGCCATCGGAGAAGTTCTGGTTCGGCACCGACCAGTTCGGCCGCGACAACTTCGCCCGCACCCTGCACGGCGCACGCGTCTCGCTGATTGTCGGCATCACCGTGGCGGCGATCTCGGCCGTGATCGGCCTGGCCCTGGGCATCCTCTGCGGCTATTTCCGCCGCGTCGACGCCATCGTCATGCGGATCATGGACGGCATCATGGCCATCCCCTCGATCCTGCTGGCGATCGCGCTGATCACCTTGACGCGGCCGGGCCTGGGCATCGTCATCGTCGCCATCGTCATTCCCGAAGTGCCGCGCGTGGTGCGCGTGGTGCGCTCCGTGGTGCTCAGCATCCGCGCCCAGCCCTATATCGAAAGCGCCATCGCCGGCGGCACCAAGGGCTTCAAGCTGCTGGTGCGCCATATCCTGCCCAACACCTTGGCGCCGCTGATCGTGCAGGCCACCTTCATCTGCGCCGCGGGCATGCTGATCGAAGCGGGGCTCTCCTTCCTCGGCGCCGGCGTGCCGCTGGAGATCCCGAGCTGGGGCAACATCATCGCCCAGGGCCGCAGCTTCTTCCTGCGCGCGCCGTGGTGCATCTTCATCCCCGGCGCCTTTCTGGCGCTCACCGTGCTGGCGGTGAACCTGCTCGGCGACGGCCTGCGCGACCGGCTCGATCCGCGGCTGGCGAGGCGCATGTGAGCATCCTCTCGGTCCGCGACCTCGCCACGCATTTCCATACGCGCGACGGCGTCACCCGCGCCGTCGACGGCGTGTCCTTCGACCTCGCCGCCGGCGAAACCCTGGGCATCGTCGGCGAATCGGGCTGCGGCAAGTCGGTGACGGCGCTCTCCATCATGCGGCTGATCCCGCCCGAGACGGCGCGCATCACCCCTGGCTCCGTCGTCGAGTTCGAGGGACGCGAGCTCACGCGGCTCAGTGAAGAGCAGATGCGCGAGATCCGCGGCAAGAGCATCTCGATGATCTTCCAGGAGCCGATGACCAGCCTGAACCCGGTGCTGACCGTGGGCACGCAGATCGCCGAGAACGTCTGGCGCCACACCGGCATCGACAAGCGGCAGGCGCGCGAGCGGGCCAAGGAGATGCTCGATCTCGTGGGCATCGCCGATTCCCAGCGGCGCCTCGACGAGTATCCGCACCAGCTCTCCGGCGGCATGCGCCAGCGCGTGATGATCGCCATCGCGCTCTCCTGCGATCCGCGCGTGCTGATCGCCGACGAGCCGACCACGGCGCTCGACGTCACCATCCAGGCGCAGATCCTCGATCTGATGCTGGAGCTCAAGGAGAAGCTCGGCACCGCGATCATCATGATCACGCACGATCTGGGCGTCGTGGCCGAGACGACGCAGCGCGTCGTCGTCATGTACGCCGGCCGCAAGGTCGAGGAAGCGCCGGTCGGGGAGCTGTTCGCCCGCCCGCTGCATCCCTACACGCACGGCCTGATGCGTGCGATCCCGCGGCTCGACATCGACGCCGAGACCGCCGGCCGCCGGCCCAGGCTGAAGGAAATCCCGGGCATGGTGCCCCGACTCGACAAGCCGATCATGGGTTGCGCCTTCGCGCCGCGCTGCGACTTCGCCACCGAACGCTGCCGCGTCGAGGCGCCACCGCTGGAAGATCACGGCAAGGGCCACCTCGCCGCCTGCTGGGAAGTGGCCCGCGTGCAGACGGTGGCGGCATGAGCGACGCCCCCAGCCTGGAGGTGCGCGATCTGGTCAAGCACTTCCCCATCCATAGCGGCCTCTTGCAGCGGCGCACCGGCGCGGTGAAGGCGGTCGACGGCGTGAGCTTCGCCATCCGTCGCGGCGAGACCCTGGGCCTCGTGGGCGAATCCGGCTGCGGCAAGTCGACGGTGGGCAAGACCGTGCTCAAGCTGATCGAGCCGACGGCGGGGCGGATCCTGCTCGACGGCGAGGACGTCACCACGCTCTCGCCCGGCCGCATGTGGCATCACCGCCGCCGCATCCAGACGGTGTTCCAGGACCCCTACTCCTCGATGAACCCGCGCCTGAAGGTCGGCACCATCGTCGGCGAGCCGCTGGAGAATTTCGGCATCGCCTCCGGCAAGGAGAAGGACGAGCTCGTCGCCAAGCTGCTCCAGCGCGTCGGCATGCGGCCCGACGCGATGAACCGCTTCACGCACGAATTCTCCGGCGGCCAGCGCCAGCGCCTGGGCATCGCCAAGGCGCTCGCGGTGAATCCCGACGTGATCGTCGCCGACGAGCCGGTCTCGGCGCTCGACGTGTCGGTGCAGGCGCAGGTGCTGAACCTGATGATCGACCTGCAGGACGAGTACAAGCTCGCCTACCTGTTCATCAGCCACGACCTGGCGGTGATGCGCCACATCAGCCATCGCATCGCCGTGATGTATCTCGGCCGCATCGTCGAGCTGACCGACAAGCGCACCTTGTTCTCGCTGCCGATGCATCCCTACACCGAGGCGCTGCTCTCGGCCGCGCCGGTGCCCGATCCGTCGAAGAAGAAGGCACGGCGCGTCATCGTGCAGGGCGACGTGCCCAGCCCGGCCAAGCCGCCGCCGGGCTGCCACTTCCACACCCGCTGCCCCTACGCGCTGCCCAAGTGCAAGGTCGAGGTGCCGCCGCTGATCGAGGTCGCGCCGGGCCACCACGTCGCGTGCCTGCGCCGCCCGGTGGGCGCGTCGCCGGAGTCGCTGACGACGACGGCATAGTCTTTGGGATCGCCGGCGGTCCCAGTCAGAGTGTCACGCGACCTTCGATACAGGTGACGGTGCGACCACCGATCCAGATGTCGTCACCCGCGCGCTCGACATGCACCCGCCCCGCACGGCCCAGCGCGGTGCCCTGGCTCGCGACGTAACGCGGCGGCGCCAGGCCGGCGCCGATCAGCCACTGGGCGAGGCCGGCGTTGAGGCTGCCGGTCACCGGATCTTCGGTGGAGCGGCTGGGCACGAAGGCCCGGACCTCGAACTGCACGTCGGTCCCGTCCGTCGCTGGATCCCATGGACCGACCACGCCCGGCTTCAGGTCCGCCAGCGCCGCATGGTTCGGCCGCAGCGCCAGCACGGCGGCGCGACTCTCCAGCATGACGCCGAGCCATCCCGGCCCGTTGTCGCACCACTGCGACGCCTTGATCGCCGCGCGCTCAATGCCCAGGCCCCGGGCGAGTCGAACCAGCGTCGCCTCCTCGACATCGCCCGCGCGACGCAGCGATGGTGCCGCGAAAGCGAGGCGATCGCCGTCGCGTTTGATGCGGATCAGGCCGGCGGCGCATTCCTGCACGACGTGGCCGCTCTTGGGCGTGTTGCCGACGCTCAGCCACACCTGGCAACTGCCCAGGGTCGGATGGCCGGCGAAGGGCAGCTCGCGCTCGGGCGTGAAGATGCGCACGCGATAGTCGGCGCTGGGTTCGGTCGGCTTCAGCAGTAACGTGGTCTCGCTGAGATTGGTCCAGTTGGCGAACGCCGCCATCGTGGCATCGGAGAGCCCATCGGCGCCGATGACGACCGCCAAGGGATTGCCCTTCAGGCCGACACCGGTGAAGACGTCGACCTGCTGGAACGAATACGACACCATGGCGGATGCTCTCCTCGATCAGATTTTCCTCCCTCTCCCCGCCTGCGGGGAGAGGGAGTCCGACGCGACCGTCTCCCGGTTTGGCGGGCTCATTCTGGTCGAAGCCGCGACTATGCGGACCGGCAACTTGTCCCTGATGTCGGCGCACAATATAAGTCCGCCAGAGGGACAATGGGCATGAACGTCCAGGCCAAGGCCACCGAGACAGATGTCGTCGCACTCGTGCGCGATATGGGCGCGCGCGCCCGCAGCGCGGCGGCTTCGCTGCGCGTGGCGTCGAGCGCGGCCAAGAACGCAGCCCTGGTCGAGGCGGCGCGGCTGATCCGCGCCGACGCCGCGGCGATCCTCGACGCCAATGCCAAGGACATGGCCTCGGCGCGCGAGCGCGGCCTGACGGCGGCCCTGCTCGACCGGCTGGAGCTCAACCTCTCGCGCGTCGAGGCGATGGCGCGCGGGCTCGACGACATCGTCGCCCTGCCCGATCCCGTGGGCCAGACGATCGAGGAATGGTCGCGGCCCAACGGGCTGAAGATCGCGCGCGTGCGCGTGCCGATCGGCTGCATCGGCGTGATCTACGAATCACGCCCCAACGTCACCGCCGACGCCGGTGCGCTCTGCCTGAAATCCGGTAACGCCGTGATCCTGCGCGGCGGCTCCGAGAGCCTGCATTCCTCGCGCGCGATCGTGTCGTGCCTGCGTCGCGGCCTGGTCAAGGCCGGCCTGCCCGAGGATTGCGTGCAGCTGGTGCCGACCACCGACCGCGCCGCCGTGGGCGAGATGCTGCGCGCGACGGAGCATCTCAACCTGATCGTGCCACGCGGCGGCAAGCCGTTGATCGAGCGCGTGATGGCGGAAAGCCGCGTGCCGGTGCTCAAGCATTTCGACGGGCTGTGCCACGTCTATGTCGATCGCGACGCCGATATCGCCATGGCGCGCGACGTCGTGGCCAACGCCAAGATGCGCCGCGTCGGCGTCTGCGGCGCGGCCGAGACCTTGCTGATCGACCGCGCGGCGCTCGCCACGCACGCAAGGCCGGTGATCGATCGGCTGATCGAGCTGGGCTGCGAGGTGCGCGGCGATCCCGAGGTGCGCCGGCTCGACAATCGAATCGGCGAGGCCACCGAGCAGGATTGGCGCACCGAGTACCTCGCGCCGGTCATCTCCGTCGCGGCGGTCGACGGCGTCGCGGGCGCGGCGAGGCACATCGCGACTTATGGCTCGGGCCACACCGAGTCGATCGTCACGAACAATGCGGCCACCGCCGAGCGCTTCCTCGCCGATGTCGACAGCGCCATCGTCATGCACAACGCCTCGACGCAGTTCGCCGACGGCTTCGAGTTCGGGCTGGGCGCCGAGATCGGCATCTCCACCGACCGCCTGCACGCACGCGGCCCGGTCGGGCTGGTCGAGTTGACGACCTACAAGAACATCGTGCGCGGCGCCGGCACGGTGCGGCCGTAACGATGCGCGCCGTTCTGCGAGCCGCAATCACCGCCGCGCTCTGCGTCGCCGCCCTGTCGGCGCTGGCGACGCCAGCCGACCGCAAGCCGGCGCGCGGTTACCCCTTTGTGCGCATCGACTCCGGGCCGGGCCGCACCAACGGGCCGGTCGAGACCAACGTCGTGCCGCTGTGGCCAATCCGCTCGTGCTTCGGCTGGGTCGTGGTGCTGCGCGGGCCCGATCGCGTGGTCGAGATGGTGGAGAAGCAATTCGCGCCCGGCCCGACGCGCTTCACGGGCAGCGATATCGTGATCGGTCCGAACTCCGACTCGACTATCATGAGGCGGCGCATGCCGGTGGTCGGCGGCAAGCTGAGCCACAGCTGGTGCGTCAACGACGCCGACCCGCCGGGCGAATGGCGCTTCGAGATCCATGTCGACGGCGTCTTCGTCGCCGAGTTCCGCTTCTGCGGCATCAAGCTGCCCGAAGGCGAGCCGTTCAAGCTCGAAGACCTGGCGTGCCGCAACACGACTCCATCTTCCTCCCTCTCCCCGCCCGCGGGGAGAGGGTCGGGGTGAGGGGCTGACGCAAGTGGCGCACGGCCATCCTGCGCAACCTCAGGCAGCCCCTCACCTGAACCCTCTCCCCGCTCGCGGGGAGAGGGAGCCAGACGCGTGACCCGCGCCACGCCCCGCCTCACCGACCGGCGTATCGGGCTGCTCGGCGGGTCGTTCAATCCGGCGCATGCGGGGCATCTGCATGTCTCGCTGGAGGCGCTCAAGCGGTTGGACCTCGACGAGGTGTGGTGGCTGGTGTCGCCGCAGAATCCGCTCAAGGCGGCGGACGGCATGGCGAGCCTGGAGCGGCGCCTGGCCGGCGCGCGCGCGATCGCCGCGCCGCACAAGCGGCTGCGCGTCACCGATCTCGAACGCGTGCTGGGTACGCGCTACACCATCGACACGGTGCGCGCGCTCTTCCAGCATCACCCCAAAGCGCGCTTCGTCTGGCTGATGGGCGCCGACAATCTGCGGCAGTTGCCGCGCTGGAAGGGCTGGGCGGCGCTGGTCGAATCCATCCCCATCGCCGTGATCGACCGCCCGGGCTTCGCGCCGGCGGCGCTTTCCGGCGCGCCGGCGCGCCGGTATGCTAAGGCCCGGCTCGCGCCCGAGGCGAGCCGATCCCTGTCCGATCGCGCGGCGCCGGCCTGGACGTTTCTCTACACACGGCTGAACCCGCTCTCGGCCACCGCGATACGCAACCACAAGACCTGACCCGGAGATCGCCATTCCGACCCGCCCCAAGCCGGCCAAGGCCCAGTCCAACACGCTGAAGGACCTGATCGTGGCGTCGCTCGACGACGACAAAGCCGAGAACATCGTGGCGCTCGACATCGCCGGACGGACGGCGATGGCCGACTGGATGGTGATCGCCAGCGGCCGCTCGACGCGCCAGGTGGCCGCCATGGCCGATCACCTGCTGGAGAAGCTGAAAGAAGCCGGGCACCGCGCCTCGAGCGAAGGCAAGTCGGTGGGCGACTGGGTGCTGGTCGACGCCGGCGACGTGATCGTGCACGTCTTCCGCCCGGAGATCCGCGAGCTCTACCAGCTCGAGCGCATGTGGTCTTTCCCCGACGACGCGGCGGACGCCAAGCCGAAGCGCAAGCGCAAGAAGGCCGCCGCCGCCGAGGACGCCGCCTGATCCGTCTCACCATCGCCGCCGTCGGCCGCGCGCGGCCGGGACCCGAGCGCGATCTGTACGAGCAGTACGCGCGGCGCACCACCTGGCCGCTTACCCTGCGCGAAGTCGAGGAGCGCCGCCGTTTATCGCCGCCCGAGCTGATGGCGCGTGAAGGTGAGCTGCTGCGCGCCGCCTGCCCTTCGGGCGCGACCCTGGTGGCGCTGGATCGGCGCGGCAAGGTTCTCGACAGCACCGGCTTCGCCAAGCGCCTGGGCAAATGGCGCGACGATGGCGTCTCGGATCTCGCCTTCCTGATCGGCGGCGCGGATGGTCATACTGAGGCATCGCTGAAGGACTGCGCGCTCACGCTGTCCTTCGGCGCCATGACCTGGCCGCATCTGCTGGCGCGCGCCATGCTGGCCGAGCAGATCTACCGCGCGCAGCAGATTCTCGCCGGCCATCCCTATCATCGCGAATGAGCCTCGGAGGTTCAGCATGACCACGGTCACCCGCGCCATCCTCGTCACCGGCGCATCCTCCGGCATCGGCGCCGCGACTTGCGCGGCGCTGGCCGCGTCGGGCGTCGGCATCGCCATCCACGCGCGCAAGAACATGGAAGGCGCCGAGCGCATTGCGCGGTCGGTCGAGGCCCTGGGCGGTGTGCCGATGACGGTCCAATGCGACCTCGCGCAGCCCGACGCCGCGGCGCGTCTGGTCGAAGACGTCGGCAAACGTTTCGGCCGGCTCGACGTGCTGGTCAGCAACGCCGGCTTCGCCGACCGACGGCCGATCGGCGAGATCGACCGGCCGGGCTACGACGCCTCGATCGCCAGCATGCAGAACGCCTTCTTTGACCTGCTGGGCGCGATGCGGCCCTGGCTGGAGAAGGCGAATCATGGCCGGGTGGTGGCCGTGTCGTCCTTCGTCGCCCATGCGATGGGTCGCGGCCTGCCGATCTTTCCCGCCACGGCGGCGGCCAAGGCCGGCATCGAGGCCATGGCGCGCGCCTTCGCGGTGCAGATCGCACCCTATGGCGTAACGGTGAACTGCGTGGCGCCGGGCTTCGTCGAGAAGGACCCCGGCGCGCACTCGGCGCTCACAACGGGCCGCCGCACCGAGCTGGAGCGCATGATCCCCGCCGGCCGCTTCGGCAAGCCCCAGGACATCGCCGCCGCCATCGCCTTCCTGTGCTCGCCCGCCGCTTCCTACATCACCGGGCAGACGCTCCACGTCGATGGCGGCGTGACGCTGTAATCTTTCTCCCCGCGAAGGTCAGGGGCCGCGGACGGCCCCGAGGGAGAAGGACGCTTCAGCTCCTGGGCCTCTGGCCCTTCTTGTAGTTGTCGATCGCGGTCTTCAGCATGCGGTGCTCCTGGCAGCCGAAGGTGCAGAACGAGTCGAGACGCTTGAGCAGGATCTCGGCGTTGGCCAGGTCGCCAAGCATCAGGTAGGCCTCGCCCATGTACTCGTGCGCGCCGAGATGCTTGGGATCGATCTCCATGGCCTTCTGGTAGTGCGCCAGCGAGCCGCGCGGATTGCCAGACTTGCGCGTGGCGAAGCCCAGCAGGTTCCAGGCTTCGGGGTTGCGCGGCTCGGCCTGGGTCACCCGGTTCAGCGCGGCGATGGCGCCGGCGTAGTCCTGGCGGTCGATCGCCGCCTTGGCGTTGGCGAAGTCGGGATTGGCCGGCTTGGCGGCCGGCGCCGAGGAGCGCGGCGCGGCGGGCTCGGACGTGCCGGCGGCGAGCGCCGGCAGAGCGGGCAGGGCGAACGCGGCCGTGATGGCGGCGGCGCAGGCGAAACGGATCGTTGGATGCATGGTCCCTCCGTGGTTGGACGTCGTCACCATAGTACCCCTGTTCGGGGACGTTTGTTCCCCAGGGCACACCGCATCACACGACTTCGTGACGCCATTATGTCTCGGCCAGCAATGCCGCTTCTTTGACCACGTGCACGCGCAGGCGCTCCTCGCGGCCGCGCACCTCGACCTCGTGGCGTTCGCCGACATCGAGCTTCACGCCGGCCAGGTCGAGCAGATCCTGCGACACCACGAGCTGGGCGGCGAAGTCCTTGCTCTGCGCCTCGAGCCGGCTGGCGGTGTTCACCGTGTCGCCGATCGCCGTGAGCGTCGTGGCGCGGCCATGGCCGAGATCGCCGACGATCGCCGGTCCGGCGTGGATGCCGATGCCGATGCGCAGCGGCTCGTCGATCTCGCCCGTCAGCGACTCGTTGAAGTCGCCGATGGCCAGCGCGATGCGGCGCGCGGCGTCGAGCGATTGGCGCGCCGCGCGCGCGCCATCGACATCGAGGCCGAACAGCGCCATGACGCCGTCGCCGATGAACTTGTCGACGCGGCCGCCGGCATCCTCGATCGCCTGGCCGACGGCTCGGAAATAGCGGTTGAGGATGAACACCACGTCGTAAGGCAGGCGCTTCTCCGAGAACGCCGTGAAGCCCCGTAGATCGACGAACATCACCGCGATCATCCGCTCGCCGCCCAGCGACAGCTTGGTGCCTGAATACGCATCCGAGGGCTGCGCGCCGGCCGGCAGCAGCGGCGCCACGCGGTACTCGCCCGGTGGCGGCCGTAACTGGCAGGCCAGACGCACATTGGCCGGCGCGCCGAAGCGCGACAACACGCGTGCCTCGGCCGCATCGGGCGGCGGCAAGGCCGCGCTGTCGGGCCCGACTATGCGCACGCGACAGGTCGAGCACCGGCCGCGTCCACCGCAGACCGAGGCGTGCGCGATGCCGTTCAGCCGGCTGATGTCGAGCACCGTGAGGCCGGTATGCGCCACGACGGCACGGCCGCTGGCATAGTTCAGTCGCACTTCGCCGCCGCGTCGCGCCACCCAGGACCTGACGCGACGGGCACCAAACACCCCGATCAGCAGCGCACCGGCGACGAGCTTGAACGTGTCGGAGATCGCATAGATCCGATCGACCCCCTCGCGTGTCGGCGGATTGGTCGTGGCGATCGCCGTCCGGAAGCGCTCGTCGTTCTCGCGCAGCTCGACGACCTTGCCGACACCGACACCGACGCCGGCCAGGGCCAGCGCCGGTATCACCAGCGCCGCGCCATAGAGCGCAGGCAGCGCACCAAGGTACCAGGGCTTCAGGCGCCAATAGAAATGCAGGCCGATGCAGCCATGGATCCAGACGACCAGCAGGAAGCTGGTCTGCCGCGCCGCCGCCCAGGGATCGAGCGCCATCGGCAGGAACACCCAGAGATAGTTCGCGTTGACGTCGAAGAGCTCGTGGGCGCCGCGCGTGGCGACAATATGCGTCATGCCGAGCGGCACGACCGCCAGTCCCAGCACGAGCTGCGCCCATTCCCACCGCGTCAGCCTGAGCGAGCGACGGCGGAACAGCGCCCAGAAAGTGAGCGCGACGTGCAGGAAAAAGGCCCCGTAGAGCACAGCCGTGCCCGGCGGGCTGTGCCAGACCGCGACAGCCACCCGCAAGATCGCGTCGGCCGTCTGCACCGAGGCGAGCACCGCAGCGTGGTTAAGCAGGTGCAGCGTGACGTAGGCGAACAGCACGATGCCCGACCACAGACGGATGCGGGCGACCATGGATCTTTCCTAGCTTCGCACGATCGCCAGAATCGCCTCGGGCGGCCGGCCGATCGCCGCCTTGCCGTCCGACACGACGACGGGCCGTTGCAGCAGGATCGGGTGCGCGACGATCAGCTCGACCGCGTCCTTGCGGGTGAGCGTCGCGGCTTTCTTGCCCGAAGCCTTGAACTCGGCCTCGCCATCGCGCACCAGCGCACGCGGCTCGACGCCGAGCTGATCGAGCAGCGTCTCGACCTCCTTCTTGGACGGCGGCTCCTTCAGATACTCGCGCACGACGGGCTCGACGCCCTTCTGGCGCAGCAGAGCCAAGGTTTCGCGCGACTTGCCGCAGCGCGGGTTGTGCCAGATGGTGACCGTCCTGCCCTTGGCCATGCCGTTCCCCTCAGCTGCACTTGTATTGCCACGGCGTCTCGGCGCCATTGCCGGTGAAGCGGCCATCCTTCACCGTGTAGACGCCATCGGGTCCGTGATTCCACACGGCCCGGATACGATCCGGCCGATCGCGCATCAGTGCGAAGGTGCGAATCTGCCCGCCGAGCGACTGGAAGTCGACCACCAGGGTCAGCGAGCGGTCGGCGTTGATCGTGGCGTTGATGACCTCGTTGCTGTCGTTACGTTTCGGATCACCGTAGTCCCGTTCCGTCATGACCTTGCCGCCCATCCATTCGACATAGCGAATGTGGATGTGGTTGGCGCTGGGTGGCCGGGCGCAATCGACCGACCAGGTGCCGAGCATGCCCCACTGCCGCAAGGTGTCGGCGACTGCGGCGCCCTTCCTGTCCATGGGTTGCGGTGCCTGGGCGAAGGCGGCCCCCAGGCCGATCGCCAGACCCGACAGCACGACAATCACACGCATCGTCATCGACATCGGCTCACTCCCTCAAAGCGTCCTCATCCTTGGCATCGATCACGCGGCGCGCAAGGCCCAACGCGAAACCGGCGCGGCCCATGGCGGCAAGGTGCTTGTCGCGCCGCTCGCGCCGGACCGCCGGATCGGCGAAGGGTCCGAGCCGGCGGCGACGCGCCAGCGTCACCGCCGCCGCGAACTCGCTGTCGCCGTCGTCGCGCAGGATCGTCAGGGCATGGTCGACATCGTCGCGCCCGACTCGAGCCAGCGCCAGCTTCTCGCGGATGCGCCGCTGCGAGGTGCCGCGACGGCTGAGCGAGTCCGCCTTGCGCTCGGCGAAGCGCCGATCGTCCAGCACGCCGTTCCTCACGTACTTCGCGACGATGCCATCGATCACCGACTCGGCGTCGTCCACGACGGGCGCGTCGGCGTGGCGCGCCTTGCGCACGCGGCGCAGCAGCACGTCGCGCAGCCGGCCCGAGGAGCTGGCGTAGCGATCGATGTAGGCGGCGGCGATATTCTCCAGCCGCTTCACCGTGATCGGCTTGACGATACGGCGACGCGGCGTCGCCTCGCTCACGGCCGGTAGCCGAAGGAACGCGGACCCGTCTTGCGCATCGGCGCGGCGAGGTTGGCGAACTCGCACAACAGCTTGCGCGTGTCGCGCGGGTCGATGATCTCCTCGACGCCGAAGGCCTCGGCGGTGCGGAAGGGCGAGCGCACCTTGTTCAGCCGGCCAAGAATCTCGGCCAGGTGCGCCTCGCGGTCGGGCGCCGCCTCGAGCTCGGCGCGATAGGCCGCCTCGATGCCGCCTTCGACCGGCAGCGAGCCCCAGTCGCCCGATGGCCAGGCGTAACGGAAATTGTAATGGCCCCAGTTCTGGTGCGCGGCGCCGGCCACGCCGAAGGCCTTGCGAATCAGGATCGAGCACCACGGCCCCTTGGCCTGGTAGATCGCGGTCATCGCCCGCGCACCGTGACGGATGGTGGCCGCAGTTTCGGCGGCGACGCCGATGACGAAGCCCGGGCAGTCGACGAAATGCACCACGGGCAGATGGAACGTTTCCGCCAAGTCGACAAAACGCGTCACCTTGTGCGCGGTGTCGGCGGTCCAGCCGGCGGCGTAGAAGTACGGATCGCCGCCCAGCACCGCGACCGGCCAGCCATCGAGGCGCGCCAGGCCGGTGATCATCGAGCGGCCATAGAGCTTGCCGATCTCGAAGAAGCTGCCGGTGTCGACGCACGAGCGGATGATCGCGCGCATCTGGTAGACCTTGCGCCGGTCGCGCGGCACCAGGTCGATCAGCTTCGCATCGGCGCGGTTGGGATCGTCGGTGATCGGCCCGCGCGCGGCGAGGCTGTCGATCGACGACGGCAGGTAGGAGAGGAACTTGCGCGTGCGCGCGAAGGCCTCGTCCTCGCTCTCGACCTCGTCGTCGACCGAGCCGTTGCGGCAATGGATGTCGGTGCCGCCCAGCTCCTCCTTGGTCACCGGCTCGCCCAGGCGCGCCACCACCGGCGGGCCGGCGGCGAACATCTGCGAGATGCCCTTGACCATCAGCGAGTAATGGCTGGTGACCAGGCGCGCGGCGCCCAGGCCGGCGACCGAGCCCAGGCCGAGCGCGACGACCGGCACTTTCGAGAGATTGTCGCAGACCTCCTCCCAGCCGGGATTGCGCGGCACATAGGTGCGGCCTGTCTCTTCGTACGATTTGACCGAGCCGCCACCGCCGGTGCCGTCGACCAACCGCACGATGGGAATGCCGAGCTCGCCGGCCATCCGCTCGGCGATCACCTGCTTCTCGTGGATCGCCGCGTCGGCGGCGCCGCCGCGTACGGTGAAGTCGTCGCCGCCCACCGCCACCGGCCGGCCCTCGATGCGGCCGCGACCACAGACGAAGTTCGAGGGCTGGAAGTCGAGCAGCTCGCCGTTCCCGTCGTACTGCGCCTTGCCGCCCAGCGCGCCGATCTCGTGGAAGCTGCCGGGATCGAGCAGCTTATCGATGCGCTCCCGTACCGTGAGCTTGCCGCCGTCGTGCTGGCGCTTGATCTTGTCCGGCCCGCCCATGCGTCGGCCCATCGCCTCGCGGCGGCGCAACTCGTCGATCTCCGGCTGCCAGCTCATGGCGCGTTTCCTTTCCCATTCATCGGATGCCCCCTCAGCGCAGCGCGAAGCCGACCATCGCCTCGAGCTCGGCGATGGCGAGGGCCGGATCGCCGACCTTGATGGTGCGCATGCCCATGGCGCGCGCCGGTTTCAGGTTGACGCCGAGATCGTCGAGATAGACGCAGGCCTGCGGCGCCACGCCCAGCAGATCGCAGGCGTGACGGTAGATGCGCGGGTCGGGCTTGCGCATGCCGAGCTTGCTCGACTCCACGACATGCTCGAACAGGCCCATGATCTCGGCGACCCGTCGCGCCCGCTCGGGCGAGCCCGCCATGCCCGGCCCGTCACCCGACTTCATGTTGTTGGTGACGCATGCGACGCGGTGACGCGTCCGCACCCGGCGCAGCGCCTCGACCATCTCCGGCCGGATCTCGCCGCTGATCGAGGCGAGCACGCGGCGGCCGTCGATCGCATGGCCGGCGGCGCGCGCCTCGGCCTCGAAGGCGACGACGAATTCGTCGCGGCTGATGTCGCTTCTTTCCATTCGCGCCCAGGCGTTCGTATCGGGGTTTCGCGCATTGAGGCCGCGAATGAAATTTTCGGGAAGCCCGGCTTCACGCTCATAGGCGGCGAAGGCGTCGAATGGCGAACTGAGAATCACCCCACCGAAATCCCACAACACCGCGTCGATCTTGTCCGGCATCCAGCCCTCTCCGATCCTCGAATGTCTGACGTGACGAATGCTGAAGCCAGCAGGCCTTGATCCGACCACAAAGCCCGTCTAGATGGCAGGGATCGTCGATACCCCGCCGTCCTGACGCGCTGCGGTGGGCAGCGTATCGCCGCGCGCGACATGGCGCGAGCGACACGACGGACGTCACGCCGCGTCTTTCCGATCTGCGGACAGCCGTTCGCCGCTGAAGAAGTCAGCCCGGGAATTCGTGATTCCGGGGCCATGCGTCATCGTTGGAGACATCGCCGATCATGTCGATTCACGCCGCCCCCGATCTGTCCGCCACGCCGCGCATCGATGGCCGCAACCTCAGGGCCGAGAGCACCCGTCGCAAGATCATCGTCGGCGCCCGCGCGCTGGTCGAGGAGCAGGGCCGCCTGCCCAAGGTCGCCGATGTCGCGCGCCGCTCCGACGTATCGGTGCGTTCGGTGTTCCAGCACTACCAGGATGTCGAGACGCTGTTCGTCGCGGTAGTCGACGCCATCGCCGACGACCTCGAGGGTACACGACGTGATATCGACCAGCGCGGCACGCTGGACGAACGGGTGCGGGCGCTAGCCGAACAGCAGGGGTGGCTCTACGAAGGCCTGATGCCGGTGGTCCTCGCCGCCCGCCAGCTCAACCCGCCGCCGGCCTCGCTGATCGACCGTGCGCGGCAGCACAGGGAAGCCCAGCATCGGCGCCTGGAGACCATTTTTCATGCCGAACTCGCGTCTCTGGGTGAAACCGCCCAGGTCGAAGCCCTTGAGGAATTGCAGACCGTTACCGGCTGGGATTGCTGGATCGCGCTGCGTCAACGCCAGGGAATGGCGGCGGAGCGGGCCACAACCACAATGGGTCGATTGATCCTCGCAGTGTTGCGGTCGACAACAAATAACGCTGGATTCATGATGACTTAACATTCGACCTTGTCGCAGAGGATAACGTCATTCGATATTGCAGTTGAAAATTATATTAAAGGTTTACCATGAGCAGCAATTTTTGGATGGTCGAGGATCCCTCCATCCGGCTTGATCGGTCTGTCCTGGTCGATCCCAAGCCGGTCCACGCTACCAAGGTCGATGGGCGTACCCTCCGGTCAGAGCGGACGCGCGAGCGCATCGTCGGTGCCGCTCTGGACCTCATCCGCGAGGGCGAGGCCCAGCCGCGCACGGCCGTGATCGCCGATCGCGCCGGTGTGTCGGTTCGCTCGATTTTCCAGCATTTCGCCGATACCGAAGCGCTGTTCATCGCCGTCGCCGACCGCGTCGTGCGCGACGTGCTGAAGCTCGCGCGGGCGATCCCCGAATCGGCCTCGCTCGACGATAGGGTCGCCGCCCTGCTCGAGCAGCGGGCCGAGATCTGCGAAACCCTGATGCCGCTGTTGCGCTCGGCCGCGATCCACCAGTCGAGCTCCACCTCGCTGGCCGAGCGGGCGCGCGCCGGCCGCATGTACGCCCGTTTCCGTTCCGAGCAGGTGCTGCGGCCCGAGCTCGACCGCCTGCCGCCCGCGGTCCGTCAGGAAACCCTCGACGCGATCACCGCGGCGATGGACTGGGAAACCTGGGCCAACCTTCGCCTGCAATATGGGCTGGAGCCACGCGCCGCCGCCTCGGTCATGCGCCGTATGCTGGTCTCGATTCTAGGCCACGCCTTGGCCGAGGCCGGGACGGCCCGGGCCGCCGAGTAGATCGCCGGCTGTCTTCGGGCCGCGTCGCTGAAGCGACGCGGCGCTCGGAAGGCTGACAAACGACATGTGATCGCCCCGCCCTCGCGCGGCGGCAATCGGGTAACGCGGCCTTACATGGCTTGCCTCGCCGCCAACCGCCGGTTAGTGACAGGGGCATGCAAGGGGTTGCGCGCGCGGCTGGCCATTGGATTGTGCTCGCCGCGGGGGTCTTTTCCGGGATCGCCATCGGCATTCTGACCCTCCACTCGATGGTGTGGGCGGCGGTTTTCGCCGCCGTCGGCGCGGTGCTCGCGGCGGTCTTCCTCAATACGCGCGCGGTCCGCAACACATCGGTGACGTTGGTCACCGTCTTCGTCTGCCTGCTGATCGGCGAGGGCGTGATCGCCTACAGCCAGCGCCCGTCACCACCACCCGCCAATGGCGCCACCACCGCGCCGCCGGCCACGCCGCCAACCGGCCCGGCCGCCACGCCCGCCGCGGCACCGGCGGTCGCGCCGACACCGGCGCCGGTCGCGAACCTGATCGCCCACTTCGAGCCGGAATCGCTGTTCGTCCCCGATCCCGCGCTGGGCTGGAAGCTGCGTCCGGCCTCCGTCATCCGCGCCGTGCGCGCCCGGGGCCCGCACACCATCTACGACGCGCGCTACACGATCGACGCGCGGGGGCAGCGGGTGACGCCCGACAGCAACCCCGACGGCGAAACCGTGTTGTTCATGGGCGATTCGTTCATGTTCGGCGACGGGCTGCCCGACGGCGAGACCGTGCCGCAGCTCTTCGCCCTCAAGACCGATCGCCGCTTCCACGTGGTCAATCTCGGCGTCTCGGCCTACGGCCCGCACCAGGTCCTGAGGCAGATCGAGGAAGGCGTCGTCGACCGCGCGATCACCCGCGACGACGCAGGCAAGCGCAAGGTGCGGGCGGCCTTCCTGTACTTCAACGACGACCAGCTGCCGCGCGCCGCTGGCGACAAGAACCAGGAATGGTGGTGGCGGGTCGCGCCGCAATATGAGCGCACCGCCGACGGCCTGCGGCTGGCCGGCACGGCCGCCGAGGTCTGGGACCGCCGCGGCTACGTCGAGCGCGCCGTCGCCCAGGCGGTCCGCGATTCGGTGATCGCCCCCCACATCCGGCGAGTCGTGCGCGCTTATCCGCAATTGAAGCTGTCGGAAGCCATCATCGGCCGTGTCCGCCAGCAGCTTCGCGAGCGCTACGATGTCGAGCTGGTGGTGATCTACTGGAGCAAGGACCCGTCGCGATTCTATCCGACGACCATCTCCTGGATGATCGAGCGCACCGGCGCGCCCATGATGTTCATTCCCGACCTCATGCCGCCGCTGGGCTTGACCCTGGAGAACGCCCTGATCCCCGACGATGGTCATCCCAACAGGCGGCTCAACGAGGCGATCGCCGCCGCGCTGGCCACGCGCTACATCCGCTAGCCGATGTATGATACGGCACGGCCACTGAAGACCACGGGAGATCGGCCAGGATGGCGGCACGCCACGGCTTGCACGAGGATCTGACGCGCGAGGAAGACGTCCAGGGCAGCTCGAACCGTTCGTTCGGTCTGGTCTTCGTCGGCTTCTTCGCCATCGTCGCCGGCATCTCGGCCTGGCGCGATGGCTGGATGTGGCCGTGGTCGGCCGGTATCGCGGGCGCCTTGCTGGTCGTCTCCCTCGCCATCCCCGGCATCCTGGCGCCGCTCAACCGCGGCTGGACCAAGTTCGGCCTGCTGCTGGGCAGGATCGTCGCGCCGATCGTGCTGGGCCTGCTGTTTTTCCTCTCGGTCGTGCCGATCGGCCTGATCATGCGGGCGCGCGGCAAGGACCTGTTGCGCCTGAAATTCGACCGCGCCGCGCGCAGCTACTGGATCGAGCGCGATCCGCCGGGCCCGCCGCCCGAGACGATGCGCAAGCAATTCTGAGGGGATGCCCTGAGATGTGGTTTCTGAAAGAGGTCTGGGACTTCCTGAAGGTCCGCAAGAAGTTCTGGCTGCTGCCGATCATGATCATGATGGTGCTGCTGGGCGGGCTGCTGGTGCTGACCAAGGGCAGCGCGATCGCGCCCTTCATCTACACGATCTTCTGAGATCAGATGCGTATCCTGGGCCTGTCCGCCTTCTATCACGACAGCGCCGCGGCGCTGGTGGTCGACGGCACGCTGGTGGCGGCCGCCCAGGAGGAGCGCTTCACGCGCAAGAAGCATGACGCGCGCTTCCCGGAGCACGCCGTCGCCTACTGCCTCGACCACGCTGGCCTGAAACTCCAGGACATCGACCACGTCGCCTTCTACGACAAGCCGTTCCTGAAGTTTGAGCGCCTGCTGGAGACCTATCTCGCCTTCGCGCCGCGCGGCTTCCGCTCCTTCAGCATGGCCATCCCGCTGTGGCTGCGCGAGAAGCTGTTCCAGAAGACCTTGCTGCGCGACGAGCTGAAGAAGCACGCGCCGGACTTCGACTGGCAGAACAAGCTGCTGTTCGGCGAGCACCACCAGAGCCACGCCGCCTCCGCCTTCTTCCCCTCGCCCTTCGAGGAAGCCGCCGTGCTGACCATGGACGGCGTCGGCGAATGGGCGACGACATCGCTGGCGCACGGCAAGGGCCATGACCTTCAGATGCTGCGCGAGTTGCACTTCCCGCACTCGATCGGCCTGCTCTACTCCGCCTTCACCTACTACACCGGCTTCAAGGTGAACTCCGGCGAGTACAAGGTGATGGGGCTGGCGCCCTATGGCGAGCCGCGCTTCCTGAAGACCATCCTCGACAATCTGGTCGACCTGAAGGAGGACGGCACCTTCCGCCTCGACCAGTCCTACTTCGACTATTGCACCGGCCTGCGCATGACCAACGCCAGGTTCGACGCGCTGTTCGGCGGCCCGGCGCGCACGCCGGAGAAGCTGCTGACCCAGCGCGAGATGGACCTCGCCGCCTCGGTGCAGGCGGTGACCGAAGAGATCGTGCTGCGCCTCGCGCGCTCGGTCCGCAAGGAAACCGGCCTGAAGAACCTCTGCCTCGCTGGCGGCGTGGCGCTGAACTGCGTCGCCAATGGCAAGATCCATCGCGAGGGCATCTTCGACCAGATCTGGGTACAACCCGCCGCGGGCGACGCCGGCGGCGCGGTGGGCTCGGCCTTCGCTGCCTATCACGGCTTCCACCGCCAGCCGCGCAAACTCAACGGCACGCTCGACGGCATGGCCGGCTCCTATCTCGGCCCGAACTACGACGATGACGCGGCGTCGCGCCTGAAGGCCGCCGGCGCCGTCGTGCACGAACTGTCCTACGAGCAACTGATCGAGCGCACGGCGCAGGCGCTGGCCGACCAGAAGGCGGTGGGCTGGATGCACGGGCGCATGGAGTTCGGCCCACGCGCGCTGGGCGGCCGCTCGATCCTGGGCGACGCGCGCTCGCCCTCGATGCAGAAGATGCTCAATCTCAAGGTGAAGTACCGCGAATCGTTCCGACCCTTCGCGCCGGCCGTGCTGCGCGAGGATGTCGGCCAGTACTTCGAGTTCGAGGCCGACAGCCCCTACATGCTGATGGTCGCGCCTGTGCGTCGGGAGCGCCGTCGCGCGATGACGGCGGAGGAACAGGCGCTGTTCGGCATCGACAAGCTCAACGTGCCGCGCTCGGACATCCCGGCGGTGACACATGTCGACTACTCCGCGCGCATCCAGACCGTGCACCGCGAGACCAACGCCGCCTATCACGACCTGATCGCGCGCTTCCGCGACAAGACCGGCTGCGCGGTGATCGTCAACACCAGCTTCAACGTGCGCGGCGAGCCGATCGTCTGCACGCCCGAGGACGCCTTCCGCTGCTTCATGGGCAGCGAGATCGAGGTGCTGGTGGTCGGCAACTGCCTGCTGCTCAAGGAAGAGCAGAACCCGGCGCTGAGGATCGACTACAAGGACGACTTCGAGCTCGACTAAGGCGAAATCGGATTTCTATTCGAGCTGTCATTCCGAGCGGAGCGAGGAATTTTGGCGTGCTTGCTGGATTGCTGGCTGCGCCTGGAGTGATGAAGCGGATGTAACTTGCGTCGCCGTTTGACCGGCGGAATTGCGCCGTTCCGCTCCTCCTACCGGCCCGCTATCGTCCGCGCGACATTCACGATCAAGGTTCCGCATGCGCGCGGTGTTGTGCGAACAACTGGGCGATCCTTCTGTCCTGAAGATTGTCGACCTGCCGGCGCCGACGCCGGGCAAGGGCGAAGTGTTGGTGCGCGTGCGTGCGGCAGCGATGAATTTTCCCGACGTGCTGATGGTGGCCGGCGGCTATCAGCACAAGCCCGCGCTGCCGTTCACGCCAGGCATGGAAGCGGCCGGCGAGATACTCGTGCTGGGCGAAGGCGTCACCGGTTGGTCGGTCGGCGACAAGGTGATTTTCGGCAAGCGGCCGGGCGCCTTCGCCGAGCAGGTCGCGGTGCCGGTGAGCGGGCTTGCGATGAAGGTGCCGGAGGGCTGGTCGTTCGCCGAGGGCGCGGCGTTCCGGGTCGGCGCGCAGACCGCTTATCACGGCGTGGTCCATCGCGCGGCGTTGAAGCGAGGCGAGACGTTGCTGGTGCATGGTGCGACCGGTGGCGTCGGGCTCGCCGCCGTTCAGCTCGGCAAGCATCTCGGCGCGACGGTGATCGCGACCGGCGGCGACGATGAGAAGTTGAAGGTCGTGCGCAGCTATGGCGGCGCCGATCATGTCGTGAACTATCGCACCGCCGATTTCGTCGCCGTGGTGAAGGAGATCACCAAGGGCCGCGGCGCCGACGTGATCTACGATCCGGTCGGCGGCGACGTGCTGGAGAAGTCGGTGCGCTGCGCGGCGTTCGGCGCGCGGCTGGCAGTGATCGGCTTCACCTCGGGCGGACCGTCGAAGCTGATGAGCAACCACATCCTGATAAAATGCCTCACCGTGCTGGGTGTACGCGCGGGCGAGGCGGCGCGTTACGATCCGCGCTATGCCGAGGACTACAAGGTGACGATGCCCAAGCTCGCCGCCCAGGGCGTGATGCGCCCGCATATCTCGCATCGACTGCCGATGGAGCGCGTGGCCGACGCCATGCGCCTGCTGCTCGATCGCAAGGTGGTCGGCAAGGCCGTGCTGGAGTTTCCATGAGTTCCGCAAAGCTGACGGTCGCGCGCCTGAAGACGGAGCTGGCGCTGCCGGTGATCTGTGCGCCGATGTTCCTGATCTCCGGTCCCGACCTCGTGGTCGCGGCGTGCAAGGCCGGCATTGTCGGCTCGTTTCCGCTCTTCAATCGGCGCACGACCGCCGATCTGATCGTCTGGTTCGATGAAATCGTCGCACGGCTCGACGAGGCGCGGCGCGCCGATCCCTCGGCCTACATCGCGCCGTGGTCGGCCAACATCAATACCCACACCAGCAACCCGCGCTTCGCCGAGGATCTCGAGCTGATCGTGCGCTATCGCGTGCCTGTTGTGATCTCAGCGCTGGGCAGTCCCAAGCGCATCGTCGAGCCGGTGCACGCCTATGGCGGGCTGGTGATCGCCGACGCCGCCAGCCCGGCGCTGGCGCGCAAGGCGGCCGATTTCGGCGTCGACGGTCTGGGGCTGATCGCGTCGGGCTCGGGCGGCCATACCGGCTCGGTCTCGCCCATCGCCTTCGTGCGCGAAGTGCGGCGCTGGTGGGATGGCGCGATCGTGCTGGGCGGCGCGATCGGCGACGCTGTCGGCATTCGCGCCGCCGAGGTGCTGGGCGCCGACTTGGCCTATATGGGCACGCGCTTCATCCCGACGCCGGAGAGCCTGGCCGAGCCCGAGCACAAGCGCATGATTATCGAGAGCGGCATCGACGATCTGATCATCAGCAACGCGCTGACCGGCGCCACGGCGAGCTGGCTGAGGCCCAGCCTGATCGCGGTCGGCCTCGATCCCAAGACCTTGAAGCCGCGCGAGGACGGCTATCGCTATCGCGGCCTGCTGGGCGACGAGCCCAAGCCGTGGAAGGGCATCTTCAGCGCCGGCCAGGGCATCGGCTCGATCGATCGCGTCGAGACCGTGGCCGACATCGTCGGCGCGCTGAAGCGCGACTATCACCAACGCTACAACGGGAGCGGCGCATGAGCGGCAGACTGGCCGGCAAGGTCGCGATGATCACCGGTGCCGCCAGCGGCATCGGCAAGCGCACCGCCGAGCGCTTCATCGCCGAGGGCGCCAAGGTGCTGCTCACCGACATCCAGGACGCCAAGGGCGAGGAGGTCGCCAAGTCGCTGGGCGGCAGCGCCGCCTATCGCCGCGCCGACGTCACGCGCGAGGAGGACATCGCGGCGGCCGTCGCCGAGGCCGGTCGGCGCTTCGGGCCGCTCGACATCCTGCTCAGCAACGCCGGCATCCGGGGACAGGGCGCGACCCCGATCGAGCAGCTCGACATGGCGGCGTGGGATCGCGCGATGGCCGTGCTGCTGCGCTCGGTGGTCTACGGCGCCAAGCACGCCGCCGCCGTGATGAAGCCCCGGCGCAGCGGCAGCATCGTCAACCTCGCCAGCGCCGCCGGGCTCGTGGCTGGCGCCACGCCGCACGACTACTCCACCGCCAAGGGCGCGGTGGTGCATTTCACCAAGGGCCTGGCGCTGGAGCTGGGCGAGTTCGGCATCCGCGCCAACGCGGTGTGCCCTGGTTACACCATCACGCCGATGGTGCTGGAGGGCCTCGGCATCGGCGCGCAGGCGATCGAGGCCGAGCCGGCGAAGGTCGACGCCGCTTTCGCCGCCGTTCATCCAATCCCGCGTGTCGGCCGCGTCGGGGACATCGCCGATACGATCCTCTTCCTCGCCAGCGACGAGTCACGCTTCGTCAACGGTCAGGCGATCGGCGTAGATGGCGGATTGTCGGCCGGCGCGCATTGGAGCGGCCATCGCGGCAAGATGGCCGGCATCCGCACCAGCCTGGCGGCCGACGGTTAGCCAATTTCAACAGACATACGAAAAAACCCCGCGCGGTGTTTCCCACGAAACAGTGGGGATCGCCGTCATGGCGGAATATTCGCGCATCAAACGCGAAGCGGGGGACAAGATGGGTGACTATTCGAGCTGCTGGTTCGGGGTCGGCTTCAAGGGCGGCTTCTCACTGGGGCCGGGGTTCGAGGACGTCGAAGGCTTCATGTTCAACGTCGGCGATCCGAGCGCGTATTTCTGGTGCGGCGTCAGCAGCCTGCGAGTCGGCATGGGCCTGGGCGGCTCGGTCGGCCTGACCTTGATGATGCTGACCGGCTGCCCCGACGTGAAGAAGATGAACAAACGGCAGATCACCGATTGGGGCATCGACCTGTCGATCGGCGCCAAGTGGAGCACGCTGATCGGCTGCGTGAAGCACTGGGACAAGTACAAGGCGCTCGCCGAGTGGGGAAAGGCGCAGGACAACATCCTCAATCCCAAACGGGTCGACCTGATGAACCAGATCTTCAACAACGGCAAGTCGGCGTATCAGGGCTTCACGTCGAAGGAACCGGAGCTGCTGACCGTTGACCTACCGGCGAGCTTCGGACTCGAAGCGTCGGCCTCCTACAAGCTCGGCACGTTCCGAGTCTACAGCGAGACCGAGGGCTGGAGCCGTCGCGCGCGCTACGTCCAGGAACTCAAGCCCTCCGACTACGCCGGCCAGACCTACACCAACCCGTCCGGCCAGAAGATCGGCACTTTCGCCAGCGACGGCGCGCTGATGATGAAGGGCGGACGCATCCCCGTGAAGTGAACGCCGCTCTCTGGCCTAGCGATTGAACACGATCGAGACGCGCCGGTCGGCCTTGTTGCGATCAACGTCGCCGAAGTTGAAGCGGCCGTACGCTTCGCCACCGGTGTCCATGATGATGTTATTGGCCGAGAAGCCGTCGCTGACCAGGAGGTTGGCGACGGTGCGCGCGCGGGCCAGGCCGAGTCGCTTGTTGGCGGCTGGGTCGCCCACCTTGTCGGCGAAGCCGACCAGGCAAATCTGGGTGACGTAGATGTCCTTGGCCTGCTTGGCGCGCTTGCGCACCTCGGCGATCTGCTGTTGATCGAGCACCGACTTGCCGAAGTCGAAATAGACGTTGTAGGGGCCGGGATACGGCGTGCCGCCCAGGCGCGGCGGGCACACACCAATGGTCTGTGCGACGCTCGGCGCCGCGACAGAAAGGGCGACCGCGACGGCGGCCAAGATTGAGCTCATGCGGCGCAAAGGCACCTCCCTCGAACGCTCCAGTGGGGCGCCGGCGCTCGCGACCTCAGGTCGTCGGCCTCGATGCCGGCTTTGCCTTCGTGGTGGTTCTTGGTGGCGATTTGACGGCCTTCCGGGCCGGACCGGACGCCACAAGGGTCGTCGGCTTGGCTTTGACGGGCGTCGGCTTGGCCACGGCCGGCGGCGCCTTGGTCTGCGGCTTGGCGGTCGGCGCGACCGGCGGCGCGATCGGCGGCGCGACACCCTGGGTCACGGCGGAGGGCCGGGGGCCGGGCTTGGTGAGATCCAGCGTCTGCAACGGCGGCGCGGCCTGGCCCGGCTCCAGGCCTCGGGCATGCGACGCTTGCGTGGCCAGAACGAGCCCCATCAGACCAAGGGCCAAAAGAACACAAATCGAACGTGCTTTCATGTCTCCGCTCCCCGGGGGTGGGATTGGCCGGCGGCGGCGCCTTGAGGCTGCCTGTCCATTCTTGTTCGCCGGGAGATTAGCCGCATTATCCCGCGAACCCGGCACGGGGGCAATCATTTCATCAGGTTGCGGGCGATTTCTCAGTTTGCGCCAAGGCGCTTCTCGTGCGACGGAAGCTCCGTGAGCCCGCCTTGCCGCTTTTCTGCCGGAAAACTTCGCTTACATTTGCCATCATGCGCACACAGCCCTTCTTCCTCCGCCGTGCCGGCGTCCTTGCGGCCTCGGCCATCGGCCTTTCGGCGCTCCTGTTCCTAACCATCGCCGGCGCCCAAGCGCAGGATCGTAGCCGGGGCAAGCAACGCAGCATTCCCTACGTGTCGATTACCAAGAAGGACGGCACCACCCGTTACTTCGAGACGAACGCGATTCCGCTGCTGATCAACAAGGCGTGCTTTGGCTGGCGCATGTGGCTGGGCGGGCCTGACCGCAGCGTGCAGATGGTCGAGGTGTTGCAGACCTCGCAGCCGGCCAAGGACGTGATCGCCGGGCCGGAAACCGAGGTCAATCCCGAGAAGACGCGAGCCACCACACGCATGCGCGAGATGGTGCGCGACGGCTTCATGCAGCGGTCGTGGTGCATCATCGAGGGCGACCCGCCGGGCACCTATACCTATCACATCACCATCGACGGCGAGCCGCGTGGCGAGTTCGTGTTCTGCGCCATCGAGGTGCCGAGCCAGGACGAGAACACCGATCCCACCGAGCTGAACTGCCCCAACAAGTTCCAGTCGGTCGAGGATCCGCGGGCGCGCCCGACCATCGTCGCCGGCGCGGCGCAGGGCCGGTGATGCCCGCCGCCAACGAGTCGGCGCCCCGTCCCGTCGTGCTGTGCATCCTCGACGGCTGGGGCCATCGCCCCGAAACAGCCGACAACGCGGTCGCGGCGGCGCGCAAGCCGAACTTCGATCGCCTGGTCGCGACCTGTCCCCAGGGGCTGATCGACGCCTCCGAGCTCTATGTCGGTCTGCCATCGGGCCAGATGGGCAATTCCGAGGTCGGCCACATGAATCTCGGTGGCGGCCGGGTCGTCATGCAGGACCTGCCGCGCATCGACCAGGCGATCCAGGACGGCTCGCTGGCCGCCAATCCCGAGCTGCTGGCCTTCATCGACAAGCTGAAAGCGTCCAGGGGCACCTGCCACCTGATGGGCCTGATGTCGCCGGGCGGCGTGCACAGCCACCAGGACCAGATCGCCGCGCTGGCCAACATCGTCGCCGCTTCGGGCGTGCCGGTCACCGTGCACGCCTTCCTCGATGGCCGCGACGCGCCGCCCCGCAGCGCCCGCGGCTATCTCGCCGCCTTCGCCCAGTCGCTGAAGCCTGGCCTGCCAATCCGCATCGGCACGGTGGACGGCCGCTTCTACGCCATGGACCGCGACAAGCGCTGGGACCGCGTCACCAAGGCCTACGAGACACTGGTCGACGCCAAGGGTGAGCGCGCGGCGACGCCTGACGAGGCGGTCGCCCAGGGCTATGCCGCCGATCTCACCGACGAGTTCGTCCTGCCCACGTCGATCGGCGACTACGCCGGCATGAAGGATGGCGACGGCGTACTGATGGGCAATTTCCGCGCCGATCGCGCGCGCGAGATGCTGACGGCGCTGCTCGATCCCATGTTCGACGGCTTCAACCGCGGCCGGCTGGTGTCGTTTGCCGCGGCGCTTGGCCTGGTCGAGTATTCGACCGCGCTCAACGCCTTCCTCGGCACGCTGTTCCCGTCGATGTCCGTGACGATGGGCCTGGGCGAGACGGTGTCGCGCGCCGGGCGCACGCAATTGCGCATCGCCGAGACCGAGAAGTACGCGCACGTCACGTTCTTCTTCAACGGCGGCGAGGAGCGGGTTTTCGACGGCGAGGAGCGCATTCTCGTGCAGTCGCCCAAGGTCGCGACCTACGACCTGAAGCCGGAGATGAGCGCCCTCGAGGTCACCGACAGGCTGGTCGAGGCGATCGACTCGAAAAGGTTCGACCTGGTCGTGGTCAACTACGCCAACGCCGACCAGGTCGGCCACAGCGGCGTCTTCGCCGCCGCCGTGCGGGCCGTCGAGACGGTCGATGCCTGCCTCGGCCGTCTTATGGAGGCGGTCCGGCGCGTCGGCGGCTGCCTGTTCGTCACCGCCGATCACGGCAATGTCGAGCAGATGTTCGACGCCGAGACCGGTCAGCCGCACACCCAGCACACGCTCAACCGCGTGCCGGCTCTGCTCTATAACGGCCCGGCCGAGATCCGCTCGCTGGCCGACGGCCGGCTGGCCGACGTCGCGCCGACCGTGTTGCGCTTGATGGGCCTGGCCCAGCCGGCCGAGATGACCGGCGCCTCGCTGCTGCGCACGACGCCGCGCATACCGGTCCTGCCAGTCCCCACGGCGGCGGTCGCGTGAGGAGCACGCCGCTCACGAGTTCGCGCGCCCTGCCTGCCGGCCTTGAGGGGACACCGGTCGCGCTGTAGTTTTCGCCCCAGAACCTTCACGTCCCGGTCATCGGGCAAAGGTGGATCAAAGCCCATGACACTCCGTCGTTTGACGGCCGCCACGGCGGTCGCCCTTTTCCTCACCGTTCCCGCCGCTTTCGCCCAGACCAAGGCGCCCGACGACAAGGGCAAGCCGCGTCAGGACCGCAGCGAGATCTACCAGCAGCTCAACCTGTTCGGCGACGTGCTAGAGCGGGTGCGCAACGACTACGTCGAGCCGCCCAACGAGAAGGATCTGATCGAGAACGCCATCAACGGCATGCTGTCCTCGCTCGATCCGCACTCCTCCTACATGAACCCGAAATCGTTCCGGGACATGCAGGTGCAGACGCGCGGCGAGTTCGGCGGGCTGGGCATCGAAGTCACCATGGAGAACGGCGTCGTCAAGGTCGTCTCGCCGATCGACGACACGCCCGCGGCCAAGGCCGGCCTGCAGCCCGGCGACCTGATCGTCACGCTCGACGGCCAGCCGGTGATGGGTCTCACCCTGCAGGAGGCCGTCGAGAAGATGCGCGGCCGGGTCGACACCACGATCAAGCTGGGCGTCCGTCGTGCCGGCCGGGATCCCTTCGAGGTCACCCTGACGCGCGCCGTGATCAAGGTCCGCTCGGTGCGCGCGCGCGTCGAGGGCGGCGACATCGGCTATATCCGCATCACCTCGTTCACAGAGCAGACCACCGCCGGCCTTCAGGAAGCGCTCAGCAACTTCAAGAAGGAGCTGGGCGCCAAGTGGAAGGGCGTCGTGCTCGACCTGCGCAACAACCCGGGCGGCCTGCTTGACCAGTCGATCTCGGTGTCCGACGCTTTCCTCGACCGCGGCGAGATCGTCTCGACGCGTGCGCGCAAGACCGAGGACGTGCAGCGCTGGGAGGCCAAGCCTGGCGATCTCGCCGAGGGTCGGCCGGTCGTGATCCTGATCAATGGCGGCTCCGCCTCGGCCTCGGAGATCGTCGCCGGCGCGCTGCAGGACCACAAGCGCGCGATCGTCATGGGCACGCGTTCGTTCGGCAAGGGATCGGTGCAGTCCATCATGCCGGTGAGCGGCGGCGGCGCGATCCGCCTGACCACGGCGCTCTACTACACGCCCTCGGGCCGCTCGATCCAGAAGGACGGCATCAAGCCGGATATCGAGGTCGAGCAGTCGAAGATCGAGACCATCCGTACGCAGGACCGCATTCGCGAGGAGAACCTGCGCGGCTCGATCAACAATCCGCGCGGCAGGCCCGACGGCGCGGCGCCGGCCAAGCCCCCGGCCGACGCGGCCAAGCCGGATGCGGGCAAGCCCGACGAGGCCAAGCCAGGCGAAGGCCAGCCGCCGGCTGAGCAGGCCATCGACTACCAGCTGCTGCGCGCGCTCGACCTGGTTCGCGGGATCGCGCTTTACGGCAACCGCGACAAGTGACGTGAAGGCCGGAGGCGACCGATGAGCGAGGACCCCGCTCTCGACCGCCCATCGCCCGCGCCTCGTACGCGCCGTGGCGCCGGCGTCTACGTCGCCTACACGATCGCCGGCGCCCTGCTGCTGGGCGCCGGCGCATTGAGTCTCGGCCACTTCTCGAACTACCGGTCGTCGAGCTCCGGCCAGCCGACGAAGGCCGGCCAGCCCGTCGCGAAACCACCGGCGCCGGGCTCCGCGTCCGGGCCCGCGCAGCCGCCGGCTCCCACCGCCACCGTCCAAGTGCCGTCGGTGACGGTGAAGATGCCGGAGCCCCAGGGCGCCGACGCGTCGCCACCCACCCCGGCGGCCGCACCTACCGCGCCGCCGGCGGTGGCGGCACCCGCCGCTGTCGCGCCGACGCCCCTGACGACGACGCCCGCGCCGCCACCGGCCTCACCGGCCGCCACGGCCGACGCCAGTGACGCGCCGGTCAATCTGATCGCCGCCAACGGCCTGCCGCTGCCGCCACCCGAGAAGCCGCGCGTGCCCGGCCGCCGCGTCGGCAAGTGCCCCGCAGGCACCGATCCCGCGGAGTTGGTCGAGGCCAGCCCGGGTGGACGCCTGCCGCGTATCGCCGGCAACGGCTGCATGCCATGGCTGGCCTATGCCAGCGAGTTCGATCATCTCGATCGCGAGCGGTTGCGGCTGGGCTTGGCGGTGATCGGGATCGGGCTGAACGAGCCGGTCACCCAGAAAGCGGTCGAGACGATGCCGCCGGGCACGACCTTGGTCTTCATGCCGGAGACGCCGAACCTGGATCGCTGGATCCAACGGGCGCGCGAGCGCGGCATGGAAGCCGTGCTGATGCTGCCGGTCCAGAACCAGCAGGGCGCCGCCGAGCGCGGCATGCCGCCGCTGCAGAAGGGTCTGGCGCCAGCCGAGAACGTACGCCGCTTGCGCGCGGCGCTCGAGAAGGCGACCGGCTATGTCGGCGTGGCGCTGCTTTCCGGCCCCGTGGTGGAGGACGACGCCACGCTGCGGCCGTTGCTGGCGGAGATCCGCGATCGCGGCCTGCTGGTGCTGGAATTCGAGCGCTGGAGCGGCAAGTCGCTGGTGCACCCGATCAGCCGCGAGCTTGGCATTCCCTATTCGACCGACATCGACAGCCCGATCGCCTGGGTCGATCGCTTCAACGCCAATGGCCGAGAGACCACCGCGGCCGATGTCGATGCCGGCCTGGGCGAAGTCGAGAAATACGTCCGCACGGCGCGCTTCGGCCTGGGCTGGTCGCTGGCACGACCGCTCGCGATCGACCGTATCACCGCCTGGGCCGCCGGCGCGCGCACACGCGGCTTTCTGCTCGCGCCGGTGACCGGTGTCACCGAGTGCGCCGAAAGCTGCCAGAAGCGCTTGCCGCGGCCCCAGCAGCCACCGGCGCCGGCCGCGGCGACGCGCTGACGGCGGATGTTCCGCTCGGCCAACGTTCCCCCGGGCTATCGCCCGAACGTCGGCATGATGCTGATCGGGCCCGACCGTCGCGTCTTCGTCGGCCAACGCCTCGATACCCGCATGGACGCCTGGCAGATGCCGCAAGGCGGCATCGATCGCGGCGAGACGCCCGAGCGGGCGGCGCTGCGCGAGCTCGCGGAGGAGATCGGCACGGCCAAGGCCGAGCTGCTGCGGATGAGCGCCGACTGGTTCGCCTACGACCTGCCGACCGAGCTGGCGCGCACCATGTGGAAGTGCCGCTATCGCGGCCAGGCCCAGAAATGGGCGGCGCTGCGCTTCACGGGCGTCGACGACGACATCCGGCTCGACACGGCGCATCCGGAGTTCCGCTCGTGGCGTTGGGCGCGCGCCTCGGAGCTGCCGAGCCTCATCGTGCCCTTCAAGCGCGACGTCTACAGCGCCGTGGTCCGCGAATTCGCCGACCTGGTGGACTAGGACGACGTCAGGCCGCCGCCGCGGCGCGGTTGAACTTGGCGATGCGGCTGCGCAGGAGGCGATAGCCCAGCCGCGTGACCCAATCGCGCAGGCGGCCGTTGGCCGGCAGTCCGGCGGCCTTCAGGATCATGGCCACGCCGCGGTCAAGGTGGCCAGGCTTGTAGATCGCGTAGGCGCGGCGCATGTACTCGCGGGTGAAGCGCCCGCGGTCGTAGGCCTCCCCCGGCGCGGCGTTGGCCGCATAGTAGGCGCAGGCCAGCTCGTCGTCCTCCACCTCGCGCAAACGACCCAGGCCAACGCGCATACGGCCCCAGCGGCCCACTTTCTCGACCTCGAGATAGCGGCGCATGTGGGTGTAGAATAGCTTGTAGTGCCGCAACTCGTCGGCGGCGATGAAGGCGCAGACCTGCTTCAGCACCGGCTCGTCGCTGCGATCGCGCAGCGCCGCGTAGAATGTGCTCGTGCCGCTCTCGACGATGCAGCGCGCCATCAGCTCGCCGGCGCGCGTGCCGCGCACCGATGTGGTGGCGTCGAGCGGCAGGCTGTAGCTCTCGGTGAACGTCTTGAAGGCGCCGTCGAAGTCGAAGGACGGATCGGCCATCCGTGCCCAGCGGCCCAGCGCCATGCCGTGCACGACCTCTTCCTGCGCCCAGATCGGCGCCAGGGCTTTGAACTCCTGGTCGTCGGCGAACACATTGCCCAGATAAACGCCATAGTCGACGCCGTTGCGCTCGACCATGGCCGCCGCCTTCACGATCTTCAGGATCTCTGGATCGACCTTGCTCGGGTCGAACCGGTCCCAGTCGATGTCGTCTAGCGTCCAGTTCTTCATGGATCACGCCTTGGACGTATCCCGCCCCCGCCCCTATCGGTAGGGCGGGCGAGAAACCAAGTCCACTGAAATAAAGTTGCTTAAGGCTGGAATTTCAACCCGCTAGGCCATGCGGGTATCCGCCCGGACGGGGATTCAGCGCGCGGCGTAGTAGGCGTAGGCGCGCTGCAGGTCCTGCGCCACGGACACCGCCTTCTCGGCTCCGGACCGGGTCGCCGGCGTGGCCTCGGCCAGCGCCTCCCGCGCATCGCGCAGGCGCTTGGCGAGCTGGTCGGCGGACACGTCTTCGAAGGGCTGCGCCTCCTCGGCCAGCACCGTGCAGCGCTCGCGGGTGACCTCGGCGAAGCCGCCGGCCACCATGAAGCGCCTGACGGTCTTGCCGCCGTCCTGCACCTCGATGACGCCGGGGCGGACCGTTGAGATCATGGGGATATGTCCCGGCAGGACGCCGAAATCGCCGTCGCCGCCGGGCACGATCACCATGTCGGCCTCGGTCGCCGCGAGCTCGCGCTCGGGCATCACCAGGGAAAACGCCACCTTGGCCATTCAACGGCCCTCCGCGACCGGTCGCTCTGCTCAGGCCGCCTCGGCCGCCATCTTCTTGGCCTTGGCGACGGCCTCCTCGATGGTGCCGACCATGTAGAACGCCGCCTCCGGCAGATCGTCGTAGTCGCCGGCGACGATGCCCTTGAAGGCCTTGATGGTGTCCTCGAGCTTCACGAACACGCCGGGCGTGCCGGTGAAGACCTCGGCGACGTGGAAGGGCTGGCTGAGGAAGCGCTGCATCTTGCGCGCGCGCGCCACGACCAGCTTGTCCTCTTCCGACAGCTCGTCCATGCCGAGAATGGCGATGATGTCCTGCAGCGACTTGTACTGCTGCAGCACGCGCTGCACGGCGCGCGCCGTGTTGTAGTGCTCGTCGCCGACGACGCGCGGATCGAGCATGCGCGAGGTCGAGTCGAGCGGATCGACGGCCGGGAAGATCGCCTGCTCGGCGATCGAGCGGCTGAGCACGGTGGTCGCGTCCAAGTGGGCGAACGAGGTCGCCGGCGCCGGGTCGGTCAAGTCGTCGGCGGGCACATAGATCGCCTGCACCGAGGTGATCGAGCCCTTCTTGGTCGAGGTGATGCGCTCCTGCAGTGCGCCCATGTCGGTCGACAGGGTCGGCTGATAGCCCACCGCCGAGGGGATACGGCCGAGCAGCGCCGACACTTCCGAGCCGGCCTGGGTGAAGCGGAAGATGTTGTCGACGAAGAACAGCACGTCCTGGCCTTCGGCGTCGCGGAAGTACTCCGCCACGGTCAGCCCCGACAGGCCGACGCGCGCGCGCGCGCCCGGCGGCTCGTTCATCTGGCCGTAGACCAGCGCCACCTTCGAGCCGGCGGTCGTGCCGTCGTCGTTGAGCTTGATGACGCCCGACTCGATCATCTCGTGATAGAGGTCGTTGCCCTCGCGGGTGCGCTCGCCCACGCCGGCGAACACCGACACGCCGCCATGCGCCTTCGCGACGTTGTTGATCAGCTCCATGATCGTCACGGTCTTGCCGACGCCGGCGCCGCCGAACAGGCCGATCTTGCCGCCTTTGGCATAGGGCGCCAGCAGGTCGATGACCTTGATGCCGGTGACCAGGATCTGCGCCTCGGTCGACTGGTCGACGAACTCCGGCGCGCCACGGTGAATCGGCAGGCTCTGCTTGGCGCCGACCGGGCCGCGCTCGTCGACCGGCTCGCCGATGACGTTGAGGATGCGGCCCAGCGTCTCCGGGCCGACAGGCATGGCGATCGGGCCGCCGGTGTCGACCGCTTTCTGGCCGCGCACGAAGCCGTCCGTGGTGTCCATGGCGATGGTGCGCACCGTCGACTCACCGAGGTGCTGGGCGACCTCAAGCACGACCTTGCGGCCGTCGGAGTCGACGTTGAGCGCGTTCATGATGGCCGGCAGCTCGCCCTCGAACTGGACGTCGACGACGGCGCCCGTCACCTGGGTGATCTTGCCGATGTTGTTGGCGGCCATGGCTCTACCTCTTATCGATCGGTTCGTGTCGTCTCGGGCCGGGCATCAGATCGCTTCGGCGCCCGAGATGATCTCGATGAGTTCCTTGGTGATCGACGCCTGACGCGAGCGGTTCATCTGCAAGGTCAGTCGTTTGATCATGTCGCCGGCGTTGCGCGTGGCGTTGTCCATCGCGGTCATGCGCGCGCCCTGCTCGGACGCGGCGTTCTCCAGCAGCGCGCGGTAGATCTGTACCGCGAGGTTGCGCGGCAGCAGCTCAGCGAGGATGGTCTCCTCGTCCGGCTCGAACTCGTAGGGGCTCGCGCCGGCGCCGGCCTCGGCCTCGGGCACCGCCGGCGGGATGATCTGCTGGCGCGTGAGGATCTGGCTGATCGCCGAGCGGAAGCGGTTGTAGATGATGGTGGCGACGTCGAACTCACCGGCCTCGAACATCGCCAGAACGCGGTCGGCGACCTTGCGCGCGTCGGCGAAGCCCAGTCGCGGCTTGCCCAGATCGGTGATCGAATCAACGATCAGATTGCCATAGTCGCGGCGCAGCTGGTCGCGCGCCTTGCGGCCAACGGCCAGCACCTTGACCGTCTTGCCGTCGCCCTGCAACGCGCGGATGGCGCGGCGCGCCTCGCGCACGATCGAGCTGTTGAAGCCGCCGCACAGGCCGCGATCGGCGGTGGCGACGATCAGCAGATGAACCTTGTCGGAACCGGTGCCGGCCAGCAGCTTGGGCGCGCCGGCCTTGCCGAGCATGCCCGACGCCAGCGAGGCCAGCATGCGATCCATCGCCTGGGCGTAGGGCCGGCCGGCCTGCGCCGCTTCCTGCGCGCGCCGCAGCTTTGCGGCGGCGACCATCTTCATCGCCTTGGTGATCTTCTGCGTCGACTGGACGCTTCGGATCCGCAAGCGGAATGATTTGAGGCTGGGCATCGCGGTGTCCGCCTGGGCTCGTCAGCTGTGATGCGGGCTCAGGCGAACTTCTTGACGAAGTCGGCGAAGAAGGCCTTCAGCTTCTCTTCGGTCGCCGGCGAGATCTGCTTCTCGTTGCGGATCGCGTCGAGCACAGAAGCGTCGCTCGCCTTCAGCGCCTCGAGCGCGCGGCGCTCGAACTCGCCGACACGCGCCACCGGCAGCGTATCGAGGAAGCCGCGCGTGCCGGCGAAGATCGAGATCACCTGCTCCTCGACCGCCATCGGGCTGAACTGGCCCTGCTTCAGGAGCTCGGTCAGGCGCTGGCCACGCGCCAGCAGCCGCTGCGTCGAGGCGTCGAGATCGGAGGCGAACTGCGCGAAGGCCGCCATCTCGCGATATTGCGCCAGCTCCAGCTTGATGGTGCCGGCGACCTGCTTCATCGCCTTGATCTGCGCGGCGGAGCCCACGCGGCTGACCGACAGGCCGACGTTGATGGCCGGGCGGATGCCCTGGAAGAACAGTTCGGTCTCGAGGAAGATCTGACCGTCGGTGATCGAGATCACGTTGGTCGGGATGTAGGCCGACACGTCGCCGGCCTGGGTCTCGATGACCGGCAGCGCGGTGAGCGAGCCCGAGCCGTTCTTCTCGTTGAGCTTAGCGGCGCGCTCCAACAGCCGGGAGTGCAGGTAGAACACGTCGCCGGGATAGGCTTCGCGGCCCGGCGGGCGGCGCAGCAGCAGCGACATCTGACGGTAGGCGACGGCCTGCTTGGAGAGATCGTCGTAGACGATCACGGCGTGCATGCCGTTGTCGCGGAAATACTCGCCCATCGCGCAGCCGGTATAGGGCGCGAGGAACTGCAGCGGCGCCGGGTCGGACGCGGTGGCGGCGACGACGATGGAGTATTCCATCGCGCCGGCGTCCTCGAGCGTCTTGACGATCTGCGCCACGGTCGAGCGCTTCTGGCCGACGGCGACATACACGCAGTACAGCTTGCGCGACTCGTCGCCCGAGGCGTTGATGGTCTTCTGGTTGATGAAGGTGTCGACGGCGACGGCGGTCTTGCCGGTCTGGCGGTCGCCGATGATCAGCTCGCGCTGGCCGCGGCCGATCGGCACCAGCGCGTCGATCGCCTTCAGGCCGGTCTGCATCGGCTCGGTCACCGACTTGCGCGGGATGATGCCCGGCGCCTTGAGCTCGACGAGGCGACGCTCGGTCGACGCGATGGGGCCCTTGCCGTCGATCGGGTTGCCGAGGCCGTCAACCACGCGGCCGAGCAGGCCCTTGCCCACCGGCACGTCGACGATGGCGCCGGTGCGCTTGACGGTGTCGCCCTCGCGGATGCCGCGGTCGTCGCCGAAGATCACGACGCCGACGTTGTCGGTCTCGAGGTTAAGGGCCATGCCCTTCACCCCGCCCGGGAACTCGACCATCTCGCCGGCCTTGACGTTGTCGAGGCCGTGCACGCGCGCGATACCGTCGCCGACCGACAGCACCTGGCCGACCTCGGCGACTTCCGCCTCGACGCCAAAGCCTTCGATCTGCTGCTTGATGATGGCCGAAATCTCGGCGGCCCGGATGTCCATCACGCAACCCCCTTCATCGCAAGCTGCAGGCGCTGCAGCTTGGTGCGTATCGACGAGTCGAACATGCGCGAGCCAACCTTGACCACGAGCCCCCCGAGGAGATCGCCGTCGACCCGCGCGTTCACGGAAACCTTGTTGCCGACCAGACGGCGCAGCGTCTCGGTCAAGGCGTAGAGCTGAGCCTCGGTGAGCGGCGTCGCCGACACCACGTCGGCGGTCGTCTCGCCTCTGCGGCGCGCCAGCTCGGCGAGGAAGGCCGAGATCATCGCCGACAGATCGCGCGCGCGGCCGTTCTTCGCCACGGTGCCCACGAACTTGGTAACCAGCTCGCCGATGCCCGCCTGCTTGACCAGCGCGGCCAGCGCTTTGCCCTGCGCCTCGCGCCCGATCACCGGGCTCGACAGCAGGCGACGCAGATCGCCACTCGCGCCGATCATGGCGCGCAGGCTGGTGAGATCAGCCGCGACGGCATCGAGCGCCTTCGCCTGATCGGCGAGGTCGAACAGTGCGCTCGCGTAACGCCCGGCAAGACTGGCCGGACCGGTAGCTTCCTGCGCCACGGTGATTTCGTCCCCAAAGCCTCTGGAGAAAGGGCCTGAGCCCTTAAAATAAAAGAGTTTTTCCGAAGAACTGACACCCCCGGAAAAACGCGAGGCGTTGCTAGCACAGGGGATAGGGGCTTGCAAGCAAACGGGCCGGGACTCGTTGGCGCGGCGAAACCCTCACATGAACGAGTACGGATCGATATCCACCTGCACCCGGACCGTGCCCGGCACCTCGGCCACGGCCAGCCACTCCAGGATCACAGACTGGATATTCACCGAGCGCTCGGCACGCAGCAGCAGGCGGCGGCGGAAGCGGCCGCGCAGCAGCGATAGAGGCGCCGGCGCCGGTCCCAGCACCCGCAGCCCCTCGCCCGAGGGCGCCAGCCGACCCAGCCGGGTGGCAACGGCGTCGACCGACTGCTCGTCGGTCCCTGATACGATCAGCGCCGCCAGCCGGCCGAAGGGCGGCCATCCGGCGTGACGGCGCTCGGCCGCCTCAGTTTCCAGGAAGCGCTCCCGATCGCCGCTGGCCAGCGCCCGCATGACGGGATGGTGCGGCTGCGCGGTCTGCAGCAGCACGCGGCCGGGATGCTCGGCGCGGCCGGCGCGGCCCGCCGCCTGATACAGGAGTTGGAAGGTGCGCTCTGCCGCGCGCAGATCGCCGCCGCTCAGGCCGAGGTCGGCGTCGACTACCACCACCAGGGTCAGGTGCGGAAAGTGATAGCCCTTGGCCGCCATCTGCGTGCCGATCACGAGGTCGACCTCGTTATTGGCGATGCGCTCGACCAGAGCCTGCGCCTCGCGCCGTGTCGGCACGGTGTCGCTGGCGAAGATCTCCAGGCGCTTGTCGGGGAACAGCGCCATCACCTCCTCGGCCAGCCGCTCGACGCCGGGGCCGCAGGCGACGAAGGAGTCCTCGGCGTCGCAGGCCGGGCATTTCTCCGGCAGCGGCGCGCCGTGGCCACAATGATGACAGACCAGCTTGCGGCGGAAGCGATGCTCGACCAGCCAGGCGCTGCAATGCGGGCATTGCAGGCGATGGCCGCAGGCGCGGCAGAGCGTCAGCGGCGCGTAGCCGCGCCTGTTGAGGAACAGCAGCGCTTGCTCGCCGCGCTCCAGCGTGTCGCGGATCGCCTGTGCCACCGGCGGCGCAAGCCAGCGATTGCGCGCCGGCGGCGTGCGCCGGATGTCGACGATCTCGATGCGCGGCACCTCCATCGGACCGTGACGCTCCGGCAGGTGCAACGTGTCGTACCTCGCGCCCTGCGCGTTGACGACGCTTTCCAGCGACGGCGTCGCCGAGGCCAGCGCGATCGGGACCGCCTCCAGCCGCGCCCGCACGACAGCCATGTCGCGCGCGTTGTAGATCACGCCGTCTTCCTGCTTGAAGGCCTGGTCGTGCTCCTCGTCGACCACAATCACGCCGAGGTCGACGAAGGGCAGGAACAGCGCCGAGCGCGCGCCAACGACCACGTCGACGCGGCGCTCGGCGATGTCGCGCCAGGTCTGCCGCCGTTCGGCCGAGGTCATGTCGGAATGCCATTCGGCCGGCCGCGCGCCGAAGCGGCGCGCGAAGCGCTCGAGCCACTGCGTCGACAGCGCGATCTCCGGCAGCATGACCAGCGCCTGCCGGCCTTCCGCCAACGCTGCCGCCACCGCCTCGAAATACACCTCGGTCTTGCCGGCGCCTGGCACGCCATCGACCAGCGTGACGCTGAACTTGCGCGCGCGCACCTTGACGGCGAGATCGTCGGCCGCCGCGCGCTGCGCCTCGGACAGCGCCGGGCCCGTCATGCGCCAGTCGGGTTTGGCACGCTGGCCGATGCGCGGACGCTCGATGGTTTGAAGCGCGCCGTTGGCGACGAGTCCCTTGATCACCGACGTGCCGACGCCCGCCTCGCGCGCGAGATCCGAAAGCGCCATGGCCGGCCCGTCGCGCAGCAGGTCGAGCACGCGGCGGCGCGCGGGCGTGAGCTTCAGCGCATCGGCGTCCGCTGGGCCGAGGCGATAGAGCGTCTCGGTGCGCGGCGCCTCCAGCGCGGCGGGCGCGCTCATCGCCATGCGCAACACCGAGCCCGGCGGCGAGACCGTGTAGCTCGCCACCCATTCGACGAAGCGGCGTGTCGCTTCGCGCATCGGCGGCGCCGGCATCACACCCACGATGTCGCGCAGCTTGGCCGGATCGACTTCGCCACTGGCCGGCCCCCATACCACGCCGATGGTCTCGCGCTTGCCCAACGGCACGATGACGAAGTCGCCCGGCGACACGAGAAGCCCGTCGGGAATCGCGTAGTCGTAGGCTTCGCCCAGCGGCAACGGCAGCAGCACGGACACGACTTTGCCTCCGTCCACGGCGGCTTGCGGGCCTTGCCGGGCTTCTGGGCTTTCGTTAGAAACGATGTCGCGTCGTCGTGACGTCATACCCCACTGTAATCGGCGCGACCCGGCCGTCCCAGACCGTCCTTTCGCGCCCCCGACCGGATTGGCGATCGCACCATGAAATTCTTCGTCGATACCGCCGATGTCGCCGAGATCAAGTCGCTGGCGGCCAGCGGCCTGCTCGACGGCGTGACCACCAATCCTTCGCTGATCGCCAAGTCGGGCCGGCCGATGCTCGAGGTCATCCGCGAGATCGCCGATGTCGTGCCCGGCCCGGTGAGCGCCGAGGTCACCGCCACCGACCACACGACGATGATGAAGGAGGCGCACAAGCTCCACGCCATCGGCCGCGGCCGTAACGACAACATCACGATCAAGGTGCCGCTGACGCCCGACGGCTTGCGCACCTGCAAGACGCTGGCCGGCGAAGGCGTCATGGTCAACGTCACGCTGTGCTTCTCCGCGGCACAAGCCATCCTCGCCGCCAAGGCCGGCGCCTCGTTCATTTCGCCCTTCATCGGCCGCCTCGACGATATCGGCGAGGACGGCATGGTCCTGATCGACGATATCGTTCAGATCTACCGGAACTATCCGGCCTTCAAGACCGAGGTGCTGGCCGCCTCGATCCGCCATCCCATGCATGTCGTCGACGCGGCCAAGATCGGCGCCCATGTCGTGACCGTGCCGCCCAACATCCTGCGCATGCTCTTCAACCATCCGCTGACCGACAAGGGCCTCGACGCCTTCCTGGCGGACTGGAAGAAAACCGGCCAGTCGATCCTGTGATGGCGATCCTGTGACCATGAGCGGGGACCCGGCCAAAGCGGTCACGCGGGACGACGTTCTCGCCTATCTGCGCGCGCATCCCGATTTCCTGGTCGAGAACGCCAGGCAGCTCGAAGGCCTCCAGCCCATGCCGCGCCACAACGGCGCCGGTGTGGTCGACATGCAGGCGGCGATGGTCAAGCGCTTGCGCGGCGACATCGACAAGCTGCGCGCCCGCCAGGAGGAGCTGATCACCACCGGCCGCGCCAACCAGATCACGCAGAACCGGATCCATGTCGGCGTGCTCAGCGTGATCCAGGCCAACAGTTTCGAACGCCTGATCCACGTTGTGACGCACGAGCTGCCGGGGCTGCTCGACGTCGACTTCATCGCGCTCGCCATAGAGGGCAGCGAGGACGCGCCGCGCCGCGTGCCGGTGCGCGGTGTCTACGTGCTGGCGCCCGGCGCCATCGACGCTGCCCTCGGCCCGGGCGCCAATAGCCGCCTGCGCGCCGACATCCTGGGCGAGGAGGCCTTCTTCGGCGCGGTGGCGCGCCATGTACGCTCCGACGTGCTGGTGCGGCTCAAGGTGTCGAGCGGCTCGCCCGACGGCGTCATCGCCTTCGGCTCCAAGGACGCGCAGACCTTCGGGCCCAACCAGTCGACCGAGCTGCTGTTCTTCCTCGTGCGCGTGCTCGAGAACACGATCCGCGCCTGGCTGGACCTGCCGGAGTGACGGCGCTGGCCCGCCGTGCGCTCAAGCGCGTCGAGTCGCCGCCGCCCCTGCCGGCGCCCGAGACCGCGCTGCCCGACGACACCGCCGCCGTCATCGCCGGCTGGTGCGAGTGGCTGGCCTCGGAGCGCCGCGCCGCCGACAAGACGCTGATCGCGTATCGTCGCGACATCGCCGATTTCCTCGCCTTCGTCGCCAGCCATCTCGGCGAGCCGCCCACCGTGCGGGCGCTGGACGGGTTGCGCGCCGGCGATTTCCGGGCCTGGCTGGCGCGGCGCGCGCGCGACGGGCTGGCGCGCACCTCGACGGCGCGCGCGCTGTCCTCGGTGCGCGGCCTGTTCCGCCACATGGAGCGGCGCGGCGTCGCCGCCAACGCCGCCATCGGTCTGTTGCGTACGCCCAAGCTGCCGAAATCGCTGCCGAGGGCGCTGAGCGTCGCGGAGGCCGCCGATCTGCTGTCGGAGTCCGAGGCCGATGCCGGCATCGAGTGGGTCGCACGCCGCGACGCGGCGATCCTCACCCTGCTTTACGGCGCCGGCTTGCGCATCGCCGAGGCGTTGGCACTGACCAAGCGGCAGGTCGAAGACTTGTTGCGCAGCCGCGCCGACGTGCTGTGGGTGCGCGGCAAGGGCAACAAGGAACGGCTGGTGCCGCTCTTGCCGGCGGTGGTCGCCAAGCTCGCGGTCTACCGCGCCGCCTGTCCTTTCCTCGCCAAGGCCGCGCCCGGCGACCGCTTCTTCGTCGGCGTGCGCGGCGGCGCGCTCGATCCCGGCATCGTGCAACGGGCCGTACGCCGTCTGCGCGAGCGGCTCGGCCTGCCGCAGAGCGCCACGCCGCACGCGCTGCGCCATTCCTTCGCCACGCATCTGCTGGGCGCCGGCGGCGATCTGCGCACCATCCAGGAGTTGCTCGGCCACGCCTCGCTGTCGACCACCCAGCGCTACACCGACATCGATGCCGAACGCCTGCTCGAGGTCTACGACCGCGCCCACCCGCGCGCCAAGCAATAGCGGCCCACTGTCATCCCGAGCGCAGCGAGGGATCCAGGCGACTTCCCTGGATTCCTCGCTGCGCTCGGAATGACTGAGGTGACCTAACGCAGAGTGCGCGCCAGGAAAGCCTCGACGTCGCGCTGGAAGGCGGCCCAGGCCTCAGCGTTGTGGCCGTAATGCGCGCCGCAACAATTGTTCGGCTTGCTGCGGTTGCCGGCCGAAGCGAGGTAGCGCACAGGCAACCCGACCGCGTCGAAGCTGTGATGCGCGCCGAGATAGATTCGCGTCTCGATCAGATCGCGGCCGTTCCTTACGCGCGACAACAAGGCCTCGCACTGGCGCACCGGCGTCCAGTCGTCGAGTTCCGCCATGGTCAGCAGCAGCGGCCGGCGATTGCCGAGCGTCGGGCCGAGCCGATCCTGCAACGCGCAATCCGGATAGACCGCGATGGTGGCGCGCGCCGCCGGCTCGCCATCGAGCGCATAGAGCAGCGCGACGCCGCCGCCGTAGGAATAACCCATGACGGCGATGCGCGTGGCATCGACGTCCGCGCGCGCCGCCAGCCACTGCACTGAGGCGCGGATATCGCTGACGCGTTCGACCGCCTGCTCCACCGTCGGCCAGCGACTCGTGCAGGCGTCGCGGATGGCGCGCGCGCCGAAACTGTCGACGACAAGCGCGGCGTATCCACGACCCGCCAGGATCTGCGCCATGCGGTTGACGTTCTGGCCGACGCCGCCACAGCCGTGGAACAAGGCTACGGCCGGCGCCTTCGACGCGGCGGCGGGGCGATAGAGGGTGGCCGAGAGCTGCAAGGTACGGCTGTCGGTCTCGACCGGCACGCGTACCGCCTGCTGCGCTTGCGTCGCCGAGGCGAGCGAGGTCAGCAGGATCGCCGCGAGAAGTGCGCGCCACATGGTCAGTTCGGCGGCCCGAGATGCAGCCGCCAGAACGCCTCGACGCGCTTGAGCGTGTCGCGATAGGCCGTCTCGTCGTGGCCGATCCAGGCGCCGCAGCAGCCGCCGGGCTTGTTGCGGTTGGAGACATCCTCGCGGTAGCGCAGCTTGCTGCCGGGGTTGTCGTAGGCGTGCACCGCGTCGGCGTAGGTATGCAGCTCGAACGGCTTGCCGGAGAGCCTGGGCATCAGCTCGCGGCACTTGTCGGCCGGCGTCCAGTCGTCCTTCTCGCCGATCAGGATCAAGAGCGGCCGCTGCACCTCGAAGCGCTGCGAGGTTCGGCCGCGCAGGGTGCAATCGGGATAGAAGGCGATGGCGGCGACGAAAGCCGGCGATGGCGGCGGCGACTTGTCGGCGCCATCGCGCAAAGTGGCGAACAACGTCGCCGCGCCGCCATGCGACTGCCCCATCAGACCGATGCGGTCGGCGCGCACGAAGGGCTGCGCCTTCAGCCACGACGCCGCGCCGTCGATGTCCCAGGCGCGGTCGTGTGCAGCGACGCGGCCGCCGGCGCGCGTGCAGACTTCCTTCACGCCGCGACCGGTGAAGCTGTCGATCACCAGCGCGACGTAGCCCCACTTGCTCAGCACGTCGCCCCAGGTGCGTGCCGCCGATCCCGGCCCGCTGCAGCCATGCACCACGATCACCGCCGGACGCGGCGACGTAGTCGCGGGGCGATAGAGCTTGCCGTCGAGCGTCAGCTGATCATGCCGCACGGTGACCGGGAACTTCACGTTCTCGGGCGCGGCCATCGTTTCGCCTCCAAGCGACGCCGCCGTCACAAGGAAGAGAAGAAACCTAATTGCCGCCACGCGCATCATGGGATCTCGGGTTGCCGGATCGCGACCACCACAATACCAGAGGACCGCACAGGATGCCGCCGGCCATCACCGCGAAGGCGGCGAGCCACGCCGTGGCTTCGCCGGTGCCCCCGGCGGCGTCCAGCGCCGCGCCGACAAGCCAGCCGCCCAGCGCCGACACGCCAAAGCCGACGGTGGAATGCAGCGCCATGGTCGCGCCGCGATAGCGCGGATCGGCGGACGCGGACATGCCCGACGTCAGCGAGCCGGAATCCGCCGGCACCGTGATGGCGTAGATCGCCATCAGGCCGAGCAACAGCCAGGGCGAGGTCCCGGCGGCGAGCCCGATGGCGAGCGCGACGACGGCGGAGAGGAGCTGGATGGCGCTGATGGCGCGATGGCGGCCAATGCGAATGGCGACCTCGTTGCCGAGGATGCTGGCGGGCATCGCCAGCACGGCGACGGCGACGCTGATAGCGATCGGATCGAGCGGCGTGGCGGCGCCATGGCGCGCCATCACGAAGGTCCAGAACGCCACGATCCAGGTGCGCATGCCGTAGAGCTCGAAGCAATGCGCGCCATAGCCCAGGATGTAGCCCATGGCGGTGCGATTGCGCAGGACCGGGCGGAAATCGAGCAGCTTCCCGCTCGGCGGCGGCGGTGGAACCGGCTTCATCAGAAGCGCGATGATCGCCATCGCCGTCGGGCCCAGCCCGGTCAGGATGAACGCCAGGCGCCAGCCCCAGGCGTCGGCGATAAGCTGCGACGCGAGGAACGACAGCCCGACCCCGAGCGAGAAGCTCGAGGTGTAGAACGTGATGCTGCGCGAGGAGTCGCCGGGACCGAGCCGGTCAGTCAGCGCCTTGAGCCCGGGCATGTAGGCGCCGGCGAAGCCGATGCCGGCGACGCACCAGATCACCATCGCCGACACCAGGCCATCGGCGAGCAGACCAAAGGCGATGGTGGCCAGACCGCTCATCAGGGAGCCGGCAAGCAGAATCTGGCGCGCGTCCATGCGATCGGTCAGGGTGCTCAGCACCGGGACCGCGACCATGTATCCGGCGGCGTAAGCGCTGGCCATCAGGCCGGCTTCGGCGTTGCTCAGACCCCACGGCCCGATCAGGTGGCCAACCATCACCGCCGGCACCACGGCGTGCGGCAGCAGGTTGCCCACCTGCCCCAGGCACATCGCCACGACCAACGCCCGTCCCCGCATGCGGCGACGGTACAGGGGCGTGACTTGTCCCTACAAGTGGATCGGCTTATCCCAGGCCGCGAGCGCGGCTTCCTTGAGCGCCTCGTTGACGGTGGGATGGGCGTGGCAGACGCGACCGATATCTTCGGCCGAGGCGCCGTACTCCATCGCCAGTGCAGCTTCGGCGATCATCGTGCCGGCCTCGGCGCCGATGATGTGCACGCCCAGCACCGTGTCGGTCTTGGCGTCGGTCAGCACCTTGACGAAACCCTCGGTGCGGCCGTTGGCGCGGCTGCGTGGGTCGGCGAGGAACGGGTACTTGCCGGACTTGTAGACGACGCCAGCGGCCTTGAGCTGCTCCTCCGTCCTGCCCACCCAGGCGACTTCGGGCTGGGTGTAGACGATCGAGGGCACAAGGTCCCAGTTCACGTGGCCCTTCTGGCCGGCCAAGGTCTCGACGCAGGCGACGCCATCCTCGCTCGCCTTGTGCGCCAGCATCGGTCCGTCAATCACGTCGCCGATGGCGTAGATGCCCGGCACGCTGGTCTGAAAATGCGCGTCGACCGCGATGCGCCCGCGCTCGGTCAGCTTCACGCCGACCTTGTCGAGACCCAGGCCTTCGACGAAGGGTCGCCGGCCGATGGAGACCAGCACGACGTCGACGTCCAGCGTCTCGGCCGCGCCACCCTTGGCCGGTTCGTGGGTCAACGTCACGCCGCTGGCGCCCTTGGCCGCGCCCGTGACCTTGCGGCCGAGCTTGAACTTCAGCCCTTGCCGCGTCAGCGAGCGCTCGAACTGCTTGACCACCTCGTTGTCGATGCCGGGCGCGATGCGGTCGAGGTACTCGATCACCGTCACCTCGCTGCCCAGCCGGCGCCACACCGAGCCCAGTTCCAGCCCGATGATGCCGGCGCCGATCACCGCCATGCGCTTCGGGACTGCCTCGATCTCCAGCGCGCCGGTCGAGGACACGATGGTCTTCTCGTCGATGCTCACGCCGGGCAAAGGCATGACCTCGGAGCCCGAGGCGATCAGGATGCTCTTGGCCGCCAGCGTGTCCTTGACGGCGCCGTCGTCACCCAGCACCTCGACCTTGCCCGCGGCGGCGATGCGACCGGTACCGGTCATCGAGGTGATCTTGTTCTTCTTGAACAGGAATTCGATGCCTTTGGTCGTGGCGCCGACGACCTCGCCCTTGCGCTTCATCATCGCCGCGAGGTCGAGCTTCACCTCGCCGACGACGATGCCGTGCGCCTTCAAATCGTGCGCCGTCTCCTCGTAGAGATGCGAGGATTGCAGCAGCGCCTTCGAGGGAATGCAGCCGACATTGAGGCAGGTGCCGCCGAGCGTCCGGCGCTTCTCGACGCACGCCACCTTCATGCCGAGCTGCGCCGCGCGGATCGCGGCCACATAGCCGCCGGGCCCGGCGCCGATGACAATGAGATCGCAGGTTTCGGTCGTCATTCATGCCCCGTCGGTTTCATGTTGCGCAAGCCCGCGCCCGGCCAATAACTTCCCTCGTGTGCCGCAGGGAACAGCTTCCGCGAACAGCGGCGTCTACATGACGCACACGACGTGTCGCACACGGTGTGCGCCAAGCATCGGCCACCGGAGGAATCAATGGTCTCACTCGCCCCCCTGCCCCCCGATGACATCAGGAAGATGTACCCGAAGGCCGGCAACCCGGCCAAAGCGCTGAAGACCAACATCGCCCAGATGCGCAAGGCCTTCCAAGAGTGGAAGATCACCAAGTCCAACGCCCAGCTGGAGCCGCTCCTCATCGAGGTCGTCGAGTCCGTCGACTCGATCTACACCCTGCTGAAGAAGCATCACCCCGCCGAATTCCAGTAAGCCCTACACCTCGAGCAGCAGGCGCTCGGGATCCTCGATGCACTCCTTGACGCGCACCAGGAACGTCACCGCCTCGCGACCGTCGATGACGCGGTGATCGTAGGAGAGCGCCAGGTACATCATCGGACGCACCTTGATCTCGCCGCCCACGACCATCGGCCGCTGCTGGATCTTGTGCATGCCAAGGATGCCGGATTGCGGCGGGTTGAGGATCGGCGTCGACATCAGCGAGCCGTAGACCCCGCCGTTGGAGATGGTGAAGGTGCCGCCGGTGAGGTCGGCGATGCCGAGCTTGCCGTCGCGCGCGCGGCGGCCGAGATCGCCGATGGTCTTTTCGACAGCGGCAAAGCCCAGCATGTCGGCGTCGCGCACCACGGGCACGACGAGGCCCTGCGGCGTGCCGACGGCGACACCGATGTCGTAGTAGTTCTTGTACACAAGATCGTCGCCGTCGATCTCGGCGTTGACCGCCGGCAGCTCTTTCAGCGCGGCGATGCAGGCCTTCACGAAGAACGACATGAAGCCCAGCTTCACGCCGTGCTTCTTCTCGAAATCGTCCTTCAACCGCTCACGCAGCGCCATCACGGCCGTCATGTCCACCTCGTTGAAGGTGGTGAGCATGGCGGCGGTGTTCTGCGCGTCCTTCAGACGCGCGGCGATGGTCTTGCGCAGGCGCGTCATGCGCACGCGCTCCTCGCGGTCGGCCTTGGCGCGCGGACCGGACGGAGCGGCCGGCTTGGCGGCGGCGGGCGCCGGGGCCGGCGGCGCGGCCAGCACGTTCAGCACGTCGGCCTTGGTGATGCGGCCATCCTTGCCGGTCGCGGCGATGCCCGACGGATCGACGCCACTTTCGGCCACCAGCTTGCGTGCGGCGGGGCCCGAGGCGGCGAGGTTGGCCGGCGCGGACGGCGCCGGCGCGGCGGGCGCCGGCGCGGGCTTGGCGGCAGGAGCGGCTGCCGGCTTCGCCGAGGCGGCGGCGCCGGCCTCGATCACGCACAGTACCGCGCCGACCTGCACGGTCTCGCCCTCGGCGGCGATGATCTTGCCGATCGCGCCGGCCGCCGTGGCGTTGACCTCGACCGTGACCTTGTCGGTCTCCAGCTCGCACAGCGCCTCGTCGACGGCGACGGCGTCGCCCTCGCGCTTGAACCATTTCGCGACCGTCGCCTCGGTGACCGATTCACCCAGCGCCGGAACCTTGATCTCGACAGCGGCCATAGTGATGTCCTCAGGCGACGGTGAGCGCGCGGTCGACCAGATCGGCCTGCTCGGCGAGATGCACCTTCAGCAGGCCGACGGCGGGCGACGCCGATTCCTTGCGGCCGACATAGATAGGCCGCTTCGCTTTGACGTCGGCTTCGGTCAGCGACTTCTCGATGCGACGATCGACGAAATGCCAGGCGCCGGCGTTCTCCGGCTCCTCCTGGCACCACACCACGTCGGCGTTGCGGAAGGCCGACAACCGCTTGGCGAGGCGATGGAACGGAAACGGATAAAGCTGCTCGATTCGCAGGATGGTGATGTCGTCGATCTTGCGCGCGCGACGCTCGGCCAGCAGATCGTAGAACACCTTGCCCGAGCACAGCACAACGCGCCGGATCTTGTCGTCCGCCGCGATCGGGTCGGGGTCGCTCAGGATGCGGCGGAACGAGGTGCCCTCGGCCATGTCGGCGAGGCTCGACACCGCCTCCTTGTGGCGCAGCAGCGATTTGGGCGTCATCACGATCAGCGGCTTGCGGAACGGCCGGCGCATCTGACGGCGAAGCGCGTGGAAATAATTGGCCGGCGTGGTGATGTTCACGACCTGCCAATTGTCGTCGGCGGAGAGTTGCAGGTAACGCTCCAGACGCGCCGAAGAATGCTCCGGCCCCTGGCCCTCGTAGCCGTGCGGCAGCAGCATCACCAGGCCGCACATGCGGAACCACTTGCTCTCGCCCGAGCAGATGAACTGGTCGATGATGACCTGCGCGCCGTTGGCGAAGTCGCCGAACTGCGCCTCCCACAGCACTAGGGCGTTAGGTTCCGCCAATGAGTAACCATACTCGAAGCCCAGCACGCCGGCCTCCGACAGCGGCGAGTCGATCACCTCGTAGCGCGCCTGGCCCTCACGGATGGCGTTGAGCGGTACGAAGCGCGAGTCATTCGTCTGGTCCACCAGCACCGAGTGGCGATGCGAGAAGGTGCCGCGGCCCGAATCCTGGCCCGACAGGCGCACCGGCGTGCCCTCGACCAGCAGCGAGCCGAAGGCCAGCGCCTCGCCCATCGCCCAGTCCAGCCCCTCGCCGCTCTCGACCATCTTCCGCTTGTCCTCGAGCTGGCGCAGGATCTTGCGGTTGGTGTCGTGGTTCTCCGGCTTGCGCGCCAGGGCGAGGCCGATCTCGCGCAAGGTGTCGGCGGGCACAGCGGTGTGGCCCTTGCGGTCCTCCTCGCCGGGCGCGGTGGTGAAGCCGGTCCACTTGCCTTCCAGCCAGTCGGCCTTGTTGGGCCGGAACGAGGCCGCGGCGGCGAAGGCGTCGTCGAGCTTCTGGCGGTAGTCGACCACAATGCGGTCGAGATCGGCCTGGGCGATCACGCCGGCCTCGATCAGGCGCTTGGCGTAGACGTCCTGCACCGTCGGGTGGCCGCCGATCTTCTTGTACATCAGCGGCTGGGTGAACATCGGCTCGTCGCCTTCGTTGTGCCCGTGCCGGCGGTAGCACCACATGTCGATGACGATGTCGCGCTTGAACTGCTGGCGGAACTCGACCGCGATGCGCGCGCAGTGCACGACGGCTTCGGGGTCGTCGCCGTTCACGTGCAGGATCGGGCACTGCACGATCTTGGCGACGTCGGTGCAGTACGGACCCGAGCGCGAATAGGTCGGCGACGTGGTGAAGCCGATCTGGTTGTTGACCACGAAATGGATCGTGCCACCGATGCGATAGCCGCCGAGATCGCTGAGGTCGAGGCTCTCGGCCACGAGGCCCTGGCCGGCGAAGGCGGCGTCGCCGTGCATCAGGATGGCCATGACCTGGCTACGATCCTTGTCGCCGCGCTGGTCTTGCTTGGCGCGCGCCTTGCCCAGCACCACGGGGTTCACCGCCTCGAGATGCGAGGGGTTGGCGGTCAGCGACAGGTGCACGACGTTGCCGTCGAACTCGCGGTCGGCCGAGGCGCCGAGGTGGTACTTCACGTCGCCCGAGCCGCGCATCTCCTCGGGGTGCGAGGGCTTGCCCTGGAATTCCGAGAACAGCGCCTGGTAGCCCTTGTGGAGCACGTGGACCAGCGTGTTCAGCCGGCCGCGATGCGGCATGCCCAGCACCACGTCGCGGATACCGAGCTGGCCGCCGCGCTTGAGAATCTGCTCCAGCGCCGGGATCAGCGATTCGCCGCCATCGAGACCGAAGCGCTTCGTGCCGACGAACTTCACGTGCAGGTATTTCTCGAGGTTCTCGGCCTCGACGACGCGCTCCAGGATGGTGCGGCGTCCCATCACCGTGAAGTCCGTGCGGTTGCCGTCGTTCTCGATGCGATCCTCGATCCACGCCTTCACGTCGGGATCGCCGATATGCATGTACTCGACGCCGACTTTGCCGCAGTACGTTTGTTGCAGGCGCTCCATGAGCCGGCGCAGGGTCGCGCTCTCGCCCAGGCCGAGCACATGATCGACCAGGATCGGCCGGTCCCAGTCGGCGTCGCCGAAACCATAGGTCTTGGGATCGAGCTCCGGGTGATAGGGCTGAGGTGTCAGGCCCAGCGGATCGAGGTCGGCCTGGAGATGGCCGCGCACGCGGTAGGAGCGGATCAGGATGCGCGCGCGCACCGCGTCGAGCGCCGCGGCGCGCAGCTGCTCGGCGGTGATGCCGGCCGGCGCCTCGGCCTTGGCCGCCGCGCCGTTGGCCTTGACGTTGCGATTGGCCGCGGCCGGCGGCGCGTCGGGATCGGCGACGCCGACGACGCGGGTGCGCTTGGGTGCCCAGCTCGCGCCGGTGACCTCGCGCAGCACCTCGCGCTGCTCGCTCGAAAGCTCGGAGAAGAAGGTCCGCCAGCTCTCGTCGACCGACTGGGGATCCTGCGCGAACCGTTCGAAGAGACCGTCGATGAACGCCGCGTTGGCGCCATAGAGGAAGGAACTGCGTTCAGCGTGCTGCATGACGGCGTAGCCGGCGCCTTATCCGCGCCGCCTCCTGGAATCGGGCCTTGCAAGAATCGGCCCCGCCGGCCGCTATCGACCCGAAGAAAGTACGCACAAGATGGCGACGCCGGGCGTCGCCGCCCGTCCTCAACGTTTCTTGCCCATCGCCTCGACCATGCCGGTGCCCAGGGCGGCCGGCGAATCGACGACATGCACGCCCACTTCGCGCAGGGCGGCGACCTTGAATTCGGCAGTGTCCTGGCCGCCGGAGATCACCGCGCCGGCATGGCCCATGCGGCGGCCCGGCGGCGCGGTGCGACCGGCGATGAAGCCGACGACCGGCTTGTTCGAGCCCGAGGCTTTGAGGAACTCGGCGCCCTTGACCTCGGCGTCGCCGCCGATCTCGCCGATCATGATGATGCCCTCGGTCTCCGGATCGCGGACGAACATCTCCAGGCATTCGACGAAGTTGGTGCCGTTGACCGGATCGCCGCCGATACCGATGCACGAGCTCTGGCCCAGGCCGGCGGCCGTGGTCTGCGCCACCGCCTCGTAGGTCAGCGTGCCCGAGCGCGAGACGATGCCGATCTTGCCGCGCTTGTGGATGTGGCCGGGCATGATGCCGATCTTGCATTCGCCGGGCGTGATCACGCCCGGGCAGTTCGGCCCGATCAGCCGCGACCTCGACCCGGCCAGCGCACGCTTGACCACCACCATATCGAGCACCGGGATGCCCTCGGTGATGGTGACGATCAGCGGGATCTCGGCGTCGATCGCCTCGAGGATCGCGTCGGCGGCGAAGGCCGGCGGCACGTAGATCACCGAGGCGGTGCAGCCGGTCTTCTCGCGCGCCTGCTTGACGGTGTCGAACACCGGCAGGTCGAGGTGCTTGGAGCCGCCTTTGCCCGGCGTGACGCCGCCGACCATCTTGGTGCCGTAGGCGATCGCCTGCTCGGAGTGGAAGGTGCCCTGCGAGCCGGTGAAGCCCTGGCAGATGACCGTGGTGTTCTTGTCGACGAGAACGGCCATCACTTGGCCTCCTTCACGGCCTTGACGACCTTCTCGGCCGCGTCGGCGAGGTTGTCGGCGGAGACGATCGGCAGGCCCGAATCCTTCATGATCTTCTTGCCGAGATCGACGTTGGTGCCCTCCAGCCGCACGACCAGCGGGACATGCAGGCTGACCTCGCGCGCCGCGGCGACGACGCCCTCGGCGATCACGTCGCAGCGCATGATGCCGCCGAAGATGTTGACCAGGATGCCCTCGACGTTGGGATCGCTGAGGATGATCTTGAACGCCGTGGTGACGCGCTCCTTGGTGGCGCCGCCGCCGACATCGAGGAAGTTGGCCGGCGAGCCGCCATAGAGCTTGATGATGTCCATGGTCGCCATGGCAAGACCCGCGCCGTTGACCATGCAGCCGATCGTGCCGTCGAGCTTGATGTAGTTCAGCCCGTGCTTGCCGGCCTCGAGCTCGGCGGGATCTTCCTCGCTCTCGTCGCGAAGCTCCTCCAGCTCCTTGTGGCGGTAGAGCGCGTTGTCGTCGAGGTTCATCTTGGCGTCGAGCGCCAGCACGTCGCCCGCGCCGGTGATCAAGAGCGGGTTGATCTCGACCAGCGAGCAGTCGAGGGCGGTGAAGGCCTTGTAGAGGTTGCCGATGAAGCGCACGGCGGCGTTGACCTGCTTGCCCTCCAGCCCCAGCCCGAAGGCGATCTTGCGGCCGTGGTATTGCTGGTAGCCGGCGGCCGCGTCGATCGCGACCTTGATGATCTTCTCGGGGTGTTCGTGGGCGACCTCCTCGATCGCCATGCCGCCCTCGGTCGAGGCGATGATCGTCACCTTCGAGGTGGCGCGGTCCATCAGCAACGACAGGTAGAGCTCGCGCTTGATGTCGACACCTTCCTCGATATAGACGCGCTTGACCTCTTTGCCCGCCTCGCCGGTCTGCTTGGTGACCAGGACCTGGCCCAGCATGGCGCCGGCGTTGACGCCGACGTCGTCGACCGACTTGACGACGCGGACGCCGCCCTTGCCGTTGGGGTCGCTCTTGAAGCGCCCGGCGCCGCGGCCGCCGGCATGGATCTGGGACTTCACGACATAGATCGGCCCCGGCAGCTTGCGCGCGGCGTCGACGGCCTCGTCCTTGGTGTAGGCAACGAAGCCCTTGGGCACCGCGACGCCGAAGCGGGCGAGCAGGGCCTTGGCCTGGTATTCATGGATGTTCATGGAACCCCGGTCGGCAGAAGCGGCTACGGGCGGGAGGGAGACAGGCGCCCGTCGAAAACAGGGGCGAACGTCAGTCTTTTGATGAAACGGACCCTCAAGCCGCGCCAATCTAGCACTTTGCGTCCTATTCGCAATGCAAGATTGGCGACAGTTCGACGATGGTAGGGGGTCGAATCACGAACGCGACCTGCCTTCCCCCGCTGTACGGGGGAAGGTGCCCGAAGGGCGGTCAGGGGCCGCGGACGGCCCCGCGGGGGTGCCAGCATCGCGGCCAGACACGACGATGGGAGTGGTCGCACCCCAAGGCCGTCCGCGGCCCCTGCCCACCCTGATCCGGCGCTTCGCGCCATCTTCCCCCGCCTGCGGGGGAAGAAAAGACATCAGCCAGCGGCGACGATCTTCTTGGTCGCCTCGACCAGGCCCTTCACGGCGGCGACCGACTTGTCGAACATCGCCTTCTCCTCGGCGGTGAACGACACCTCGACGATGCGCTCGATACCGCCAGCGCCAATCACGACGGGAACGCCGATGTAGAGGCCATTGACCCCGTACTGGCCGGTCAGCAGCGCGGCGCAGGGCAGCAGGCGCTTCTTGTCCTTGAGGTAGCTCTCGGCCATCGCGATGGCCGACGCGGCCGGCGCGTAGAAAGCCGAGCCGTTGCCCAGCAGGGCGACGATCTCGCCGCCGCCATCGCGGGTGCGCTGGACGATCTTGTCGAGCTTCTCCTGGGTGGTCCAACCCATCTTCACCAGGTCCGGCAGCGGGATGCCGGCGACGGTCGAGTAGCGCGTCAGCGGCACCATGGTGTCGCCATGGCCGCCGAGCACGAACGCCGAGACGTCCTCGACCGAGACCTTGAACTCCTCGGCCAGGAACCAGCGGAAGCGCGCCGAGTCGAGCACGCCGGCCATGCCGACGACACGGTTCGCCGGGAAGCCGGTGACCTCCTGCATCAGGCCGACCATGGCGTCGAGCGGGTTGGTGATGACGATGACGAAGGCGTCGGGCGCGTTCTCCTTGATGCCCTTGCCGACGGCGTTGATTACCTTGGCGTTGATGCCGATCAGGTCGTCGCGGCTCATGCCCGGCTTGCGCGGCACACCGGCGGTGACGATCACCACGTCGGCGCCGCGGATGTCGGCGTAGTTCGAAGTCCCGCTATAGCCCGAATCGAAGCCGCTAACCGGCGACAACTCGGCAAGGTCGAGCGCCTTGCCCTTGGCCGTGCCCTCGGCCGCGGGGATGTCGAGCAGAACGATGTCGCCCAACTCCTTCTGGCCGGCCAGCAGGGCCAGCGTGCCGCCGATCTGCCCCGCGCCGACAAGCGCGATCTTCTTGCGTGCCATGGTGATCTCTCTCCGTGTCGGGAAGGCGCGTCGCTGAGGCGGCGCAGGAAAATGACGCGGCGCCATAGCGCGATTCGCCCACAGCGGCAAGGCGGGGCGCGGCAAGGCGGACCACCTTCCCCTGCCGGCGTGTCCAGAGCGGACACAGGTTCAGGGCCAGGCCCCGATCCTGGCGCGCCGGCCGCAGGACGCTGTCGGAGCAGTGCCGCCGACGCCCGCTTTGGTACGCTCGAGCGTCAATGTCGGCGCAGGAACGCCGACACACGCGCAAGGCCCTCGCGCAGCACCTCGGTGCCGTTGGCGTACCCGATGCGAATGTAGCCTTCGCAGCCGAGAGCCGAACCGGGCGTGAACATGACCCCGGTCTCCTGAAGCAGCGCGACACAAAACGCGCGCGACGGCATGGGCAGGTCGTATCGGACGAACGCCGTCGTGCCTGAGCGCGGCCGCACCCATGAGAGCTTCGCCTCGCCGGCGATCCAGTCGTCCAGTATCGCGAGATTGCGCCGCGTGATGGCACGCGAGCGCTCCAGCACGCGTTCGCGGCTCTCGAGCGCCAGCGTCGCGAGGTGGTCGTCGATCACGCCGACACTGATAGTGTCGTAGTCACGCTGGATCATTACGGCCTCGATCATCGGGCGCGGCGCCACAACCCAGCCGAGGCGCAGCCCGGCGAGGCTGTAGGCTTTCGACATGCTGGCGGTGCTGATGCCCTTCTCGTAGATGTCCGCCATCGACGCCGTGTATCCGGACCCGTCCTGATCGATGCCGCGATAGACTTCGTCCGCCAGCACCCACGCCCCCGCGGTCCGTGCGATGGCGGCGACCTCCTCCAGCATCTCGCGCGACATCAGTGCGCCGGTCGGATTGTTCGGATTGGTCAGAGCGATCAGCTTTGTCCCGGGTTCGCAGAGGCTCCGCAGCTCGTTCAAGTCCGGAAGCCAGCCATTCTCCTCGCGAAGTCGCAGCAGCCGTACGTCGGCGCCGATGCTTTCCGGAATCGAGTAGTGCTGCTGATAGGTCGGCACGATCGACACGACGCGGTCGCCACGCTCGACCAGAGCGCGATGCACCAGCATGTTGGCGCCAATGGTCCCATGGGTGACGACGACGTTGTTCGGCGTCTGCCGATCATGGAGCGCGGCGATCGCGGCGCGTAGTCGCTCAGAGCCCTCGATCGCGCCGTAGGTCATCTTGAGCGGCAACAGCGCGTTCAAGTCGCTCGAGTTCCGGCCGGTGATCTCCAGCAATTCTGAGATCGTCAGGCTTTCGACACAGGTCTCGGCGAGGTTGAAAGCGCACTTCGTCTCCCACTCGTTCATCCAGATCTCGACGCCAAACGGCTCGATCTTCACGGTGCTTCTCCTTCTGGCGTCCGCGCGCGATGACGAACCCCTCGCGCTCTTCCATCCGTGTTCGCTCCCGCTACGGTATCGATCCGCGCCTCCTTCCGACCTCCCGTCGCAAGAAGTGTCCTCGAAATCCCCGATCCATGCACGGAGGACGGTAAGGTTGACCGCGTCATCCCCGAAGTCAGATCAGCGAAACGGCGGTTTGCCTGGCGGGCCACCACCAGGCGGGCGACCGCCCGCCGGCGGCGCCTTCATGAAGCCGGGATCGGGTGTGCCGACATAACAGCGCGGCACGAACGGGAACGTCGTCGTCACCACGTAGTGGTACGTGCCACCGGGAAACTCCGGCGTCGGGCCTTCGCGGCCATTGCACTCGTCGAGATCGCCGGAACCGGCGACATACTCGTAGTCGCGCGTGTAGGTGCCGTCGGGCCGGCCGCCAGGCCCGCCCTCGCGCGTGCCTTGCCGCAAGCGCCAGCTCGACTTCAGCTCGACCATGCCGCTGGCGGTGTTCGTCGCGTTGCGATAGCCCCAGTGGGCGTACATCGGGAAGCCATCGGCCGCCCAGCCGATCAACGCCGGTCGCTCGCGAAAGGGCAGCCGCTCGACGAGACCCAACGGCAGGCCGTGATAGTGATAGGCGCCGTCGGGCTGCACATGAGCGTTGTTGCGATCGATGCCCAGCGGCACCGCGCCCGAGAGCGCCTCGATCATCCAGCCCGAGGCACGATCGTTGTTCCAGAACTCGGCCGTGCCGGGATCGAACACCACGCCGTTGATCGCCACGCCGAAGATCATGCGCGGCACATAGGGCGTGCGCTGCGCGGCGCGCACAGGCTTGAGCGGCATACGGAAAGCGTAGGACTGCGTGGCGATGGCGTGCGGATTGCCGCTGTTGGGGAACTGTCCGGTGGCGTGGTCAGCGCGTCCGTCGGCGCGGACATAGCGATAGCCGCCGCGCTCATCGATCTCGATCCGCGCGGCGGCGGCGGCCGAGGGAATCAGGCCACCGCGCGCGGAGTGTGCATGTCTATGCGAGCCGGTATCGTGTTCGCCATGGGCCAAGGCGCCACCAGCGGCCACGCTCAGGACTATCGCGAGAATCGAACTGCGCATGTCCACCTCCGCCGGGACAACAATCGAGCGGCGCCGTGCGTCTCGAGCTCTATGCCGGTCTGGCCAGCAGGATCGACAGAACCGCGATCGCCAGCAGGCAGACAAAGAAGGCCACGAAAGCACGCACGAACATCCGGCGGATCGGCGCCGCTTCGGGCTTGAAGTTCGCCGCGTTGAACCACTCGACGCCGCGAAACATCATGGCGCCGGCTGACAGCCGCCCGTTCAGCATGCCCATCATGCGGATGCCGCTGATCAACGCCGCCAGCCAGGAGACAAGGGCGCCGCCAGCGAAGACGTAAAGGAGGTAGGTCATGCCCTGTGCGCGCCGATGTGCTCGAGCAGCAGCGCGTTGACGCGCGCCGGCATCTCGTCGGTCGAGAAGTGACCGACGCCTGGCAGGCTGACGAACCGATACGGCCCGCTGACGAATGCCGCCGTCCCCTCCGCGGCCATGCGGGTCACCGATTGGTCCTCGTCGCCCCAAACGTAAAGCGTCGGCGCGGCGATGCGGCCGAGGTCGGTACGCAAACCCTCGGTGCGGTACCACGTGAGCGCCGCCTCCATGGCCTCTTGCGTGCCCAGTACCGAGACATAGAGCTCGACCGCGTCAGGCGGCACCTTGGCCTCGCTGAGGTTGCGACGCAGCCGGCGTGCGCCGTCCTCGGTCAGCATGCGCGCCGTATCGGGGTCGAAGAACGCGCGGTGATGGCGCGAGCGATGCTTCTGCTCGCCATCGGCCGCCTGCAGCGCGCGCAGGAACGCCGAAGGATGCGGCCGCGAGAGGACGGTAAGCGAGGCCAATCGGTCGGCATGGCGCGCCGCGACGCCCCACGAGACCTGTCCGCCCCAGTCATGGCCGACGAGATGGAAGCGCTTCCCCGCGCCGCCGCAGGCCGCGACGATGTCGATCGCGTCCCCGATCAGTCTGTCGTAGGCGTAGTTGGCGACCGTCGTCGGATCGGGCCGCGCACCGGGCGAATAGCCGCGCTGGTCCGGCGCGATCACGCGATAGCCGGCGGCGGCCAGCGCCGGCACCTGCTCGCGCCAGGTGTGTCTGGATTGCGGGAAGCCGTGCAGCATCAGCACGATCTCGCCGGACTCCGGGCCTTCGATCCAGGCATCGAAGGTCAGGCCGTCCTTGGTGGTAATCTTGCGAAGTTCGGGCATCGGCGGACTCCCCGGAACGCGATACGCGAGCCTCGCACACGCGAACGGGGGCGTCGATGCCTCGACGCCCCCGCCTCGGAAACGCTACGCCAGCGCGTGGCGCGCGATCAGACGCCGTTAGCCTTGAACCACTCCACGGCGCGCTTCCAGCCGTCCTCGGCCTGCTCCTTGCGGTAGCTCGGTCGGTAGTCGGCATGGAAGGCGTGCGGCGTATCAGGATAGGCGTGGATGGTCGACTTGCTCGCCGCTGGCGTGCCGGCCGCCTTCAGCGCCTCGCGCATCTTGTCGACGGTGTCGTTGGGGATGCCGGTATCGGCACCGCCATAGAGACCGAGCACCGGACCCTTGAGGTCCTTGGCGACATCGATCGGATGCTTGGGAGTCATCTCGTTGGTCTGACCCACCACGCGGCCGTACCACGCCACGCCCGCCTTCACGCCGGGATTGTGCGCGGCATAGAGCCAGGTGATGCGACCACCCCAGCAGAAGCCGGTGACACCGAGTTTCGCGGTGTCGGCCTTGCCCTCACCCTTGGCGAAGTCGACGCAGGCGTCGAGGTCGCCCATGACCTGCGCGTCCGGCACCTTGCTAACCAGCTCGCTGATCAGCTTGGGGATCTCGGTGTAGCCCTTCGGATCGCCCTGGCGGAAATAAAGTTCGGGCGCGATGGCGTACCAGCCGGCCTTGGCGAAGCGCCGCGCGGTGTCGGCGATATGCGCGTGCACGCCGAAGATCTCCTGGATCACCAGCACGACGCCAAAGCCCTGGCCGCTGGCCGGCATGGCGCGATAAGCCGCCATCTCCTTGCCGTCCTTGGTCTTGACCTTGACCTCGCCGGCGGTCAGCCCGTCGGCCGGCGTGACGATCATCGTCTGCGCCTGCACCGGATGCGCCGCCAACGCGATGCCCACGCCCAGCGCGCCACCCGTGGTGGCCAACAAATCGCGCCGTGACGCGATAAACCGATCTCCGTCCATGTTCGCCTCCTGCACTGGAACACCCGGATGGATGAACACGCGCGCGGCGAGCCTATTTCGCCCGCCGGACGAACGTCCATCACTTTCCGGTCAGATTACCGATCGGTAACGACGGAAGCGGCCGTCAGATTTTTGTCGGCTCCTCGTCGCTTTCGGCGATGTGGTCGAGCGCGAGGTATTCCGGCGACTGCATCTCCATCAGGCGCGAGACGGTGCGCTCGAACTCGAAGGTCCCGTCGCCTTCGGTGTAGAGCTTGTCCGGCGCCGCCTCGGCCGAGCAGATCAGCTTCACCTTCTTCTCGTAGAACGCGTCGATGAGCGTGATGAAGCGCCAGGCGCGGTCGCGATTCTTGGCCGTGAGCCGGGGGATGTCGCGCAGCAGCACGGTGTGGAAGTGCTCGGCGATGCAGAGATAGTCGGCGGCACCCATCGGCTTGCCACACCAATCCTCGAAGCGCGCCATGGCGACGCCGGGCGCGGCGTGCGGCACGATCACGTCGCGACCCTGGGTGCGCAGCACCCGCTTCGCGCCCTGCGCGTCGTTGGTCAACGCGGCGAAATCTTCGTCGAGCTTGCGGTCGGCCCAAGGCCCCGCCGGCACCAGGTACTTGTCCATCTCCCGCAGGCGGGCCATGCGGTAGTCGCGGCCGGTGTCGAGCGCGTGGACATCGAGCTTGACCTTCAGCAGATCGATGAAGGGCTGGAAACGATCGCGCTGCAGGCCGTTCTTGTAGAGATCGTCGGGGATGCGGTTCGAAGTGGTGACCACCGTCACACCTTCCTCGAACAAGGTCGCGAAAAGGCGCCACAGGATCATCGCGTCGGCGATGTTGGTGACCTGCATCTCGTCGAAGCACAGCAGGCGCGCATCGACGGCGATCTCGCGCGCGACAGGCACGATGACGTCGGCCTCGGGCGGCGCGCCCTTGGCGGCCAGCGCCTGGCGGCGCTCGAACAGCCTTTGATGGACCTCGAGCATGAACTCGTGGAAATGCGCACGCCGCTTCTTCTCGACCGGCGCCTCGTTGAAGAACAGGTCCATCAGCATCGACTTGCCGGTGCCGACGGGCCCCCAGATGTAGAGGCCCGGCGGGCCGGCGACCGGCACCGGTTTGCGGGCGAAGAGCCGGGACAGAAGGCCACCGCCGCCGCTCGGCTTTTCCGGCTGGATGCCCTTCAGCCGCTCCCACAAGCCCTGCAGCCGCTCCGCCGCCTCGCGCTGGCGCGGGTCGGGCTTGAAGATGCCGGCCTCCAGACGCGCCTGCAGCGCCGCCAACGGGCCCTTGCCCGTGGCGAGCGGCGGCGGAACGGCGGAAGACGCTTCAGCGACGCTCATGATGCGTCGCCATACCTAGCGGATCGCGACACCGGCGCAAGCGCTCAATGGCAACATGGATCAGGCATCGGCCGGCGCGGCGCCCTGTGGACGCAGGACGTCGTAGTTCCGGTTTTGGTACCAGACCATGTAGTCGGTGTACGACGTCGCCGGATACTTCGCCGGCCTGTCGGCGGTGACGCAGGTCGGCACAGGCTCGATCGGCACGTCAATATTGGCGTCGACGAAGAACGGCAAAGCGTAGCGCTCGCCGCCGGATCGATTGATCACGCGATGTGGCGTGGCGAGGAACCGGTCGTTGGTCCAGCGCTGCAGGAATTGCCCGCCATTGACGACGAATGTCCCCGGGATCGCCGGCGCGTCGATCCAGCGGCCGTCCTGGGTCTTGATCGCCAGGCCGGGCACGTCGTTCTGCGGCAGCAAGGTCATGAAGCTGGTGTCGGTGTGCGGCGCCAGGCCGAACTCGCCATTCACCAGCACCTCGTGCCTGGGATAGTGCGTCATGCGCAGCGTGTACTGCGACTCACGGAAGGCCGCTGCGAAGTAGTCCGCCGGCAGATCGAGCGCGCGGGCGTAGATCGGGATGAGCGACACCGCCAGCCGCTCCATGCGCTGGCAATAGGCCAGCACGGTGTCGCGGAAACCCGGCAGGCCACGCGGCCAGCGATTGACCCCGCGGAAGCGCCGCTGGGCCAGCACATCAGGGTGGTCAGCCGGCAGCTCGCGCTTGACGAAGAACGCTTCGTTCAAGTTCGGCTTGGTGTCGGCCTGTACCGTCGAGGTGCGTAGCGTGTTGCCGCGCATCGGCATGTAGCCGGCGTTGTGCTGGTCGATCTTCAGCGCCAGCTTGTCCTCCAGCTTCTGGGCGTGAAAGGCGCGCGCCGCCCAGAACGCCGCGTCGATCTGCGCCTTCGGCACGCCGTGATTGGCGATGAAGTAGAAGCCGACATTCTCCAGCGCGAAGCGCAGCTCGGCGGCCAGCTTCTCGAGCGCGCCCGGCTCGCCTGCGAGGTACAGCCCCAGATCGAGCAACGGAATCTCGCCGTCGCGCGCCGGCACCGAACTCATCGAGGCCATCAACCCGTCCATCGCCGCCTCCCCTTACTGGGCGGCGATACGCGCCGCCGGTCCGAAGCCGCTCTCCAGCTCGCGACGAATCCGCACCGCCAGAAGTGATTCATCGATCGCCACGTCGGCATAGGTCAATGACTGACCGGCCTTGATCGGACGCAGCAGCTTCACGTTGTGCGCAAGGCCCAGCGGCAGCGCGCCGACGCCGAGCGACTTGGGCGCCGGGAACAGCTTGCCGTAGACCGTGTAGCCGCCCTCGCCATCGAGCATCTCGCCGGCGGCGAGGTCGCGCTTGGCGGTGGCGATCACGTCGGCGTGGAAGCCGATGGCGCAGCCCGTCGGCTCACGGCGCAGACCGACCGAGGCGACGGAGATGCCGACCTCCAGCCCGATCAGGTGCCAGCGCTTGTACATCACCGAATGCCGACCGCTGGGGTCGGTGCACAGCATGTACTCCTCGAAGCAATTCTTCTGGTACTCGGTCGAGGCCTCGAAGACGACCCACACGCCCTTGCGGATCTCGTACTCGATCGGCGTGCCGTCCAGCCGCATCGAGCTGGCACATTCGACCTGGCCCTTGTGGTTCAGCAGCCCGCCCTCGGCGCGTGGCCGCATCACCGTCGGCAGCTCGTCGACCGCGCAGGGCGGGAAGGCGAGACCATCGGGCGCCGGCGTCAGGCCGGTGGCGTTGCACACCGCCGTGCTCTCGATCGCCGGCTTCGAGCCATCGAGGAAGGAGTTGAACATCTTGGGGTTCAACCCGCCGCGCCTGGCCTGCTCCTCGTTCAGCCCCCAGTGCTGCCAAACCGTCTCAGGCGTCGATTGCGCATAATGCGGCAGCCATTTGTGGCCGCGCCCCGCCGCCGTCACCGAGAAGCCCGAGGCGCGCGCCCAGTCGACCAGCTCGCAGATCAGCGCTGGCTGATCGCCATAGGCGAGGCTGTAAACGACGCCCGCATCCGCAGCACGTTTGGCGAGCAGCGGGCCGCAGAAGGCGTCGGCCTCGACCGTGACCATCACCACGTGCTTGCCGTTGCGGAACGCTTCGAGCGCGTGCTCGACGGCGGCGATCGGATCGCCGGTGGCCTCGACAATAATGTCGATCTCCGGATGCGAGACCAGCGCGCGCCAGTCGTCGCCCAGATGCGTGTTGCCGTGCTTGCGCGCCTCGGCCAGCGAGATCGCGCCGGTGACGTCGGGCTTCCAGCCCAGACGCGCGAGGTTTTCTTTCGCCCGCGTCGGCGAGAGATCGGCGATACCCACCAGATGGATGCCCGGCGTGGTCGGGATCTGCGACAGGTACATCGAGCCGAACTTGCCGGCACCGATGACGCCGATGCGCAACGGCCTGCCCTCGGCCGCGCGGCGCTGAAGCATGCTGTGGAGATTCATCGTCCGACCTTTCGTTTCGCCTTATCATCCCTTCTCCCCGCCTTCGCAGAGAGAAGGAAGCATACACCTACTCCGCCGCGCGGCGCGTCGCGGCCTGGATGACGCAGTCCTCGCTCCAGGCGTCGATCGGCGTGAAGTCGCGATGGGCTATGTAGTCCGGGCGCTTGAAGCGGCGGATGGCGTTGGAGACCGCGTTGTAGGTGACGTAGACGATCTGGCGATCCCAGGGCGACATGTTGGGCGGGCTGCCGTGCACCAAAGTGCCGTGGAAGAAGATCGCCGAGCCCGGCCCGCCTTTGGGCGCCACGATGCCGCCCTGCTTCACCAGCCGGGCGATGGTGTCGTTGTCGATCACCCACAGCGGATAGGACGTCGTCGTCAGGTCGTGCTTGGCCTCGATCGCGCCCTTCTTGTGCGACTTGGGGATGAACCACAGCGGGCCGTTGAACTCGTTGACCTCGTCGAGGAACACCGCAAGGTTCATGGCGCGCGCCTCGGGCATGTCGTCGTCGGCCTTCCAGGTGCCGTAGTCCTGGTGCCACTGCCAGACGTCGCCGTCGAAGGCGGCCTTTCCGTTGAGCTTGAACTGATGGATGTAGGTCTTGTCGCGCAGCATCTGCTCGGCCGGCGCGACGAAGCGCGGATGATGGATCAGCGCCTCGAAGACGCGGTTGTAGGTGTGCACGGCGAAGGCGGTGCGCACCACGTCGCCGGTCTTCTCCCTGACATTCTCGGGGCGCCGCTGGGACAGGACGCCAGGCACCTCGCCCTTGAGGATCGCCATCTCCTCGGCGGGGAAATAGTCGGGGAAGAAGAGGTAGCCTTCCTCGTCGAACTGCCTGAGCTGCTCCGCCGTGAGTTTCATCGTTCCGCTCCCTTCGATTCGAGTGACGGCGCCAGCCGTTCGGCCCCGCCATTGGCATGCGCGATCGCGAGCGTCGCCGCACGCTCTCCATCGCCTTCGACCAGCGCGGCGAGGATCGCCGCGTGCTCGCGCCAGACCCATTCGTAGGCTTCAGGCCCACGCAGAACCGCGCCCATCACCCGGCGCAGGTGCCGCCAATGCGGCGCCGCCGTCTCGACGAACAGCGGATTGCCCGAGGCCTCATAGAGAAAGAGATGGAAGTCGATATCGGCGGCCAGCAGCGCCGCCGCGTCGCCCGAGCGCATCGCCTGATCGCCGGCGTCGAGCAGCCGGCGCCCTCTCGCGCGCAGCCCGTCGTCCATGCGCGCCGCCGCCAACCGGCAGGCGGCGCCATCCAGCGCCGCGCGCACTTCGTAGAGCCGTCGCACATGAATCGGGTCGAGCGGCGCTACCATCACGCCCTTGCGCCCGGCATCGACGATCAGGCCTTGCCGCTTCAGCAGCAGCAAGGCCTGCAGCACCGGCTGGCGCGACACGCCGAAGCGCTCGGCCAGCCCCTCCTGCGTCACCCGCTCACCCGGCGCCAGCGCACCCGAGCCGATGGCGTCGGACAGCGCGTCATAGACGCGCTGCGCGAGGTCCGCAGGCGCGGTGAGGCGGTCCAGAGGCATTTCCGTATTCTGTATACAGAACGTGGGAGGCGCAAGCCCCTATCTGATCCCGAGATTGCGCAGCCGATCGATGCGGGCGCCGGTGTCGGGATGGGTGGCCATCAGGGCCGAGGTCGTCTCGGTCATCTTGTGGACCGGATTGATGATGAAGAGGTGCTCGGTGGCCTTGCTGACACCGGGGAAGATGTTGGTGCCGGAGTCGATCTTCTGCAGCGCCGAGATCAGGCCGGCGGGGTTGCGGGTGAAACGCACCGACGTGGCGTCGGCGAGGTACTCGCGCTGGCGCGACACGGCCATGCGCACCAGGTTGGCCGCCAACGGCGCCAGGAGCGCGATGATGAACAGGATCAGCATCAGGATCGCGGCAGCGCCGCCACCCTTGCTGTCGCTGCTGCGCCGGCCGCCGGTTCCCCAGCGCGTGCCGCGCAGGATCATGTCGGCGATCAGCGCGATCAGGCCGACGGTAACGCCGACGATGGTCATGTAGCGCGTGTCGAGATTGGCGACGTGGCCCATCTCGTGGCCGATCACGCCCTGCAGCTCCTCGCGGTTCAGCGCCTTCAGCAGGCCGCGCGTCACGCCGATCGCGGCGTTCTGTTCCGACGTACCGGTGGCAAAGGCGTTGAGCGCGTCGGTCTCGACGACGAAGACGCGCGGCGGCCGGCGGCCGGCGGCGATCGACAGCTCATCGACGATGTTGTGCAGCTGTGGTTCCTGCTCCTTGGTGACCTCGTTGCCGCCGGTCATCGCCAGCACCATGCGGGCGCCGAAGCGCAGCGAGATCCAGCTCCAGCCCAGGCTCGCCACCGCGATGGCGATCGCCAACCACTGTCCCCAGGCGCTGAAGAACCAGATCGAGCGCGGCGCCGAGTACGACGACGGCGCGGCGTGGTTGGCCTCGAGCGCCCAGCCGGCGAGGTAGCCCAGCCCGCCCGCCAACGCCGTCAGCGCCGCCAGCAGGATGTTGGTCGCGCGCTGGTTGGCGCGCTGGGCGGTGAGGAAGTCTGTGGCGC
>VGCZ01000028.1 GCA_016869975.1 Alphaproteobacteria bacterium
CCGCCGTGCCATTCGGCGACGGCTGCTTCATCGGTCTCATCCTCGTCCCTCTCAACGGTGACGATGAGCCGAAAGCACTCCGCTACGCAAACACCTCAATCTGTCCTATGAGCCCTGACGGGGAACAGCCCTAGTCGTTGCCTTCGGCACCGCAGCACAATCCCAGCAGCTAGCTACCGCCACGCTCGACCCGGACAGTCGCGAGATCCGCGATATCGTCGAACGTGCCGCGCGCAACGATGCCGACTGGCGCAAGCGTGCCGACGACTACATCCGCGGCGAGCAGAGGCCGACCTTCGGCGATCGCGCGCAGGCGAGCGCTCGGACGATTCGCCTGCTGGAGGCGATCGACGAACGGTGCCGGCGCGGCGACTGTCAGACCGGCCGCCAGGCTGTTGGCACCGCGTCTATCGCGACGTCGCCGGCGAGCGACGTGGCGCGCATCGGCAAGAGCAACGTCTGCTCTGCCTATATCATCAACGCCTTGGGCGTGAAGCGTTGGGACGTGCCGGCGGGATCGGTGGTCTTCGACTTCCTGCCGCGCGGCGTGCGGCCCTCGGCCGGCGCCATCCCGATCGTGCCGGGTGATCCCCGGCTGACCGGCGGTCCGCGCGGTGAGCGCTACGACGATGGCTACGTCCTGACAGGCGACTCGCTGCTGCAGGTGCGCGGCTTCAAGGCCGCGGTGCCAGCCGGCCGGCTGCGTGTCATTCTGCTTGGCTCAACCGAGCAACGCGTTGTGGGAACGCAACAGCCTTTCGGACCCTTCATCGAGGTCAACGGCCGCGTTCTTGAATTGCTCGGCACACCGCCCAATCGCTGGCTGCAGCGCGGCATTCTGACTGGTCGCGACCGTAATCAATCGATCGCGCCCGCGAACCTGCTGCCCGGCAGCGCCCCGGCGATTGTCTTCGAGACTGAGAGCGCTGCCGGTCAGCTGGCATTGGGCTTCCCGGTCGACGTCGAGATCGGTGCCGTGGTCGTCGAGCCGGCCGACCAGCCGACTTCATTTCTGCTCGATGGCGGCGCGCCAAGAGCTGTCGCCTCGGATGCGAGCTGCCTGGACGAGCAGGAGAAGATCGATCGAGCCCTGGCCAAGCTGCCGTCAGGTCGATCGTCGACGCCGCGCACGCCGTTGTCCGATCCTGGACCGAAGCCCCCGAATCCGACGCCGCTTAGCCAAAGCTGATCTTTGAGGCTGCCAGGGCGTCCGCGCCGGCGTCGCGAAAATGGCCAGTGAGATGTCGAGGCCGCGAAGCTACTGTTCGCGCGGCGCGTGCTTGCCAAGGATGCGCTGCAGCGTGCGGCGATGCATGTTGAGCCGTCGCGCGGTCTCCGAGACGTTCCGATCACATTGCTCGAAGACGCGCTGGATATGCTCCCAGCGTACACGATCGGCCGACATCGGATTGGAGGGTGGTGGCGGCAGCTTCTTGCCGTGGGCCATCAGCGCCTGCTCGATAGCGTCGGCGTCGGCCGGCTTCGACAGATAGTCGACCGCGCCTTCCTTCACCGCCGCGACGGCCGTCGCGATGTTGCCGTAACCGGTCAGCACGACGATGCGCATGTCGGGGCGCGCCTTGCGTAGCGGGCCGACGATCTCGAGCCCGTTGCCGTCGCCCAGCCGCAGATCGATCACCGCGTAAGCCGGCGGCGCGGCCAACTGCGCCAGAGCCTCGGCGACCGAGCCCACCGCGGTCACCACGTAACCGCGCAGCTCCATGGCGCGGGCCAGACGGGCGCGAAACGCCTGATCGTCGTCGGCGATCAGCAGGCTGCGCTCTGTATCGTCGCCGGCATCCGCCGCTGATGCGGTCGCGCCTGCCTTGTCGTCGCGGTTGGCCACGATTCGTCCCCTGATACGCCTTCGGACGCCGCTGTCGGGCGAACGTCCGTAGGCCCTAACTAGACCGGAACACCGGGTTCTTCCAGCGCGCCGTGACCCGGGCGCCGCCGCCGGCGGACAGCGGGCGGTTGTCGAAGTGCACGACGGCTCCTGTACGCTCCAACAAGGTCTTGGCGATGAACGCGCCCAAACCCATGTGGCCGTCGGTACCGTCCCGCGTGGAGATAAATGGGGCGCCCAGCTCGTCCAGCAAGGTCTCGGGGAAGCCCGGCCCGTCGTCCTCGACGGCGATCTCGACCCAGGCCGCCGTCCAGCGCGTGGTGATCAGCACCGTCGACTGCGCGAAACCGCAGGCGTTTTGCACCAGATTGCCAACGCCCTGCAGAAACTCGGGGCCGCGCACCATGACCGGCGCCGCGCCCGGGGCGGAGGGCGCCGCCGGCGTCGCCGCGAAGGTGATCTCGACGCGACCATCGTTCCAGGGCTCGGCGGCCGCCTCCACCAGCGCCGGAACCGGTACGACGGTATAGGCGTCGGACACATCGCCCACAGGATCGACGCTCAACCGCGCGAGGATCGCGCGGCAGCGCTCGGCCTGGTCGACCAGCAGGTCGACATCCTCGCGCAGGGGATCGTCGATCTCGACCTCGCGCTGCATCTCGCGGCTGACCACGGAGATAGTCGCCAGCGGGCTGCCCAATTCGTGCGCCGCCGCCGCCGCCAACGCGCCCAGGGCGGAGATGCGCTGCTCGTGCGCGAGGGTGGCGGCGACGGCGGCGAGCGCGTCGCCCATGCGCCGGCTCTCGTCGGCCAGCCGCCATGTGTAGAGGGCGATCAGCACGATGGAGAGAGTCACCGCCAGCCACAGCGCAGCGACGAAGATCGGCGGCAGCACGGGCGGCGGGCCGTCCCAGGGCAACGGCAGATGAACCAGCGTGACCAGCCCGGCGCACAGCACGGCGAGCCCGGTGAGCATCATGACGCTACCGCGCGACAGGTTCGAGCCGGCGACCGCGACCGGCGCCAGCAGCAGCAGCACGAAGGGATTGGAGATGCCGCCGGTGAGATAGAGCAGCAAGGTGAGCTGCAGCACGTCGAAGCCGAGGAAGACGGCGGCCTCGCGGTCGCGCAGCTGGGTGCTGGTGGGCCGGCTGATCTCGAAGATCAGGTTGAGCAGCGCCGACATGCCGATGGCGCCGAACACCCAAAGCTCCGGCAGCTTGAACTCGAGGCCCCAGGCGACGATCGCGGCGGTCACCGCCTGGCCGGCGACGGCGATCCAGCGGATCTGCACCAGCGAGCGCATGCGCACGCCGCCGCGCCCCTCGAGGAAGGACGTCGCCTCCTCGAAGCTGGGCCGCGAACGCCGCGCGGCGGCCGCCGCCTGGGCCGCCACCGGTGCGGATCGCGCCGGCATCGTCGTCTCGCTGTCGCTCACTTCGGCACGTCCCGGGTCGCTCCGGCCGGCCCCGCAGTCCCTAGTCGTGGTCTACTCGTCGCCGCCGCCGCCAGAGGCGGATGGCGGCGCCATGCCCATTACGTGGTAGCCGGCATCGACATGGTGGACCTCGCCGGTGACCCCGGCCGACAGATCCGATAACAGATAGAGCGCGGCGCCGCCGACATCGGCCTGGTCGATATTGCGGCGAAGCGGCGCCACCTCGCGTGTCGTGCGGTACACGTAACGGCCATCGCCGATCACCGCGGCGGCGAGCGTGCGCATCGGGCCGGCGGAAATGGCGTTGACGCGGATGTTGTGCGGGCCGAGGTCGGCGGCGAGGTAGCGCACGCTGGCTTCGAGCGCGGCCTTGGCGACGCCCATAACGTTGTAGCTCGGCATCACATGCCGCGCGCCGCTATAGGTCAGCGTGATCAGGCTGCCGCCATTGGTCATCAGCGGCTGGGCGCGGCGCGCCAGGTCGGTGAGCGAGAAGCACGAGATCGTGAGACTGCGCTGGAAATTGGCGCGGCTGGTGTCGACGTAACGGCCCTTGAGCTCTTCCTTGTCGGAATAGGCGATGGCGTGCACCACGAAGTCGAGGCGGCCCCATTCCTTCTTCAGGGTGTCGAACAGCTGATCGAGGCTGGCATCGTCCTCGACATCGGCGGGTAGCACCAGCTTGGCGCCCAGCTTGCCGACCAGCGGCTTCACCCGCTGGCCGAAGACGTCGCCCTGATACGTGAAGGCGAGCTCGGCGCCGGCGGCGTGGCAGGCCTTGGCGATGCCCCAGGCGATCGAGCGGTCGTTGGCCACGCCCATGATCAGGCCGCGACGGCCAGTCATCAGGCCCGAAGCCCGGCTGGCGGCGTCGGAGGCCGACGGACCGCTTACGGAATCGGGGCTCATGCGCCGACCCTCTGGAACAGCAGCACCGCGTTGGTGCCGCCAAAGCCGAAGCTGTTGGACATCACGCGCTCGAGGCCGGCGTCGTCGACACGGCCGCGCGCGATCGGATAGTCGGCGGCGCCAGGGTCGATGTTGTCGATGTTGATCGACGGCGCGATGAAATCGTGGTGCAGCATCAAGAGCGTGTAGATCGCCTCGTGCGCGCCGGTGGCGCCCTGGCTATGGCCGGTCATCGACTTGGTCGAGCTCACCGTCGGCAGGCGGTCCTTGAAGACCTCGCGGATAGCGTCGAGCTCGGTGATGTCGCCCACCGGCGTGCTGGTGCCGTGCGTGTTGATGTAGTCGACCGGCCGGTTATGGCCCGAGCCGCCCAGCGCCATGCGCATGCAGCGCACCGCGCCTTCGCCCGAGGGCGCCACCATGTCGGCGCCATCGGCGGTGGCGCCGTAGCCGACGATCTCGCCGTAGATCTTCGCGCCGCGAGCGCGGGCGCGTTCGTAATCTTCCAGCACGACGATGCCGCCGCCGCCGGATATCACGAAGCCGTCGCGGTCCTTGTCATAGGCGCGCGACGCGCGCGTCGGCTGGTCGTTGAATCCCGCCGACATCGCCGGCATGGCGTCGAACAGCACCGACAGGCGCCAATCGAGCTCCTCGCCGCCGCCGGCGAAGGCGACATCGGCCTTGCCCAGCAGGATGGTCTCGTAGGCGTTGCCGATGCAGTGCGCCGAGGTCGAGCAGGCCGAGCTGATCGAATAGCTCGGGCCGCGCACGCCGAAGGCGGTGCCGAGATTGGCCGAGACGGTGCTCGACATCGCCTTGGGCACGACGAATGGGCCGACGCGCTTGGGCCCCTTCTCGCGCGCCGTGTCGGCGGCGTCGACGATCGCCTTGGTGCTGGGACCGCCCGAGCCGGCGATCAGCGCCGTGCGCTCCGACTTGACCGTCGCCTCGTCCAGCCCGGCGTCGGCGATGGCCTCTTTCATCGCCAGCCAGGCGAAGGCGGCGCCATCGCCCATGAATCTACGCAGGCGGCGATCGACCAGCTTCTCGACGTCGAGCTTGAGCGTGCCCGCGACCTGGCTGCGGAAGCCTCGCTCCTTGTACTCGGGCACGAACTCGACGCCCGAGCGGCCGGCCTTCAGGCTCTCGGTGACCTCGGCGGCGTTGTTGCCGATGCTCGAGACGACGCCCAGGCCGCTGACGACGACGCGGCGCATCTCAACCCGCAGCCTGCGGGACGAACAATCCCACTTTCATGTCGCTGACCTCGAACGCGGTTTGTCCATCGACCTCGAGGACGCCGTCGGCGATGCCGAGCACCAGCCTGCGCAGCATCACGCGCTTCATGCTGACCCGGTAGGTTACACGCTTGTTGGCCGGCGTTACCATGCCGCTGAACTTGACCTCGCCGACACCCAGGGCACGGCCGCGGCCCGGGGCCTTCATCCAGCCGAGGAAGAAGCCGACCATCTGCCACATCGCGTCGAGCCCGAGGCAGCCCGGCATCACCGGATCGCCCTCGAAATGCACCGGGAAGAACCAGAGGTCGGGCTTCACGTCGAGCTCGGCGATGACCTCGCCCTTGCCGTACTTGCCGCCTTTGTCGTCGATATGGGTGATGCGGTCGAACATCAGCATCGGCGGCAGCGGCAGCTGCGCGTTGCCCGGGCCGAAAAGCAGGCCCTTGGCGCACCTGATCAGATCCTCGTAGCCGTAGCTGTTCTGGGTAACGGTCACGTCCACGTCGATCTCGCGCTGTCCTGGGAATCGTCGCCGGGTCGGTTTCGCGGCCCTTGTGGCTTCTAACAAATAGGACCGCGACGGCAAATGGCAATTCCTTGCCGGTCAAAGGCTTGCGAGCGTGCGCCGCGACAATTCGCGGCCGCTCCACTAGGCATCGGCGCCGCGTGGTGGCATATGACGAGGTGATGACCGTGTCGCCCCAGACCGCCGTTCCGGCCCGCCTGCGCAGCGCGGGGCTGAGGCCCACGCGCCAGCGCCTGGCCTTGGCCACCCTGCTGTTCGGCGATGGCCAGGACCGCCACGTGACCGCCGAGCAACTGCACGCCCAGGCTCGGCGCGACGGCGCCAAGGTGTCGTTGGCGACGGTCTACAACACGCTCAACCAGTTCACTGCCGCCGGCCTGCTGCGCGAGGTCTCGGCCGGCCCGGGCCGCATCTACTTCGATACTAACGTCTCGGCCCACCACCATTTTCTCATCGAGGACGACAGCGTTCTGGTCGACATCCCGGCCGAACAGGTGGTGCTGGCCAAGCTGCCGGCCGCGCCCAAAGGTCTGCGCATCGAGCGCGTGGACGTGGTGGTGCGCGTCCGCAAGTGAGGAGCGATCAGGGCCGCTTGGCGTTCTTCACTTAGAATAATTCTAAAATCCGTTGACCATGTCGACGGCCGTTTCTATATCGAGCGGGACGGCGCCCTGCCGGCGCATGCACGAGGGAGAGGATCATGGCGAAGCTTGGTGGGTCGAAGACCGAGGGCAACCTGAAGGCGGCGTTCGCTGGCGAGAGCCAGGCCAACCGGCGCTACCTGTACTTCGCGCAGAAGGCCGACGTCGAAGGCTACAACGACGTCGCCGCCGTATTCCGCTCGACGGCGGAAGGCGAGACCGGCCACGCCCACGGCCACCTGGAGTTCCTCGAAGCTGTCGGCGATCCGGCCACCGGCCTGCCGATCGGCGAGACTGGTGCCAACCTGAAGGCCGCCATCGCCGGTGAGACGCACGAGTACACCGACATGTACCCGGGCATGGCGCGCACCGCGCGCGAAGAGGGCTTCGGTGAGATCGCCGACTGGTTCGAGACGCTCGCCAAGGCCGAGAAGAGCCACGCCGGCCGCTTCCAGAAGGCGCTCGACACCCTGTCGTAGTCAGCGCGTGGACGACGGGAGCCCGACCGGCTCCCGTCGCGTTTGTTCGAGCGCCGGCATCAGCCGGCTGTTTGCGTCGCGTACGGAGGTTCGATGCGCGAGGGCAGCCTCGAAGCGCCGACCCGGCATCCGCTCGGTTGGCAGGACGCCGATTTCTGGGATGAGGCGAAGCTCCACAAGGAGATGGAGCGCGTCTTCGATATCTGTCACGGCTGCCGCCGTTGCTTCAATCTCTGCGACTCGTTCCCGCGGCTGTTCGACCTTGTCGACAACGGGCCGACCGGCGAGCTCGATGGCGTGAAGCCGGAGGATTTCGGCCGGGTCGTCGAGGCCTGCACGCTGTGCGATCTGTGCTTCATGACCAAGTGCCCCTATGTGCCGCCGCACGAATGGGCGCTGGACTTCCCGCACCTGATGCTGCGCCACCGCGCCGTCGAGGCGAAGAAGAAGGGCGGCGCGCCGTTCGTGGAGCGCCAGCTCGCCGAGACCGACCGCAACGGCAAGCTGGCCAACATCGTGTCGGGCGTCGCCAACTGGGCGACGGACGAGAAGAATACCGGCGTGCGCCGAGTGCTGGAGAAGGTCGCGGGCATCCACCACGGCGCGCGCCTGCCACGCTACGCCGACGAGACGATGCTCAACCGCGCCCGGCGCGAGACGGTCGAGATCAATCGCGAGGCGCCGGCCTTCGGCAAGCGCAAGGCTGTGCTCTACGCGACCTGCTTCGTGAACTTCAACAACACCGATATCGGCCAGGCCTCGCGCGCCGTGCTGGCCAAGCTGGGCGTCGAGACCGAAGTAGTGCACCCCGCGTGCTGCGGCATGCCCAAGCTCGAGCTTGGCGACCTCGAGGCGGTGGCTGCGGCATCACGCAAGGTCTCCGCCGAGCTGCTGAGCTGGGTCGACAAGGGCTACGACGTCATCGCGCTTACACCATCATGCGCGTTGATGCTGAAGTTCGAGTGGCCGCTGATCCTGCCCGCCGACGCCAACGTCAAGCGTTTGTCGCAGGCGACCTTCGATATCAGCGAGTACGTCGTCGACATCGCCAAGAAGGACGGCCTCGCGCCCGGACTGGAGACGCTGGAAGGCGGCGTCACCGTTCATCTGGCCTGCCATGCCCGGGCGCAGAACATGGGTGCCAAGGCGGCGGAGATGCTGCGGCTGGTGCCCAAGACGCGCGTCGCGGTGATCGAACGCTGCTCCGGTCACGGCGGCATCTGGGGCTCGCGCACCGAGAATTTCGACGTCGCCGTGAAGGTTGGACGCCCCGCCGCGCAGCAGGCGCTGCGCAACAACACGCCCTTCGTCGCCTCGGAGTGTCCGCTGGCGGCCGATCATCTGCTGCAGGTGATGCAGCTCGCCGCCGAGGACGAGCCGCCCAAGCCGTCGAAGGCGCACCATCCGATCGAGCTGTTCGCCAAGGCGTACGGTCTCGCCAATTGAGGCTCGTCATGCGCAAGATCACCGCGGCCGACATCCTGCCGCTGCCCGAGTACATGAAAGTGCGCGCCCAGCGGCGCACGGCGATCTCGGCGCTGAAGAAGAACCGCCGGCTGGAGGTCGGGCCCTTCGCGACCTTCTACTTCGAGAGCTTCGACACCATGCTGCACCAGGTGCAGGAGATGCTCTACATCGAGAAGGGCGGCGCCGAACAATTGCCCGACGAACTCGCAGCCTACAATCCGCTGATCCCCGACGGCCACGAGCTGACCGCCACGGTGATGCTGGAGATCGACGACCCCGTGCGCCGCGCCCGCGTGCTTGCCGGACTGGGCGGCATCGAGCACAAGATGTTCATCCGCTTCGCCGGCGAGACGGTGAAGGGTGCGGCCGAAGACGACCAGGAGCGCACGCGCGAAGACGGCAAGGCCTCATCGGTGCAGTTCGTGCATTTCCCATTCACGGCGGCCCAGATCGCCAGGTTCCGCGCTCCAGGTACCGAGGTGGTGGTCGGCTTCAACCATGAGAGCTACGGCCACATGGCGCTGATGTCGGAAACTGTCCGCGCGACGCTGGCGAAGGACTTCGACTAGAGGCAAGGTCCCGGTCGGGAGGCACCGACATGGGCAGTACTGTTTTCGAGTCGATCCTGTTTCGCGACATGTTCGGCACCGCCGCCATGCGCGCGGTATTCGACGATCGCGCGCTGGTCGCGCGCTATGTCGAGGTCGAGGTGGCCCTGGCGAAGGCGGAAGGCCGCGCCGGCGTGATTCCGGCCGAGGCGGCCGAGGCGATCGCGCGCACCGCCGACGCCACGAAGCTCGACTTCGAGCGGCTGGAGCGCGAGACCCAGAACGTCGGCTATCCCATCCTGCCGGTCGTCGCGCAGCTCTCGAAGATGTGCGGCGAGGCCGGGCGCTACGTGCACTGGGGTGCCACGACGCAGGACATCATGGACACGGCGACGGCGCTGCAGCTGCGCGCCGCGCTCGACATCGTCGCCGCCGACGTCGACGCGCTGCGCGCCATCATGGCCGACCTCGCGCGCAAGCACCGCGACACGCCGATGGCCGGCCGCACCCATCTGCAGCAGGCCCTGCCGGTGACCTTCGGCTACAAGGTCGCGGTGATGCTGGCGGCGATGGACCGCCACGCCGAACGCCTGAAGCAGCTGCGCCCGCGCGTCGAGGTCGTCGAGTTCGCGGGCGCTGCCGGCACCCTGGCCTCGATTGGCGAGAAGGGCCTCGCCGTGCAGCGTGAGCTGGCGCGCGAGCTCAATCTCGCCGAGCCGGCGGCCACCTGGCACGTCGCGCGCGACGGCTTCGCCGAGGCGGTCAACGCGCTGGCGCTGATCTGCGGCACCCTGGGCAAGATCGCGCTCGACACCATGATCATGATGTCGACCGAGTATGGCGAGGTCTTCGAGCCTTTCGTCCATGGCCGTGGCGCGTCCAGCACCATGCCGCAGAAGCGCAACCCGATCTCCAGCGAGCTGATCCTCGCCGCCGCCAAGATCGCGCGCCAGCAGGCTGGCCTGATGATGGACGCGCTGGTCACCGATTTCGAACGCGCCACCGGCCCCTGGCACGCCGAGTGGGCGGCGATCCCTGAGGCCTGCCTCGCGACCGCGAGCGCGCTGCATCAGGCGAGGTTCATGCTCGGCGGCCTGATCGTCGACGCCACGCGCATGCGCCGGAACCTCGACATCACGTCAGGGCTGATCGTTGCCGAGGCGGTGATGATGGGTCTCGCCCCGCACACCGGCCGCCAGCAGGCGCACGATATCGTCTACGACGCCTGCCGCGAGGCCGCGCAACATGGCACGTCTCTGCTCGACGCATTGGTGAAGGTCGACGCCATCACCAGGCACCTCGGCCGCGACGCGCTCGCCAAGCTCTGCGATCCCGCCAACTACCTCGGCATAGCGCCAGCGATGGTCGATCGGGTTGTGGCAGATCGAGCGCCGTGAAGTTCGTCTTGTTGTTGTTCAGCGCCGTCTGGCTGACGTTGGCGAAACGGATGCAGCCAAGCGCCACGCATCGAGCGGAGCATGCTCGGATACATCAGTGGCATTTCCAAGAGTCGAGCTTCGAGAAGATGGAGGCGTTCCACCAAACGAGCTGCCGCTTCGGGATTCTCGCGCAAGAGAGAGGCAACTGCCTGTTCGATATCGCGCTCAGCGGCCGACGTGTAGCTGACGCGCCGCGCACCGCTTGAAGCCAAACTTGCCCAGGATTTCGCCCAGCGACTTGCGTGGCGCATCTGGATTGGCGTTGAACTCGTCGTCGCGTGCTTCGAGGATGGCGCGATGCTCTGACTTGAGCTCGGGCGGTGCGATCCCAAGTTCGGCCTCGATGTCACCCAGAGCGCGTCGGCGAGCATCAACCGATCTTCGGGAGAGAGCTTTGCGACTTCGCGCTTGAGTGTCTCGGGAAGCTTGGTGGTCCGAAGCGGCATGCCATTAGTCCAGGCGCTCTCACGCCGCCGCGTCACGGCTCTATCCCACCCGATACAGCCGGATCGCGTCCGCATCAGGCTCGCAGCCCAGCCCCGGGCCTTGCGGCAGCGCGACCTTGCCGTTCCTCGGCTTCACCAGCTCGCCCATCGGCTCCGCCGCGAGGTCGACCGCCAGCCGTTCGAGCAGCGGCACGTCGAGCGCGGCCGCGAGGTGGATGGTGTGGACGTAGCCGGCGCCGATCATGAAGCAGTGCGGCATGAACTGGACATCAAAGGCGTCGGCGAGCGCGGCGATGCGAATCGCTTCGGAGAGGCCGTGCGCCTTGGCGATGTCGGGCTGCACGATGTCGACGGCGCCGGCCTCGAACATGATGCGGTAGTCGGCGAGGCTGCCGGCGTTCTCGCCGGCTGCAATCGGAATCGAGGTCGAGCGGCGCAGCTTGGCCAGCGCGTGCACGTTCTCCGGTGGCCAGGTCGGCTCCTCCAGCCACAGCAGATCATGCGGCTCCATCAGCTTTGCGTTGCGCTTGGCCTCGGCCAGGGTCCATGGGCAGTTGGTGTCGAGCATCAGCTTCACGTCGGGGCCGATGGCTTGGCGTGAGGCGCCGACGGTCTCGACCAACACCTCGTGCAGCTTCAGCGCGCCGTAGCCCTCGCGCGCCAGGCGCTCGCACGCTTTGGCCGCGGCGGGACCAGAGCCGTAGCGCACCATGCTGGCGTAGAGCGGTAGCTCGTGCCGCGCGCTGCCGCCCAGCAGGCGATAGAGCGGCAGGCCGGCGGCTTTGCCGAGGATGTCCCACAGCGCGAGGTCGACGGCCGAGACGCAGAAGGCGAGGAGGCCGACGCGGCCGAAATTGTGGTGCAGCCGTTCGAGGTCGCGCTTGATGACGTTGATCTGCGTCGCGTCGCGGCCGATCAACGCGGGCGCGACATGCATGTCGAAGATCGCCTTCAGCGCCAGCTCGCCGTTCTTGGTGAAGACCTCGCCCCAGCCGCTGACGCCCTGGTCGGTGTCGATCCGTACCAGCAGGGTCTGGAACTGCTTGTGCGTGCCGGCCAGGCGCCAGATGCCGCCGTGATCCTCGTAGGGAATGGCGAGCAGGATGGATTCGACTCTGGTGATCTTCACGATGTTTCCCCGCATCGTCGGCGGGCGGCATCGTGCGCGATGACGCGCCGGCGGTCTACGGCCGACGCGAGAGCGGCAGGCGTACGACGTTGCCAGGTGTGTCGCTTGGCTCGCCTTCCTGCGCCGTCTGCTCGCCGCCAGGCCGACGGGCCTCGCCGGGCCAAGCCGGAGGCATCGGCGGCTGCGGGGCGGTGGCGTCGACGATCGGCGGTGGTTCCGCCGACACGGTGTGCCCCGGATCGTCCGGTGGCGTTGAGCTGCCCGGCGCGGTCCGCACGTCGTGCGCTGTCGGCAGACCCGGTGTCGGCGTGGTCGCCGTCGGGCCTGGCGCCGGTGCGGCTTGGCGCAGGCTCTGCCAGCGCGCCAAGGCGGCTTTGTAGGATTCGGGGCCAGCGCCGCCATCGGCAGCGGTCTCTTGGTCCCGGGTGAACGCGGTCTCGCGCCGCCCCTTCAGCTTTTCGGCGTCGCCCCAATGGTCGGCCGCCGGCGACAACAGCGGCCCCTCGCGCGGGTCGGGCCGGCGCCGAGGCATGTTGAGTTGAGCGTCCCTCGGTGGCGCGGAACCGCGCTCCAGTGACAGCGGCACCTGCGGCGCGGGCTGCACGAACTCCCGGGGCACGCTTGCACCCGGCCGCGTCCACGGCAGGTCGAACTCCGGCGGTGGCGTGACCGAGTCGTCGGCCGAAATCGGCCGGGAGGAGCCCCTACGCCGCCGCCGCCGGGTCTTGGGCGATGGCGCCGCCGCGGGCTCGTCCGCGCCGACGGTGACCTCGCGCCGGTTGCGAGCGGCGGCGAGCGACTGCGCCGAGGCGACACCCAGCATCAGCATGAAGGTCACCGCGACCGCCGGCATCTGCAGCGAGAAGTCGGCCATCGAGTGGCCGGCAACCAGCGCTGTCCCGGCGATCGCGGCGATCGCGAAACTGGTGCCGCGCGCGCGAGAAAACAGGGCCGCGACACAAATGCCAACCGCCATGCCGGCCAGCGCCAGGCTCAGCAGCAGGGCCGGAATGCCGCCCTCGACGGCGAGTTCGAGATAGGAGTTGTGGGCGTAGTCGACATAGGCGTCGAAGCCCGGCGAGGCTTGCAGGCCACCGTTGAACGCCGCCGCGAAGCCGCCTAGTCCATGGCCGATCACCGGCCGCTCGCCGGCGACCTGGCGGCCGATCTCAAACAGTACCCAGCGCGCGTCGTGCTCGATGCCGTCGCTGACGCGTTCGGCGAGGAAGCCGCCGCTGATCGTCATGACCGCCGCTATGGACAGCCCGCCGATACCGATTAGCACCAGGAAGGCGCGCAGGCTGAGGTCACGCACGATCAGCATGCCCAGGGCGAACACGGCGAGGCCCAGCAGCAGGCTGGCAACCCCGGCGCGCGAGCCCGTGAGGATTACCGCCATGACGCCGATCGCGATGGCCAGCGCCGAGAGGTAGAAGACCGGCGTCGCCTCCTCGGAGACGGTACGCAACACCGCGATCGGCGACGCGCCGCTGCGCACGAGATGGCGCAGTTCCGACAGCAATGGCCCCATGGCGATGACGACGCAGAGCCCGGCATAAGTCGCGTAGGAATTGCGGTTGATGAAGGTCGACGTGACGCTGCGGGAGTAGGGTGAGGGCACGATGCCAAGCACCGTCTTGTAGCCAGCGAACAGCGCGAACAGACCGTAGGCGGCGTAGGCCAGGCCCGCCACCGCCAGCGCGATGAAGGCCCAACGCGCCCGCTGGCGGTCGCGGCAAAGCACGAAAGCGAGGAAGAACACACCGCCATAGGCCAACAGCCGCATAGCTTGCTGTGCGCCGACGCCGGGATCGAGCGCGATGGCGCCCGCCAGCGGCTCACCCAGCGAGTGTGCCGCCTCGGCCCAGGCCGGGTGGGCGAGGCCGGCGCTGACCGACGAGATCTGGAACCAGTACCAGGCGATCAGCGCGCCAAAAGCGACGGCGAAAATGAGGGCGATGCGGTCGATGATCACCGCCGCTGGCGTCGGCTGAGACGGTCCGTCGATCGACGCCGACGAGCGCAACACGACTATGGCGCCCTGGCTCAGGACCGCGCGGACTCGGTCGAGACCCCACAGCAGCAGGAGCGCCGCCACGACCACCGACAGCACGCTCCAGGGCAGCGGCCGGTTCGAGGCGAAGGGCAAGGGCGCGATCGCCACCGTCGCGATCAGCAGCCAGAAGACGAGGTTGGACATCTCGGGTCGGAACCCGCTCCGGTGGCGTCGGTATGTTAAGGTGCCACTGTAACATACGGGCGATGGCGCGTCATTTGATCGGGTCGCCCGGGCGTCGCTGGCGAATCTGGAGTGGAGCGGATGGAGGGCAGAGAGGGGGCCGCGCGCGCGCTGTGGGCGGCGGTGCTGGGTGGCCAGGCCCCCGCGACAGGGCCCGAAGCCGCCGATCTGATGGGACCCGCCAAACGACTGGCGCGGCGGCTGTCTCCGGCGTGGGTGGCGAGTCTTCTCAAGCAACTAACAGTGGATCTAGCCGAGGCTCCCAAAGCGCTGCTAGTGGCCCGTCTCACCCATGCGGCGCAGAGTGAGGCGATGCGGCTGATGGCCGAGGCGGGGCTCGAACCCGTCGCATTGAAGGGCTTCGCAAACGCCCATGCGCTCTATGACGACCCCGTCGTGCGGACCAGCGGCGATCTCGACGTGCTGTTGCGCCGCGATCAGCTGGCCGCCGTCGTCGATCTGTTCGGCAAGCGCGGCTACGGCTTCGCCGCCGACGGACGACGGCGCTGGGGCTTCGTCTCGGACGCCAGCTTCGTGCCGTTCTTCTCGCCCGACGGCGTGTGCAACATCGACCTGCATGTCGAGGCCGATTCCTGGCCGTTGCATGTCGGGCTGCCGGCCGACGATGTCCGGGCAGCGGCGCGGCGTGTGGCCTACGCGCATGGTACCTTCCTGGCGCCGGCGCCGGAGCACGCGCTGCTGATCGCGGTCTCGAACATCGCCAAGGATCGCTTTTCCGCGCCGACCATATCGAAGGCCATCGATCTGTCGCGGCTGCTGGCGCGCCGGCGGGGTGAGCTCGACTGGCCCGAGATCGAGGCGCGTAGCGCGCGCGCGGCGCTGATGCCGGCGCTGCGCGCGACGCTCGCGCTGCTGATGGAGCTCGGTCTATCGCGGGAATTGGCGCCGCCGGCGCTGGCGCGACGACCGACAGGGCTGGCGGGACAGGTTTTCGCGCGGGTGCTCGCCGACTGGCTGGCGGTCTTTCCGCGCGATTGCGGCGTGGCAACCCTGTTGACGCGAGAGGCGCTGCTGGCGCGCGAACCATCGACCGTCGTCGCGCTCAACCTGCGCCGCCTGCGCGGCCTCGTGCGACGCGGCGACGGTATTCCCGCGGAGGCGCGACTCAGTCCGACGACGTGAGCAGCAGGCCGCGCTCGGTCATGCTCCGCAGCAAAGCCGTGAGGTCGGCGATTATCGTGTCGCGTGGCCGGTCCGGGAAGGCGTCGAGCAGCAGCGCTTCGAGGTCGGCCGCGCTCATCGGCTCGGCAAGGGCGGTCCACACGCCGCCCGCCAGCGTATCGAGGTAGAAGATAGCCTGTGTCGATGGATCGACGACGAAGGTGCCGTCCTCCAGCGTCGTGACGGTCATGTCGGGATTGCGCCGCAGCAGAGCCATGGCGTGTTGTCGGGCGCGCGTGGCTCCCGGTCAACCGTCAAGCGTCAGCCGCCGAGTGGACGCATCAGGCGGTCGGCGGCGCGGGCGCTCGAGCCGAAAGTCAGGGACCAGCACGGCACGCCGGCGGCCAGCGCGCTCATCATGCCCACCAGCTCGGCGGCGTCGACCGCCGGCGTCGCCGCCTGGCGCAGCAACACCAGCGCCGCCTGGCCGCGCGCCAGCGGCCGCAGGTCAAGCGCCGCTTCATCGCCCTCGACGCGGCGCGGCACGACGATGGCCGAGATCGGCGCCAACTCGCCGAACGGCGCGCCGCCGATGCTCGCGGGATCGACCGTCGCGATGGTGGCGACGCCGTCGTCGTCTCGGTGCTCGACCGCCATGTGCCGCTCGATGAAGGCAATGTAGTCGGCACCGGCGGCGGGATGGATCGGCAGGCGCACGCGGGGCGTCAGCCCCAGCGCCACGCCGGCGGGTCCGCCGTCTCCACCCCGTGTCGTGCCGTCGCCGACCAGCAGGCGGTCATCGCCGACAAAGCGCGCGCCGCGCAGGGCGAGCTGCAGCGACAGGGTGCTCTTGCCGCTCATCGAATCGCCCGGCAGCACGATCAGGCCGTCGCCGACCCGCGCCGCCGCGGCGTGCAGCGAAACCAGGCGGGCCGCGCGCTCGATGACCTCGGCGACCAGCGGCGGGACGATCTGGTTGACCGCCTCCTCCGCGCTGGAGACGCGCAGCGCGCCGTCGGGCAGGGCGGGGTGGCGCAACAGGTAGGCGTCGATGTCGTCGCCGATCGCCTCGACGACGATGTCGGCTGGCGCGTCGCCGCCCTCGACCATCGGCCAGAGCGCCAGAAACCGCCGCTGAAAGGGCTCGAGCGCCGCGTCGCTGTCGACACGGATCCAGGCGTCATCAAGCGCGGCGAAACGATAGGCGCGTCGGGCGGACATTCGGCGCCCATCCTGCCATCGCTTCGACAAGGTGGATATGGTTTCGGCTTTGATTCACAATCGCACCCGTGTCCGACGACGCCAACGCGACCTTGCGCCAACGCCTGCGATCCCTCGACGCCCACTGGGCCTCGGAGTTCGACGAGCATCTCCTCGTCGCGACCGAGACCAGGCGGGCGCTGCGGCAGGATTTCGCGCGGCTGGTCGAGGTCTGCGCCCGCGCCTTCGCCGCCGGCAACAAGCTGATGATCTTCGGCAACGGCGGCAGCGCCGCCGACGCGCAGCACATCGCCACCGAGTTCTCAGTGCGCTATCGCGCCGACCGGCGCGCGCTGCCGGCGATGGCGCTGACCGCCGAAGGCGCCACGCTGACCGCTGTCGGCAACGATCTCGGCTTCGAGCGGATCTTCGCGCGCCAGATCGAGGCGCTCGGCAGACCGGGCGATGTCGCCCTGGGCATCTCGACCTCCGGCCGCAGCCGCAACGTGCTGCTGGCGCTGTCGCAGGCGCGCAGCCAGGGCTTGATGCCGGTGGCGCTGGGCGGCGGCGATGGCGGCCAGTTGCGCGGGCTGGCCGATCCCTGCCTGGTCGTGCCGTCGCAGACCGTGGCACGCATCCAGGAAATGCATCTCGTCCTGGGCCAGATGCTGTGCGGCGCGGTCGAGATCGCGCTCGGGCTGGCGGGCGAGGAGCCATGACCGATACCGACGCGCTCTTCGCCCGATTGCCGGCGCTGGGTTCCGCGCGCGTGCTGGTGGTCGGCGACGTGATGCTCGATCGCTACGTCTATGGCGCCGTCGAGCGCATCTCGCCCGAAGCGCCGATCCCGGTGCTGCGCGTCGAACGCGAGAGCGCGATGCTGGGCGGCGCCGGCAATGTCGCGCGTAACCTGGCAGCGCTGGGCGCCAAGACGGTCTTCGCCACCGTGACCGGCGGCGATGCCGCCGGTCACGAGATCGCGGGCCTGCTGGGCGAGGAACGCACCATCGAGGCGCAGCTGGTGATCGAGCAGGGCCGCGTCAGCACGGTGAAGAACCGCTTCGTCGGCGGCGCGCAGCAATTGCTGCGGGCGGACCGCGAGCTGATGGCGCCGCTGTCGGCGATGGCGCGACAGAATCTGCGGGCCCGCGTCGGACCATCGCTGAGCGAGTGCGACGTCGTGGTCCTGTCAGACTATGGCAAGGGCGTGCTGGCCGAAGGCGTGGCCCGCGACATCATCGGCGCGGCGCGCGGCGCCGGTCGGCCGGTGATCGTCGACCCCAAAGGCCGCGACTACGGCGTCTATGCCGGCGCCACCTCGCTGACGCCCAACCGGCTTGAGCTGGCTGATGCCACCGGCATGCCCGCCGGCAACGACGGCGAGGTCGAGGCGGCCTCGCGCGCGCTGATCGCGCGTCTGGGACTCGATCACGTGCTGGCGACGCGTGGCGCGCAGGGCCTGTCGCTGGTGCGCGCCGAGGGTCCCGCGCTGCACGTGCCGGCGCGGGCGGTCGAGGTGTTCGATGTCTCGGGCGCCGGCGACACGGTGATCGCCGCCTTCGCCGCGGCGCTGGGCGGCGGGTTGGCCGCCGAGGACGCCGCGTCGCTCGCCAATGTCGCGGCCGCGGTGGTCGTGGCCAAGCTGGGCACCGCGACCTGCTCGCTGGCCGAATTGGCGCGCGGGCTGCTGGGTGGTGGCGGCGCCGATCCGCATGCCTCGAAGGTCGCCGACCTGTCGCGCTTACGCGACGAGGTGGCGCGCTGGCGCCGCGCCGGGTTGAAGATCGGCTTCACCAACGGGTGCTTCGATCTATTGCATCCCGGCCACGTCTCGCTGATGCGCCAGGCGCGCGCCGCTTGCGACCGGCTGGTCGTCGGTCTCAACAGCGACGACTCGGTGCGCCGGCTCAAGGGGACCGGCCGGCCGGTCAATGGCGAGACGGCACGCGCCGCGGTGCTGGCTTCGCTCGCCGACGTCGATCTGGTGACGGTTTTCGTCGAGGACACGCCACTCGCTCTGATCGAGGCCGTCCGGCCCGATGTGCTGGTCAAGGGCGCCGACTACACGCGCGAGACCGTGGTCGGCGCCGACCTTGTCGAAAGCTGGGGCGGCCGCGTCGTGCTGGCGCGACTGACGGAGGGCCACAGCACCACCGCGACGATCCGCCGCCTGGGCGGAGGCTGAACTCAGGCGCCGTCGAGGGTGGAGAACGTTGGGTCCGCCAGGCGCTGCAAGCGCTCGCCGGCCAGTCGGGTCAAGCGCACCAGCAGCGATTTTCGCCGCGCCGCCGGCAGCCGGGTGGCTTCGACGGCGCGCGAATCGTCGCGCAGCAGCTCGGCCCCGAACGCATCGGCCAGGATCACACCCAACTCAGTTGGCAGCACCCCCGACGGAAAGGTCGGTGGCGTCGCGAAATAGAATCGATCGCACCAGCCGAGGTAGTCGCCCCATTTCGTGTCGACGCGGAAATCCTCGAGGCTGGACTTCACCTCCACGATGACGATTTCGGCGGCTTCGCCCACGGCCACGATATCGGCCCGCCGGCCATCGGCCAGCGGCACTTCGACAATCGGCGATAGCCCGCGCTGGCGCAGCCAGCGCGCGGCGCCGCGTGTCACCGCCTGGGTGATCTCGGGTCGATATTGTGGTTCGTCTCTCAATGCCACTGACTTGTCAATTATTCATCAGGAACATGAGAAGGCTCGGCTGGTCAAACTGCATTCGACCTGATATAGAGTGTCTATAATTCCAAATCTTAAAGTTCTGGGGATTGGCATTTATGCATAAGGCTCCCGAAAAAGTTGAAGCTACCGCGCCGTCGCCGCGCGAAGATTCCACCGTGTCTCGTCGTCGCGCGCTCGCCAAGCTTGGTCTTGCCGCTGGCGTCGCCTACTCGACGCCGACTCTGTTGCAGCTCGATCGCCGCGCGCTCGCCGCGTCGACGCCGTGCCCGCCGCCTGGCCAGAAGGGCGTGTTCCGTCCGCCGACCTGTCCCAACAAATAGCCTTTAGCGCCGCTTGACCCAGCGAACCGGACTCGCCCATTCGAGCCGGACGTTGATGATCGGGTCGGCGACAAACGACATCAGCAAGTAGGTATTGCGTCCGCCGCCCTGGGCGACGCGCTTCACCAGGGTTGGTCCGTTGACCAGCTTCACGACGCAGTCGCGCCCGATGCACGCCGTCGGGTCGACCCCGCCCAACCCCGGATCGCGGCCGTAGAAAAGGATGTCGCCGTCGGCATAGGTTGGCAGCATGACATCGCCACGGACCTTCACCGCGACCATGTAGAGGCCGGAATCCGGTGGCGCTTCGACCTCCTCGGCGCCGCTTCCCCCCGGTTGATCGGCGGCCGCCGTCACCTCGCCACCAGCTCCGACATGGCCGGAGACCGGGATCAGCCGCCGGCCGACTCGGATCTCGCCATAGCGGAACACTGCGGTTGGCACCCCCGCCATGTCCGACAGGACGTCGAGCATCTTGTCGTCGGGTGTGAAGGCGCCCTTCTCCCAGCGATGCACGGTGGGCTGGGTGACCCCCAACTTGGCGGCGAATTCCTGCTGGGTCAGGCCCTTCTGCTTGCGCAGGCCTTTGATGCGATGACCCAGCTCCCAGAACGGCTCGCGCATCCTCAAGCCCACGATTGCCAAAGCGGCGCGTATATTATGGATCGGCAATAATACAAGTCAAGAATACGCCGGTCACGGCACCTTGGACGGTGGGCGTAACGGCGGCGCCTCGTCGTCGACGCTTAAGGGGCGCTCGGGCTTGGAGATGAAGGACAAAGCGGCATGCTCGCCGCGCTGGACCTGGTCTTGGGTTAGCTTCTCGGCAGCGCGTGCGCGCACCTTGGCAGCGTTACTGTGGCCTTGCCGTTCGGCCAGCGCCAGCCACCGGTAGCCCTCGACAGGATCGGTGGTGCCGGCGACACCGCCGCTTAACCAGATGCCCAGCACGTATTGCGCATCGGCGAAGCCTTGCTCGGCGGCACGGCGATACCAGCGCTGCGCGGTGGGGAAATCGCGCTCCACGCCGGCTCCGGCGAAATAGCAATTGCCGAGCTTGGCCTGGGCCATTGCCACGCCGGCCTCGGCGGCGCGCAGGTACCAGGCGGCGGCGTTCCTCGCGGCTTCCTCCTGCTGCCTGCCCGTGCGGCCCATGGCGGATTGGCCGAACAGATCGCCCATCAGCAAAGCGGCCTCCGGATAGCCCTGGTCGGCGGCGTGGCGCAGCCAGAACTCGGCGCGCGCGCGGTCGCGGCCGACGCCGCGGCCTTCCAGCAGCATGGCGCCGTAGCGCACAGCCGCCGGCACATGGCCCGCCTTAGCGGCGCCGAGATAGAGCGCCGCGATCTCGCTCCAGCGCTGCGCGGCCTGCGGCGAGGTCTCCAGCGCGCGCGCCCAGGCATAGGTGCCGTATGGGTCGCCCGCCTTTGAGGCGCGTTCGTACCAGGTCAGCGCCTGCGCCGGATCGCGTGGCACGCCGCGGCCGGCGGCATGCATCAGGCCAAGATTGTAGGCGGCGCGGGCGATGCCGCCATCGGCCGCCTCGCGGAAGAGCCGCACGGCCTCGGTGTCGTCGCGATTGGTGCCGACGCCGGTCAGGTACTGGAAGGCCAGTGCGTACTTGGCGCGCGTGTTGCCGGCGAAAGCGGCGCGGCGCAGCAGGATCATACCTTCGCCGACGCTGTCGTCGCCGCCGCGCTGTATCAGGATGGTGCCCAACCACGCGGCCGCTTCGTCGTTGTCGACCGCCAGTTCGCGCAGCAATGGCTCGGCGGTGGCGAGGTCGCCCTTTTGTGCAGCGGCGACCGCTTTCTCCAGGTCGATCGCCCTGTCCTGCGCCGATGCCGCCGGCGCGGCGAGCGCCAGCAGCCAGGTCAATGCCAGCGCGCGGGAAAGTCGGCGAAGGGCCATCAGCGACGCGGCGCGAACTTGTCGGCGGCAGCCTTGGCGCGCTCGATCTGGTCGGGAGTCATGTCCTTGGCCATGGCGGCGAGGAACTGGCCGGCCTCGGGTACGCCGCGCCGCGACGCCAGCGCCGTCCACTTGTAGGCCTCGACCATGTCCTTGGTCACACCGGCGCCGTCGGCATAGGTAATGCCGTAAAACAGCATCGAGCGGGCGAAGCCGCGCTCCGCCGAATCCTTGATCAGCGGGATCGCCTTCTTGAGGTCGAAGAGCTTGGATTCCTTGTTGCCGTAGACCTCGGCGCCGAGAAGGAACTGCGCGCGCGGATCGCGGTTCATCGCCTTCGGTGCGAGGAACTTCTCCGCGCCCGCCCAGTCCTTGGCCTTGATGGCGTCGAAAGCCGGTTGCATGTCGTTGACGAGCTGCGGCTTGCCGGACTTTCCGGGTTCTTGCTTGCCCGGCTCCTGCTTTCCGGTATCCGTCGGCGGCGTGGTGGGCATCGGCGCCGTGGTGACGGGCGGTGCCGAAGGCTTCGGGCTGGGTGTGGCCGGCGGGGGCGAGGTGCCGAAGCCCTGGGCCATCGCCGACGATGGCGCAAGGGTCAGCGCGATTGTCATCGCCAGACTTGCGCCGAGTATCCGTTGAGCTGCCATGTCTCCCCTGCGGCTCGTCCGAGGTTCGCGAGCGGTCTTGCTGCTAGCTGGTCAACATGGCGGAAAGGCGGCGTGGTATCAATCGCTTGACCCGCACCGGCGCGCGGGCACAGTGGCGCGGGGCGCATACAAACGAGGGCACCATGGCCGTCGAACCGCGATCGAAGCTGCGGGTATGGGATCTGCCGACGCGACTGTTCCACTGGGCCTTGGTGATGCTGGTGGTGTTCCAGGTGCTGACCGCGGAACTTGGCCCGAGCTGGGACAAGGAGGGCTGGTACAGGCTGCATTTCTGGTGCGGCTACGCCATTCTCGCCCTGCTTCTGTTTCGCATCGCCTGGGGCTTCGTCGGCAGTACGACGGCGCGCTTCGGTCATTTCGTGAAGGGGCCCGGTGCCGGCCTCGCCTACGCCCGCAGCCTGTTGGGGCCCAAGGGGGCGCCGGACATCGGCCATAACCCCGTCGGCGGCTGGATGGTGGTGGCGCTGATCCTGGGCTTGCTGGTGCAGATCATAACCGGCCTATTCGCCACCGACACCGACATGGGCTACTCCGCCGGTCCGTTGGCGAAGTTCGCCGGCGATGCGTTGGGTAGACGCATGACCACGCTGCACAGCTACTGGATCAACCTGCTCTATGTGATGGTGGCGCTGCACGTCAGCGCCTCGTTGTTCTATCTCGTGGTCAAGCGCGAGAACCTGATCGGCCCGATGTTCAGCGGCGACAAGCTGGTGCCGGCGGGTATGGTCGCGCCGGGCCTGCGCTTCGTCAGCGTGCGGCTCGCCTTGTCGCTGCTGATCGCCGCCGCCTGCGTCGTCTATCTGATCGTGCGCATCGGCGGCTGAACGCGAAACGGCCGGTCGCGAGGACCGGCCGTTCGTGTGTCGGTAGTGTGTGATCGCGCGTGGTTACTTCGCGCGGTACTTGTCGTGGCAAGCGCCGCAGGTCTTGCCGGTGGCGCCGAAGGCCGCAGTGAGCGTCTCCAGGTTGCCCGATCCCGCCGCGGTAGCCAGCGCATCGGCGGCGGCTGCCTCTGCCTTGCCGGCCGCCTCGTATCCGGCCATGTCGGTCCAGATCGCGGGCAGCGCCTTGGTCTCGCCCTTGTCCGAGCCCTTCGGATAGAGCTTGAGGTGCGCAACTGAGAGTTCCTTGAGCTTCGCCGCGTGCGCAACCGCACCCGCCGTCGGTCCCTTGGCGTCGATGATGCCCTTGATGGCCTTCATCGCCGCACCGGCCTGCTTGCGGTTGTCCTTGCGGGCCGCGATCGGATCGGTCGCCTGCGCCAGCACAGAGCCGACCAAAGCGCCCGAGAGGGCGAGGCCGATAGCGCCGACGATCAGTCCCTTACGCATGGTGGATCCTTTCCTGGTGTCCCCCGACGGTTTGCCTCCCGCGTCTGATCGTCCGCCGCCCGATCAGACACATTAACCCTACACGATTAAACACCATTCACACGCGAGTCTTCCGCAGAAATTTTTCATTGTGGTTACGGAACGGTGCCCGCTCCACTGCCCGGCTCTTGAACGCCTCGTCCGACTGTTGTGAGGTGTGGCATGCCTTCGACCGACACTAACAAGCCGCTTCGCCATCTCTGGCTGATCGACGGCTCGGGCTATATTTTCCGCGCCTTCCACGCGTTGCCGCCGATGACCCGGCCGGATGGCACGCCGGTCAACGCCGTGTTCGGCTATTGCAAGATGCTGACGCAGTTCCTCGACGATCCGGCCATCGATCACGTTGCCGTGATCCTCGACGCCGGCCGCGAGACGTTCCGAAACCGCATCTACCCGCAGTACAAGGCGCACCGGCCTGAGCCGCCGGAAGAGCTGATCCCGCAGTTCCCGCTGTTTCGCGAAGCGACACGCGCCTTTGGCTTGCCGTGCATCGAAATGGAGGGTTTCGAGGCCGACGATCTGATCGCGACCTACGCGCGCGAGGCGGTGGCGGCGGGCGCCGACGTGACCATCGTGTCGTCCGACAAAGATCTGATGCAGCTGGTGGGCGATCGCGTGTCGCTGTTCGATCCCATCAAGATGCGCCGCCTGGGTCACGAGGCGGTGTTCGAGAAATTCGGCGTCGCGCCGGAAAAGGTCGTCGACGTTCAGGCGTTGGCTGGCGACAGCACCGACAACGTGCCGGGCGTGCCGGGTATCGGCGTGAAGACCGCGGCGCAGCTGATCACCGAATACGGCGATCTCGACACGCTGCTGCGGCGCGCCGGCGAGATCAAGCAGCCCAAGCGGCGCGAGTCGCTGCAGACCAATGCCGAGCTGGCGCGCATCTCGCGCCAGCTCGTGAAACTGCGCGACGACGTGCCGGTCAAGGAAAGCGCTGATACGTTCGACAAGCGCAGCCCGGATGCGGCGAAACTGGTTCCCTGGCTCGAGCAGCAAGGCTTCCGCTCGCTGCTGGCGAAGTATCGCGGCGGCGCGCCGGCGGCGCCGGTCGCCATGTCGACCGAGGCGCTGAAGCCCCAGGCCGCCGCGGTCAAGCCGGTCGTCGCCGATCACGTCGCCACGCCGCGCGACTGGCGGATCTCGGAGCGACCTTTCAGCCTCGCCGACTACGAGTTGATCACCTCGACGGCGCAGCTTGAGGATTTCGTCGGCGCCGCGCGCAAGGCCGGCGTGGTGGCGTTCGATTGCGAAACCGATGCGCTCGATTCGCTCAACGCGAACCTTGTCGGCGTGTCGTTGGCGCTGCCCGATGGGCCGGTCGCCGACATCGACGTCTCGCATCGCCGCGCCGCCTATGTGCCGCTGGGCCATCGCCCGCCGGCCGCGCCCAAACAGGGCGCGCTCGATCTCGGCGGCGATCAGGCGACCACATCGGGCTCCGATGCGGTGCTGCCGGGTCAGCTCTCCATCGACGAGGCGATCCGCCACCTCAAGCCCCTGCTTGAAGACGAGGGCGTGCTGAAGGTCGGCCAGAACATCAAGTACGACTACGCCGTGCTCCTGCGCTATGGCGTGACGATCGCGCCGGTCGACGACACCATGCTGCTGTCCTTCGTGCTCGACGGCGGCAAGAACGGCCACGGCATGGACGAGCTGGCCGAGCTGCATCTGGGCGTCTCGACCATCAAGTTCGCCGATGTCGCCGGCTCGGGCGTCAAGCAGGTGAGCTTCGATCGCGTGCCGATCGACAAGGCGCGCGACTACGCCGCCGAGGACGCCGACGTCACCATGCGGCTCTGGCTGCTGCTCAAGCCGCGCGCCGCCGACGAGCGCATGACGACGATGTACGAGCGCATCGAGCGGCCGCTGATCCCCGTGCTGGTCGACATGGAACGCGCCGGCATCAAGGTCGACGCCACCGAGCTCAAGCGACTGAGCGCCGACTTCGAGCGCCGCATGGCCGAGCACGAGGCTGAGGCGCACAAGCTCGCCGGCAAGAGCTTCAACGTGAACTCACCCAAGCAACTGGGCGAGATCCTGTTCGACGACATGAAGCTGCCCGGCGGCAAGCGCAACAAGAACGGCGCCTGGGCCACCGATGTCGGCATCCTCGAGGACCTCGCGGCGGCGGGCCACGCGCTGCCCAAGGCGATCATGGAGCACCGCCAGCTCGCCAAGCTGAAGGGCACCTACACCGACTCGCTGGTGACGCAGATCGACCGCCGCACCGGCCGCGTGCACACCTCCTATCACATGACCGGCGCGTCGACCGGCCGCCTCGCCTCGACCGACCCCAACCTGCAGAACATTCCGGTGCGCACCGAGGACGGACGCAAGATCCGCAAGGCCTTCGTCGCCGAGTCGGGCCATACGCTGCTCTCGGCGGACTACTCGCAGATCGAGCTGCGCCTGCTGGCGCATGTCGCGGACATCGCGTCGCTCAAGGAGTCCTTCGCCAAGGGCGAGGACATTCACGCGCGCACCGCCTCGGAAGTCTTCGGCGTGCCGATGGCCGGCATGGATCCGATGGTGCGGCGCCAGGCCAAGGCGATCAATTTCGGCATCATCTACGGCATGTCGGCGTTCGGCCTGGCAGCCCAGCTCGGCATCGCCCAGGGCGAGGCGCGACGCTACATCGACGCGTATTTCGAACGCTATCCCGGCATCCGAGACTACATGGACCGCACGCGCAAGTTCTGCCGCGAGCGCGGCTACGTCGTCACGCCGTATGGCCGAAAGATCCATCTCACCGGCATCAACGACAAGAACCCGGCGCGGCGCGGTTTCTCCGAGCGCGCGGCGATCAACGCGCCACTGCAGGGCGGCGCCGCCGACATCATCAAGCGCGCGATGATCGCGCTGCCGGGCGCGATGAAGGCGGCCGGCCTGAAGACGCGCATGTTGCTGCAGGTGCACGACGAGTTGGTCTTTGAGGCGCCGCTGGCCGAGGCTGAAAAAGCGAGCGCCACGATCAAGGCGACAATGGAGAAGGCCGCGACGCTCTCGGTACCATTGGTCGTCGAGGTCGGTCGCGGCGCGAGCTGGGCCGAGGCGCATTGACCGGAGCGCCGGCGCTTCCACAAGAGGGGAAACGAATGCTCAAGATCTATGGACGGGCCAACTCGATCAATGTTCAGAAGGCGCTGTGGGCGGCCGACGAATGCGGCCTCGCCTATGAGCGTACCGACGTCGGCGGCGCCTTCGGCGGCAACGACCAGCCGTGGTACCGCTCTATGAACCCCAACGGCGTCGTGCCAACCATCGACGACAACGGCTATACGCTGTGGGAGTCGAATTCCATCGTGCGCTATCTCGCGGCGACGCATGCCGCCGGCACGCTGTGGCCGCTCGAGCCGCGCGCCCGCGGCGAGGCCGAGCGCTGGATGGACTGGCAGCTGAGCACGATCTCGGCTGGCATGACGACGCTCTTCTGGGGCCTGATCCGCACGCCGCCTGAAAAGCGTGACCTCGATGCCATCGAGAAGGCGCGCGGCGCCACCGCCGCCCTGTGGCAGCGGCTCGACGGCCATCTCGCCAACCGGCCTTTCGTCGCCGGCGCGAGCTTCACCATGGGCGACATCCCGGTCGGCGCCATGGCGTATCGCTGGCTGCACCTGCCGTTCAAGCGCGATGACTTGCCCGCCATGCCGCATCTCAAGGCCTGGTACGACCGTCTCGCCCAGCGGCCCGGCTACGCCAAGCACGTCGTCATCCCGATGACCTGACGCATAGCGGCCCACGCCCGGACGCGATGGACTCCGGGCCGCCCGGGCCGCCATGATCCTCCCCGCATCAGGGAGGCACACATGAAAGTCGGTCTGGCGATCTCCGAAATCATGAAGCGCGAGGGCATCGAGGTGATCATCGGCTATCCGGTGAACCACATCCTCGAGCTCGCAGCCCACCTCGATATCCGGCCGATCATCGTGCGCCAGGAGCGCATCGGCCTGCACATGGCCGACGCCATGTCGCGCCTGACGCGCGGCAAGAAGATGGGCGTTTTCTGCATGCAGCACGGGCCGGGCGCGGAGAACGCCTACGGCGCCGTGGCGCAGTGCTACGGCGAGTCGGTGCCGGTGCTGGTGCTGCCGATGGGTTACCCGCGGCGCATCGCGCATATCCCGCCGAACTTCAATTCGACCATCGCCATGGCCGGCGTGTCCAAGCACGCCGAGCCGATCACATCGGGGGCCGAGGTTCCCAACATCATGCGCCGCGCCTTCTCGGCGCTGCGCAACGGCCGCGGCGGTCCGGTCGTGATCGAGGTGCCGACCGACACCTTCGCCGAGGAGGTGCCCGAGCCGATCGACTACACGCCGGTCATCTCGACCCGCAGCGGGCCGGATCCCGAGGCGGTGAAGCAGGCGGCCAAGGTGCTGATGGGCGCGCAGAAGCCGGTGATTTACGCCGGCCAAGGCGTGCACTGGGCCGATGCCTACGGCGAGCTCAAGGAACTCGCGGAGCTGCTGGCGATCCCTGTCTGCACCAGCCTCGAGGGCAAGAGCTGCTTCGACGAGACACATCCGTTGGCGCTGGGCGCCGGCGGCCGCGCCATGCCCAAGGCGGTGCACCAGTTCCTCGCCGAATCCGACGTGATCTTCGGCGTCGGTTGCAGCTTCACCGAGACGAATTTCGGCGTGTCGATGCCCAAGGGCAAGACGATCATCCACGCCACGCTCGATCCGGCGCATCTCAACAAGGACGTGCGCGCGCAGTATGGCCTGATCGGCGACGCCCAGCTCACGTTGCGCGCGGTGATCGACGCCTGCAAGGCGGCCGGCGCGACGAAGAAGGATCCGACGGCGGTCGCCAAGCAGATCGCCGCCGTGCACGCGGAGTGGCTCAAGGCCTGGCTGCCCAAGCTCGAGTCGAACGAGGAGCCGCTCAATCCGTACCGCGTGCTGTGGGAACTGCAGAAGACGGTCGACGTCGCCAACACCATCATCACCCACGACGCCGGCAGCCCGCGCGACCAGCTCTCGCCGTTCTGGAAGAGCACCGCGCCGCACACTTATATCGGCTGGGGCAAGACCACCCAGCTCGGCTACGGCCTGGGCCTCGCCATGGGCGCCAAGCTCGCCAAGCCGGACAAGCTCTGCATCAATGTCTGGGGCGACGCGGCCATTGGCTTTACGGGTATGGACTTCGAGACCGCGGTGCGCGAGCGGATTCCGATCCTGTCGATCCTCCTCAACAACTTCTCGATGGCGATCGAGCTGGCGGTGATGAAGGTCTCGACCGAGAAGTACCGCTCGACCGATATCTCCGGCGACTACGCCGCCATGGCGCGCGCCTTCGGTGGCTATGGCGAGCGCGTCACCAAGGTCTCGGAGATCGCCGCCGCCATCAAGCGCGGCATCGAGCAGACCAAGCAGGGCAAGCCGGCGCTGCTGGAGTTCATCACCTCCAAGGAGACGTCGATCTCGACGTTCAAGTAGGGCGCGACGTCCGGCATCCCCGCCAGGGCGATGTCGCGCACAGACTGTTGACGAGGACCTGACGAGCCGTCATTCGTTGACGGCCGTCCCGTCACCGGAGCTCCATCGATGTTCGCCGATCTCGCCACGCTGTTCGCCGACCCCGCCGTATGGGCGGCGCTCGTGACGCTGATCGCGCTCGAAGTCGTGCTCGGCATCGACAACCTGATCTTCATCTCGATCCTGACCAACAAGCTGCCGGTCGAGCAGCGCGCCAGGGCGCGGCGTATCGGCATCGGCCTGGCGCTGATCATGCGCCTGGTCCTGCTGGGCACGGTCTCCATCATCGTGCGGCTCAAGGAGCCGGTCATCACCCTCCTGGGCCACGGCTTGTCGTGGCGCGACATCATCCTGATCGCCGGCGGCCTGTTCCTGGTGTGGAAGGCCACCAAGGAGATCCATCATCACGTCGATCCCAATCATGGACCCGACATGTTCGAGGGCTCGGCCAAGGCGATGACCTTTGGTGCCGCGATCACCCAGATCCTGATCCTCGACCTCGTCTTCTCGGTCGACAGCATCATCACCGCCGTGGGCATGACGCCGCACGTACCGGTCATGGTGATAGCCGTCGTCATCACGGTCATCGTGATGCTGTTGGCCGCCGACCCGCTGGCGCGCTTCATGGAGAAGAACCCGACCCTGGTGATGCTGGCCCTGGCCTTCCTGCTGATGATCGGCATGGTCCTGATCGCCGAGGGTTTCGGCGCGCACGTGCCCAAGGGCTACATCTACGCCGCCATGGCCTTCTCGGTGTTCGTCGAGTTCCTCAACATGATGGGGCGCCGGGCGACCCAAAAGCGCAAGGCAGGCTGAGGCGCTATCGTCGCGGACTACAAACGGAGGATTGGCCATGCCCGATACCGTGATGAGCCAGGCCGACCGCCTGCGCGTGATCCCGCTGGGTGGAGGGTTCGGCGCGCGTATCGAGGGACTCGACCGCTCGGTGCCGGCCGACGAGGCGACGCGTGCTGCGTTGATGCGGGCTTTTCTCGACCACCAGCTGCTGGTGGTGCCGGGCGCGCCGATGACGCCAGCGCAGATGCGCGACTTCAGCGCGATCTTCGGCGAGGTCGTGCCGCAGGTGCTGCGCTACAAGCGCGTCGGCGACATGCCCGAGGTGTCGCGCATGGAGAGCACGCTGAAGCTCGACGGCACGACCGACAAGACCGCGATTCGCGCCGAGGATTGGCACACCGACGATTCCTACATGGCGATCCCGGCGCGCGGCACGGTGCTGCATGCGCACGAGATCCCCAGCCGCGGCGGCGTGACCTGGTTCTGCGACATGTACGGCGTCTATGCGGCGCTGCCCGACGCCATCAAGCGGCGCATCGATGGCCGCATGGCCGTGCATGGCTACGACACGCCGCGCGCGCGTAACCGCCCCTCGCCGCGCACGGCGCAGGAGATCGCCGAAACGCCCGACGTGCTGCATCCACTCGTCCGCACGCACCCGCAAACCGGACGCAAGGCGCTCTATGTGAATGCCAACCGCCTCGATCGAATCGAAGGCATGGAGCGCGCCGAGAGCGACTCGCTGCTCGACGAGCTCTACGCCTTCGCCAAGCAGCCGCGCTTCCATCACGGCCATCGCTGGACCGTGGGCGACGCGGTGGTCTGGGACAATCGCTGCCTGATGCACCGCGTCGACGTCGACTACCCGCCCGGCGAGCCGCGCATCATGCTGCGCACGCTGCTGCGCGGAGAGAAGCCGGCGTGATCTTTCCCCGTTTCCCCGCCTGCGGGGAGGGGGAATAAGGCATCTACTCCGCCGCGGTCTTCTTCGCCGCTGCGGCGTTCGCCTTGGTCGCCATCGGGCCCATCAGGCCCGTCGGGTCGACCAGCCTGCCGTGGGCGATCTGGTTGTGCGCGTGCGCGAGGTGGTGCAGGGCGAAGGAGACCTGCATCGCCGTGCGGCGGCCTTGGGCGTCCTGCGCGGCGTTGACCGCCTCCTTGACCAGCTTCAGGGCGAACATCGGCTTGGCCGCGATGCGCTCGGCCATGGCGAAGGTGAAGTCGAGCAGTTCCTGGCGCGGCACGACATGGTTGACCATGCCCAGCCGCAGCGCCTCCTTGGCCTCGATCCAGTCGGCGGTGAACAGGAACTCCTTGGCCTTGCGCACGCCCATCTCCCAGGGGTGCATGAAGAACTCGGCGCCGCCCACACCCATCGCCACCGTCTGGTCGAGGAAAGCGGTGTCGTCGGCCGCCACGATCAGGTCGCAGGGCCACATCAGCATCAGCCCGCCGGCGATCAGCTTGCCGTGCACCGCCGCGATGGTCGGCTTGGGGATGTTGCGCCAGCGCTCGCAAAAGCCGATGTAGATCTCCTTCTCGCGCGCGAATTGCGCTTCGGCGCCGGGCTTGCCGAAGCCGCTCCAGGTCTCGACCGTCTCGTACTTGCGCATGTTTTCGTGGCCGCCCGTCTCGCGCAGGTCGTGGCCCGACGAAAAATGTGGGCCGGCGGCCGACAGCACGATGACCTTGACGTCGTCGTCCTGCGCCGCGCGGTCGAAGGCGTCGTTCAGCGCGTAGAGGAACGCCGTGTCCTGCGCGTTGCGCGTCTCCGGCCGGTTCAGCATCAGGTGCGCCACATGCGGGCGCGGCTTGCTGAAGAGGATCGTCTGGTTCTCGCTCATGGTGCGTCTCCTCCGTCTATTCCGCTGCCTTGGGTTTGCCGAGATAGTCGCCGGTGGGCGAGGGCGATTCGGCGGAACCCGCCGTGGCGCCGGCGTCGACCGGCAGGATCACGCCGGTGACCCAGCGCGCCGCGTCGCTGCAGAGATAAAGCACGGCGTGGCCGACATCCCAGCCGCTGCCCTCGACCTGCAGCAACGAGCGCTTGCGCCGCAGTTCGCGCTGTTCCGGCGTCATGCCGCGCGAATAGACCATCGGCGTGTAGACCATGCCCGGCGCGATACAGTTCACGCGGATGCCCTCGCGGCCGTGATGCGCCGCCATGGCGCGAGTGAGCTGCACCACCGCGCCCTTCGATGTTGGATAGAGCAGGCTGGGATGGCCGCCACGCAGGCCCGCCACCGAGGCGATGTTGACGATCGCGCCCGCACCCAGCTTGCGCATCTCGGGAATGGCGTACTTGGCCATCGCCACCATCGAGGTGACGTTGATGCGCATGGCGTGATCGAAGGCGGCGAGGTCGATATCGACCGCGTTGCCGGTGGGACCACCGACGCCAACATTGTTGACCAGCGCGTCCACGCGGCCCCAGGCATCGACCGCGGCCTTCACCGCCGCCTGGCACTGCGCGGCGTCGGTGACGTCGGCCTTGTGCACCTGGCAGATGCCGCCTTCGGCGCGGATCATCTTGGCCGTGGCCTCGGCCCAGTCGGGCATGGTGTCGATCAGCAGCACCTTGGCGCCGGCACGCGCCATCAGGATCGAGGCGGCGCGGCCATTGCCGATGCCGTCGGCGCGCGAGCCGGCGCCGGTAACGATGGCGACCTTGCCGTCCATGCGGTGCTCGGGCAGCGCGTCGGCCATGTCAGGCGCTCGAGCCGACCACGGCGACGGCCTCGATCTCGACCAGCAGCTCCGGCGCCGCCAGCGCCGAAATCTCTACCAGTGTGCTGGTCGGGAAGTCGCCGGTGAAGAACTCGGCGCGCGCTTTCCACACGCCGGTGTTGTCGGCGATGTTGGTGACGAAGATGGTCACCTTCACCACGTCGTTCATCTTGCCGCCGGCGGCTTCGACGAGGTCCTTGATCTTGGTGAAGATCGTGCGGGACTGCTCGTACGCGTCGGCGCCCTGCACCTTGTCGCCGGTGCGCGCGGTCATGCCGGCGACCCAGACCATGTCGCCGACGCGGATGCAGTTCGACCAGCGCTGCGGCGGTGGCTCCGCCACCTTCGGCGAGGTGACGCGGGTGCGTTTGGCCATGGTTGCCTCCCGATTAGAACAGCTCGAAATACTCGCGCTGCTCCCACTCGGTGACCTCGGCCTGGAAGCGCGCCAGCTCGTGTTCCTTGATCTTGGCGTAGTAGGACACGAAGCCCGCGCCGAAGCCATCGACCAGGATCGCGTCTTCTCGCAGTGCGGCCAAGGCCTCGCCCAGGCTGGTGGGCAGCATCGGCGCCTTGGTCTCGTAGGGCATGTCGGCCGACGGGCCGGGCTCCAGATCGCGCGCCAGCCCATCCAGCCCGCTCACCACCTGCGCGGCCATGTAGAGATAGGGGTTGGCGGTGGGCTCGCCGACGCGGTTCTCCAGCCGCGTCGCCGGATCGCCAGCGCCACCGAGCGCGCGCACCATGACGCCGCGATTGTCGCGGCCCCAGATCGCGCGGTCCGGCGCCAGGGAGTAGGGACGATAGCGCTTGAAGCCGTTGACCGTCGGCGTGCTGAAGACGGTGGCGCCGCGCGCATGTGTCAGCAAACCGGCGAGCCAGCGCCGCGCGATGTCGGAGAACGGCCGCGCCGCATCGTCGATGACGAAGGCGTTGGCGCCGCTCTTGCGATCGCGTAGCGACTGATGCAGATGCCAGCCGCTCGACATCACGTTGGGCAGGCGCGGGCGGCACATGAACGTCGCGTGGTAGCCATGGCGCCGCGCGATCTGCTTCACCGCCGAGCGGAACAACACCATGGTGTCGGCCGATTCGAGCCCGATGCCGGGCGCGAAGGTGAACTCGCACTGGCTCGGCCCGTATTCCAGCTCGACCGTGCGCAAGGGCAGGCCGAGCTGCATCACGTCGCGCCTGAGAATCTCGAACACCGGATCAAACAGGTCGTACCGCTGCTCGGTGAGGTACTGATAGCCGGTGGTCAGCAGCGACACCTCGGGCGGCGAGCCGGGCTGGCCGGAATCCGAGGGCTGGAGCTTGGGATCCTCCAGCTTGAAGACGTGGAACTCGATCTCCAGGCCGGCGACGAAATCGAAGCCGGCATCGGCGAGTTTCGACAGCGCACGGCGATAGAGATCGCGGGTCGAGAACGGCACCGGCTGGCCATTGCCGAAATAGAGATCGCACAGCATCCAGCCGGTCCTGGGCGCCCAGGGCAGCACCTTGAACGTCGTCGGATCGGCGACCATCAGCGCGTCGGCCGCGCCCTCCATCTCCTTCATGCCGAAGCCGCCGCCGGGCGTGAAGGCGGGGAACACGGTGCGATGCGCGGTGTCCTTGGCCAGCAAAGTCGTGGTGACGCCCACGCCGCTTTTCATCGACGACTCCAGCGCCGCCGCGGTCACCGACTTGCCGCGCAATACGCCGTGCTGATCGGCGAAAGACAGCCGGATCACCTCCAGCCCGTCGGCCTCGACACGACGCAGCACCTCGCGCGCGGCCTCGTTCTGCGCGGGATTCCACAGCCCGTAGCGTTCGACGAAGCTCACGCGGCCGATCGCTTCCAGGGCGCCGCGTCGCGGCGTTTGCGGTCGATCTCGGGCCAAAAGGTTTCCCAGCCGTCCGTGGGGCCGATCGCGTCCATCGTCGCAGGCCCGGTCATACCGGCGGCCGACGCGCGGTCGAGCACCATCGGCGGACGTTCGCCTGATGCGGCCTGCTCGATCGCCTTCACCAGCAGCCGGCGGTTGGCGATGATCGCTTTGTCGGTCGTGCCGAGATGCTCGCGCGTGCGATCGGCGATCGGGCCTTGCGACTCGCACGCCCATTGGTCGTGCACGTTGATGTCGAAGCCCATGCCGGTGAAGGTCTTGGTGCGCTGCTCGGCGGCGTCGTAGCCCCATTCGTTGTGGCGGCCCAGGCGCGGCTTGTAGTCGGGCAGCTGATAGAGATCGAGGCGCTGCTCGGTCATGGTCTTCTTGTCGACCGGCCCGCCGAAGCTGGTGAAAATCGCGTACCAGTAGTTCGAGGTGTCATCGACCGGCACGTGCCATTGCGTGATGGTCATCTCGCCACTGAGCGGGATCAGGAAGGCGTTGGGAAAGATCAGGTTGGTCACACGCAGATGTGTACGGGCGGAATCGATGCGCCGTCGCGAGAACAGCCGCAATCCCCACGGCACCGGATGCACGTCGATATCGGGCCGCGGGAACTCGCGCAGCAAGGTGGTCATCGGAATGTCCGAGCCCATCGAGGCGGCGCGGAACTGGCGGCCATAGGTGTTCGAGCCGCCGACACTCTCGTCCTCCTCGAAGCGGTGCAGGAACGAGGCGTGCGCCGGATCGATGCCGACCTCCAGCGCCTGCAGCCAGTTGCACGCCATGTGGCCCTTGAAGGCGAAGACGTGGCTGTCGGGGGCGATAAAGCAGTCGAAATCGGGGAAGGCGGGCGGCTCGCCGGCGCCGAGATAGCCCCAGATGATCCCCGAGCGCTCGACCACCGGGTAGGTCTTCTGCTTCACCCGTTGGCACAGCGCGCCGCCGCCATCCGGCTCGCCCGGCATCTCCAGGCAATTGCCGCCGACGTCGAACAGCCAGCCATGGAACGGGCAGCGCAGCCCGCCATTCTCCAGCCTTCCATAGGCGAGATCGGCGCCGCGATGCGGGCAGTCGCGATCGATCAGCGCCAGCCTGCCGGCCTGGTCGCGGAACAGCACGAGGTCCTGGCCCATCAGTCGCACCGGCCGCAGCGGGCGGGCGCCCTGCAGCTCGACGGCCAGCGCCACCGGCTGCCAGTACTGGCGCATCAGCCTGCCGAGCGGCGCGGCGGCGCCGGTGCGGGTGATGAGATCGTTCTGCTCGCGCGAGATCATGGCGGCGCGCCTTTCGGATGCGTGTCGACAGCCTACCCACCGGCGGGACCTTCCGGCAACATGGCCGGCATGGCCCGGGCGCAGTTCGACTATCTGGTGAACGTGTCGGAATCGGCGTTCCGATCGCTCACGCTCGCCACCATCGAGAGCTATTCCGGCGTCTCGCCGCCGCGCGGCAAAGGCCGGCCACGCAAATATCTCGAGACCTACGGCCTGCTGTGGGGCTACGAGACGACGCTCGGCAACGGCAAGCCGTGCTTCACCGTCGAGGCGGCGACCACCGACGTCAACGCCGAGCGCGACCATACCTCGGTGACACCCTCGCGCCACGGCCTGCAGACCATGAACGCGATCGTCTCGGCCTACTGGCCGAACTGGCGCTTCATCGGCGACTTTCACAGCCATCCGTTCAAGCCCAGCCAGGCGATGCCGCTGCGGCCTGAGCTGTCGCCAGCCGACATCGAGACGGTCGAGGGCGAGGACAGTGTCTATCCCGGCCTCGGCTACCGCGTCTGCCTGCTGACCAGCATCCGCCAGATGAGCCGGCACGGCCCGAAGGACCCGGCCTATCTCGGCAGCAACGCCCTGGAATGGACGATGCACAATCTCCGCCTGTCGCTGGCGGCCTGGGTCGCGCAGCCGCTATCGCGCGGCAAGCGGCTGAAGCTCTACCCGCTGGACCGGCCGCGTGCGAAGGGCAATCGCTCGGTCTGGCTGCAAGCGCCAGTGCACCTGATCCACGACAAGCTGGGCGGCTGAACGCGCCGGCGTGGTTCGTTGCCGCTCCGAGGCGGGGCCTCTTGCCGCTCTCCGCCGTGTCTGGTCTAACGCAGGCCGATCATTCCATCTGTCCGGGGTTCCGCGTCTCCATGCCCACCATCAACTACGTGCTCAAGGACGGCACCCGCCGCGCCATCGACGTGCCCAACGGCACCAGCATCATGCTCGGCGCCATCAACAACAATCTACGCGGCATCGACGCGGAGTGCGGTGGCTGCTGTTCCTGCGCCACCTGCCATGTCTACATCGAGGAGTCCGACATGGCGCGGCTGAAGCCGGCCGACTCGGTCGAGAAGGAACTGCTCGAAGGCGTCGCCGCCGAGCGTAGGCCGACCAGCCGGCTGTCGTGCCAGATCGACGTCACGGCGGCGCTCGACGGCATCACCGTCCACATGCCCGATCGCCAGAGCTAGCGTGTCTCGCTTGCTCTGTCATTCCAAGCGCAGCGAGGAATCCAGCAAGGAGCCTGGATTCCTCGCCGCGCTTGGAATGACAGCAGGCGCGCGTCGACGAGGTCGGTGCTGATGCCGATCGACGAGATCATCGGCGAGATCGTCGGCGCCGTCGTCGAGGGTGCCGTCGAGGTGGTGGGCACCGGCGTGAGCGAAGTCGTCGCCGCCGTCTTCGATGGTGGTGGCGGCGAGAAGAAGCCCGACACCGGCGAGGGCCTGATCGTCGTCGGCGGCTCCTATGCCGGCGCGCAGATCGCCGCCTCGGCGCGCGAGGCGGGCTACACCGGCCGCATCCGCCTGGTCAGCGCCGAGGCGCACACGCCCTATCACCGCCCGCCGCTCAGCAAGGCCTATCTGCTGGGCAAGGCCGAGCGCGAGTCGCTGCCGATCCGCGGCGCCGCCTTCTATGACGAGGAGAAGGTCGAGCTGCTGCTGTCGACGCCGATCGTCGGAGCCGATCGCGCCAACCGCACGCTCACCACCGCGGGCGGCGATACGCTGAAATGGGACCGGCTGGCGCTGGCCACCGGCGCGCGGGCGCGCACCCTGGCTGATATGCCGGACAAGGTGCTGGTGCTGCGCGATCTCGCCGACGCCGATCGGCTGCGCGCGCTCGCCGCGGACGCCCGGCGTGTCGTGGTGATCGGTGGTGGCTATATCGGCCTCGAAGCCGCGGCCTCGCTCAGCCAACTCGGCAAGCGCGTGACCGTGATCGAGATGCAGGACCGCCTGCTGGCGCGCGCCGCCACGCCTGCGCTGGCAAATTTTGTCGCCGACGCCCATCGCGCGCGCGGCGTCGAACTGCTGTTCGGCGCGCGCGATGTCGGCTTCGAGCACTATCACGGCGTGCTGAGCGGCGTGCGTGCCTCAGATTCCACCGGCCGGGCGCACACGCTGCCGGCCGATCTCGCGGTGGTCGGCATCGGCGTCCACCCCAACACCGAGTTGGCCGCGATGCTGGGCCTCGCCGTCGACGACGGTATCCGCGTCGATGAGTTCGCGCGCTGCATCGACGCCGCGTCGGGGGCGCCGGTGCCCGAGATCGTCGCCGCGGGCGATTGCACGCGTCACCCCAGCCGCTGGAATCCTGCTCAGGGAAGGGGGCTGCGGCTGGAATCGGTGCAGAACGCCACCGATCAGTCGAAGATCGCCGGCGCGACCGTGGCCGGCGCGGCGGCGGCCAAGCCCTACGACGCCGTGCCGTGGTTCTGGTCCGACCAATACGATCTGAAACTGCAGATGGTCGGGCTGTCCGGCGTACCCGACACGACGGTCACGCGCGGCAACATGGCCTCGAACCGCTTCTCGCTGTTCCATTTCCGCGCCGGCGTCCTGGTCGGCGTCGACTCGGTGAACAAGCCTGCCGACCACATGCTCGCCCGCCGTCTGCTCGCCAGCCGCGTGCCCGTCACGCCCGAGCAGGCCGCCGACGCGAACTTCGACCTGCGCTCGACGTTGCCGTCCTAGATACCTTCCCTCGCCGGCGGGGGAAGGCAGTTCACGGCGCCACGAACGCGGCGCATCCGGCGCAGACGTCGTCCTTCATGCGGTGGAAGTTGGGCGAGACGCCGAGCTCGGGGCGCTGGTGATACCAGCCGATCTGCACCATGCCGCGCATCAGGTGGAACATCGGCAGTAGCGCCAGATCGTCGTCGCTGAGCGCGCGCAGGCGGCGGTAGCCGCGCAGGAAGGCGGCCTCGATCTCGGGATAGCCCGGAGTGCCGCGCTGGTGGATCAGCGCCACGGCGATGTCGTAGAGGTGCCAGCCGAACCCGGTGTCGTCGAAGTCGATCACCGTCAGCCGCTCGTCGTTCACCAGTACGTTGCGCTCGTGCATGTCGGCGTGGATCAGGCTGTATGTGCGCGGGTCGCGGCCATAGCGCGCCAGCGCGACACGCATGCGATCGCGCGTGTCGAGCAGCAGCCGGCTTTCGGCCGGCGACAGCAGGCTGTGAGCCCAGAACGGTCCCCAGAACGGTTGGTCGCCCATCAGGCCATCGGTGTCGAGGTGATGGCGCGTGAAGCCCACCGGCACCGGCCACGACGTGGCCTGATTGTGCATCGCGGCCGTGATGATGCCGAGCTGCTCGAAGGCCCTGGCGCGCCACGCCGCGTCGGTGTTGTCGGCCAACGCCTCGGACAAGAGGCGGCCCTCGGTCCAGCTGATCATGCCGGCGTAGCGCTGCTCGCCCGTGCCGGGCACCGCGACCCGCACGTACTCGCTGCCGTCGCGTGCCGGCACCGGCTTCGGCACCGAAACGCCGGCCTCGACCAGCGCGCGCAGCCAGACGCGCTCGGAGATCAGCTCCTCGAGCGTGTGGTACCAGGGCCGGTGCAGGCGGAAGACATAGGGCGTGCCGTCGCGCGCGTCGACGACGCGGAAGGTGATGTTCTCCGCCACCGCCACCAGATCGAGCGATGCCGGCTCGATCGCGAAGGACCTGAGCGCCTCGCGCGCCGGCGGCTCGAAGACGCGCTGTGCCTCGTCCCTATCCATCGAGCGTGGCGATCGTCTCGTCGAACGCCTTCAGGAACTCCTCGGCATGCGTTCGGGTGAAGACCAGCGGCGGGCGGATCTTCACCACGTTGCGGTAGGCGCCGGCGTTGCTGGTGAGGAAGCCCTTGTCCTTGAGCTTGTTGACCACCTCGACGGTGCGCTTCTCGTCGGGCTCCTTCGCCGGTCCGGGTTTCACCATCTCGACGCCGATGAACAGGCCATGGCCGCGCACGTCGCCGATCGCCGCCGAGCGCGGCTTGCGCTTCGCCAGCTCGCCCTTGAGCCACGTGCCCACCGCGCCGACGCTCTCGCGCAGGCCCTCGCGCTCGATCACGTCGATCACCGCCATGCCGACCGCCGCCTGCAAAGGACTCGAGGCGAAGGTGTTGAAATAGCGCGTGCGGCTGCGGAACGCGTCGATCAGCTCCTTGCGCGCCGCCGCCGCCGCCAGCGGCAGGCCGTTGCCCATCGGCTTGCCAGTGACCGCGATGTCGGGCGTGAAGCCCGAGATCTCGTAGCCCCACCAGGTGCCGGCGCGGCAATAGCCGGCCTGCACCTCGTCGGCGATCAATATGCCGCCGGCCTTGCGCACGATCTCCGCCGCGCGCGGCATGAACCCCTGCGGCACGTCGGGCAGGCCCTCGTTGGCGAAGATCGAGCAGACGATCAGGCCGGCGAAGCCGGTGCCGTCGGCCTCCAGTGCGCGGATCGCCGATTGGAGGCGATCGAGATAAGCCTCGCAGAGCTCGGCCTCTGTCGCGCCAGGCTTGATCGGCCGGAACGTCTCGGGGAATGGGATGGCCGCGACGTCGCCGGCCTGGTTGCGCTCGGCGGTCAGCCGGGTGAGCGCGCCAACGGCCTCGCTGTTGCCGTGATAGGTGGCGTTGGTGCAGATGATGCCGCGTTTGCCGGTGACCATGCGCGCGATGCGCAGCGCTACCTCGTTGGCCTCGGTGCCCGAGCAGGTGAAGATCACGCTCTCGATGCCGGGATGATGCAGCGCCACGAGCCGCTCGGCGAAGGCGACGATGCCCTCGTGCAGGTAGCGACTGTGCACGTTGAGCGTCGCCTGCTGGCGCACCATGGCGTCGACGACGTGCGGGTTGGCGTGCCCGACGCAGGGCACGTTGTTGTACATGTCGACATAGCGCTTGCCGCGCTCGTCGTAGAGATAGACGCCCTCGCCGCGCACGATGTGCAGCGGCTCGCTGTAGAACAACGGCGCCCCCGCGCCCATCGCCCGGTCGCGGCGTTGTGCCAGCGTGGCGTTGCTCATCGTGATCCTCCGGTCGCTCATCCCGTCATCCCTCGCTGCGCTCGGGATGACGGGAGCAGGCTAATCGCTCGGCCAGCGCCGGTCGACTGCCTCGCGCAGGGGAGAGCGGATTTCCTGTGGCGCGTTGCGGATGTAGCGCAGCGCGTTCTCGAAACGCGGCCCGTCGAGCGCGGCGAGATAGGCGAGGGCGGCGTCGACCGAGAACGGCACACCCGCCCGATCGGACTCTTGGAAGTTGCTCGCCAGCGCCGTCCAGATCACCGCGCGATAGCCAATCCGCGCGGCCCAGCGCTCGATAGCGGCCACCGCGCTGGGATGGCGCTGCCAGGCGGTGTCGCTGCGTGTGCCGGCCTGGATGTCGACGAAGCCGACGCTCGCCGGCCCGGGCATGCCCTCGCGTCCGCGCAGATTGTCGATGGCCTGATCAAGGTCGGTATAAGCGCTGGGCGCCACGTAGGTCGTGCACAGCGTGCCACGCGCCTCGTCGATGACCAAGGTCAGGCGTCGGTCGCGCGAGACGCGGCTGAACTCCAACGGCAGCGATGGTCCGGTCGGCACGAACGACCCGGCCAGCATCAAGTCGCGCCGGTCCCAGACCAGCGAGCCCCAGGCGAGAATAGCGACCTTCATGGCATCCCGTTGCTACCCAGGCTATCGCATGCGGGACGGCGAGGATAAGGGCGCAGCACCCGACGCAATGACTCGGCCGAGCCGTCGGAGATCGCTGGCCGCCCTGTGCATATGCACCGCCGTAGGATTCGGAGAAAGGCCGATGCCACCGATACTTCTGGCCCCGATAGCGCCGCCGTAGCCGCGGAAATAGGAGGGTCGCGCGCAACGGATGTACACCGATGCCCGTGTTTCAAACTGGAGCCCACCCCATGGCCCGCGATCGCAAGCTCTCATCGGACTTCTGGACCTGTGAAGCCGTCATCGACTGCGCGATGATGACCCGCCTTTTGTTCCTCGGCTTGCAGAGTTTCGCCGACGATTTCTGCGTCCAGCCCCTGCGGCCGCGCACCATCCGCATGCAGGTCTTCCCCGGCGATCCGCTGGACAACGACCAGGTGCGCGCGATGATCGAGGAGCTGGCGGCGCGCGGGCTGGTGCGGATCTACACGGTCCAGGGCCAGGAATACCTCGCGATTGTCGACTGGGAGCGACTCCATCGCGTCGGCAAGCGCGCCAGACGCCTCTACCCGGCCTGCCCCGACGAGGCCCCGAGCGCCGGCGGGATGGACAAGGTGCTCCCAGCCTCGACGCCAACGCCGCGCGACCATAGCAAACCATTGCAAACCACCGCGTCCGGGGCCCCCGACATCGGTGGAGAGGCGGAAGAACGGCCTGCGGCAGTCGGCCCGCCGGCCGACCCGCAAGAACCGGCCGCCGCGATCGCCCTCGACCCCGCGAACCGAGTGGCGGTGCCGGCGGCGGCGTAGGACACTCGGCCATGGTCGCCAGCGACAGCTTCGCCGAGTTCCTGCGTGAGCAGCTCGCGCCACTGGGCCGCGTCTCGATGCGGCGCATGTTCGGCAAGACCGGCGTGTTCTGCGACGGCGCGATGCTGGGCATGGTGGCCGACGACACGTTCTACGTCCGAGTCGATGACCAGAATCGCGCGCTCTTCGCCGAAGCCGCTTCGGCGCCGCCATTGAACTACGCCAAAGGCGGCGCGCTGATCGATCTCGCCTTTTGGCGCGTGCCGGAACGGCTGATCGACGAGCCCGACGAGCTGCTGGAGTGGGCCCGCGTGGCGCTTGACGCGGCGCGGCGTGTGGCGGCCAAGCGGCAGAGGCCGTCCGCGCCCTCTCGCCGCGCTCGGTGAGAAGTCGGCTCGAGCCCACGCGGCGTGGAGCGGCACGGCGCGGCCGTTAACCAGAGAGGATTGTCCCGTGCGGAAGCCATTCCTCAGACGACGTGAATTCATGGCTGTGCTCGGCGGTGCGGTGGCACCGCCATTCGCCGCGCGGGCGCGGCAGGACGCCGTACCGGCTGATGACGCCCGCCGCCGGGCGAGTACCGCTGGCTTCTCCTTCACCGGCGCGATCGACGCCGCGGCGCTTCCCGACAGAAAGGAGTCGCCGGCCGCGGCCGCCATCCTCCGCTCGGCGACGCGGGCGCTGGATCGCGCGCCGCATGCGATGACACGCGTCCATGTCGAAGGGACCCTGCCCGGCCAGGGAATTTATGACCAGAGCAACGAGGCGCTGCGCGACCTGGAGGCGATGCGCGATCTCGCCATCGCCGCTCGCTTGTCGGGCCAGACCGCTTATGCGGCGGCGGCGGTTCGTCTTGCGCGAGCCTGGGCCGATGTCTATCGCCCCAGCTTCAACCCGATCGACGAGACCAGGTTCGACAACTTCATGTTGGCCCTGGATCTGTTTGCGCCGCCCGACAGGGCGAGTGTGGGGCCGGGACAGCACACCTTGCTGCGCGGCTTTGCCGATGGCTATCCGCGCCAGGTGGTACGCGGTGCTACCGCGACCAACAACTGGAACAGCCATCGCGTCAAGCTGGCCGTCCTGTCTTCCTTCGCCATGGGCGAGCTCGCCTTGGTCCAGCGTGCCAAGGCGATGTTCGAAGCGCAGCTCTCGGCCAACATTGATCGCCGTGGCGAGGTGTACGACTTCGCGCAACGCGACGCCCTGCGCTATGTCGTGTACAGCCTGGAGCCGCTCATGATGTCTGTGCTGGCGGCTCGCCGGCATGGAGAGGATTGGTATGGTCTCGAAGGCGGCCGCCTGGGCTTGGCGCTGGCCTGGCTCCGCCCCTACGTGGAAGGACAGAAGACGCACGAGGAATTCCGTCGCTCGAAGGTCGACTTCGACCGTGTCCGGCGAGAGGCGGGGCTGACCGGCTTCGGCGGGCCGTTCATGCCGGCGAAGGCCCGGCTGCTCTACGGCATGGCCGCGCGGGTCGACCGGTCCTATGCCGGTCTCGCCGGCTCGCTGCGCGCCAACCGGTGGGATGATGCCTGGCTGGAAGTGCTGTGGCCGCGGGGCTGACGAATCACGCCGTTCCGCTGGCCATGCATCGAGATGTTGCGTGTTGAGCCCTGAGGGGATTCTGCGGACGCGAGTGTCCTCTAGAGGTGCTGGACCTTGTTCTCCGTACCCAGCAGGTGGCGGCCGACCATCTCTAGATGCGGCGGCAGGGCCTGAAGGTGCTGGCTGGCGCTCATGGCGTCACGGAAGCGGCGCTCGAAGGGATTGGCGTCGAGGATCGCCGTGGTGCCGGCGGCGCGGTAGCTGGCGATCGACACATCGGAGGCGGCGTTCATACCCCAGGTCGTCGCGAGGCGCAGGCGCATGCGGTGGTCGAGGTTGAGCGTGCCCGACGCGGCCGCGTCGTAAGTGGCGACCACCGCCTCGTGAAGGAAGGCGCGCGCGGCCGACAGCTTGGCCTCGAGGTTGGCGATCTCGCGCTGGATGGCGTCGTTCTTCGCCATGATGCTGGTCGCGGCGCGGCTCTGCTTGCCGCGCGCCAGCTCGATATAGGTCTCCAGCATGCGCCTTCCGACGCCCAACGTGACGGCGCAGAAGCCGGTGGCGTAGAGCAGGGTCGACATGATGGTGTAGAGCGGACCCGTGACCTGCCGCTCCTCCAGCGCCTCGCGCGCCGGTGCCCAGCCGTCGGGGATGAAGAGGTCGGTGACGGTGTAGGTGTCGGAACCTGTGCCGCGCAGGCCCAGCACGTACCAATCGTCGGTGATCTTGGCGTCGCTGCGCTTGAAGACGAAGCTGCGGTCGTCCGGCCGGCCGTGGCGCATGTGCGGCGTGCCGTCGGGGTTCTGCACCGCGCTGTGCGCGCCGAGATAGTTCGTATGGCGTCCGCCGCTGGCGAAGCTCCAGGTGCCGGTCAGGCGATAGCCGCCCTCGACGCGGATCGCCTTGCTCATGTTGTGCCGCGAGCCCCAGGCCAGGCCCTCGCGCGCGCCGCCGAAGGCGGTCATCGCCGCCTCGCGCGACATCGCCGCCGCCGAGGTCGCCGACGACACGTTGGACTGGTTGACGAACCACGCGACGCTGGCGTCGGCCCAGGCGAGCTGCTCGCAGGCCTTGCAGTAGTCGAGCAGGTGGATCTCCTGGCCACCGAGGCCCCTGGGCAGCAGCAGGCGCAGCATGTCCCGCTCGAACAGTGCCTCGACGACCTGCGGCGTCAGCTCGCGGCGGCGGTCCATTTCGGCGCCATGGGCGTCGAGCAACGGCTGCAATGCTCGCGCGCGATCCTCCGCGGAGGTCGTGACAGGCGTCTGTACGAGGCTGTCCATGGCAGTTCTCCGGGCGCTGGCTACGCCGCCATACTGTAGGATACCGGGCCGGGAGAACAGCGGGAGGAGGGCCACAGCATGCCCATCGCAGCAAAGTACCTGTTCATGGTCAGCATGGATGTTGCGCCGGAGAAGGAGGCGCTGTTCAACGAGATCTACGACGAGCACGTTGATTTCATCAAGGCGGTGCCCGGCGTGCGCGGCGTGACGCGCTGGAAGACCCAGCCCGCCGCCTTTGTCATCGCCGGCGAGATCAAGCCGATCGATGGATCGGGTATGGCGCGCTACACCGCGCTCTACGAACTCGACGACCCCGCCATCCTGACCAGCAAGGCGTGGAGCGAGGCGTCGGAGAAAGGCCGCTGGGCCGCCGAAATCCGCCCGCACACCTTCAACAGGAGCCATGTGGTCAGGAAGGCGGTCTGAGTCCCGATCCCTCGCCCCGCACGCGGGGCGAGGGAGGGCGGGGGCTATCCGCGCAGCACCTGGCCGGCCTTGGCGTCGCGCAGCTGGCCCTGCTCCCAGGTCACCGCGCCGTTGACGATGGTGTACTCGACGCCGCGCGACGGCATGACGATGCGCTTGGCGCCGCCGGGCAGGTCGTAGCGGCGCTCGCCGTGGTTGGACGAGCCGATGGCGCCGGCGTCGAAGATCGCCACGTCGGCCGGCGCGCCCTTCATCAGGCGCCCGCGATCGTTCAGCCCGAAGAGGTCGGCCGGATCGGAGGTCAGCCGGCGCACGCCTTCTTCGAGCGTGAGCACCTGCTTCTCGCGCACCCAGGTGCCCAGCAGATAGGTCGGGTAGCCGGCGTCGCACAGCATGTCGACATGCGCGCCGCCGTCGCCCAGCGCCATCAGGATCGACTTGTTGTTGAGCAGCTCCTTCATGCGGTCCTCGCGCGTGTTCCACGAGGAGATGGTGAGCTCGACCTTCAGATCGTCGGCCAGCACGATGTCGAGGAAGGCGTCGACGCCGTCCTTGCCCTGCATCTGGCCGATCTCGGCGATCGACTTGCGCTCGAGGTGCTTGAGCGCCGGGTTCTTGACCTCGTGCACGACGATGCGGCGCCAGTCGCTGAAGCCGGTGGGCTTCTTCAGGTCCTCGCGGAAGGCGGCGCGGAAGGCCGGGTCGGCGTAGACTTTCTTGTGCGCCTCGGGCGACATGTCGGCGAAGACCCGCTTCCACGCCGAGAAGGCGGCGAAGGCGAAGGGGTTGTCCATGTTGCATTCGCGCGTCAGCGGCAGCGGCGAGGTCTGCGGCCGCGCGCCCTTGGCGATCTGCGGGGCGCAGCGGCGCAGGGTGTCGCGCACCGCCTCGGGGATGTCGTCGCGGTCGAACAGCGCGATGAAGGTCACCGGCCGGCCGCTCTCCTCCAGCAGGAAGTCGAGCAGGTCGCACTGGTCCTGCTCCAGCACGCCGACCTGGCGGGTAAGCGCGATCTCGATGGCGCCCTTGCCGCGTTTCTTGAGCTGGTTGGCGTAGGCCTTCATCTCCTCGCGGCTGGCGTTGCGGCAGGCCAGCGGTTTGCCCTCGAAACCCATGTGCTGGTTGAGCGTCGTGCTCGAGAAGCCCAGCGCGCCGGCGTCGACCGCCTCGCCGATCAGCCGGGCGATCTCTGCGGTCTCCTGCGCGTTGGCGGCGCGCTCCATCGAGGCCTCGCCCATGACGTAGTGCCGGAAGGGCGTGAGCGGCGCGATGAAGGCGAGGTTGAGCGAGGGCCGCCGCGCGGCGGCGGCGTCCATGAATTGCGGGAAGGTCTCCCAGTCCCAGGTGATGCCCTTGTTGAGCACGTCGAAGGGAATGCCCTCGACGTTGACCAGGTCCTTCATCGCGATCTCGCGGGTCTCGGGCTTGCAGGGCGCGATGCCGACGCCACAGTTGCCCATCACGACCGAGGTCACGCCATGCCACGACGAGGGCGTCACCGCGCCGTCCCAGCAGATCTGGGCGTCGTAGTGGGTATGCGGATCGACGAAGCCGGGCGCCACGACCAGCCCATGCGCGTCGATGGTGCGCTTGGCGCCCTCGCTGACCTTGCCGATCTCCGCGACCTTGCCATCGGCGATAGCGACGTCGGCCTGGTAGCGCGGAGCGCCCGTGCCATCGACCACCGTGCCGTTCTTGATGACGACGTCGTAGCTCATGGTGTCCTCCCTAAGGAACCGCGGCGGCAAGGCTACACCGGCGGCGCGGCGGCGTGTCATGCGAATCCAGCCGGGAAGATGGTCGCGAATCGGCCGGGTCGGCCTCGCATCAATGTTTTACAGCGGCCAAACGAGTCGCCAGTATAGGGCCGTGGTTTTGGGCCCTTAGGGAGAGAGGCCCAACAATTTCCAAGCGGGACCGAACGATGAACGACGTAAGGTATAGCGCTCCTAATAGCCTCGACGAGGCGTCGAAGGCCATGATGGCCGCCGGTGGTGCCGGGCGCATCCTGGCCGGTGGCACGGATCTTCTGGTTCAAATGCGCTCGGGCATGCAGAAGCCCGGCGTGATCGTCGACATCAAGAAGATCGACGAGATGATGAGCATCCAGGATCTGGGCGGCGGCTCATTCCGGATCGGCGCGGCGGTCAGCGGCGCGCTCATCGGCGAGCACAAGGCGCTGAAGAAGGCGTGGCCCGGCGTGGTCGAGGCCATCAACCTGATCGGGTCGAAGCAGATCCAGGGCCGCGCCTCGGCGGGCGGCAATCTGTGCAACGCCTCGCCGGCGGCCGATAGCGGCCCGGCGCTGGTCGCCGCGGGCGCCATGCTCACCATCCATGGCCCCAACGGGCGGCGCGAGATCCCGGTCGAGAAGCTGCACAGCGGCCCCGGCCGCACGACGCTGGCGCCCGGCGAGATCCTGGTCAGCTTCACCCTGCCGGCGCGCCCGAAGGGCTCGAGCGACGCCTACCTGCGCCTGATCCCGCGCACCGAGATGGACATCGCGGTGGTCGGCGTTGGCGTCAACCTCACCATTTCGGGCGGCAAGTGCACCGCGGCGCGCGTCGGGCTGGGCGCCGTGGCGCCGACCGTGCTGCTGGTCGAGGACGCCGGCAAGGCGCTGGTTGGCTCGTCGCTCGACGACGCGGCGCTGGAGAAGGCCGCCGCCGCCTGCCGCGCCGCCTGCAAGCCGATCAACGACAAGCGGGGCACCATCGAATATCGCACCAAGATCGCCGGCGTGCTGCTCAAGCGCAGCGCCGCGATCGCCATCGAGCGCGCGAAGGGGAATTGATCACCATGGCCAAGATGCACATCACCACCACGATCAACGGGGAGCCGACCGAGTTCCTCTGTGATCCCCAGCAGTCGATGCTCGACGTTCTGCGCGACAATCTCGGGCTGACCGGCAGCAAGGAAGGCTGCGGTTCGGGTGACTGCGGCGCCTGCTCGATCACGCTCGACGGCCGCCTGGTCTGCGCCTGCCTCATGCTGGCGCCGGAGGCCGAGGGCAAGAAGATCGAGACGGTCGAGGGCATTGCCAAGGGCGACCAGCTGCATCCGCTGCAGAAGAAGTTCGTCGAGTTTGCGGCCCTGCAGTGCGGCATCTGCACGCCGGGCGTCCTCGTCGCCGCGAAGGCCCTGCTGGAGAAGAACAACAACCCGACGGAGACCGAGGTGCGCTTCTGGCTCGCCGGCAATCTCTGTCGCTGCACTGGTTACGACAAGATCATCCGCGCGGTCATGGACGTGGCCGCCGACATGAGAGGAGCCGCACGATGAGCACCGGCAAGTACAAGTGGATCGGCACCCGCGTCGATCGTCCCGACGGCGCCGACAAGGTGACCGGCCGCGCCCGATTCGGCGCCGACTTCAACATGCCCGGCCAGCTGATCGGCCGTGTGCTGCGCAGCCCGCACGCGCACGCGATCATCAAGTCGGTCGACACCTCGGCGGCCGAGAAGCTGCCGGGCGTCAAGGCGGTGGTGACCGCCAAGGACCTGCCCGAGCAGCCCAACGTGATCGTGCCGGCGGGCGAGATGCAGGTGAACCTGCGCGACATCACCCGCAACATCCTGGCGCGTGAGAAGGTGCTGTTCGAGGGCCACCCGATCGCCGCCGTCGCCGCGACCACCGACGCCATCGCCAAGCAGGCGGTCGAGCTGATCAAGGTCGAGTACGAGGTGCTGCCGCACGTCATCGACGTCACCGAGGCGATGAAGCCCGGCGCGCCGGTGCTGCATGACCACCTCATCACCGAAGGCGTGAAGCCGGCGCCGACCAAGGCGTCGAATATCGCCAAGCGCATGGACAACACCAAGGGCGACTTCGAGGCCGGCTTGAAGCAGGCTGAGATCGTGGTCGAGCGCGAGTACACGACCCAGGCCGTGCACCAGGGCTACATCGAGCCGCACGCGACGCTCGCCAGCGCCGCCGAGGACGGCCAGGTGCAGCTTTGGTCGACCACGCAGGGTCACTTCCAGGTGCGCGGCTTCGTCAGCCGCTTGCTGGGCATCGAGACCTCGCAGATCCGCGTCACGCCGAGCGAGATCGGCGGCGGCTTCGGCGGCAAGACCGTCGTCTACCTCGAGCCGATCGCCGTGCGCCTGTCGCAGAAGTCGGGCAAGCCGGTGAAGATGGTGATGACCCGCGAGGAGGTGTTCCGCGCCTCCGGACCGGCGCCCGGCGGCACCGTGCGCGTCAAGCTCGGCGCCAAGAAGGACGGCACCATCGTTGCGGCCGAGTGTGAGATCGCGCTGCAGGCCGGCGCCTTCCCGGGCTCGCCGCTCGGGCCGGCGTGCTGGACCAGCTTCGCCTGCTACGACATCCCCAACATCAAGGTCGTCGGCTTCGACGTGGTGAGCAACCGGCCCAAGGTCGCCGCTTACCGCGCTCCGGGTGCGCCGATCTCGGCGTGGGGCGTGGAGTCGACGCTCGACGTGCTGGCGCTCGAGCTGGGCATGGATCCCATCGATCTGCGTCTGAAGAACGCGGCGAAGAAGGGCACCAAGACCAGCTACGGCCCGACCTTCGACACCATCGGCTTCGTCGAGACGCTCGAGGCGGTGAAGAAGTCGGCGCACTACAAGACGCCACCCAAGCCGGGCTATGCGCGCGGCGTGGCGGCCGGCTTCTGGTTTAACGTCGGTGCGGACTCCAGCGCCGCCTCGCACGTCGCTGAGGACGGCACCGTCACGGTGATCTCGGGAAACCCCGATATCGGCGGCTCGCGCGCCTCGCTCGCCCTGATGGCGGCCGAGGAGCTGGGCGTCGACTACAGCAAGGTGCGCCCGATCATCGCCGATACCTCTTCGATCGGCTTCAACTTCGTCACGGGCGGCAGCCGCGTCACCTTCGCCACAGGTCTCGCCGTGGTGAACTCGGTGCGCGACATGATCCGCGAGCTGAAGGTGCGCGCCGCCAAGACCTGGGGCGTCGATCCTGATGCGGTGATCTGGGAGGACGGCGTGGCCAAGCCGGCCGGCTCGAACGTCGGCGAATTCGAGCCGTTGACGCTGTCGCAGCTCGCGGCCACCGCGGGCAAGACCGGCGGCCCGATCAACGGCCATGCGCAGCTCAACGCGCAGGGTGCGGGTCCGGGCTTCGGTGTGCACGTCGTCGATCTGAAGGTCGACCGCGACACCGGCTGCGTGCACATCGACCGCTACACGGCGGCGCAGGACGTCGGCACGGCGATCCATCCGAGCTACGTCGAAGGCCAGATCCAGGGCGGCGCCGTGCAGGGCATCGGCTGGGCGCTGAACGAGGAGTACATCTACAACGCCAAGGGCCGCCTCGATAACGCGGGCTTCCTCGACTACCGCATGCCGGTGGCCTCGGACCTGCCGATGATCGACGCGCTCGTGGTCGAGGTGCCCAACCCGCATCACCCCTACGGCGTGCGCGGCGTGGGCGAGGTGCCGATCGTTCCGCCGCTTGCCGCCGTCGGCAACGCGGTGGCGCGCTCGATCAACATCCGCATGACCGACCTGCCGCTGTCGCCGCCGCGCCTCTCGGCGGCGATCGACGCCGCCACGCCGAAGATGGCGGCGGAGTAGGGCTCACCTCACAAACTGGGGAGCGCCGCGCAAGCGGCCTCCCCAGCCCGAGGTCCGATGCTAGGGTTCGCTGATGCGAGCCCTTTTCTTTTGCCTGCTGCTGAGCCTGCTCGCGGCGACGCCCGCGTCGGCCAACGAGGCCGTCGCCTGGGCGGCGCTCCGCACCGGCGACGCCATCGCCCTGATGCGCCACGCCGATGCGCCCGGCGGCTTCGGCGATCCGGAGGGATTCAAGCTCGACGACTGCGCCACGCAGCGTAACCTCAGCGCCAATGGCCGAGCCGACGCCGCCAGGGTCGGTGCGGCGTTTCGCGAGCGCGGCGTGAAGCCGGCGCGCATCCTCAGCTCGCCGTGGTGCCGCTGCGTCGACACCGCGACGCTGATGGCGCTCGGCCGGATCGAGATCGAGCTCGCCTTTGGCAACCCCGTGGTCTGGACCGATCGCCGCGAGGCGCTGGCGGCCGGCAGCCGCGCTGTGATCCGCGGCTGGAAGGGACCGGGCATGCTTCTGGTGGTGACTCATGGCGCGAGCATCGCCCGGCTCACGGGCTATAATCCGGCGTCGGGCGAGATCGTCGTCGTCGACAACGCGCTCAAGGAGATCGGCCGGATCCCGGTGCCGGCCTCGCGCTGAACTGGGGATTTGTCGCCGTGAGCACCAACCGCGCCCGCGTCCTGCTGTGGACGGACAATACGTCAGCGTACGTCGATGCCGTGAAGGCTGCCGGATTGGCGGAGCGCGTCGCCATCGACGCGCTGCCCCGCAAGGACAAGCCGTCGGCTGAACAGCTCGCTTCGACCGAGGCGATGATGGCTCCAGCCGTGCCGGCGGGCCTGCTGCCGACCATGCCGAAGCTGCGTTGGGTGCAGGCGATGAGCGCCGGCGTCGAGGGCTGGCTGGCGCTGTCCGATCTGCCGACCGGTCTTACGCTCACCTGCGCGCGCGGCACGCATACCGAATCGATGCCCGAGAACATCATCGGCGCGCTGTTCCATGTCGCCAAGCCCTACGCGACGGCGGTGGCGAATCAGAAAAGCACCAAATGGGTGCACACCGTCGCGCAGCCGCTGACCGGCAAGACCTTGGGTATCCTCGGCCTGGGCGCGATCGGCGCCGAGGTGGCGCGCATCGCCACGGCGCTGGGCATGCGCGTGATCGGCACCAAGCGTACACCTGAGGCCGTCGCCAATGTCGCCGAGGTGCTGCCGCCGGAGCGTACCGACGACGTGCTGGCGCGATCCGACTTCGTCCTGCTGCTGTTGCCGGCGACGCCGGCGACCGACAACTTCATGGACGCCAAGCGCTTCGCCAGGATGAAGCCCACGGCATGGCTGCTGAATTTCGGCCGCGGTCACACCATCAAGGACGCCGACCTGATTGCCGCAGTGAAGGAGAAGAAGATCGCCGGGGCGCTGCTCGACGTCTTCCGCCAGGAGCCGCTGCCGGCCAGCGACCCGCTGTGGACCACCGAGGGCATCGTCGTGCTGCCGCATATCGGCGGCCCGCACCCGCAGCGTGACCGCTTCGTGGCGAAGCTCTTTGTCGACAATCTCGGCCGCTTCCTCGACGGCAAGCCGTTGAAGGAAGTCGTCGACCGCGTGGCGGGCTACTGACATGGACGAGCTCGTTTTGTCCCCCGACGTGACGCGGCGGATCGCCCAGGACTGGCTCGGCGCCTTCGCCGCCGCTCTGCGCGACGGCACGCCCGATGCGGTCGTCGCGCAATTCTTGCCCGACGGCCACTGGCGCGACGTGCTGGCCTTCACCTGGCGCATCGGCACGGCGAGCGGTCGCGAGGCGATCGCCGCCATGCTGCGCGGCAACCTCGCGCGCACCAATCCCACCGGTCTGCACCTGCCTGATCGACGCTCGCCGCCACGCCGCGTGCGCCGCGCCGGCGTCGAGTGCATCGAGACCATCTTCAGCTTCGCGACCGCGGCCGGTCGCGGTGACGCGGTGGCGCGCCTCGCGGTCGACGCCGACGGCGTGTGGCGCTGCTGGACCCTGGTGACGACCTTGGAGGAACTGCGCGGCTTCCCAGAGATCGCGCCACAGGATGTCGACGACGCCGAACGTTACTCCCGCGACTTCGGCGGCGAGAACTGGCTCGACCAGCGCAAGCGCGCCATCGCCTACGAGGATCGCGATCCGGTGACCCTGGTCGTCGGCGGTGGCCAGGCCGGCCTCGATGTCGCCGCGCGGCTCAACCAGCTCGGCATCGACACGCTGATCGTCGACAAGCACCCGCGCGTCGGCGACAACTGGCGCCTGCGCTATCACGCGTTGACCTTGCACAACGAAGTGCATGTCAACCACATGCCCTACATGCCGTTCCCGCCGACCTGGCCGGTGTTCATCCCCAAGGACAAGCTCGCGAACTGGTTCGAGGCCTATGTCGAGGCGCTGGAGCTGAACTACTGGACCGGCACCGAGCTGATCGGCGGTCGCTACGACGACAACGCCGGGCATTGGGTGATCCAGCTCAGGCGCGACGGGCAGGAACGCGTCGTGCGTCCGCGCCATGTCGTGTTCGCGACCGGCGCCAGCGGTATCCCGATCAATCCCGATACGCCCGGCCTCGACTCGTTCAAGGGCGAGGTGATGCATTCGGGCGCCTATACCGACGGCGCGAAGTGGAAGGGCCGTCCCGCGATCGTGCTCGGCACCGGCAACAGCGGCCACGACGTGGCGCAGGATCTGTGCGCCAGCGGCGCGCACGTCACCATGGTGCAGCGCAGCCCAACCTATGTTGTGAGCCTGAAGGAGGCGCAGAAGGTCTACGCGATTTACAACGAGGGTATCCCGTTCGAAGATTGCGACCTGATCGCGACGGCGATGCCATATCCGGTGCTGCGCCAAGCCTATCAGCTCTCGACCGCCGAGATGCGCAACAATGATCGCGACATGCTCGCCGGCCTCGCGGCGCGCGGCTTCAAGCTGACATTCGGCGAGGACGATACCGGCTTTCAGATGATGTATCTGCGCCGCGGCGGCGGGTACTACTTCAACGTCGGCTGCTCGGACATGATCATCGATGGCCGCATCAAGCTGGTGCAGCATGACGATGTCGAGTGCTTCGTGTCGGAGGGGCTGAAGCTGAAGGACGGCACCGTGCTGCCGGCCGAGCTGGTGGTCAGCGCCACCGGCTATCGCAATCAGCAGGACATGGTGCGCGCCTTCCTGGGCGATGCCGTCGCCGATCGCATCGGCCCGGTCTGGGGCTTCGACGCGGGCGGCGAGCTGCGCAACATGTGGAGCCGCACCCGGCAACCCGGCCTGTGGTTCACCGCCGGCAGCCTCGCGCAATGCCGCATCTACTCGCGCTACCTCGCGATCCAGATCAAGGCGATCGAAGAGGGCATGCTTTCAACGCACTAACAGGAGGAAACAACCATGGCTGATCCCATCGTCTTCTCCGGCAATGTCGACTGGTCGGGCGAGAACCCCGGCATCTCGCTCAAGGAGACGCCCGACGGACCGTTCGTCGCGCTGGCCAGTTTCTTCCGCGTCGTGCTCTCGCCGCATGGCCAGGGTCACGCCTTGGTGCTGCTCCAGTCGCCGCAGGACGCCAATGCAGCGGGCAACGTCTGCTATCACGACAACGAGGCGCTGGCGCGCTACCTGATCGCGGGCTTCGTCTCGAATTTTGGCGCCTGGAAAGGCCTGCCCGGCCTCGCGGGCATCAAGTATCAGAGAGCCGACAGCTTCAAATCGTCGGGCGATCCGCTCAGCAGCTACAGCGAGACGGTGAAGGCCGGCGCCACGACCGTGGTGCTGAACTGGAGCGGGCTGGGCAAGCCCTTCTGCTTCGCCCTGCCGCCCGACAAGTCGGCCACCGGCAAGCATCACATGCCGAGCCTCTTCGTCGGTTGCCAGAACGCCACCATCACGATCAACGGCCGCACGCTGCCGGGCAAGCCGGTGCCGCGCGAGGTCGCGGGTCACACGATCAGCACGGCGATGCTGGCCTTCTCCGAGACCTGGATCTCGGTCTGAGGGCGTCGCGATGCGCGAGGAGATCCTGGACATCGCGACCAGGGATGGGGCGATGGAGACCTTCGTCTGTCGCCCCGAGCGCGGCGATCCCTGTCCGCCTGTCCTGATGCTGATGGACGCCCCCGGCATCCGCGAGGAGCTCTACGACATGGCGCGGCGGCTTGGCACGGCGGGCTACGCCGTGATCCTGCCCAATCTCTATTACCGCGCCGGCCGCGACACCAAGTACGGGCCCGACGTGCTGACGCATGGCAGCGACGAGCACAAGCGCATGCGCGCGGTGCGCACCAAGATGACCATCCCGCCGGTCATGGATGACGTCCAGGCGATGTTCGCCTTCATCGACTCGCGGCCGGACATCAAGAAGGGCCCGGTCGGCACGCATGGCTATTGCATGAGCGGACCCTACTCGCTGGCCGCTGCCGCGCGCTATCCCGACCGGATCGCCGCCGCCGCCTCGTTCTACGGCACCTGGCTGGTGAGCGACGCCGTCGAAAGCCCGCACCTCAATCTCGGCAAGGCCAAAGGCGAGCTCTACATCTCCTGCGCCGAGCACGACGAGCTCGCGCCGCCCGACATGGTCAAGGAGCTGAAGCGCCTGTTCGACGGATCAGGGGCCAAGGGCGAGCTTGAGATCCACATGGGCGTGCACCACGGCTTCGCCTTCCCGCAGCGCTGGTGCTACGACAAGCCGGCCGCCGAACGGCACTGGGAGCGGCTGATCGCGCTGTATCGGCGGCGGCTGGGCTGACAGCCGTTGCATCACCGCCCCCGACGGCGGCAATCTTCGCTCGCGAAAGTTTCCGTGCGGGAGGGCGGCATGAAGATCGGTTTCTTCGATGATTTCCGGCTGGGTGTCGTGAAAGGCGACACGATCGTCGATGTGGCGTCGGCGGTGTCCGACATCCCGCGCGTCGGTCCGCATGACCTGATCAACGGCCTGATCGAGCGCTTCGCCGAATATCGCGGCAAGCTCGAAGAGGCCGCCGTCACCGGCAAGGCGATCCCGCTGTCGAGCGTGCGCATCCGTCCGCCGCTGCCGCGGCCGATCAACATCGCCTGCATGGCGGTCAACTACATGGAGGACGGCACCTTGGAGAAGCCGGCGCCGATCAACGGCTTCCACAAGTCGCCCAACGCCATCATCGGCGACGGCGATACCATGGTGCTGCCCGACGTGCCGGCGACGATCTTCGAGGGCGAGGCGGAGATGGCGCTGGTCATCGGCAAGCGCGCCACACGGGTCAAGGCGGCCGACGCCATGGACCACATCTTCGGCTACATGAACTTCATCGACGGCTCGGCGCGCGGCCTGCCGCCCGCGGGCAACGTCTTCTACCAGATGAAATCGCGCGACACCTTCGCGCCCATCGGCCCGTTCATCGTCACCAAGGACGAGATCGCCGACCCGCAGAAGCTGCAGGTCAGGCTGTGGATCAACGGCGTGCTGAAGCAGAACTTCAACACCGACGACATGGCGCACAAGATTCCGCGTTGCGTCGAGTGGGTGAGCTCGATCCACACGCTGGAGCCCGGCGACATCCTGGCCACCGGCACCAACCATCGCGGGCTCAGCTCGTTCCAGGACGGCGACAAGATCGAGATTGAGACCGAGGGCTTGGGCCGCCTGACGTTCAGCGTGAAGGACGAGCTCAAGCGCACCTGGGGACGCGAAACGCGCCTGGAGCAGGCGCAGAAGAAGGCCGCGACGCCGACCACGCCGCAGCTTACCGGCAAGTACGCCGCCGCCGCGTCGTAACGCTTCTCCCTCTCCCCGCTCGCGGGGAGAGGGAACTAAGCCGTCACCACGTATCCATCGCGCCGCGGATCGCAGGCGCCGGTGCGCGCGCCGCTGGTCGGATCGAGCGCGATGGCCTGCATGCCGCCCACCCGCATCGTCCATTGCGGGCCGCGCTCGAGGTTGTGGCCGCGCTGCTGCAGGCCGTCCATCACCGCCGGCTCGACGCGCGATTCCAGCATCACGGCGCGGCCGTCGGTCAGCCGCGCGCGCGGCGCCTCGATGGCCTCCTGCAGCGGCAGGCCGTAGTCGAGGTACTGCACCACGGCCTGCACCTGGGTCTGCAGGATGCCGTAGCTGCCCGGCGTGCCCAGCACCAAGGCCGGTTTGCCGTCGCGCAGGCCGATCGACGGCGCGACGCAGACCGGCAGCGGCCCGCCGGGCTTGGAGCGGTTGGGGCTGTCGGGCGTGACGTCGGCCCAATAGAGGAAATTGTTGAGGCAGATGCCGGTGCTTGGCACGACCACGCCCGAGCCGAACACGCTGCCCAGGCTCTGCGTCACGCAGACCAGGTTGCCATCGCGATCGGCGATCGAGAACGAGGTGGTGTGGCCCTCGGCCGGCGGCGGCGTCCATTGCTCGGTCGGCCCGTCGACCACCTTGCCGTCGCGCACACGAGCGCGCAGGCCGGCGACGTGATCCTCCGACAAGAGATGCGCCAGCTTCTGGCTCGAGGGGTTGTTGTTGGCAATGCGCACGCCGGCGGCGACGCGGATGGCGCGCAGCACCGTGTCGATATGGTCGACGCCATTACGGGGCATGCTCTTGAGGTCGAAGCCCTCGAGGATGCGCAGCGCCAGCAGATACTGGAACGCTTCGGAGGGTGGCGGCGGGACGTGGATGTCCAGCCCGCGATAGGTGGCGGAGATCGGATCCTGCCATTGCGGCTTCACCGCCTCGAGATCGGCCATGGTGATGCAGCCGCCCAGCGACTTCAGATGCTCGACGATGGTGCGGCCCAGCGCGCCGCCATAGAGCAGGCCCGGCCCGTCCTTGGCGAGCGCCTCGAAGGTGCGCGCGAGATCGGGCTGCTTGAGGATGTAGCCTGGCGCCACGCGGCCGCTGCCGTCGGTGTAGTTCTTCGACCAGGTGCCATAGAGCGCGTCGTGCCGGCGAAGCTCGGCGCCACCGCCATTGGTTTCGTCGACGTTGAACTCGATCAGCGGGTAGCCGTCGCGCGCGATGGTGATCGCCGGCGCGAACAGCTCGGCCAGCGACTTGGAGCCGTAGGTGTCGACCATCGTGCACCAGCCGGCGAGATTGCCCGGCCGGCCGACGCCCAATGCGCCGCGTGCCACGTCGTCGCGGCGCGTAAAGCGCTCGATCGGGAAGCCGTCGGGAATCGGCGGCAGGAAGTCGAGCACGCGCACGCGCTTCTCGGCCGCGACGTAGCAGGTCGCCAGCCCCTGGCCGGCGAGCCCGGACATATAGGGCTCCACCACGTTGAGCGTCGCCGCGGTCGCGGCGGCGGCGTCGAAGGCGTTGCCGCCGCTGGACAGCACGCGCGCGCCGGCGGCGGCGGCCAGCGGATGCGCGGCGGCGACGACGCCGTGCATGGACGAGATGGTCGGACGTTTGCCGTGCAAGTTCGTTCCCCCCGAATGGATGGGTGATCTTGCGCCGGGCGTGGACCGTTCGGCCAACGCGTTTTTCGCTGGCAGCCCGTCGCCCGGAGCAAGGGGCGAGAGGTGGCTGGCCGCCTCCTCGCCGTCCGGGCAAAAGAAAAGCCCGCTTGCGCGGGCTTCTCCGGAAGAGGCGTCTTCGACGCGCTTAGGCGGCCTTGGCCGGCACGACCTTGGCGTAGCCGTCACGGACGGCCTTCTCGATGTCGCCGTAGCCCTTGCGCGCGATGTCGGCGATCTCGCGGACCTGCTCGACATTGGCCTTGCCGTAGTCGCGCACGAAGTCGAGCTGCACCGTGGCGGCGTCGCCCAGGCACTTGGCGCCGGCGAGCTTGCCGATCATGCCCAGGGTCGCCTGGGCGTTCTGGTGCGCGGCCTTCATCAGGCTGGTCGCGATCTGCGCCGAGCCGTTCATCGACAGGCTGGCGACGTCGTAGACGGTCGCGGCGACGCCCTCGGCGCCGCTGTGCACGCGCGCGGCGCGCTCCATGCCGGTCTCGGAGGCCTTGCGGACGAACTCACGCGCGGCCTCGGGAATCTGGGACACGACGTCGGTGATCGTCGCGGTCGGGTTCGGATTGCTGGTCTCGGTCATTGCTGTCTCCATCCTCGAATGAGCTATGGCAGGGTTGGTTCGCGTCCGCGGTTCGGCCCGCGATGAAGAGAACATAGTCGATCCCATGTTGCGATGCAACAAGAATCTTATTGCGACGCAACAACGCAGTTGCGAAGTCTTAATTCTATGCGATTTATCAGATAGTTAAACGCCCGCCGAAGAAAGCGAGCCAAGCATGACACTCGCCTTGACGACCGATAGCGCTCGCGATGCCGAGCGCCTGCGCGAGCTCAGGCGCACCCGGGCCGCCGCCACCGGCCTGCTCGTCGTCTGCCTGCTGGTGTTGGCTGGCGCGCGCTATGCCGAGCGTTATCACCCAGGCTTCGCCTTCCTGGCCGCTTTCGCCGAGGCGGCCGCGATCGGTGGCCTGGCCGACTGGTACGCCGTCGTCGCCCTGTTCCGTCGGCCGCTGGGCCTGCCGATCCCGCACACCGCCATCGTGCCGCGCAACCAGGCGCGCATCGCCGACAGCCTGGGCGAGTTCATCGAGCGCCACTTCCTCGCCGACCAGCCGGTCGCCGCCAAGCTGCGCGAGGTCGACTTCGCCTCGATGATCGCCGACTGGCTGGCCGACCGGCGCCAGAGCGACGACCTCGCGCGATTTGTGTTGCGGCTGCTGCCGCAGGCGCTCAACGCCATGGACGGCTCGGGCCTGCGCGGCTTCGTCGCCAAGCGCGTGGTGGAGCGGCTGGAGACGGTCGAGATCGCGCCGCTGGCCGCCGGCCTGCTCGACGCCGTCACGTACGACCGCCGCCACCAGCGCATCCTCGACGAGCTGCTGGTGGCGCTGGGCCAGCTGCTGGGCAACGCCGAGGCGCTCGACGCCATCCGCGACAAGATCCGCGGGGAGTTGCCGACGCTCTTCCGCCTGTTCCAGGCCGACGGCTATGTGCTGCGCAAGCTGGTGACTTCGGTGTCGTCATTCCTTGAGGAGGTGCGTGCCGACGAGGCGCACGCCGTGCGCGGCGAGTTCGACCGCTTCGTCGCGGCCTTCATCGACAAGCTGCGCACCTCGCCCGATTACGCCGAGCGCCTCGACGGGCTGCGTAAGGATCTGCTGGCGCGGCCCGAGATCCGCGATCTGGCGGAAGGCATCTGGGAAAGCGTGCGCGGCTTCATCGAGCGGGAGACGCAATCGCCGTCGTCGATGGTGCGCGGCGCGCTGACCGATCTGCTGGTCGAGGTCGGCGGCAAGCTGCGCGAGGACGCCTCGATACGCGCCGACATCAACGAGGGCATGGTGACGGTGCTGCGTACCTTCGTTGCCAATCAGAAGAGCGGCATCTCGCGTTTCGTCGCCGACCAGGTGAAGTCGTGGCAGGTCGATCGGCTGATCCACATGATCGAGCTGAACGTCGGCCGCGACCTGCAATACATCCGCTTCAACGGCGCGTTGATCGGCGGCCTCGCGGGGCTGTGCCTGCATACCGCCGAAGTGTTGTTGCGACTGGCTTAGTTGTCTTTGGGCCGCGCCGCTCCAGCAGCGCGGCCCGAACGGCGATCAAGCCCGTCCGGGATCGAGGTAGACCGCGCGCTTCCAGCCCTCGCGCGCGAACGGCTTCCAGCCGTCCTCCGGTTGCGCCAGCCGGTCGGCGATGGCGTAGACGGCGGCGGGGTTGTGGCCCAGGCCGCAATGGCTGCCCATGATCTCGATGTTGTCGGCCTGCGGGCCGGCATCCTCGCGACAGGCCTGCCAGGCGCAGATGCCGTCGGTGCGGCTGTAGATGGCGGTGCTCGGCACCGGCGGCTTCTCGCGCAACCGGTCGATGCGGCTGGAGCCACGCTCCGGCACTTTCTGGCCGCTGGCCCACTCGAAGACGCGCCAGGCGTTGGTGGCGCGCGGATCGCCGGCGAAGGGGCTGCCCAGGGTGATGACCTGGCGCACCGCCTGTGGCGCCTGCTTGCCGAGCTCGCGGGCGAAGACACCGCCCAGGCTCCAGCCGATCAGGCTGACCTTGCGGCCATAGTGCTGATGCAGTTCCAGCAGGCGCTGGAGCATGCCGTCCTCGACCCCCTCGCGCGGCCCCAAGTTGCGGCCCAGGCCCCAGCCATGGGCGGCGTAGCCGCGGCCACGCAGGAAGGTGCGCAGGGGGCGTGTCGAAACGTCGCTGGCGATCAGGCCGGGCAGGACGAGGACCGGATGGCCGTCGCCGCGTGGCGCAGCGTTGAGCAGAGGCAGCGAGCCGACAAAGGCGCCCAGCTCCCACAACGCGCGCCCCTCCATGAACAGCAGGGTTCGGGACGGCGGGCGCATCGCCTCGGTGGCAGCGGTCATTCGGGTCTCACAGTGGTGAACCGGATAAAACAGTACGGAGCGGCGGCGGCCGAATTCAAGCCTTGGCGGGCAAGGCCGCGGCTTTCAGCTCGGCGAAGGACTCCAGCAGATAGTCGGCCATGACGCCGATATCGGGCACCGCCTTGCGGTCGGCGGTGACGCCGAAATCGAGGTTGCCGAGGTAGCTCTGGACCGTGAGGTTGAGCGCGCAGCCATGCGCCGGGATCGACACCGGGTAGAGCGCCGCGACCTTCGCGCCAGCGCCGTAAAGCGGCACCGGCGGGCCGGGCACGTTGGAAATGCAGACGTTTGCCGCCATCGGCATCACGTCGGCCAGGCCGGACCGGCCGTAGAGCTCGGTCAAGCCGCGGATCAGGAACGGCGCGCCGAAGAAGGCGTAGTCCTGCGGCATGGCGTTCTTCAGGCCACCGGCGATTTGCTTGGCGTCGGCCGAGGAGGCCTGGATCGCTTTCAGACGCTCCAGCGGATCGGCGATGTGCGTGGCCAGCCCGCACATCATGCCGAAGACCTGGTTGTTGAGGTCGGTGTTGCCCAGCTCGCGCAGGGAGATCGGCACGAAGGCGATCAGTTGCTCGCTGGGCAGCGCGTGCCGGCCCAGCAGATAGCGCCGCAGCGCGCCGGAGCAGACCGCCATGACGGCGTCGTTGAGCTTGCCGCCGGTGGCCTTGGCGATGGCCTTGGCGTCGGCCAACGGCATCGAGCGCGCGGCGTAGGAACGCTCCCGGGTGATGGCGACGTTGAAGATGGTCTTCGGCGCGATCAGCGCGGGCATTTCCTTGACCGGCGATCTCGGCAGATACGCGTCCATCGGCGCGTCCTTCGCCACCTTGGGGAAGAACATGCTGGCGACGTTGCTCATCACCTCGGGCGCCGCGCGCAACATGTCGAGTTGGAAGCGCATCATCGACGTGACCAGGTCGGCCATCGGGTTGCCCGACTGCACCGATGCGCCGGCCGGCTTGGGCTCCGGCGGCTTGACCTTCCGCGGCTCGGGCGTGAGGTCGTAGATCGCGTTGGTGATGATCATGCCGGCGCCGCCATCGACCGCGGCGTGATGCACCTTGGAATAGAGCGCCACCTGGCCGGTCTCGATGCCGTCGACGACGACGAACTGCCATAGCGGCCGGCTGCGATCGAGGACCTGCGCATGCAGCTCCGCGATCATGCCCTCGAGCTGTTCGCGATTGCCGGGCGCGGGCAGGGTGACGCTCTTGATGTGGTAGGAAATATCGACGTTCGGATCCTCGACCCACGAGGGATGGTGGATGTCGAGGAGGGTCGGCGAGAGCTTCTTGGTGAACACCGGCACCAGGTGCAGGCGGCTGACCATCAAGTCGCGGAAGCGCTCATAGAACGAGCCTTCGTAGCCCTCCGGCAGGTCGTAA
>VGCZ01000029.1 GCA_016869975.1 Alphaproteobacteria bacterium
AGACGCGTTCGGCCAAAGATCGCGGCGGCCGCAGGATCTCCTTGGGGAACTGGCAATAGCCCGTCGGTACGTCGATCGGCCGGTTGATCGGCGCGCGGCAGCGCGTCGTGCAGGCTCCCGTCGGCGGGTCGCAGCAGTTTCGTCATGGCCGGGACGTTGCCGGCATGGCCCTCGCGTGTCTATAACCAGCGCGCCCCAAGAGACGCTCCGAGTTGCCGATGTCCGCCGACTACACCATCGCCCGCCGCAACATGATCGACGGCCAGTTGCGGCCCAACGGCGTGCTGGCGGCCGACGTGCTGCAGGTCTTCGCCGACCTGCCGCGCGAGCGGTTCGTGCCCGCCGAACGCCGCGCGGTAGCCTATAGCGACGAAGCCGTGCCATTGGGCGGCGGCCGCTACCTGGTCGAGCCCATGCTGCTGGCACGCATGCTGCAGTTGCTGCAGCCGACGGCCCAGGACAGCGCCCTCGTGGTCGGCGGTGGCACCGGCTACGGCGCCGCCGCGTTGGCCCGCCTGGTCCGATCGGTCGTGGCGCTGGAATGCGAGCCGCGCCTCGCCGCCGAAGCCCGTGCCAATTTCGCCGCTCTGAATGCCAGCAACGCCAGCGTCGTCGAGGGCGCGCTGGCCGATGGGGCGCCGGCCAAGAGCGGTTACGACATCATCCTGATCGAGGGCTCGGTGCCCGCGATCCCCGAGGTGCTGATCAAGCAGTTGGCCGACGAGGGCCGGCTGATCGCCGTGGTCGTCGGCGACGTGCCGGGCCGTACCGGGCAGGTCAGGCTGGGCCGCAAGGTCCAGGGCGTCTTTTCGAGCCGACCGATCTTCGATGCCGGTTCGCCCTTGCTGCCAGGCTTCGAGAAGCCGAGGGCCTTCGTCTTCTGATTCTGTATCGCTGCGTATCCGGTCTATATGAACGTTGTTAATATAGAATGGCGCCGCTATACTCCGAGGCAGAATCGCCAACGAGATAAAGTCGCTACCTGCTGATTGACCCCTAGTGGTAGTATCGATGAATGGTCTTGGTCGATACGTGGAGGGGCGGCGGGTCCGGCCATGAGGGTATCGTGATGCGTACGCGTCTGGCTTTGCTCGCCGTTGTCGGCGCGCTCGCAAGCGTCGTCCCGGCCGAGGCTCAGACACTGCGCCAGGCGCTGGTCGGCGCCTACAACTCCAATCCCGATCTGCTCGCCCAGCGCGCGCGGCTGCGTGGCGTCGACGAAACGGTGGCGCAGCAGGTCGCCAACTGGCGGCCGCAGATCCGCGCCACCACGGCCGTCGGCCGCGCCGAGCTCAACAGCACGACCCGGGCCATCGGCCAGCAGGAGCTGACGCAGCGCCAATTCGGCTTGACCGTCGCCCAGCCGCTGTTTCGCGGCGGCAAGACCCTGGCTGGCACGCGCGGCGCTGAGTCTGACGTACAGGCCGAACGTGCCGTGCTGCTCGACCGCGAGCAGTCAACCCTGCTGACCACCGTGACCGCCTACAGCGACTATGTGCGCGACCTCGCCACGGTCGAGTTGCGGCGCAACAACGTCAATGTGCTGAACCAGCAGCTGGTGGCGACGCAGGCGCGCTTCCGCGTCGGCGAGCTCACCCGCACCGATGTCGCCCAGGCCGAATCGCGGCTCGAAGGCACGCGCGCCGACCTGATCGCGGCCGAGGCGCAGGCGGCCAATTCGCGCGCCGCCTATATCCGGGTCGTCGGCATGGCGCCGGGCCGGTTGGAGGCGCCGCCACTGCTCGGCAGCGTGCCGCCGACCGAGGACGCGGCGATCACCGCCGGGCAGGAGCGCGCACCGGGCGCCATCGCCGCCTGGCATCGCGTGCGCAGCGCCGAGTACGGCGTTGAGAACGCCTTCGGTGATCTCTTGCCGACCATCAACCTCGTGGGCTCGTGGACCCGCAACTACGATCAGCAGATCCGGGGCGATCGTATCGACACCAAGTCGATCCAGGTCCAGGCCTCGGTGCCGATCTTCCAGAACGGCGCCGAGCACAGTCGCGTGCGCGCCGCCAAGCAGACGGTGGGCCAGCGCCTGGCTGAGCTCGACGGCGCGCGGCGACTGGCGGCGGAGACCGCTGTGCGCGCCTTCCGCCAGTACGAATCGGCGCGCGCCCGTGTGGCGTCGATCAGCGCCCAGATCCGCGCCGCCGGCGTGGCGTTGGAGGGCGTGCGCCAGGAGGCGCAGGTCGGCTCGCGTACCACGCTCGACGTGCTCAACGCCGAGCAAGAGCTGCTCAACGCCCAGGTGCAGCTGGTGGCGGCGCAGCGCGACGTCGTGGTCGGCCACTACACGCTGCTGTCGGCTACCGGCCAGCTCACCGCGCGCGGCTTGGCGCTGCCGGTGGAGTACTACGACGAGGAACGGAACTACAAGAACGTGCGCGATGTCTGGATCGGCACGAGCATCAAGTAACGCGCCGGTTCACCGCCGCGTAGAAGAACGGGGAACAAGCCCATGAGCGACAGCAAACCCCAGAACGACCCGTCGATGGACGATATCCTGGCGTCCATCCGCAAGATCATCGCGGATGATGAGGCCCGCGCCGCCGCGAATCCGGGCACGGCGGTGATGCCGCCGCTGCGGCCCATACCGCCCGCGCCACCGCGCTCGCCATCGATCGTTGCTGCGACCGCCGCCGCGTCGGACGACGACGACGTGCTGCTGTTGACCGATCTGATCGAGGAGCCGCCGCCGGTGCGGCTCGCCATGCGCCCCGCGGAGGCGGCGCCGGTGCCCGTCGAGCCGCTCGCGGCAAAACGCGAGGTCGAGGAGCCGCGCCCGCCCGCGCAGCCCGGCATCGCGCCGATCCCCTCGCCGGCCAAGACGGTGGTGATGGACATCGACGAACCGCAGCCGACCGTCGTCAGTGCGCCGCCATCGCCGCAGCCGGCGACGCCCTCGATCTCCACCATCCCCCCGGTGGTGACTGCGCCACCCAGCCCATCGGCGAACGCCACAACCGTATCGCCGCCGTCCAAGCGTGAGGCCCGCGCCAATGCCTCGGCCGCCGCCGACGCGGCGCCAGCCGCCGTGGCCGCGCCTGCGGAGACGGCGCCGACGGCCAGCGGCGGCAAGAGCGTCGAGGATCTCGTGCGCGAGATGCTGCGACCCATGCTGCGGGAATGGATGGACAAGAACTTGCCCGCCATGGTCGAAAAGCAACTCAAAAGCGAGGCCAAGCGCCCCGCGCGGCGGTAGTCTCGTCGTCTCGCGCATCGCGACAGATGGAATCGAAACGGCCGCCGGGGTGACCGGCGGCCGTTCGCGTTTCGAGGGGGCGTGGACGCCTACTTGGTCGGCGCCGGGGTGTTGGTCGGCGGCATGCCGTGTCCGCCATGCTGATGCATGCCGCCATGCTGATGCATGCCGCCGTGGCGATACATGCCGCCGCGGCCGCTCATGCGTACCACCTCGGCCAGCTTGGTGCGCTGGTCGGCGGTCAGCACAGGCGTGAGCTTCTCGACCGCGGCGCGCATCGCCTTGGTACTCTCCAGCGAGGCCGTCAGGAAGCGCTCGCGCTGCGCCAGCTCGGCGGCGGCGTCGCCCCTGGTGTTGGCCGGCGGCGTGTCGCACAGCTTCAGCATCGGCTGGGCGGCGGCGCGCGCCTCCGTGGCGAAGGTCTGCCAGGCGCCCTTCTGCGCGTCCGTGATGCCAAGCTTGACCTCGGCGTAGGCGATGCGGCCGGCCAGCCGGGCGGGGGCCTCGGCGCACATATTGGCGCGCATCTGCAAGCGCATGGCGTCGCGGTCCGGCGGCGTGGGCGTGGTCGGCGGCGTCTGGGCGAGGGCGACGGCCGAGCCGACCAGCGCGAAGCCGGCGATCGCGGCGGCCATCATTGTCTTACGGTTGAGCATGGACGGTGGTCCTTTCCGAGAGGGCGGCGTGTCGCCGATGACCAGCCATATAGGCAGCATAGGCCCGGCGAAGGTGACCGGGGATTGACGGAGTGTAACAGCCGGTTGCCGCCGCCGACGCGGGCCTGCCGCCAGCCCCTCGTAATGCCTTATAATTCTGGCAAGGGAATCACCCGGCCTTCGCCGGACAGGAGCCCATCTCAGTGGCACGTACCCCGCATCTTCTGATCGTCGACGACGACCGCGAGATCCGCTCGCTGCTGTCGGGCTTCATGACGCGCAACGGCTTCAGGGTCAGCGCGGTGCCCGACGCGCGCCAGGCCATGCAGGCCTTGACCAACGCGCGGGTCGACCTGGCGCTGGTCGACATCATGTTGCCGGGCGAGGACGGCCTGGCGCTCAGCCGCAGGATCCGCGAGCACGGCCCGACGCCGATCATCCTGGTCACCGCGATGTCGGAGGACACCGACCGCATCATCGGGCTCGAGCTTGGCGCCGACGACTACGTGGTCAAGCCGTTCAACCCGCGCGAGCTCCTGGCACGCATCCGCGCCGTGCTGCGTCGCGTCAGCGTCTCGGCCGAGGACGACGAGGCGGCGCCGCCGGTCTACGGCTTCGAGGGTTGGTCGCTCGACGCCGCCAAGCGCACGCTCGTCGGGCCCGACGGCGCGCTGGTGCCGCTGGGCAGCAGCGAGTTCGACCTGCTGCTGGCTTTCCTCGAGCGGCCGCAGCGCGTCCTCAATCGCGACCAGCTCCTCGACATCGCCCATGGCCGCGCCGCCAACGTGCTCGATCGCAGCATCGACGTGCAGATCAGCCGCCTGCGCCGGCGCATCGAGCCCAACCCGGCCGAGCCGACCTACATCAAGACGGTGCGCGGCGACGGCTACATCTTCACGCCGGCGGTGACGCGCGCCGGCGGTGAGGCGACGCCGTGAGCCTGATCCAGCGCCTGCTGCGCGGCCCCGACCGGCTGGCGCCCTACATCGCGCTGGTCGTCGTGCTGTCGATCGTCGCCGTGCAGGCGGTGACCTTGCTGGCCGCCTATGTGGTCCGCGATCCAGAGGTGCACGCCTATTCGCCGCGCTGGGTTGTGCAGGAAGTGATCAACGCGGTCACCCGCATCGAGGCCGGCACCAAGCCGACGCCGCTCGAAGCGGCGCGCGCCTCGGACGTCGCACACCTGCTGCGCTTCGAGTGGCGCGAACGCGCACCCGACACGGCACCCGCCACGCCCAACGACCGGCTGGAGCGCTACCTCGCGGTGCGGCTGTCGCAGCTGCTCAAAGGCCGCGAGGTGCGCGTCGAGGTGCGCCGCCGCGAGGGGGCGGTGCCGCGCTTCGCGCGCCCGCGCGTGATCACCGTGCCGGCCGAGGATCTGCAGCAACAAGCCGTGCCGCAACCGCCCGGGCCGCAGATGGGCGGCGGCCGCCCACCGCAGGCTGGCGAGCCAGGCCGCCCGGCGCCCTGGCGCGAATGGGTGCTGACCGGCAATTTCGAGATCGCCGTACAGGTGCGGCCCGACGGCTGGCTGATCGTGCGCGGCCTCGACAACGCGCCGTTCATCGACGGGCCGCTGGCGCTGATCTTCTGGCTGGCGCTGGCGCTGATCGTCATCGGCGTCATCTCCTGGGTGGCAGCGCGCCGCCTGGTGCGCCCGCTGCGTAAGCTGGCGGCCTCGGCCGAGCATCTGGGTCTGCATCGCGACGCCACGCCGGTGCCGGAATCCGGCCCGCTCGAGGTGCGCACCATCGCCCAGTCGCTGAATCGTATGAGCGAGCGCGTGTCGCGCTTCGTCGAGGATCGCACCCGCATGGTCGCGGCGATCTCGCACGACTTGCGCACGCCGCTAACGCGGCTTCGCCTGCGCGCCGAGCTGGTTGAGGACGCGGAGACGCGCAACAAGATCCTCGCCGACATCCGCCAGATGGAGCAGATCGTCGGTGAGACCCTGGCGTGGTCGCGCGAGGATGCCGCGCGCGGCCCGCGCGGGCCGGTGAACATCGCGGCCCTGCTGCTGGGCCTGAGCGAGGACGCCGCCGACGCGGGCAAGACCGTGCGCTACGAGGGGCCGAGCCACGTCGTGCTGGAGTGCCACGCCGGCGCCGTGCGCCGCGCGCTCGACAATCTGGTCGACAACGCCGTGGCGTATGGCGGTGAGGCTGAGATCACGCTCGGCGAGCGCGCCGATTCGATCGAGATCGCGGTCGCCGACCGCGGCCCGGGCATCCCGCAGGATCAGCTCGACCGCGTCTTCGCGCCCTTCGTGCGCCTGGAGGAATCGCGCAACCGCGACACCGGTGGCGCCGGCCTGGGCCTCGCTATCGCCCGCGACGCCATCCGCGCGCATGGTGGCGACATCAGGCTCGAGAATCGCACCGACGGGCAAGGCTTGCGCGCGGTGGTCACGCTGCCCAAGACGCAAGCGCCGTCGGCGCTGGCGATCGCGGCGCAGTAGCCTTCACTGTTGGTGTTAGACTTACGTTACTGCGTTGTTGGAGGGCGTCGCCGCACAATCGTGGCCGCCGCAAGCACGCCGCAGAGCGCAACGATGACGAGCAGGCGCAGCACCAGGAGCCGGTCGAGCCCCGTCTGCGACATGCGGACCTCGGCGCCGGCGGGTAAAGGCCCCAGCCGCAGGTTGTCGCCGCAGGCCCGTGGAACGAGCTCGCGACCGTCGGCCAAATAGGTGACTGTGCCGAACGGCGCGCCGCGGATCGAGAGGTGCGGCGCGGTGGCGCGCACGCCGTGGCGGATCGCGGCGATGTCGACCTCCTGTAACGCGGCGGGCTCGATGTCGCAGGCGTTGGCCAGGCGAGCGTAGCTCGGCGCGTATTCGCGCACGGCCCAGCCGTGCACGGTGCCGACGTATTGGCGTCGCGCGACATCGTCGTTGACCGCGCCCGAGAACCAGAAGCGGAGGCTGCCGGGTGCGTCGATGACCATCACGGCGGCCATGGCGGCGACGGAGAGAAGCGTCAGGCCGTGCAGCAGGTGCGATGACCAGACGCGCGCGGTCGGCCAGCCGAGCGCGAGGGCGGCGAAACCGAAGAAGGCGGCCGGGAACATCAGCCGCCAGACGAGCAGCGATTGGCCGAGCGGCGGGATGGCGTCGGCCAGCGCGAACAGGGGGCGCGTCTGGATCGCCTGCGTGACGACAAAGGCGGCGGCGAGGAGCCAGACGCGCATCGGCTGGCGTCGGCCGCCCAGCGCCAGCATCAGCGCCACGGCGATGGGTAGCCAGATGCCCAGCGTCTGCGGGTGAAGCGGCCGTGCGAGCTCGGCGACGGCGAAGAACGTGTCGGCGAAACGCACCGGCAGGCCCGCCGTGCCCAGGATGTAATCCTTCCACAGCATCTGCGGCAGCCAGAACGGCGCGGAGACGACCAACGCGGCCAGCAGCGCCGGCAGGCCGGCACGGGCGAGGCGGCGCATATCAGGTGGGGCGATGGCGAGCGTCGCCAGCAGCGTGGCCGCGAGCGCGTGACCGAAGACGATGGGATGCGCGCAGAGCTGGGTCAGCAGGAGGCCGAAGAGCAGCAAACGCCGGCCGCGCAGCAGCGCGACCACGACCCAGGGCACGAGGGCGAACACCCAGATCTCGGCCAGCGCCGCGCGCATCACCCACAGGCCGTAGACGGCATTGGCGCTGAGGAAGAGCGCGCCGGCGAGATAGGCGGGACGCCGCCGCTCGTCCGGCAACGACTCGATCAGTGCCCGCGTGCCGGCCGCCAGCACCAGCGTCGCGGCCGCCAAGACGAGCTTGAGCGCGACGAAGGCGGGCAGGCCGGCGAGGTTTAGCAGCAGCGACGGCAGATAGGGCAGGACGCTGTAGTAGACGAAGATCGGCAGCACGCTGCCGGTGGCACGATCCTCGATCAGCAGGCTGGGCGCGCCAGCGCGGAGCTGGTCGGCCAGCATGACGATGCGATGGGCGTGGTCCTGCCCGTCATAGCTTGGCGGCAGGATCTGGTACGCCGCGATCAGCGCCGCGACGCACCAGAACGCCGCTCGCGCCAGCCGCTCTCCCGACATGCGACAATACTGCGCCAGGCGTCGCGGCGGGCGCAATGGAGGCGGGCATGGCCAGGGTCAGCAGCGTGCACGAATACGAACTGAGGCCTGGCGTCGAGCCGGCGATGTTCGAGCGCGCCGTGCGGCACGCGGAAAGCCGGGGATTGCTGCGGCTGCCGGGCCTCGTGGCGCATCGCGTCGTCGGGATCGACCGGGTCGTGAGCCGCGCGACCTCGTTGTGGTCAAAGGTGCGAGGTCAGGCATTGGTCGCCCGCACCCGGGAGCCGCGTTGAGCCTGGGTTCCAGCGCCTTCCACCCCCGCCCAAAATGCTGTAACCCCAGCGCCTCTGGAGGTTCCGAGGCGATGCTGGACAAGACGTACGACCCCAAGGATATCGAGGCCCGCCGTTACGCCGAGTGGGAAGGCACCGGCGTTTTCGCGGCCAAGCCCGATTCCGGCAAGCCGCCGTACTCCATCGTCATTCCGCCGCCCAACGTCACCGGCTCCCTGCACATGGGCCACGCGCTCAACAACACCTTGCAGGACATCCTGATCCGCTGGCGCCACATGAAGGGCGACGACACTTTGTGGCAGCCGGGCACCGACCATGCCGGCATCGCCACCCAGATGGTCGTCACCCGCCAGCTCGAGGAGAAGGGCATTGGCTTGGCGCTGGGCCAGGCGCCCAAGAACCCCAACCAGCAGCTGCTCAATCGCGACGAATTCCTCGCCAAGGTCTGGGAGTGGAAGGCCGAGTCCGGCGGCACCATCACCCGCCAGCTGCGCCGGCTGGGCGCCTCGTGCGACTGGCGGCGCGAGCGCTTCACGATGGACGAGGGGCTGTCGGCCGCGGTGCTGAAGGTCTTCGTCGATCTCTACAAGCGAGGCCTGATCTACAAGGACAAGCGCCTGGTGAACTGGGATCCCAAGATGCTCACGGCGATCTCGGACCTCGAGGTGGAGCCGCGCGAGGTCAAGGGCAGCCTGTGGTACATCCGCTACCCGATCGAGGGCGGTGCGCCCGACGAGCACATCGTCGTCGCCACGACGCGGCCCGAGACCATGCTGGGCGACACCGCGATCGCCGTGCATGCCGACGATCCCAAATGGCGGGGGCTGATCGGCCGGCGCGCCATCCTGCCGGTGGCCGGGCGCTCGATCCCGATCGTCGCCGACGAGTACTCCGACCCGGAGAAGGGCTCGGGCGCGGTGAAGATCACGCCGGCGCACGACTTCAACGATTTCGAGGTCGGCCGCCGCCACAAGCTGCCACAGGTCAACGTGCTCGACCGCTTCGCGCGGCTGGTGCTGAAGGATAACGCCGACTTCCTCGCCGGCCTGCCGGCCGACGCGGCGGCGGGCGTGGTCGAGAAGTATCACGGGCTCGACCGCTTCGAGGCGCGCAAGAAGCTCGTCGCCGAGCTCGAGGCGCTGGGCTTGATCGAGAAGATCGAGCCGCACACCCACACCGTGCCGTACGGTGATCGCGGCGGTGTGCCGATCGAGCCGTTCCTGACCGAGCAGTGGTACGTCAACGCCGCCGAGCTGGCGAAGGCGCCGATCAAGGCCGCGCGCGAGGGCACCGTGAAGTTCGTGCCGGAGCGCGGGCGCGACGAGTTCTTCCGCTGGATGGAGAACATCCAGCCCTGGTGCGTCTCGCGCCAGCTCTGGTGGGGCCACCAGATCCCGGCCTGGTACGACAACCAGGGCAACGTCTTCGTCGAGATGTCCGAGTCGGAGGCGCGTGTGGCGGCGCGGGCCAAGCACGGCCGCGAGGTCGAGCTGACGCGCGACCCCGACGTGCTCGACACATGGTTCAGCTCGGCGCTGTGGCCGTTCTCGACGCTCGGCTGGCCGCAGGAGACGCCTGAACTGCGCAAGTACTACCCGACCAGCGTGCTGGTGACCGGCTGGGACATCCTGTTCTTCTGGGTCGCGCGCATGATGATGATGGGCCAGCACTTCATGCAGGACGTGCCGTTCCACACGGTCTACCTGCACGCGCTGGTGACCGACGAGCGCGGCCAGAAGATGTCGAAGTCCAAGGGCAACGTCATCGACCCGCTCGACCTGATCGACAAGTACGGCGCAGATGCGCTGCGCTTCACCCTGACGGCGCTGGCGGCGATGGGCCGTCCGATCAAGCTCGCGACGTCGCGCGTCGAGGGCTATCGCAACTTCGCCACCAAGCTGTGGAACGCCACGCGCTTCAGCCAGATGAACGGCGTGACGGTGGTCGAGGGCTTCGATCCGAAGTCCGCGACGCAGACGCTCAGTAAGTGGGTGCTGGGCGAGCTGGCGCGCTGCGGCGCTGCGGTCGACACGGCGCTGGAGGAGTTCCGCTTCAACGAGGCGGCTACCGCGCTCTACGAGTTCGTGTGGGGCACGGTGTGCGACTGGTATGTCGAGCTCGCCAAGCCGGTGCTGGCGGGCGACGACGAGGCCGCCAAGACCGAGACCCGCGCCGTCACCGGATTCGTGCTGGCCGAGGTCGTGAAGCTGCTGCATCCGATCATGCCGTTCATCACCGAGGAGCTGTGGGACAAGCTCGACCAGCGCGCCGGCAAGGGTGAGCTCGTGAAGCAGCCCTGGTCGGTGCTGCCGGCGGCGATCGCCGACGCGGCGGCCGATGCGGAGATGACCTGGCTGGTGAAGCTGATCACCGACATCAGGAGCGCGCGCAGCGAAGTCAACGTGCCGGCGGGCGCCAAGCTCAGCCTCCTGGTGCGCGATACCAACGCCGAAACCCGCGCGCGCCTCGATCGCCACCGCGCCGCCATCGAACGCCTGGCGCGCGTCGAGACCATCCAGCTCGACGCCGCCGCGCCGAAGGGCGCGCTCCAGCTCGTGCTGGGCGAAGCGACCTACGCACTGCCGGTCGCCGACGTGATCGACCTCAAGGCCGAGCGCGCGCGGCTGGAGAAGGAAATCCGCAAGCTCGGCGGCGAAGTCTCCAAGATCGACGCCAAGCTCGGCAACGCCCAGTTCATGTCCAAGGCGCCAGAAGACGTCGTCGCCGAACAACGCGAACGCCGCGACGACGCCGTCGCGACGACCGCGCGCCTCCGGCAAGCCATGGACCGCCTGGCGGGCTGACTCTTCTTCCTCCCCGCAAGTGGCAGGGCTATCGCATATGGACGTCGGACTTACCGTCCCCCGGAGGGGGAAGGTAAGGCCCAGTCAAATCGGCCAAATGCGACAGCCCTGCCGCAAGCGGGGACAGGGAGTAACGGCTACGCGAACTGCACGCCCAGCGACTCCAGCGCCTGCCAATAGCCCGGGTACGTCTTCGCCGCGCAGTCGGGGTCGAGGATGGTGATGCCGCCGATCTTCAGCCCGGCCAGCGCGAAGCTCATGGCGATACGGTGGTCGGCGCGGGTGTCGATGCGCGCGGGCAACGTTTGACCAGCCAGTGACGGGTCGGACGCGACGAGCAGGTCGTCGCCGTCCTCGCGACCGAGGCCGGGGCGGATCGCCGAGAGGCCCGTCGCCAATGCCGAGACGCGATCGCATTCCTTGACGCGCAGATTGGCGATTCCGGTGAAGCGCACTGGTGTGGCGTTGAACGCGGCGAGCACAGCCAGCGTCGGCACGGCGTCCTGCATCTGCGAGCCGTCGATCGTCGCGGGCAGATGCGGGAAGGCGCGGATCACCGACAGCGCCTGCGCGTCAGGCTGGGTGAAGGCGCCGGACGGCACGCCGAGATCGATCGCACCGCCGGTCAGCACCTCGGCGGCCCACAGATAGGTCGCGGCCGAGGCGTCGGGCTCGATCAGGTAGTCGGTGGCGCGATAGCCGCCGGGCTCGACGCGCCAGACGCCGTCGCCGATCTGCTTTGCGGAAGCACCGAAGGCGGCCATGGCGGCAAGCGTGAGATCTACATAGCCGCGCGCGCCGATCTCCTTGCCGATCAGCGCCACCTCGACAGGTTCGGCGGACAACGGCGCCGCCATGAGCAGCGCAGAAACGTACTGGCTCGACAGGCCAGCGTCGATCTCGACGCGACCGCCGGGCATACGGCCATGGCCGCGAATGGTGACCGGCGGGCACTCGGTGGCGGCATGCGCGTCGACGCCCAGCGAGCGCAACGCCGTCAGCAGCGGGCCGATCGGCCGCTTGCGCATGTGGTGGTCGCCGTCGATCACCACCTTGCCCTCGACGCTGGCGACGGCGGCGGTGAGGAAGCGCGTCGCGGTGCCGGCATTGCCGAGGAACAGCGGCGCCTTGGGCGCGCGCAGCCTGCCGTCGCTGGTGACGGTGAAGCTGATCTCGTCGGGTTCGACAATGGCCACGCCCATCTCGCGCAGCGCCTCGGCCATGTAGCGCGTGTCGTCGCTCTTCAGCGCACCGCTCAGCCGCGACGTGCCGCTGGCCAGCGCCGCCAGCAACAGCGCGCGGTTGGTGATCGACTTCGAGCCCGGCGGCGCGACGCGGCCGCGCAGCGGCGTGGCGGGCGGGATGACGGTCGTGGCGGCGCGTTTTTCGGCGGTCATGGTCACAGAAGCGAGAGGGCCACTCGATAGTTACCTGAGGAACAGAGTTCGGAACAGCGCTCAGTAGACTGATCGCGCTTGGGGATCGTTCAACAGTAGCGTTTCAAGGAGAGTATGATGCCCTGGTACCCCGACAACGATAAAACCATGGAGCTGAAAGGTCATCTGAAGGTCAAGACCGGCGCCAACACGCCAGTCCGCCGTGTCGTCATCCATTCGGTCGGCTCGGCCGCCCCGGAGAACCCGAACCAGTCGGGCGCCTGCTGGAGCGCCTGGGTGGTCGAACAGGCCACCAAGAAGGTGTCGGCGCATTTCTGCGTCGAGCGCGACGGTCGAATCACGCAGTTCGCTGACACCAACGACGTGACCTATGGCACCGGCTGGTGCACTTCCGGCTCGATCCATATTGAGTGTGCCGGCAATCATCCCTTGCCGTTGACCAGGGAGCAGATGGACTACGCCACGCAGCTGATAGGCTGGCTTGCCCATGTGCACCCGGACATCCGTTTGGAGGTCGAGGGCACCGGCGACAGCGACCCAGGTGATCCAACCAAGGCCTGTATCACCTGCCATCGTTTCATCCAGCAGGCGGCCAAGCGCGAGATCAAGGCCGGTCGTCTCAACGCGATGACCATCACTGACAAATCCTGTCCAGGCACCGGCATCATCGCACAATTGCCGGAGATCGCATCGCGGGCCCTGCGTCAAAAGGCGCTGCGGGCGATGGGATTGAGGGCGCAGGACGATCCCGAGCGGCAGCGATGACCGGCTGAAGCCTTGTGGTGCGCGGCGATCGGGCTCTGACGAACCCGGTCGCCGCCTAACCGTCGGTGAAATAGCGGCTGGGCGGGGCGCCCAGCGCGCGGCGGAACATGGCGGAGAAGGCGCTCACCGAATCGTATCCGAGATCCAGTGCGATGCGCGTGATCGGCTGGCCGGCGGCGAGCCTGGCCATTGCCGCCAGCAGGCGCGCCTGCTGGCGCCAGTCGGCGAAGCTGAGCCCGGTCTCTTTCTGGAACAGGCGCGCGAGCGTGCGGCCCGAGGCGCCAGCTTCGCGTGCCCAGTCGTCGAGCGTGCGATCGTCACCTGGCTCGGCGCGCAGCGCGCGGCAGACGCGCTCGAGCCTGGGATCGACCGGCATCTTCAGGTCGAGCGCGACCGAGGGCAGGGCGGCGATCTCGTCGAGCAACATGGCCATCACCCGGCCCTGCGGTCCGGCCTCGTCGTAGAGCACCGGCAGCTCGCAGGCGCGCAGGATCAATTCGCGCAACAGCGGCGACACGGCGATCACGCGCACCGCCGGCGGTAGCGCCTCGGCCTCGGCGTTGCGCACGTAGAGCGTGCGCATCGATACCGCGCCCGACATGCGGATCTCGTGCGTGACATGCGCCGGCATCCATACCGCGCGCTGCGGCGGCACGACCCACGTGCCGGCCTCGGTGCCGACGGTCATCACGCCGCGCGCGGCGAAGATCAACTGGGCGCGCTCGTGATGATGCGGCACGATGTGGAAGCCGTCGGCGAAATCCTTGGCCATGGCCGCGACCGGGCGCGCGACGCGCTGATAGTCGCGGGGATCGGTGGATTTTGCGCGGGTTCTCGCCATGTGGCCGGCGTCACGACTCTAGATGGGTTCGGGCCTGTGCGACAGGGCCGGCGGTGCCAGGCGCGCGGCCTTTACGCGGCCTCAATCCGCGTCTAGCTTTCGCGCCCCTGTGCCTCCCCTCGGCTCGAAAGGCTCTTCATGACAATGCGATATCTGCTGGCGGCGTCCGCGCTGGGCGCGGCGCTGATGGCGTCGTCTGCGTTGGCGCGATCGGGCGATCACCGCGCCTCGTCGATGACTGGCGACGCGCGCTCCGACTTGCCGGAAATGGCGCAGACGAAGGAGCCTGCGGCCACACCGCCGCCGGCTCGCCAGGCCTCGCCGAGCCCGGCGCCCGCTCCGGCCGGCGCTCCCGCGACGGTCAGGGTCGGCCCGCACACCAAGCCGGCAACGGCCCGTGTCCTGTCTTCGGAGGCCGGTGACCGCGGCTGCTACATGCGCATCGCCGACGAGCGCGGCGTCACTTCGGAGGAAATCGCGGAATTCGAGTTGTGTGAACGCAAGCCGTCGCTCACGGGCCGGCGTGTGACGCTGACCTGGCGTCTCGATCAGGTCCAGGCGGCATCCTGCCAGGGTGACGTCAATTGCAAGAAGACCGACCTGGTGCCCCTGATCGTGGGCGCGCGGCCCATCAACTGAGGCTGGGCCGGCGAGCGCGTCATGGTGGTGTCGCCGCGTCTTCTGGTTCCGCCCTGCCTGATCGGCGTCGGCCTGGTGATCTTGCTTGCCAACGCCATCGCGCTGACGGGATGGGGCGTCTATGTTCCGAAGTTGTTTGCCATCTCGCCGATACTGATCCTGTTGGGGATGGCGATGCTGCTGTTTCCCGGCGCCGCGCCGCCGCCCGATCTCGACCAACAGAACGCCAATCGCCACTACTGGAAAGCCGCGCCGCGGGCGCACAAGGCGGCGTGGTTCGTCGCTGCGGCGATCGGGCTCGCGCTCGGCATCCTGGGTATCGACTACCTCGGCTATTTCGACCGGTGATGGTTCGGTCGGCGGTCGCCGCCGTCCCGGGGCGGGCTTGGGGGCGACAGGCCTCCGCGCGTCGAATCTCCGCCGTCGGCCTCTTGTGCCCTCCAGTCGATCGCGTGTCTCGAACGAGACAATTCTCGTCGGTTTCGCGCGTGCACGACACGGGGGAGGGGCGTAGTCTGCGTGGGCTTTCGGGAGTGAGCGCCTGTGAAGAACACGAGTCCGACCGCCCTGCTGTTGAATCTGGGCCACGCTATGGACCATTGGGTCCTGGTGGTCTTCCTCTACACGGTGAGCGTGATCGCCGGCGTGTGGGGCACGGACTGGAAGGAGCTCACGCCCTACGCCTTCGGCTCGCTGTTCATGTTCGGCGCGGGCTCGATCGTGTCGGGCAAGCTCGGCGACCAGTGGGGCCGCCGGGCGATGATGATCATCTTCTTCGCCGGGCTGGGCGTCTCCAGCCTGGTGATCGCGCTGACCTCGACGCCCTGGCAGATCGGCATCGCCATGACGGTGATGGGCGCCTTCGCCTCGATCTACCACCCGGTCGGCATCCCGATGCTGGTGCAGAACGCCGAGAAGCCGGGCTTCACCATCGGCGTCAACGGCCTGGTCGGCAATCTCGGCATCGCCATCGGCGCCAGCGTCTCGGTATGGCTGGCGACGCGCTTGGGCTGGCAAATGGCCTATGTCGTGCCCGGCGTGATCTGCCTCGCCGCCGCGGTGGCCTTCGCCGTGCTGGTGCCCCAGGAGACCGCCGCGCCGGCCAAGCGCAAGCCCAAGATGCTCGACCTGCCGCCCTCGGTGATGGCCAAGGTCTTCATCATCATGACCTTGACGGCGATGAGCGGGAGCATCGTCTTCAGCTTCACCACCAACGGCAGCGGCGAGATGCTGAAGGCCGGCGTGGCCGCGCTGGCGGGCGATCCCTGGCTGCTGGGCGTGGCGGTCTTCATGATCTTCGCCGTGGGCTCGCTGGCCCAGCTGGTCGTCGGCTCGATGATCGACCGCTATCCGCTCAAGCGCATCTATCTGCCGATCATCCTCTGCCAGATCTCGCTGTTCATCCTCGCCTCGCAGGTCAGCGGCTGGGCGCTTGTCGTGGTCGCCATCGCCTACATGATCTTCGTCTTCGGCGCGATCCCTTTCACCGACGCGATGATCGTGCGTTACATAGACGACAGGATGCGCTCGCGCGTCACCGGCACGCGGCTGGCGATCGGCTTCACCGGCAGCTCGCTGGTGACGGCGCTGCTCGGCCCGTCGGTCAAGGCGGCCGGATTCCCGACCCTGCTGCTGATGCTGGCCGGTGTCGCCACCTTCACCCTGGTCGCGCTCAGCTTCCTGCCCGACGAGCGCACGGCGACGGCGCCGCGGATCAAGCCGGCGGAGTAGGTTTCGGCTATACTCCCCAACGAGATTTCGTCGGGGAGTCCCATGCCGTCCAGGTTCGTTCTCGGCACCACCCTGCTGGGTGTGCTCGTGGCACCGCTCAACTCGTTCGCCCAGAGCGCGCCGCTGCCGTATGGCATGGTGAAGGTCGGCGACCAGACCAAGCAGAGCATCGGCATCGTCCAGCAGCTGCAGAACGGCGATCGCGCCTGCTACATGGTGCTGAAGGATACGCGCGGCAAGGAGTTCACCGAGCTGGCCAGCTTCGACTTCTGCAGCTGGAATATCATCGGCAAGCGCGTGACGCTCACTTACCGGATCGAAGAGGTCATGGCCGAGTCCTGCCAGGGCAACCCGCGCTGCATGAAGAAGGACAAGGTGGCGCTGATCGTCGACGTGAAGGTCATGCGATGACCCAGCTCCGCATTCCCGCGATCTACATGCGCGGCGGCACCAGCAAGGGCGTGTTCTTCCACGAGAGCGCGCTGCCGCCGCCGGGTCCGGCGCGCGACCGCCTGCTGCTGCGGGTGATCGGCAGCCCCGATCCCTACGGCAAGCAGATCGACGGCATGGGTGCCGCCACATCGAGCACCAGCAAGGTGGTGATTCTGTCGCGCTCCAGCCGACCGGATTGCGATGTCGACTATCTGTTCGGCCAGGTGGTGATCGACAAGCCGGTGGTCGACTGGTCGGGCAATTGCGGCAACCTCACCGCGGCGGTCGGGCCGTTCGCGATCAGCGAGGGCCTGGTGGCCGCGCCGCGCGACGGCGTGGCGGTCGTGCGCATCTGGCAGGCCAACATCGCCAAGCGCATCGTCGCCCACGTGCCGATGCGCGGCGGCGAGGTGGCGGAGGAGGGTGACTTCGAGCTCGACGGCGTGACCTTCCCGGCGGCCGAGATCCGCATCGAGTTCCTCGAGCCGGGCGGTGGCGAGGACGACGAAGGCGGGCCGATGTTCCCCACGGGCCGGCTCGTCGACCAGCTCGACGTGCCCGGCGTGGGCACGTTCGACGTCACGCTGATCAACGCGGGAAACCCCACCATCTTCGTCGACGCGGCGGCGCTGGGGCTGAAGGGTACGGAACTGCAGGACGACATCAACGGCGATGCCGCGCTCTTGGCGCGCTGTGAGAAGATCCGCGCGTCAGGCACCGTGGCGATGGGCCTGGCGAGGAGCGCCGAGGCGGCGACGCGCGAGCGACCACACACGCCCAAGCTCGCCTTCGTCGCGCCGCCGCGGGACTACGTCGCCTCGAGCGGCAAGGCGGTGGCGGCCAAGGACCTGCAGCTCTGCGCCCGCATCCTGTCGATGGGCAAGCTGCACCACGCCATGACCGGCACCGGCGCGGTGGCGCTCGCCGTCGCCGCCGCGATCCCCGGCACCATCGTCGCGCGCACGGTAGGCGATCGTGCGCAGGACGGCACCGTGCGCTTCGGCCATCCCTCCGGCACGCTGGCGGTCGGCGCCGAGGCGATGAAGCGGGGCAATGAATGGATCGTCACCAAGGCGATCATGAGCCGCAGCGCGCGTCGCCTGATGGAAGGCTGGGTGCGCGTGCCGGCAGACTCACTCCAAGATCAGCGCGCCTTGGCGGCGGAGTAGGTGGCCGCCGCGCTGATCGCCCTCGACTGGGGCACGACGTCTCTGCGTGGCTGGCTGATCGCGGCCGACGGCGCGATCCTTGATCGGCGCGCCGGCGGGCCGGGCATCCTCGCGGTCGGGGATAGCGACTTCGCCGGCGCTCTTCGCAGCTTCGTCGCCGGCTGGCCGGACCTGCCGTCGATCGCCTCGGGCATGATCGGCAGCAAGCAGGGTTGGATCGAAGCGCCCTACGTCGCGTGCCCCGGCGGCTTCGCCGACCTCGCGCCCGGCCTGAGCACGGCGCCTGGCCGTGCGCTCAGAGTCGTGCCGGGCGTCGCCCGGCAAGTGCCCGGCCTGGCGCCCGACGTGATGCGCGGAGAGGAGACGCAGATCTTCGGCGCGCTCGAGTCCGACGAGGCGTCAGGTCTGTTCATCCTGCCGGGCACGCATAGCAAGTGGGCGCGGGTGGCGTCGGGCCGCATCGTGTCGTTCGCGACCTACATGACCGGCGAGATCTTCGCCGTGCTGCGCCAGCACTCCATTCTCGGCCGGCTGATGGCGGCGGACGCCATGCCCGACCTCAACGCCGCCGCCTTCGAGGCCGGCGCCGAGGTCGGGCTGCATCATGGCGACGACCTCTTGCATCGACTGTTCGCGGTCCGCACCCTGGGTCTGTTCGAGCGGCTCTCGGCCGCCGACGCGCCGAGCTATCTCTCGGGGCTGCTGATCGGCGCCGAAATCGCCGCGGCGTTGCATCGCGAGTCCGCCGACTCACCGACCCTGATCGGCGCGCGGCCGCTCTGCGCCGCCTATCGACGGGTGCTCGCGGCGCAGGGCATCGAGTCGCGCATCGCCGACGAGGACGTCACACCACGCGGCCTGTGGCGAATCGCGCGCGCCGCCGGCATGATCGGCTGACATGTCGAGCGGAATCCTGCGCGCCGCGCTCTCGAAGTGCCCCCTGATCGCGATCCTGCGCGGCATCACGCCCGAGGAGGCGCCGGCGATCGGCGAGGCGCTGGTCGAGGCTGGCTTCATCATCATCGAGGTGCCGCTGAACTCGCCGCGGCCGTTCGAGAGCATCGCCCGGCTGGCCCAGGCGCATCCCATCCACCTGGTCGGCGCCGGCACGGTGATGAGCACGGCCGACGTCGATCGCGTCGCCGATGCCGGCGGCCGGCTGATCGTGATGCCGCACGCCGATCTCGACATCGTACGCCACGCCCGCGCGCGCAATCTGGTCTGCCTGCCGGGCATCGCCACGCCGAGCGAGGGATTCGCCGCGCTGAAGGCCGGCGCGCACGGGCTGAAACTGTTTCCCGGCGAGATGCTGACGCCTCCGGTGCTCAAGGCGCTGCGCGCAGTGTTTCCCAAGGACACGCTGATGCTGCCAGTCGGAGGCGTCAGCGACCGCACCATGCCGGCCTATTGGGAGGCGGGCGCCGACGGCTTCGGAATCGGCTCCGCGCTCTACAAGCCTGACATGAGCATGGCGGAGATCGCCAAGCGGGCGAAGGTGCTGACCGCCGCCGCGCGGTTGCTCAAACGATGACCGACAGGAGGAATTCCATGATCAGCAGACGCGGCATGCTGGCCGGCGCGGCCGGCTTTACCATCGTGGCGCCGCAGGCGGTGCTCGCGCAATCGGGCCAGACGGTGCGCATCATCGTGCCCTATATCCCCGGCGGCGCCACCGACGTCACCGCGCGTATCATGGCGGAGAAGCTGACGCCGATCCTGGGCCAGCAGGTCATCGTCGAGAACCGGGCCGGCGGCAACACCATCGTCGGCATGGACATCGTCGCCAAGTCCAAGCCCGACGGCACAACCCTGCTGCTCGGCACCACGACCTTGGCGACCAACGCGGCGCTGGGCTTCAAGCAGCCCTACGATCCGCTGAAGGACTTCGCGCCGATCTCTACCATCGTCGACATCCCGCTCTTCGGCGCCATGAACGTCGATCTGCCGGTCAAGACCTACGCGCAGTTCGCGGAGTGGGCCAACAAGCAGCCACAGCGCGTGCGCTATGCCACTTCGGGTGTCGGCAACATGCCGCATCTGTGGGCCGAGCAATTCCGCAACCACGCCAAGCTCAACATCGAGAACGTCGCCTACAAGGGCGCCTCCGACGCGCTGCGCGACGTGATGGGCGGCCATGTGCCGTGCATCTTCGACGTCATCCTGCCGAGCGCGACCCATGTCAGGGCCGGCAAGATGACCGGCCTGCTGATCGCCGCGGACCAGCGCTCGCCGCTGGCACCCGACGTGCCGACGGTCGGCGAGGTCGGCCACAAGGGCCTCGAGTCGGCGGTGTATTTCGGCCTGGTGGCGCCGTCAGGCACGCCACGGCCGACCATCGAGCGGCTCAACCAAGCGGTGGCCCGGATCATCAAGGAACCCGAGACGGCCAAGCGGTTCGTCGATCTCGGCTACATCATCACCGGCAGCACGCCGGAGGCCTACCAAGCGCTGCTGGTCAAGGAGACCGAACGCTGGACGCGCGTGGTCAAGGAGAACGGTATTAAGGTCGAGACATGATCGCTCGCTGTCATCCCGAGGGCAGCGAGGGATCCAGGAAGCTGCCTGGATCCCTCGCTGGCTGGGGATGACAGAGGTCAACGCGGCATCGTGCCGTCGCCATCGCCCAGCGCGCGCTGCATCAGCACCGAATCGACCCAGCGGCCGTGCTTGAAGCCGATCGAGCGGATGACGCCGATCTCGCGGAAGCCGAATTTGGCGTGCAGGCCGATCGAGGCGGCGTTGGCGCTGTCGCCGATCACCGCGATCATCTGGCGATAGCCCAGCGCCACGCAGCGCCCGATCAGCACGGGCAGCAGCGCCGAGCCGATGCCGCCGCGGCGCGCGTCCTGATCGATGTACACCGAGTTCTCGACCGCAAAGCGGTAGGCCGGCCGTGGCCGGTAGGCGCTGACGTAGGCGTAGCCCAACACATGGCCCTCGGCCTCGGCGACGATGTACGGGTAACCAGCCGCAAGATAGCCGGCGCGCCGCTTCGCCATCTCCTCGAGCGGCGGCGCTTCCTCCTCGAACGACGCCAGGCCATGGCGCACATGGTAGCCGTAGATGGCGGTGATAGAGGGCAAGTCGTCGTCGCGCGAATCGCGGACCGTGAGCGGCGAGGTCATGCCAAGCAGCGTGCCCGAAGCGCATTCACTTGTCCAGACAAGTCAGGCGTCGGGCGACGGGATCTCGCTCAACGAGTGGAACACCTGTCGACCGGCCGCGCGGGCTAGCGCCACCATCTCGTCGGCGCCGGCGGAGGGGCCGCCGATGCGCAGGCAGCCATCGCATTTGGCGACCAGCCGACGCGCGACGGGATGGAAGATCTCGTTGAACACCGCGTCGCCGATGCCGGTCGAGCCGGCATGCTCGATCAGCGGCAGGGCGTACCACTCGCCCAGCACCGGCAGGTGGCCGGCGCGGAACAGCTGGAGCGCCGCGTCCATCATGGCGCGCACATTGGCGGCGATCTTGACTGGATCGTCGCCGGTGCCGGAGCGATAGGGCCCGGCGACCAGGATCATCAGGGGCATGTCAGCGCGGCCCGCTGCGCAGCGGCGCCGACCACGACTCCGGCAGCTTGCCGACCAGCCGCACAGCTACCTGCATGGCGACGATGTAGCCATAGGGGCCGAGCCCGGCGATCACCGCGGTGACGGCGCTCGACAGCTTGGAATGGCGGTGCAACTCGTCGCGGGCGTGGATGTTGGAGATGTGCACCTCGATGATCGGCTTCTCGAACATCTTCAACGCGTCGTAGATCGCGATCGAGGTGAAGGAGTAGGCGGCCGGATTGATGATGATCGCGTCGGCGCTCTCGCGCGCGGCCTGGATCAGCTCGACGATCGCGCCCTCGTGGTTGGACTGGTGGCAGGCGACCGACGCGCCGAGCTCTCCCGCCAGCTCGCGGCAACTCGCTTCGATGGCGGCCAGGGTCGTGGTGCCGTAGATGTGCGGCTCACGCACGCCCAGCATGTTGAGGTTCGGCCCGTTGATGATCATCAGGCGGCTCATGGGTTTCTCCTATTGTCATCCTGAGCGGAGTGAAAGATGTCGCACTATCGCGGCCAGTTTCCGACGCCGTGTCCGTTCGCTCCACCGCCAGGTCCTTCGCTGCGCCCAGGACGACGGTGGAGCTGTCACACGCTGGCAACCGCTTCCAGTCTCGGCGAGCGCGCGGGCGGCAGGCTGGCGTAGAGGTCGGCGATAAGGTCTTTCTTGCGCGTCTGCCAGACCGGCTCGTGCCAGAGATTGCGCCGCTGCAGCGGATCGTTAACGCAATCGTAGAGTTCGCCGACCGAACCATCGCCGTCATACAGCGAGCTCTTCTCGTAGACCGTGCAGACCAAGCCGTCGCGGTAGATCGTGCGCAGATGCAGGCTGATGCCCTTGAACTCGCTGTCCCACTCGGTGATGACGCGCTCGCGCTTCTGCGACTCGGCCTCGGTCGCGCTCGCCGGCAACGGCCTGCCCTGCATCCATGCCGGCGTGTCGAGGCCGGCGATGGCGCAGAAGGTCGGTGCGAGGTCGAGCTGGCCGACCGGTCGATCGACAACAGCCGGTGCCACGCCGGCGCTCTTCGCCGGCTTCCAGACGAACGGCAGGCGCATCAGCGCGTCGACGTGGTAGGGGCCCTTGAACAGCAGGCCGAAATCGCCCTGCAGCTCGCCGTGGTCGGTGGTGAAGAGCACATCGGTGTCGTCGGCCCAGCCACGCCTGGCGATCGCGTCCCATACGCGCCCGCAGGCCTCGTCGATCAGCTCGTTCTCGACATGGGTGAGCGCGTTGATCTCGCGCAGCTGGTCGGCGCCAAGGTTCGCCGGCACGAAATCGGGCGGCGCCTCGAAGCAGGTCACCGTCTTGCCCTCGTACCACTCGCGCCAATGCCTGGGCTTGTCGGCCATCATCGCCAGCGCCGCTGCGCGATCGGCCGGCCAGTTCGCCGGCAGATTCTCCCGCCGCCATGGGTGACGACCGATCTCGGACCGTGGCGGATCCCAGGGATGATGCAGATCGGGGAAGCTCACCCAGCAGAACCAATCGCTATCGTCGGGCAATGAATCCAGCCAGGCGATGGCGCGATCGGCCACCCAGTCGGTGTGATAGAGCTTGCGATCGACCGGGTGGTGACTGACCTGGATCGCCCCGGTGTCGCCGCCACCGGCCGAGTTCTGCTCCAGGCTGGGTTGCTTGAGCACGTTGTAGAAACCGTCGACCACCTTGGGGTGGCTCTTGGCCAGCCACTGCGGATAGTGCAGCGGCCCGCGCGCGCCATGCGCGGCCAGCTCCATGTGGTCGAAGCCGCGATGCGGGCCGTGCTCGCCCAGCCGACCCATGCGGTTCTCGTAGAAGCGGCCCTTGGGATCGAGGAAGGGCTCGAAATGCGCCTTGCCGATCAGCGCCGTGCGATAGCCGGCCTTTTCCTTGAGATAGGCCGCGACGCTGGGTGAGTCCTCGGGCAACGGCACGCCGTTCATCCACACGCCGTGCGTGCGCACGTATTGCCCGGTGGTCATGGTCGAGCGCGCCGGCATGCAGACGACGGCCTGCGCGTGGCCGCGCGTGAAACGCACGCCGTCGGCCGCCCAACGATCAACCACCGGCGTGCGCGCCACCGTACCGCCGTTGCGGCCCAGCGCGTCGTAACGCTGCTGGTCGGTGGTGATGAAAAGGATCTTGCGGCCCATGTCAGCTTCCCCTGACTGCTTGTCATCCCGAGCGCAGCGAGGGATCCAGGCACACCCTGGATCCCTCGCTGCGCTCGGGATGACAGAGGAAATTGCGCCTGGGATCTACGGCTCTTCGGATTCCTTCGCTAGTCTATCGAATGACTCGCCGAAGATCGCATGCGTCACGGTCGGCACCTGGATCGCGCCGAGCTTCTTGTAGAAGGCCAGCGCCCGGGCATTGGTCGGCTTGGCGATCCACCAGACGAAGACATCGCCCTGCTTCTTGGCCTCGCGCATGACGGCGGCCATCAGTCGGCGTGCCACGCCCCCGCCGCGCACGCTTTCCTCGACGATGATGTCGTTGAGGTACAGGCCGCGCGCGGCGTTGGCGGTGTCGTAGCTGTCATGGAACATCACGTAGCCCACGACCTTGCCCTCGATCTCGGCAACCAGCACGCGCACGCGCGGATCGTCGAACACCGCCTGGCGCATGGCCTCAGGCGTGAAGTTGCCGGTCGGCTCGCTGTCCTGGAGGCTGAGCGCATGCGCCAGCGCGGCGACGGCGTCGGCATCCGCCGGCCGGGCGCGTCGGATCGTAACGCGCTCAGAAGAAGTCAAGCGTCAGCCCGTCCTGCCGGTCGCGCACCAGTTCGTAGAGCGCCACGGCGGTCGCGTTGGACACGTTGAGGCTGGGCATCGAGCCGCGCATCGGCAGACGTGCCAGCAGATCGCAATGCTCCAGGGTCAGTCGTCGCAGGCCTTCGCCCTCGGCGCCCATCACGAGCACGATGCGCCCATCGTGCTTGGTGGCCGCCAGCGACTGGTTGCCACGCTCGTCCAGGCCGATCACCCAGAAGCCGGCCTCCTTCAGCTCACGCAAGGTGCGCGCGAGGTTGGTGGCGCGCATCAGCGGCATGCGCTCCAGCGCGCCCGACGCCGCCTTGGCCAGGGTGCCGGTCTCGTCCGGCGCATGGCGCTCGGTCACCAGCACGCCCGAGGCGCCAAAGGCCTCGGCCGAGCGCAGGATGGCGCCGACATTGTGCGGATCGGTGACCTGGTCGAGCGCCACGACCACGGCCTTCTCGCCGCCGCGCGCCAGGATGTCGTCGAGCGTCGGCTCGGGCAGGGCGCCGACCGCCGCCAGCAGGCCCTGATGCACTGCGCCGCCGGGCAGATGGGCGGCGATGCGGTCGCGTGGCACGATCTCGGGCTGCGGCAGGGCGCGGTCCTTCAGATCGATCTTCGCGAGATCCTCATGCAGACGCTCGGCTGCCTCCGCCGTGGCCAGCACGCGAAACACCCGGCGCTGCGGATTGGCCAGCGCCGCCGTTACCGGATGACGGCCGAAGAGCCAGACCTGGCCACCGCCCGGCGCGCCGCCGCGCTCGCGCTCGAAGACACGCGGTTCGGGAGCGCGAGACGGCCGGCGGCCGCCACGATCATGAGGACGATGAGCCATGGCCGCGCGCTATAGCCGCCGCGGGCCGGCGACGCAAATCCTCACCTCACCCCGAGGAGCGCCCAACGGGCGTGCCCGAAGGGTGGGCCGCGCACCGGGTGCGTTGCCATGCGTCGAGACGGCTGCGCCGCAGCCTTCTCAGCATGGGGCGGGATCGGCGACATCGACAATCACCGGAACATGGTCGCTCAAGCCCGCGCCGCACCACGGCTCGAAGGCGCCGACGTGGAGGGAGGTGATGTGGGGGATCCAGGCCTCGGGCAGGAAGACGTAGTCGATGTGGTAGGTCGGCCCGTCGCGCGTGCGGTCGCGCCAGTAGATCGTTGGCGTGGTTTCCTGGCCATGCGCCTCGCCGCGTACGGCGTGGTAGGCGCTGACCAGACCTTGCTCGGCCATCAACCGCACCGCCGTGGCGTGGTTGCCGCGCCAGCCGGGCTTGTCCCAGATCACGTTGTGATTGAGGTCGCCTGCGATGACGGCTGGCCGCGCCGTCAGCAGGTCGCGATAACGGGTGAGCGCGCGGCGCAGCGGGCCGAGCCGGTACTTGCGCAGGCCACCCGAATTCACCCAGGCGGCGAGCAGGGTGAAGGGCGTCGGCCCCTCGACATGGACCGGGGCGATGTGGCGCAGATTGGCATCGTAGGTCTCGCAGAGCCGGACGCGGTAGCCATTGAAGGCCAGCACCGCGAGGCCCTTGTGCGGATTATTGCCGATCCATATCGGATCATCAGGCAGCCAGTCCCCGGGCGAGCGGGCGCGCAGCAGGTCGGGCCGGGCGCATTCGCTGATCACGGCGATATCCGGCCGCAGGTCGAGCAGCGCCTCGACCTTGCGCTCCAGCGCCATGTTGCAGTTCCATGCCACGATCCGCATCATCGCCAGCAGACCCGATGCGGGAAGGGGAGTCACCAGTCATGTCCAATGGCTTGCCGGCGCGCGAGGCGCTGTCGATCCTGTTCGCCCACGTCGCCTATCGCATGGGCGACCGCTTCAAGGTGCGCGGCAGCAACATCAAGTTCACCGAGGTGCGGACGCGCGAGGAGTATGAGGCGGCGATCCCCAATGCCGACGTCGTGCTCGTATCGGGCATGTGGCGCAACGACCTGCTGCCCAAGGCCAACAAGCTGCGCTTCATCCAGTCGATCAGCGCCGGCGTCGACCAGTACGACAAGGACGCGCTCCGGGCCAAAGGCGTGCGGCTGGCCAGCGCGCAGGGCTCGAACGAGCGGGCGGTGGCCGAGCACGCGATCGCGCTGATCCTCGCCATGTCGCGCCAGCTCCATCTCGGCCGCGACAACCAGCACGCCAAGCTGTGGCGCGGCATGATCGGCGATCTTTCCAAGCGCGAGGACGAGCTGGGTGGCAAGACGCTGGTGATTGTCGGCATGGGCCGCATCGGCAGCCGGCTGGCGACGCTTGCTAGGGCTTTCGACATGCATGTCATTGGCACCAAGCGCGATCCCTCGAAGGGCGCGGCGGCGGCGCACGAGGTGGTGGCCGACGGCAAGCTGCTCGACGTGTTGCCGCGCGCGGACTACGTGGCGCTGACCTGCCCGCTGACGCCGCAGACCGAGAAGCTGATCAGCGAGGCGGCGCTCAAGGCGATGAAACCCTCTTCCTTCCTGATCAACGTCGCGCGCGGCAAGGTGGTCGACGAGCCGGCGCTGATCGCCGCGCTCAACGCCGGCCAGATCGCTGGCGCCGGCATCGACGTCACGGTCGAGGAGCCGCTGGCCGCCACGTCGCCGCTCTGGACCATGCCGCAGGTTCTGGTGACGCCGCACACCGCCGGCGAGACCCGCAAGTACGAGGACAACGTGCTTGACCTGCTGATGGAGAACCTCGACCGGCTCTATCGCGGCGAGACCAATCTGAAGAATCAGATTGTCTAGGGTGCCGCGTTTTTCCTTCCGCTGCGGGACAGGGCGATCACATATGGCTCCGCGGATTCACCCTTCTCCCCGCGAAGGCGGGGAGAAGGGAAGAAGGCCAGTCACCATCGCTCTGTCCTTTGGGGGAAGGTCGTGGCGATGATCGTCCTGCCGCTGTCGGCCGCGGCGTCGTGCGCAAGGTGGACCTTGGTCCCGGTGCCGGCTGAGCGATGACGCGCTCGGGTGATGCTGTTGTCCTGGTCACGGCGACCAAGATCGACGATCGCGGCGGCCACAGGATCTTCGACACCGACGCCGACGACGTGCGCGCCGCCGCGACGCCTGATGGCGGCGCGATCATGGTGCGGTCCACGAGCCAGACGGCAGCCCGCATCACCGGCTATCGCACGTCATGAGGCTGGGGGCGGCCATCGCCGCGGTCGGCGCGACGCTGGCGCTGGCGGGCGTCGCCGTCGCGCAAACGCCCGTGGTGCTGTGGCAACGCCCGGTCGAGCTGCCCTCGGTCGAACGCGAGATGCCGGCCGATGGCAGCGCTTTTGGCGTCCTGCGGATCGAGGCGCGGCCGGATGGCGGCGTGGTGATCGCCGCTGTCGAGGGGCGCAGGGGGCGCGTGAATTCCCTCGAGGCGCTGCGCATCGTGGCGATCGACGGCGCCGGCAAGGACCTGTGGACGCGGCGCCTGGCCGTGCCGGGCGGGGTCAACGGCCATGCGCGCATGCGCGCCGCCGCGATCGACGCGTCGGAGCCGTCGCGTACCTGGATCTTCCAGGCCTGGTCGACGCGCGAGGATATCGACGAAGGCGCCAGCCGCCTCTTGGCGCTCAATCACACCGGCGGCATGGTCGCCGCCGTCGCCAATGGCCCGCGGCGCTTCGGCGGGCCCGGCACGGTGATCGCCCGCATGGCCTCGAAGCTGACGCGCCTGCACGACGGCTCGCTGCTCGCGATCGGCTCGCACAGCTTCGGCCCGCCGCAATGGTGGTACGCGCGCTACGACAAGGCCGGCAAGATGATGTGGGAGCGCGGTTCCAAAGGGTTTCCCGACTTCACCCACGATGCCTGGCCGCTGCCCGATGGCGGCGCGAGCCTACTGCTCATGGATGCCGAGGAGCGCCGGGAACGGCCGGCGCTGCGGCGGATTTCTGCCGACGGCCGCAAGCTCGAGCAGCACGACATCGTCGGTGTCGACGATGGCGTGGGATGCGCCAAGCCTATCGGGCCACAGACTCACGTCCGCGCCGTCGAGGACGTCGACTATCGCGCGAACCACGTCAGGAAATCCGAGATCGTCTGGCACGAGATCGGGCGCGGCATCACGCGCCGGATCGACACCGGTGGATTGCGCTGCTCCACCATCGAGCGCGCCGGTTCGGCAGCGGTTTATGTCAGCTACGCCGCCGAACCCAACGACAAACGGACGGTCATCGCACTGTTGCCCACGGGCGGCGTGCGCTGGCGGGTCGAGCTGGCCGGCTCGATCGATATCGCGTCACTGGCCGACGGCGGTGCGCTTGTGCTGCGCGAGATCGAGGACAAGGGCAAGCCGCCGCGCCTCGTCCTCACGCGCTACGCGGCGCCCTAAGCGGGTGTCGTCCTGAGCGCAGCGAAGGACGATGGTTGAATTCGTCGAAGTGCAGCGAGCAAGGGATCGTTCATTACCGAGAAATCCTTCACTGCACTCGAGATGACGGAAGGTATTTCGGGTAAGTCCCGCTGACCCATTGCCCGCGTGACTCGGTTGTGAGGCCGCGCAAGACTCGCAGCCAGCCGGGCACGATCGTGGTTCCGGCGTGTCAGTGGGAGGACCAGCATGCAGTTCGGGTACTTCACCATGCCGTCGCATCCGCCGGAGCGGCCGTTGGCGGCGGGCCACGAGTGGGATCTCCAGGTGATTCGTTGGCTCGACGAGCTCGGCTTCGCCGAGTGCTGGATCGGCGAGCATCACACCGCGCCATGGGAACCGCATCCATCGCCCGACCTGCTGGTGGCGCAGGCGCTGATGCAGACCAAGAACATCCGGCTAGGGCCGGGCGGCTTCCTGTTGCCCTATCACCACCCGGCGGAGCTGGCCAACCGCGTCGCCATGCTCGACCACATTTCCGGCGGCCGGCTGAATTTCGGCATTGCCGCCTCGGGCCTGCCGAGCGACTGGACGATGTTCAATGTCGATGGCATGTCCGGCGTCAACCGCGAGATGACGCGCGAGGCGCTCGATATCATCCTGAAGATGTGGAGCGCCAAGGAGCCCTTCGACTACAAGGGCAAGTTCTGGCACGTCACCTCGCCGGAGACGATGTTCGGCTTCCTCAAGCACCACATCAAGCCGCTGCAGACACCGCATCCGCCGATCGGTGTCGCCGGTCTCAGCAAGGGTTCCGACACGTTGAAGCTCGCCGGCGAGCGGGGTTTCCTGCCGATGAGCCTCAATCTCAGCCCGGCCTATGTCAGCAGCCATTGGGAGGCGGTGGAGATCGGCGCCGCGAAGGGCGGCCGGATCGCCGATCGTGGCGAGTGGCGCATGGTGCGCGAAGTGTTCGTGGCGGATACCGACGCGGAGGCGATGCGGCTATCGGTCGGCTCGATGATGGGCCGCATGATGCGCGATTACTTCCTGCCGCTCCTGGGGCAGTTCGGCTTCCTCGAATACCTCAAGGTCGATACCAACCACGCCGATTCCGACGTCACGCCGGAATACTGCGCCAAGCACAACTGGATCGTCGGCTCGCCGAAGACCGTGATCGAGAAGATCGAGAAGGTCTATGACGAAGTCGGCGGCTTCGGCCAGCTGCTGGTGTTCGGCTTCGACTATGTCGAGAACCCCAAGGCCTGGCACCGATCGCTCGAGCTCCTGTCGAAGGAGGTGATGCCCAAAGTGCAGCACCTCAAGCCCAAGCGCATGCCAAAGGCGGCGGAGTAGGTTGTTTCTGGGACCGCCGGCGGTCCCAATTAGAGCCCCTTGGCCGCGTCGAGCACCTCCTCGACGTGGCCGGGCACCTTCACCTTGCGCCAGATCTTGCGCACCGTGCCGGTGCCGTCGATCAGGAACGTCGCGCGGTCGATGCCCATGTACTTGCGGCCGTAGAGGCTCTTCTCGATCCACGTGCCGTACTTCTCGCAGATCTTGCCGTCCTCGTCGGCCACCAGCGGGAAGTTGAGATCGTACTTGGCCTTGAACTTGTCGTGTCGCGCGATGCCGTCCTTGGACACGCCGATCACCGTCGCTTTCGCCTTGCCGAAGTTCGGCAGCGAGTCGCGGAAGCCGCAGGCCTCCTTGGTGCAGCCCGGCGTGTCGTCCTTGGGATAGAAGTACAGGATCACCGCCTTGCCGCGCAGGTCGCTGAGCTTCAGCTTCTTGCCGCCATCGGTGGCGGCGGTGAAGTCCGGTGCCTTCTTGCCTTCCTCGACGCTCATGTCTTCTCCTCCTCGCGTGGCGGCAGGGCGGCCGCCGGCTTCTCGATGATCTCGGCGTAGACCGCGTGGGCGGCGTCGGCCGTCGCCCGCACCTTCTCGCGCAGAAGCTCGAACCTGTCGACACCGCCGGCCTTGGCGAGCAGGCGGCGCAGGCCCTCCGGCGCCTTGGCCTCGTCGAACGCTTCGTCCTGCTCCTCCAGCGCCAGCCGCATCAGGCCTTGCAGCGAGGACCACAGGCGATGGGCCTCGATCAACGCCGCCGCCGCGTCGGGCGCGAGGATGCGCGCATCGCGCAGCAGCACCAGCGTGTCGACGACGTGGCGCGCCAGCAGGAACGGCTTGGCGTGCGCGTGCAGCAGCATCAGGTAGCGCGCGGCGAACTCGATATCGAAGAAGCCGCCGCGCAGCAGCTTGAAATCCCACAGGCTCTTGGATGGGCGATGCTCGACCAGGCGTGCGCGCATCTCCTGGACGTCGCGCAGCAGGGACTCGCGGCCGCGCGGCCGTGACAGCGCGGCGGCGATCGCCGCGTCGATGCGCGCGGCCAGCAGCGGGGGCCCCGACACGACGCGCGCGCGGGCCAAAGCGAGGTGCTCCCAGGTCCAGGCCGAGTCGCGCTGATAGGTCTCGAAGGCGCCGAGCGAGGTCGCCAGCGGGCCCTTGTTGCCGGAGGGCCGCAGGCGCATGTCGACCTCGTAGAGCGTGCCCTCGTTGGTCGGCGCGCTCAACGCGCTGACGACGCGCTGCATCAGCCGGGCGTAGTAGTGGCCTGGCGTCAGCGGCCGCTCGCCGTCGGATTGCTCGCTGCCCTCGGGCGCTTCGTAGATGAAGATCAGGTCGAGGTCCGAGGAGGCGGTCATCTCGCGGCTGCCGAGCCGGCCCAGCGCCACGATGGCGAACGCGGCGCCGGCGATCTGGCCGTGCTGGTCGGCGAAGATGCGCTCGATGCGCGCCGGCAGCTCGCCCAGCACCGCCTCGGCGATGTCGCTATAGGCCGCGCCGGCGAGCTCGGGCGAGAGCGTGCCGGCGAGCTGCTGCACGCCGACGCGAAATCGCTGGTCGTTGGCCCAGCGCCGCGAGATGTCGAGGATGTCCTGCTCGTCCTCGGCGAGGTCGAGCGCGCGCGACAGATCGGCGCTCAGGCTGGCGCGGTCGGGCAGGGCGCCGAAATAGTCGCGCGTCAGCACGCCATCGAGCAGGATCGGCCGGCGTCCCAGATGGGTGGCGATGCGCGGCGCGCTGCCCATGATGGTGGCGACCAGCTCGAGCAACGGCGGGTTGACCTTGAACAGCGAGAAGATCTGGATGCCGGCGGGCATGCCGGCGAGCAGCGCGTCGAAGCGCAGCAGCGCCTGGTCGGGATCGGCCGAATCGCCCAGCGCCTTGAGGATCGCCGGCATCAGCTCGGTGAGCAGCTCGCGCGCGCGCACGGTGTGTGTCGAACGGTAGCGGCCGTGGTGCCAGCGCGCGGCGATGTCCCAGGCGCGCTCGGCCTCGCGGTAGCCCAGGCCTTCCAGCGTCTTCAGCGTGTCGGGATCGCGATCGGTGCCGGTGAAGACCAGGTTGCCGCCCGGGCCGGCGAGGCTGGGCGCCTCCTCGAACAGCTTGGCGTAGTGGCCCTCGACCAGGCGTAAGGTGTCGAGGAAGTCGGCGCGGAAGGCAGCCGCGTCGTCGTAGCCCATGAAGGTGGCGACGGCGTCGACGGCGTCCTCGGTCTCGGGCAGGCTGTGGGTCTGCTGATCGTCGATCATCTGCAGCCGATGCTCGAGGCGGCGCAGGAAGTCGTAGGCGCGGGTCAGGTCGACGACGACGTCGCGCGTGATCATGCCCGCGTCGCTGAGCGCCTCGAGCGCCTCGATCGTGCCGCGCAGACGCAAGGTGGGGTGGCGGCCGCCGAAGATCAGCTGCTGGGTCTGGGCGAAGAACTCGATCTCGCGGATGCCGCCGCGGCCGAGCTTGACGTTGTGGCCCAGCACCTTGATCGCGCCGGTGCCGCGGTAGGCGTCGATCTGGCGCTTGATCGAATGGATGTCGTTGATCGCCGCGAAGTCGAGATGCTTGCGCCAGATATAGGGCCTGAGCGAATCGAGGAAGGCGGCGCCTATGGCGGGATCGCCGGCCACCGGCCGCGCCTTGATCATCGCCGCGCGCTCCCAGTTCTGCCCGACGCTCTCGTAATAGGTCTCGGCGGCCTGCACCGAGATCGCCAGCGGCGTCGAGCCGGGATCGGGCCGCAGGCGCAGATCGGTGCGGAAGATGTAGCCGTCGGCGGTGCGTTCGCTCAGCAGCTGGACCAGCCGCCGCGTGGCGCGCACCAGCTTGGCGCCGATGGCGTCGTCGTGCGCGATCGCCGGCGCCTCGCGGTCGTAGAGCACGATCAGGTCGATGTCGCTGGAGTAGTTCAGCTCGAAAGCGCCGAGCTTGCCCATGCCCAGCACGGTGATGCCCGCCGCCCCGGGCTCGCCGCCCAGCGCGAGCTGCCCGCCGCGTTCCATGTCGAGCAGGATGGCGTCGAGCAGGCGGTCGATGGCGAGATCGGCGAACTCGCTCAGCGCCCGGGTGACGCGGGCGAGCGGCCAGGCGCCGGCCATGTCGGCCACCGCCACGCCCAGCGCGATATGTCGCTTGGCGCGGCGCAGCGCCACCGCCAGCGGCTCCGGCTCGGCCGGCAGGGCGGCCAGCCGCGCCATCTCGCGACCGACCGCCGCGTCCGCGCCGTCCCGCCACAGATCGGCCAAGAATCGGGGGTCTGATAGAGCGATCTCGGACAGGTACGGACTGTTGCCGAACAACGCCGCCAGCAACTCATCGGGCGGCCAACCGCCGCCTTCGCCGAGGTCGCGCAGCCTCTCAAGCCAGCGTTCGGAGCGGACTTTCAGCTGCCCGGCGTGGTGTGGGCGGGGCAGCCGCAGCGCGGGGGTGAATGTCATTGCACGGTCGGGCCGATGCTGCGAAAGAGGAAAATGAACCTGACCGGCGCCCGGGCTGAGCGTCAAGCCAAAGGAGTACCGGTGTTTTGACCAGGAGGCTGGGGCGTATTGTCCGGTCCATCGCGCATGTCCTCGCGGCGTGCGTGATCGGGATCAGCGCGCTTGGTCTGTTGCTGGTCTGGCGCCTGACCCAAGGGCCGATCGACCTCGATTTCCTGCGCTCCTATGTCGGCCGATCCTTTGACACGCCGGAAGGGCCGGTGCGGCTGGACGCCAAGCACGTGCGCGTCGCATGGAGCGGCTGGGAGCAGCCGCTGCGGCTCTCCCTGGTCGGCATCGAGGCCAGGGACGCCAAGAACGCGCTGGTCGGCCTGGTGCCCGAGGTCGCCATCAATGTCAGCGCCAGCGCCCTGATGGCCGGCGCGCTCGCGCCAACCGAGATCGTCATCGACCGCGTGGCGCTCAACGCCGTGATCCGCAAGGATGGCCTGATCGATTTGATGCTGCCGCCGCCCGAGGCGGCGCCCTCGGCGCGCATCCTGCCGATCCTCATCGAGCAGCTACTGCGCGAGCCCAACACCGACCATCCGCTGGGCCGCCTGACCGAGGTGCGCATCAACGCCGCTTCGCTGCGCGTCGACGACCAGACCACCGGTTTCGTCTGGGACGCGCCGGCCGGCCGCGCCACCATGCAGCGCGACCAGGACGGCTTGCGCATCAAGGGCGCGCTGACCGTGGAAGCCAAGGGCCACGTCGCCGAGATGGAGCTGAGCGCCTTCTACGGCCGCAAGCGCGAGGTCATGGAGGTGACGCTGAGCGCGCGTGACCTCAGGCTGTCGGCCTTCGCCACCGCCGCGCCACAGCTCGCGCCGCTGGCGCAGATCGACCTGCCGATGAGCGGCCAGATCCGGCTGCGCGCCTCGGGCGACGGCAAGGTGCGCCACGTCGCGCTGCAGTTCGACGGCGGCGGCGGCATGATCGGCGTGCCCGGCGTGCTGCCCGAGCCACGCAAGGTCGACTGGGCGACCCTGCGCATGTCTTTCGACACCGATCGCAGCGCCGTGAAGCTGGAGGATTTCCGCTTCGGCTTGGGTGGCGTCGAGCTCGGCATGAAGGGCGAGATGCGCATCGATGATCGCGCCTTCCAGTTCGACGGCGAGGCCGGCATCAAGGGCGTGCCGACCGAACGGCTGGCCGAGTTCTGGCTGCCGGGCATGGCCGCCGGCGGGAGGCGTTGGGCGCTGGCCAATATCAGCGGCGGCCGTCTCGACAGCGCCAAGCTCATGGTCTCGGCCTCGGGCGACTTCCAGAATCCCGACGCGCTCAAGATCACCAGGACCGTCGCCGAGCTGCGCTACAGTGACCTCACGGTGAACTACCTGGCGCCGTTGCCGCCGGTGAAGGGTGTGTCGGGCACGGCGCAGTTCGACGGCGCGACGTTCCGCTTCCATGTCGAGGGTGGGCAGGCCGGCGCCATCAAGGTCGGCAAATCGCGCATCGACCTCACCGGACTCGACGGCGACGACCACCGCACGGAGATGCAGATCGAACTGCAGGCCGCGGCGCAGGAGACCATGAATTTCCTGACCCAGCCCAGGCTCGGGCTGCCCAAGGACCTGCTCTACAACCCCAAGCGGCTGGGCGGCAATGTCGCGCTCAGCCTGTCGCTGAAATTCCCGCTGCTCGACGCGATGTCGGTCAACGATATCGTCTATGCCGCCACCGCCAAGCTCGAGCGCTTCTCGCTCACCGACGCCGTCGGCACGCTGAACCTCACGGACTTCACCGGCACGCTGCAGCTCGACATGCAACAGCTCAAGGTCGCCGGTCGCGGCAGGGCCGACGGCCAGGTCGTCGACCTCGGCTGGACCGAGCTGTTCGGTGCCAAGCCCGCCTTCCGCCGCCGCTACGAAGCCCGGGGCGCGCTGCCGCTGGCGACGCTCCAGAAGGCCGGATTGCCGGATCTGGCGCCCTATGCCAGCGGCTCGACCGGCTTCGACCTGTCCTACCAGACGCCGGTCGCCGGCCCGTCCGAGCTGCGCGCGCGGCTCGACCTGCGCGACGCCGTGCTTGTGGTCAAGGAAGCGTCGTGGACCAAGGCGGCCGGCGTCGAGGGCCGCGCGACGATCAGCGCGCGCTTCGCGGGCGGCCCGGTACCGCCGGTCCTGGAGTTCGATGCGGCCGCCGCCGACCTGCAGGTCACCGGCAGACTCGAGTCGCGTCCCACCGATGGCCGTATCGAGCGGCTGACGTTGAGCAAGGTGGTGCTCGGCGCCACCAATGTCGCAGGCACGGTACGTCGCGCCGACGCCGGCTATGCCGTCGATCTCACGGGCGCCGCGATCGAGCTGAAGCGTGTGCTGCCCGACGCCGATCCCAACGCGCGCGGCGTGCCCAAGCCGGCCTCGCCGCAGGGACCGCCGGTGTCGATCAACCTCGATGTCGGCGCGGTGCTGCTCAAGCGCGGATCGCTGCCGCGTGTGAAGGGCAGCCTGGCGCTGCGCGGCGACCGGCTGCTCTCGGCCAACCTTCAGACCACGCCTGATGGCGGGGCGACCGCGCAATTGCGCGTAACGCCCTCGGGGAGCGGCCGTGCGATCGAGGTCGAAGCGCCAGATTTCGGCGCCGTACTGCGTGGCGCCGGCTGGCTCGACGGGCTGGTCGGCGGCCATCTGCGCGTCAGCCTCACCACGGACGACACCAAGCCCGAACCGCCAGCGCGCGGCCGTGTCGAGCTGAAGGCCTATCGCCTGGCGAAGGTGGCGGCCAATCCGGCGCGCGGCGTCGCCAACGTCAACGGCGTGGTCGACCAGCTCGCGCGCGTCGGCGGCGATCGGCAGGTCTTCGACGCGCTGACGGTCGATGTCGAGAAGGAGGGCGACCGACTGCGCCTGCGCAACGGGCGGACGTCGGGTAGCAATGTCGGCGTCACTGTGCAGGGCACTGTGCAGCTCGATACCGACGAGGTCTGCCTCGCCGGCGGCATCGTGCCGGCCTACGCGCTCAACAGCATCATCTCGAACATCCCGCTGATCGGTGACCTGCTGACTGGCGGTCGCGGCGGCGGGCTGTTCGCGCTGAACTACCTGATCCGCGGGCCCATCGACGATCCCAACGCCAGCGTCAATCCGCTGTCGGTCCTGCCCATCGGCCCGCTGCGCAACCTGATGCTGGAGGGCTGTGGAACGTCCTCGACTGACACCACGCCGCCACCCGATCTCAGCGAACGCAACGAACGGCAGCGCTCGACGTCGCAGTGACTGTTGTTTCCCGTCTCCTCGCCTTCGCGGGGAGACGGGAAACAACGCGAGCGCTAAACCGCGCGGACCAGGACGTGGCGTTTGCGACCGGCGCTGAGCTTGATGCGGCCATCGGCGTCGGCATCGGCGAGCGACACCGTCGCCGTCTCCGAGGCCACCGGCTTGTCGTTGACCCGTGCGCCGCCGCCCTTGATCAGGCGTCGCGCTTCGCCGCGGCTTTCTGCCAGCTTGGCGTCGGCGAACAGTTCGAAGGCGGGCAGGCCGCTCTCCAGCCGCGCGCGCGGCATGTCGACGGTCGGCAGCGACTCCGCCAGCGCGCCTTCCTCGAAGGTGCGCCGCGCCGTTTCGGCCGCCTCGTTCGCCGCCGCCGCGCCATGGCACAGCTTGGTGACTTCGGTGGCGAGGATCTTCTTGGCCTCGTTCAGCTCGGCGCCCTTCAACGCTTCGAGCCGCGCGACCTCGTCCATTGGCATCTCGGTGAACAGGCGCAGGAAGCGGCCGACATCGGCGTCCTCGGTGTTGCGCCAGTACTGCCAGAAATCGTAGGCCGACACGCGCTCGGCATTGAGCCATACGGCGCCGGCCATCGTCTTGCCCATCTTGGCGCCCGATGACGTCGCGATCAGCGGCGTGGTCAGCGCGAACAGCTCGCCGTTCTCCATGCGGCGGCCGAGATCGGCGCCCATGATGATATTGCCCCACTGATCCGAGCCGCCCATCTGCATGATGCATTTGTGGCGCTTGTACAGCTCCACGAAGTCGTAGGACTGCAGGATCATGTAGTTGAACTCGAGGAAGGTCAGCGGCTGATCGCGATCCAGCCGGAGCTTCACCGAGTCCATGGTCAGCATGCGGTTGACCGAGAAATGCCGGCCAACGTCGCGCAGCAGCGGGATGTAGCGCAGCTCGTCGAGCCAGTCGGCGTTGTTGACCATCGCCGCGTCGGTCGCGCCGCCACCAAAGCTCAGGTATTTGGCGAAGACGCGGCGGATGCCCGCCATGTTGACGTTGATCTGCTCATCGGTCAGCAGCGGTCGGGCTTCGTCGCGGAAGGACGGGTCACCAATCTTGGTCGTGCCGCCGCCCATCAGGACGATCGGCTTGTGCCCGCATTTCTGCCACCAGCGCAGCATCATGATCTGCAGCAGCGAGCCGATGTGCAGCGAGTCGGCGGTGCAGTCGAAGCCGATATAGGCCGTGCGCACGCCCGACTGGAGCAGCGCGTCCAGACGCGCCGCGTCGCTGCACTGATGCACCATGCCGCGCTCGTGCACGGTGCGCATGAAGTCGGACTTGAACGCGTTCATCTTCCTGGGTCTTCGGTTGGACTGTCTTCAGTTTGACCTGGGCGGCGGGCGCTGTATCACAGGTGCCCGGTTTCAACAACGCGAGGGGGCGGGGGTGCGGGCGCTGGGCCTGATGAGCGGCACGTCGCTCGACGGCGTCGATGTCGCGGTGATCGACACCGACGGCGAGCGCGTCGAGGGTTTTGGCCCGGCCGCGACCTACCCGCACGCCGAGGCGACCCGCGAGCTGGTCCGGGCGGTGTTCGGCGCCACGAATCGCAGCTCCGCCACCGACGCCGCCGAGGCGGCGATCACCACGGCCCATATCGAGGCCGTCCGCCGGTTCGCGCGGGAGGAGGGCGTCGATCTGAACTCGATCGACGTCGTGGGCTTCCACGGCCAGACCATCACCCACAAGCCGCAGGACGGCTTCACCTGGCAGATCGGCGACGGCCACGCTCTGGCCCGGGCGCTGGGTCGGCCGGTGGTGGCCGACCTGCGCAGCGCCGACGTCGCCGCCGGCGGGCAGGGCGCCCCGCTGGTTCCGGTCTTCCATCAGGCCCTGGTACGCGACCTCGAGTTGCCGGTCGCGGTGGTGAATATCGGCGGCGTCGCCAACGTCACATGGGTGGGCAAGGACGGGCGATTGGTTGCGTTCGACACCGGGCCAGGGAACGCACCCATCGATGATTTCGTTCGTAAGTTCACAAACCAGACGATCGATCTCGATGGAATGATCGCGGCACGCGGCGAGGTCGAGGTCAGCGCGGTTCGTGCATTCATCAGTTCATCGTATTTCTTAAAATTTCCACCTAAGTCACTAGATAGAAATGATTTTCATTTCGATCTTCCGATATCACTTGAAGTACAGAGTGGAGTTTCAACCCTAACGTACTGCGTATCGCTGGGCCTTTCGTCTGCCCAAGCCCACTTCCCGGCGCCGGCAAGAACCTGGATCGTCTGTGGTGGTGGGTCTCGTAACGCAACCATGATGCGCTGGCTGAGCCAGCTCATCGATGGTCGCGTGACCACTGGCGCCGACTACGGCTGGAACGTCGAGGCGTTGGAGGCGCAGGCCTTCGCTTTCCTCGCGGTTCGCCATCTCAGGGGGTTGCCCAACTCCTTTCCTTCGACCACCGGAACCGACCGACCGATCGTCGGCGGGGTGCTGCATCTTCCCTCGGGCTGACGCAGGAGGAATTCTCGCCGCACTATTGCATTCCGCTTCGCACCTTGCGCGATTGGGAACAAGGCAGCACGGAACTGGATGAGCCGGCCCGAGTCTGTCTCAAGGTGATCGCTGTCGATCCTCAGGCGATCGAGCGCGCCCTGAACATGGGACGACCTGAGATCTAGGCCTTCTCCGGCGTCGACTTCATCGACTTCGCGACGTAGCGGTCGACCTCGACCGCGAGCTTGTCGAGGCAATCATGGAAGAAGTGGTTGGCACCCTTCACCGTGCGCGATTCGACGGTGATGCCCTTCTGGAGCGAGAGCTTGGCGACCAACTTCTGGATATCGGCCGCCGGCACGACCTCGTCCCGGTCGCCATGTACGATCAGGCCCGACGACGGGCAGGGCGCGAGGAAGCCGAAATCGTAGCTGTTGGCAGGCGGCGCCACCGAGACGAAGCCATCGATCTCCGGTCTGCGCATCAAAAGTTGCATGCCGATCCAGGCGCCGAAGGAGAAGCCCGCCGCCCAGCAGGCGCCGGCGTCGGGGTTCATGGCCTGCAGCCAGTCGAGCGCGGCGGCGGCGTCGCTGAGCTCGCCCTGGCCGTTGTCGAAGGTGCCTTGGGATCGGCCGACGCCGCGGAAGTTGAAGCGCAGCACCGAGAAGCCGCGGGTGACGAAGACATGGAACAGCGTGAACACGACCTTGTTGTTCATCGTCCCGCCGGCCTGCGGGTGCGGATGCAACATCAACGCGATAGGCGCGTTGGTCTCCTTGCTCTGGTGGTAGCGGCCTTCCAGGCGCCCCTCGGGCCCCGTGAAGATGACATCAGGCATCCGTGCTCGCCTCGCCTGTCCCTGCGGCCCTCGCCGTCCAAGACCCCTGTTGGAAGTCGGGATCGGTACGCCAACCCCTTTGAACCGACACGATTCTAATCTTGACTGATTTGGTCGGCTTTCCTATATCCGACTACGATAGTCGGCTTTTCGGAGATGACCCGATCAACGAGGCGCTACTATCCGTGTCGCTGGCCGCGCTTTCAAGAGCGTTTTCAATGCGATCGACACCGGTAGTGGGGATCGGGGACGCAGGCGGGCGGTGCCAGGCGGGCAGTCGCCGGCCATGAACGAGGGAGGCGGGGCGTGAAGCTCAGCACCAAAGGACGCTATGCCGTGATGGCGCTGGTCGATCTGGCGCGTCATGCAGAATCCCGACCGGTGTCGCTGGCCGACATCGCCGAGCGGCAGGAAATCTCCCTGTCGTACCTGGAGCAGCTCTTCGCGCGCCTCAGGCGTGGCGGGCTGGTCAAGAGCGTGCGCGGCCCGGGCGGCGGCTACACGCTGGCGCGCGGCGCGTCGGGCACACGTGTCGCTGACATCATCTTATCGGTCGACGAGCCGATCACGGCGACGCGCTGCAAGAGCAGTTCGTCGATTGGCTGCCACAGCGATCATTCGCGTTGCCTGACCCACGATCTGTGGGCGGAGTTGGGCAACCAGATCCACCTCTACCTCAGCTCGGTGACCTTGCAGGACGTGGTCGAGCGCCGAGTTCTCGGCACCGCGCGACCCTTTGCGGCGCCGGCGTCCGATGGCGCGGCGCTGCAGCCGCGCCCCAGCGCCGCCACGGCGGTGGCGGCGGAGTAGGGCCGCGTCCGATGGCCGTGTATCTCGATCACAACGCCACCACGCCGATGCGCCCCCAGGCCGTCGCGGCGATGGTCGAGGCCATGCATGTCGTCGGCAACGCGTCTTCCGTGCACGGCTTCGGCCGCGCCGCGCGCGCGCGTGTCGATGGCGCCCGGCGACAAGTCGCGGCCCTGGTCGGCGGCGCGGCGGCCAATGTGGTCTTTACGTCGGGCGGTACCGAGGCGAACAACCTGGCGCTGCGCGGCTGCGGTCGTCGGCGCGTGCTGGTATCGGCGATCGAGCACGACAGCGTGCTCGGTGCGATCGAGGACGCCGAACGAATCCCCGTCGACGCGCACGGCGTCGTCGATCTGGCGGCGTTGGAGCGCACGCTCGCGGCATCGACGGAACCTGCGATCGTCGCGGTGATGCTGGCGAACAACGAAACCGGCGTGATCCAGCCGGTCGCCGAGGTCGTGCGCATCGCCCATAGGCATGGCGCGCTCGTGGCGTGCGACGCGGTGCAGGCGGCCGGCAAGATCGCCCTCGATATGGCAGCGCTCGGCGTCGACTACCTCAGCCTCTCGGCGCACAAGCTGGGCGGCCCGCAGGGTGCCGGCGCGTTGGTGCTGCGCGATGGCGCGCCGTTGAGCGCGGTGCAGACCGGCGGCGGCCAGGAGCGTGGCCGGCGCGGCGGCACCGAGAATGTCGCGGGCGTGGTCGGCTTCGGCGCGGCGGTGGAGATCGCCGGCCGCGAGTTGGACGCCTTCGCGCGGCTCGCCGCGCTGCGCGATCGCGTGCAGGCGGCGCTGGACGGCGCGCGGGTGCTGGGCGCCGACGCGCCCCGGCTGCCCAACACGCTGAACGTGGCGATGCCGGGCGTGCCGGCGCAGACCCAGATCATGGCGCTCGACCTCGCGGGCATCGCGGTCAGCGCTGGCTCAGCATGCTCGTCGGGCAAGGTGAAGGCCTCGCCGGTGCTGCGTGCCATGGGCGTCGCGGAAGCGGATGCCGGCTCGGCCCTGCGCATCAGCTTCGGCTGGAATTCGACCGAGGACGACGCGGCGCGGATGATCGCGGCGTGGATGGACGTGTATCGCCGCCTCGCTTCTCCCTCTCCCCGCCTGAGGGCAGAGGGTCGCGGTAAAGGGGCGCCTCAGGTTGGGTATGGCCGTGGTGCGCCACTGGATACAGCCCCTCACCCCAACCCTATCCCCGCAGGCGGGGATAGGGAGCGGAAGACGGCGGCTTAGGTTTCGAGGAGTTGGACGATATGACCGTCAGCACGCAGTGGAAGCGTAACGACCAGCCGATCTACCTGGACTATCAGGCGACGACGCCGATGGATCCGCGGGTACTGGACGCCATGATGCCGTACTTCACCACCAAGTTCGGCAACCCGGCTTCGCGCAGCCACAGCTATGGCTGGGAGGCCGAGGAAGCGGTCGAGACGGCGCGCGCGCAGGTCGCCAGGATCATCGGCGCCGACGAGAAGGAGATCGTCTTCACATCGGGGGCCACCGAGTCGAACAACCTCGCTATCAAGGGCGTGGCGCAGTTCTACAAGGACCGGCGCAACCACATCGTCACCCTGGTGACCGAGCATAAGTGCGTGCTCGATACCTGCCGCCACCTGGAGCAGGAAGGCTTCGAGGTCACCTATCTGCCGGTCGAGAAGAGCGGCCTGGTCGACCTCGAGAAGCTGCGCGCGGCGGTCACCGACAAGACCGTGCTGGTCTCGGTCATGGCGGTGAACAACGAGATCGGCGTGATCCAGCCGCTCAAGGAGATCGGCGCGATCTGCCGTGAGAAGGGCGCCTTCTTCCACACCGACTGCGCTCAGGCGGTGGGCAAGATCAAGCTCGACGTCGAGGATATGAACATCGACCTGATGTCGATCTCCGGCCACAAGATCTACGGGCCCAAGGGCATCGGCGCGCTCTACGTGCGGCGTCGTCCCCGCGTGCGGCTGGTGGCGATGATCAACGGCGGCGGCCAGGAGCGCGGCTTCCGCTCGGGCACCTTGCCGACGCCGCTCTGCGTCGGCCTGGGTGAGGCTTGCGCGATCGCCATGAAGGAGATGGACGGCGAGGCCGAGCGGCTGCATGGCCTGCGCGACCGCTTCCTCGGCAAGTTGCGCGAGCGCCTGCCGGAGATCTACGTCAACGGCGATCTCGAGCAGCGTATCCCCGGTAACCTCAACATCAGCTTCGCCTTCGTCGAAGGCGAGTCGCTGATCATGGGCATCAAGTCGCTCTCGGTGTCGTCGGGCTCGGCCTGCACCTCGGCCTCGTTGGAGCCGAGCTATGTGCTGCGCGCGCTGGGCGTGGAGGAGGAGATGGCGCACACCTCGTTGCGCATCGGCTTCGGCCGCTTCACGACCGAGCAGGAGATCGACCGCGCGGTCGACGATATCGCGCGGCACGTCACAAAACTGCGGGAAATGAGCCCGCTGTGGGAGATGCACCTCGAAGGGGTGGATATCAAATCGATCGAGTGGGCGGCGCACTGAGCCGATCGGCGCGCCGTACCGACACGCAAGCTGAGGGAGTTTGACGATGGCTTACAGCGACAAGGTCGTCGACCACTACGAGAACCCGCGCAACGTGGGCTCGCTCGACAAGAACGCCGAGGACGTCGGCACCGGTCTGGTCGGCGCGCCGGCCTGCGGTGACGTGATGAAGCTGCAGATCAAGGTCGGCGTCGACGGCGTCATCGAGGATGCCAAGTTCAAGACCTTCGGCTGCGGCTCGGCGATCGCGTCCAGCTCGCTCGTCACCGAGTGGGTGAAGGGCAAGACGGTCGACGAGGCCGAGACGATCAAGAATACCGAGATCGCCAAGCACCTGGCGCTGCCGCCGGTGAAGATCCATTGTTCGGTGTTGGCCGAGGATGCGATCAAGGCGGCGATTGCCGACTATCGCGCCAAGGCGGCTAAGAAGCAGGACGAGCAGCCGAAAGCCGCCGAGTAGGAGTATTCGCCATGGACGCCGGGACGATCACGCCCCCGCCTGCGCCGCCGGCCGCGCCCCCCGCGGCGCCCAAGCCGCGCCGGCCGCGCCCGCAGCTGATGAAGCTGACGGACGCCGCGGTCGAGCGCGTCAAGGCGCTGATCGAGCAGCGCGGCAAGCCTACGGCCGGCGTGCGCATCGGCGTACGCACCAAGGGCTGCTCCGGCCTGTCCTATACGTTGGAATACGCCGACGAGCGCGGTCCGAAGGACGAGGTGATCGAGACCCAGGGCATCACCATCCTGGTCGACCCCAAGGCGACGCTGTTCCTGATCGGCACCGAAATGGACTATGTCGAGGAGAAGCTGAAGACCGGCTTCGTCTTCCGCAATCCCAATGAGAAGGGCCGCTGCGGCTGCGGCGAGTCCTTCCACATCTGACGAAGGAGCTGTCATCCCGAGCGCAGCGAGGGATCTTTAGACTGCCGAAAGATCCCTCGCTGCGCTCGGGATGACAGAATCCCGATGTCGGCAGAACATGCCTCCATAGCCTCGATGCAGACGCCAATGTGCTGGTCGTGCGGCGCGCCGGTGGAAGCGGCCGCGTCGTTCTGCGCCGCCTGCCAGGCCGTGCAGCCGCCGGGTCAGTTGGATCACTTCGCGCGGCTCGGGCTGGGACGCGGTTACACTGTCGATCTCGCGGCCCTGGATCGCGCCTATTTCGCCCTGCAGCGACGGCTGCATCCCGACCGGTTCGTGCGTAAGCAGCCGCGCGAGCGGGCGATCTCGCAGCAGCAGGCGGCGGCGCTGAACGAGGCCTACGAGACGCTGAAGCATCCGATCCGCCGCGCCCGCTATCTCGCTGAGTTGATGGACGTCGACCTGCCCGGCGATGGCCGCACGATCGACGATCCCCAGCTGCTGATGGAGGCCATGGAGGCGCGGGAAGCGCTGGCCGAGGCTGGCACGGTGGCCGAGGTCCAGGCGCTGGAGCGCAGATCGCGCGACGAAAGCGACGCCGCGATCGCCGCGCTGCGGGAGCTGTTCACTAGAGCCGACCAGGCGGGCATCAGGCGCGCGATCTTGCGCCTTGCCTATCTCGACAAATTCGTCGAAGAGGCGCGCGCACGCCGATTGAACCTGGGAAGCGCGGGTCCATGACCCTGTTGGATATCCACGAGCCTGGCCAGACGCCGCTGCCGCACGCCGGCGAGCGCGGCCTCGCCGTTGGCATCGATCTGGGCACGACCAACTCCGTCGTGGCGATCGCGCGCGAGTCGGTGGCCGAGGTGCTGCGTGACGAGCACGGCGATGGCTTGGTGCCGTCGGTGGTGTTCTACGGCGACGACGGTCAGGTGATCGTCGGCAAGGACGCGCAGACGCGCTTTGCCGACAATCCCGACGCTGTCGTCTCGTCGATCAAGCGCCTGATGGGCCGCGGTGCCGCGGACCTGTCAGGTGTCTCCGGCAAGCTGCCGTACACGATCGATCCCGCGACCGCCGAGGGCGGCATGGTGAAGGTCCGCGTGGGCGGGCGGGCGCGTTCGCCGGTGGAGATCTCGGCCGACATCCTGCGCGCACTCAAGGCGCGCGCCGAGGCGGCGCTGGGCCAGACGGTGGAGCGCGCGGTGATCACCGTGCCAGCCTATTTCGACGACGCCGCGCGCACCGCGACGCGCGACGCCGCGCGTGTCGCCGGCCTCGAGGTGCTGCGCCTGGTCAACGAGCCGACGGCCGCGGCGCTGGCCTACGGTCTCGACAAGGGAGTCGAGGGCCTCTACGCGATCTACGACCTGGGCGGCGGCACCTTCGATCTCTCGCTGCTGCGGCTGGAGAAGGGTGTCTTCCAGGTACTGGCGACCGGCGGCGACGCAGCGCTGGGCGGCGACGATTTCGATCGTGCGCTGGCCGAGCGGCTGAGCGTCGATCTCGACAGCCCCGGCGCGGTGCGTCGCGTGCTGTTGGCGGCGCGAGCGGCGAAGGAGAAGCTAACATCGGCGGACAGCGTCGAGCTGCTGACACGGACGGTTTCCAGGGAGGACTTCGAAGCGGCCATCGCGCCGCTGGTCAAGCGTACGGCGGATATCTGCGTGCGCGTGCTGTCCGACGCCGGCATCGGCGACGAGGCGGTGCGCGGCGTCGTGCTGGTCGGCGGCTCGACACGCGTACCGGCGGTACGGCGCGCCGTCGAGCGGGTCTTCGGCAAGGCGCCGCTCAGCGACATCGACCCCGACGAGGTGGTGGCGGTCGGCGCGGCGCTGCAGGCCGAGGCGCTGACCTCGGGATCCGACACGCTGCTGCTCGACGTGACGCCGCTGTCGCTGGGCATCGAGACCATGGGCGGCATCGTCGAGAAGGTGATCCCGCGCAACACGCCGATCCCGGTGACGGTGGGGCAGGAATTCACCACCTACCAGGACGGCCAATCGGCGATGGCGATTCATGTCGTGCAGGGTGAGCGCGAGCTGGCGCCGGATTGCCGCAGCCTGGCGCGTTTTGAATTGCGCGGTATTCCGCCGATGACCGCGGGCGCGGCGCGCATCCGCGTGACCTTCAGCGTCGACGCCGATGGGCTGCTGACCGTGGCGGCCGAGGAGAAGACCACGGGCGTCGTCCAGCGCGTCGAGGTCAAGCCGACCTACGGCCTCGACGAGGACGAGCTGGCGGACATGATCTACGACAGCCTGGAGCACGCCGAGGACGATATGCGGCGTCGGCTGCTGCAGGAGGCGCGGGTCGAGGCGCAGCGTCTGGTGCATGCGATCGACGCGGCGTTGGTGAGCGACGGCGATCTGCTCGACGGCGCCGAGCGCGGCGCGCTCGACCAAGCGCGCGGGCGGGTGCTGGCCAATGTGTCGGGCGAGGATCGCGAGGCGATCAACGCCGCGGCGCAAGCGCTGGAAGAACTGTCAAAGAGCTTCGCCGAGCGGCGGATGGATCGCGGCATCCGGGACGCCCTGGCGGGCGTGTCGGTCGACAGGCTGGAAAGCAGGATGGGGAACTGATGCCCAAGATGGTCTTCATCGAGAAGAACGGCAATCGCAAGGAGGTCGACGCGCCGTTGGGCCTGTCGGTGCTGGAGATCGCGCATCGCAACCATATCGACCTCGAAGGCGCCTGCGAGGGCTCGCTGGCCTGCTCGACCTGTCACGTGATCGTCGATGGCCAGTGGTACAAGAAGCTCGACGAGGCCAGCGAGGACGAGGAGGACATGCTCGACCTCGCCTTCGGCCTGACGCACACCTCCCGGCTGGGCTGCCAGATCAAGATGACGCCCGAGCTCGACGGGTTGACCGTGCGGCTGCCGCCGGCCACCCGCAACATGATGGTCGACAAGTAGGGATAGGCGCCCATGCCCAAGCTGCGCTGGACCGACATCCGCGATATCGCCATCGAGCTCGAAGAAGCGCATCCCGATGTTGACAATGTCAACTTACGTTTCACCGACCTGCGCAAGTGGGTGTTGGCGTTACCCGGATTTGACGACGACCCCAACAAGTCGAGCGAGAAGATCCTCGAGGCCATCCAGATGGCCTGGATCGACGAGCGCGGCTGACGCCCGAGAAATGTCGCAAATACGTCATACAAAACTCCGGGCAGAAGCGGGGACGTCCATGCGTATCTCGGTCGGCGGCGTCGTCCGCCTGGGTCTGGCGCTCGGCATGGCGGGCGCCCTGGCGGCGTGCGGGCCACAGCAGAGCGCGTCCTATTCGCGCGGCGAGCTGCAGCGCCCGGGCTTCGTTGAGGCCGGCCAGATCGTCGCCATGGAGGACGTGCCGGTCGACGGCACCTCGACCGGCATCGGCCGGCTGGGCGCCGGTGTCGCGGGCGGCGTGGCCGGCTCGGCGATCGGCGGCGGCGGCCGCGGCTCGATCATCACCGCCGTGATCGGCGCGGTGGGTGGCGCCTTCGCCGGCGACGCCATCGAGCGCGGCGTCACGTCGGGGACGGCGACGCGCTTCTACGTGCGCCGCGACGACGGCAGCTTGATCAACGTCGTGCAGACCAACGAGAACCGCCTGCAGGTCGGCGACCGGGTGATGATGATCGAAGGCGGCGGCAAGCTGCGCCTGACCCGCGACAGCGGCGCGGTCGGCCGCCCGCAGTGAACACGCTGGGTATCGACAAGCCGGCGTCGCGCACCCGCGTGGTCGTCGCGATGTCGGGCGGTGTCGACTCCTCGGTCACTGCGGCGCTGCTCAAGGAGCAGGGCTTCGATGTCGTCGGCGTCACGCTTCAGCTGTACGACCAGGGCGAGATGGCCAGGCGCAAGGGCGCCTGCTGCGCCGGCCAGGACATCTACGACGCCGCGATGGTGGCCGAGCGCATCGGCGCGCCGCACTACGTGCTGGACTACGAGAGCCGCTTCCGCGCCGACGTGATCGACCGCTTCGCCGAGTCCTATGTGCGCGGCGAGACGCCGATCCCGTGCGTCGCCTGCAATCGCACGGTGAAGTTCCGCGACCTGCTGGCGCTGGCGCGCGACCTTGAGGCCGACGCGCTGGCCACCGGCCACTACGTGCGCCGCACGATGGGCGCCGGCGGACCCGAGCTGCGCCGCGCCGTCGATCCGGCCAAGGACCAGAGCTATTTCCTCTACGCCACGACGCGCGCGCAGCTCGACCTGCTGCGCTTCCCGCTGGGCGGCCTGCGCAAGCCCGAAACGCGCGCACTGGCGGAGCGTTTCGGCCTGCCGGTGGCCGACAAGCCCGATAGCCAGGACATCTGCTTCGTGCCCGACGGCGACTACGCCGGCGTGGTGGCCAAGCTGAGGCCCGAGGCGGTCGAGCCGGGCGAGATCGTCGATCAGGACGGCGTGGTGCTGGGGCGGCACGACGGCATCATCCGCTTCACGGTCGGCCAGCGGCGTGGCCTGGCGGTCGGCGATCGTACCGGCACGGACAACGAGCCGCTCTACGTCCTGCGGCTCGATGCCGATCAGCGCCGGGTTGTCGTCGGCCCGCGCGCGGCGTTGGCGCGGGCCGAGATTGTCGTCGGCGACGTCAACTGGCTGGGCGAGGCGCCGCCGCCTTCGGGCGGGCGGGCGCTGATGGTCCGGCTGCGGTCGAGCCAGCCGCTGCGTCCCGCGACTGTGCGACACGACGGCGCCGCCTGGCGGGTACGCTTCGCCACGCCGGAGTTCGGCGTCGCACCCGGTCAGGCCTGCGTTTTCTACGACGGCGACCGTGTTCTGGGCGGCGGCACCATCCAGCGGGAGGCTTGACCTGACGGCTCCGGAACATTACCAAGCCGGCGCCCATGGCTGGGTAGCTCAGCTGGTTAGAGCACGGCACTCATAATGCCGGGGTCGGCGGTTCAAGTCCGCCCCCAGCTACCATTTCCCAAGACCCCCGATTTCGGCCGAGTCGGGGGTCTTGCTTCGTCCGGCGGGGTTTCATGAGCGACAGCCGTCATGTCACCGATGTCGTCGTGGTCGGCGCCGGCCCGGTCGGCCTCTTCGCGATCTTCGAATGCGGCATGGTCCGGCTGAAATGCCACGTCGTCGACGCGCTCGACGCCATCGGCGGGCAGTGCACCGCGCTCTATCCCGAGAAGCCGATCTACGACATCCCCGGCCATCCCAGGATCGATGCCGCCGATCTCGTGCGCGCGCTGGGCGAGCAGGCCGCGCCGTTCGCGCCGGTCTACCACCTCGGCCAGACCGTCGATCGTCTGGACAGACAGGACGACGGCGCATGGCGCGTGACGACGTCGAAGGGCGTCGAGATCGTCGCCAAGGCGGTGCTGATCGCCGCCGGCGTCGGCGCCTTCGGCCCCAACCGGCCGCCGCTACCGGACATCGAACGCTACGAAGGCGACGCGGTGCAGTACTACGTCAAGCGCCGCGAGGATTTCCGCGGCAAGCGCGTGGTGATCGCCGGCGGTGGCGACTCCGCCGTCGACTGGGCGCTGTCGCTCGTCGATGTCGCGGCGCGCATCATGGTGGTGCATCGCCGCCCCAAGTTCCGCGCCGCGCCCGACAGCGAGGCGAAGCTCATGGCTTTGGCCGACTCGAAGCGGCTGGACTTGGTGATTCCCTATCAGCTCGATTCACTCGAAGGTGACGGAAAGAGCCTGCGCGCCGTGATCGTCGCCACGCTCGATGGCGAGAAGAGGCGGCTCGAGGCCGACACGCTGTTGCCGTTCTTCGGTCTGGCGATGGAGCTCGGGCCGATCGCGCATTGGGGACTCGATCTCGAGCGCAGCCTGATCACCGTCGATCCCGCGACCTGCGCGACCAATCTGCCTGCTGTGTTCGCGGTCGGCGATATCGTGAGCTATCCCGGCAAGCTGAAGTTGATCCTCTGTGGTTTCAGCGAAGCGGCGATGGCGGCGCGCGCGATCTATCCGCTCGTCCATCCCGACACACCGCTGCATTTCGAGTACTCGACGACGTCGGGTGTTCCCGGTGCGGCGCGATAGGCGCTCGTGCGCGGTCAACTCAGAGCCCTCTCCGCTCATGGCGCAGTGAGACTAGAACCGCGTATGGGAACATGCCAATCTTCCCCGCAAGACAAAGAGCGAAGTGAGGGAGGATACTATGGCGAAGAAGGGCGCGACGCGCCGTACCGTGATCGGGGCTGCGGCCACGGCACCCGCCTGGCTATTGGCAGGTACACCACCGGCCCATGCGCAGCAGCGTCGCCGCTTCGACAACGTCACCCTGAATATCGCCTGCTGGGCGGCGCCCTATGCCCGCTTCATCGGCGAGTACCTGCCAGTCTTCACCGAGGCCACCGGGATCAAGGTGAACTACGACACCCCAGGCTTCCCGATCTACAACCAGCGCGCTGACTTAGAGCTTTCGACGCGCGGTAGTGCCTACGATGTTCTGAACGTCACCTTCATCTACTCCAGCCGTTGGATCGGTGCGGGATGGTTCACCCCGCTCGACGAGTTCATCAACGACCGCAGCAAGACGCCCGAATCGTGGAACTTCGCGGATCTCCTTCCGGGCTCGGTGTCGCCGATGAAGGACCGCGCGGGGAAGGTCTATGGCATTCCCTGGGTGGCCGACGTGTTGATGTCGGGTGCTGGGCGCTTCGATCTGTTGCGGGCACAGGGCCTCGGCATGCCCAACACCTTCGACGAACTCGAGCGCGCGATGGCGGCGGTCAACGGCAAGGACAGCCTGCCCGCCTACATCATCGAAAACCACTACGGCTGGACCTTCATTCCCTTCCTGCAGGGTTTCGGCGGCAATGTCTTCCGCAACCCGCCCGAGGATCTCTACCCGACGCTCGACAGCGCGGAAGCCGTCGCGGCGGCGGAGTATGTCGGCAAGCTGCTACGCAGCTATGGCCCACCCCAGGCGCTGGGCTACGACGTCGACCAAGCCACTACGGCGCTTCGCATGGGACGCGTCATCTATTCCAACAACAACCATGCCTTCCTGCGCCTGCTCGGCGAGCAGGGAAGCCGCGCCGAAACCACCAGCAATTTCGGTCTGATGCCGGCGGGCCCCAAGGGCCGCTTCCCGGGAATCGCCTCGCATGGCTGGGGCATTCCCACCGGCTCGCGCAACAAGGACGCCGCCTGGGAGTTCATCAAGTGGGCTATGTCGAAGGAACTGCTGGACCGCATGGTGGCGGAGAAGGGCTACGGCTCGATCACCCGCTCGTCGATCTTGAACGACCCGGCTTATCGCCGGCGTACCATGCTGAACGGCGTCGACATGACACAGCTCTACATCGACACCCTGGCCTTCGCCCAGCAAGGCCACATGAAGTACCGCACGGTGCACGTCTATCCCCAGGCCAATACGCAGATCACCAAGGCGATTGAGCGCGTGGTTTCGGGTGAGATGAACGCGCGCGAAAGCATGCGTCAAGCGCAGCAGAATACCATCGCCGATCTCCGCCGGTCGGGCGTGCGGCTCTAGCCGTTTGATCGACGCCCGGAGGATGGCGTGAGTTCGCGGGGATGGAGCGCGGGGCGCCGACGCGCCTTCGCACTTGGGCTCGCGCCGGCGCTGGTGGTGCTGGCCGTCGTCACCATCGCGCCGGCGGGCTACCTCCTGCTCACCTCGCTGACGCCGCTCAACCTGACCATGCCCGGCACCGCCTGGGACTTCTCAGGCCCCCATTACAACTATGTCGACCTCTGGGACGATGACCGCTTCCACCAGAGCGCCTGGATCCAGGTGAAGTTGTCGGCGGCGACGGTGACGTTGCAGCTGCTGGTGGGGCTCGGTGTGGCGCTGCTGCTGAACCACGGCAACTGGCTACGCCGCTTCGCGCGCACCATCTTCCTCGTGCCAATGGTGCTGCCGCCGATCGCCGTTGGCATCCTATGGCGCGTGATGTACACCGTCGACATCAGCCCGCTGCACCGCTTCATGGCGTGGATCGGCCTACCCGTGCCGCCGCTGACCACGGATCCCTCCCTCGCGCTCTGGGCCATTGTCATTGCCGACACCTGGGAGTGGTTTCCCTTCACCATGCTGCTTGTGCTCGCGGCGCTGCAGATGATCCCGGACGCGCCGGTGGAGGCAGCGAAGATCGACGGCGCCAACGATCTGCAGATGTTCCGCTATGTTCTGCTGCCCTACATCGCGCCGACGCTGTTGGTGGCCGCGTTGTTCCGCCTGATTGATAGCGTCAAGGCCTTCCCGCTGATCTACGTGTTGACCAATGGCGGGCCCGGCGACGCGACAACGGTGACGAACTACTACGCCTTCGTGCAGGCCTTCAACTTCTCGCTCTGGGGCTATTCCAGCGCCGTCGCGACGCTGATGGTCGTCGCCATCTTCGCGCTGTCGTGGATCATCGACCGCTTGAGTGGAACGGGCGATGCACGAGTCGACTGATCTGGCGGCGTTGCCCCGCGCGCGGCAGGGCTGGTTCGCCCGCCATCGCGAGCGCATCGGCGATATCGGCACGGCGCTCTTGCTGCTGGCTGTCGTGTTTCCCTTCCTCTGGCTAGTGCAGATGTCGTTCCGGCCGAACGAGGACATCTTCGGATACAGCATCGTCTTCGCGCCGACATTCGAGCATTACCGAGCACTTTGGACCGGTAACTTCCCGGGTTCCTTCGTCAACAGTGTCGTTGTCAGCTTGGCCTCGACAGTCCTCGCGCTCCTGTTCGGCGTGCCCGCAGCCTATACGCTGGCGCGCGCCCGGTTCCGGCGCGGTCGGCAGATCGCTCTGTGGATCTTGGCGACGCGCATGGCACCGCCCATCGCGTTCACCATCCCCTTCTTCCTGGCCTATCGCTACGTCGGACTGCTGGACACGCAGATCGGGCTGATCATCGTGTACCTGACGTTCAACCTGGCGCTGGTGATCTGGATGATGCAGGGCTTTTTCGAGGGCGTGCCGACGGCGCTGGAGGAGGCCGCCTGGATCGACGGTTGCGGCGTATGGGAGGCGTTCCTGCGCGTGTCTCTGCCGCTTTCGGCGCCGGGCCTCGCCGCGACGGCCGTGCTCTGCTTCATCCTCTCCTGGAACGACTTCTTCTACGCTCTGATCCTGACGCGCACCAATGCCTCGACAGCGCCGGTCGCGATCGTCAACTTCATCCAGTACACGGGCTGGGAATGGGGCCGCATCGCCGCCGCGGCGACGCTGGTCATGCTGCCGGTCGTCGTCTTCTCCCTTCTGGTGCGCAACTACCTGGTTCGTGGGCTCACCGCCGGCGGGACGAAGGAGTAGCGCTCAGGCCACCGCAGCGCGGTTGTCTTCCCCCAGAATCAGCTGCGTCGCTCGTTCGCCGATGGCGATCGCTGGCGCATTGGTGTTGGAGGAGACGAGGAACGGCATCACCGAAGCATCGACCACGCGCAGCCCGTCGACGCCCCGGACACGACACGCGGGGTCGACGACGCTGTCGGGATCTATTCCCATCCGGCAGGTGCCGACCGGATGGTAGGAGGTCGCCCCATGGCGCCGGATGTAGTCGAGCAGCGCTTCGTCATCCTGGGTCGCCCGACCCGGCCGCGTCTCCTCCACCAGGAAGGGCCGCAGCGGGGCCGCGCCGCCGATGGCACGCGACAGGTGCAGCCCGCGTAGCGCGGCGGCGCGATCCGCGCGCGTCGAGAGGTAGTTGGGCCGAATGCTGGGCGGCGCCGCCGGATCGGCCGTGGCGACGTGCACGGAACCGCGGCTTTCCGGATAGAGCTGGAAGTAGCCGATCGACACGCCGGGATAGTCATCGAGCCCGGTGCCCTTGGTATAGCCGGTGCGGTCGGCGGCGCTGATCTTGTGGATCTGCAGCTTCATGTCTGGCCGCGTTGCGTCAGGAGCGGTGCGGGCCAACGCGTGCGCGGTCGCGGCGATCTCGGCCAACATCCCCGTGCCGCGCAGCTGCCATTCCAGCATCGCCAGCGGCCCATGGAGCCAGGGCCGGGCCATCAGCTGGTTCACCGTCAGCACGCCGCGGCTGCGCCAGGTAACGCGGATGTGGTAGTGGTCGGATAGATTCTCGCCGACTTCCCGACGGTCGGCGACGACCGGAATGCCGAGGGCTTTCAACCGTTCCCCGGCACCGATGCCGGACAGTTCGAGGAGTTGTGGCGACTGGATCGCGCCGGCGGCGATGACGATCTGGCGTCGCGCTCGGGCGACGCGCAGGCTGCCGTCCCGGGCCGCGTACTCCACACCCGTCGCGCGCAGCCCCTCGAACACGACACGTCGCGCCAAGGCACCGGTCTCGACCGAGAGGTTCGGGCATCGCCGCATCGCCGGTTTCAGATACGCGTCAGCCGCGCTCCAACGCCGCCCGCGCCGCGTGCACATCTGCAGGCGACCGACGCCCTCATGCTGTGCCCCGTTGTAATCGGCGGTCGCGGGAATCCCGACGGCGGCGCAGGCCTCGATGAAGGCGCTGGACAGCCGGTCGCCGCGGGCGATCTGCTGGATCGTCACCGGCCCGCCGCGACCGCGCGCCGGGTCGGTGGCGAAGTTCGCATCTTCGATCGCCCGCATTGCGGGGCCAATATCCCGCCAACCCCAGCCAGGGCAGGCGTCGCCCCAGGCGTTCCAACGCTCCGGGTCGCCGCGCACCCAGAGCATGCCGTTCACCGAGCTCGACCCTCCGAGCATCCGGCCGCGCGGCCAGATCATGCGTCGGCCGGCGGCGCCGGGATCGGCCTCTGTCTCGAAACTCCACACTGCGTTTGGATCGCTCAGGAGCTTGCCGGCGCCGAGCGGCATCCGGACCATGTGCCGATCGTCGCTTCCGCCGGCCTCGAGCAGCAGCACGCGGCGTCCCGCGTCGGCCAGACGAGCGGCGACGACGCATCCCGCGGAGCCTGCGCCCACAATGACGTCGTCCCAAGTTGCTGCGTCTGATTCGGGAGCGGCCATATCGCCTCGCGGTCTCCAACAAAAAATCCGCTCGGCGCGGCGTCTCTACTCATAGCATGGCCTTTGCCTAGGCGGGGGCGGCTCGGTGGTATCGACCAGTCGGCATCGGGATGCTACCGGACGACGCAAACACCATCTCCGTGGCATTGAACAGTCTGAGGACGAGGCTTTGTGCGTTCTTGCGTCTGCTGGCAGAGTCGCGATCGAGCTTCTCCTGTGAAAAGTGAAACCGCCATGGTCGCCAGCAACTCGTTCAAGTTCGTCACGCTGCCGCCGCAGACCGACAAGACCCGCGAATGGGCCAGGCGTCTGGCCAATGCGGTGCCCGAAGCGCGCGTGGTCGTTGCCGAGGATGCCGACACCGCCGCGCGCGAGATCGTCGATGCGGACGCCGCCTTCGGCTGGCTCGGCAAGGAACTCCTGGCGAAGGCGACGAAGCTGCGCTGGCTGCAGGCACCGATGGCGGCGCCACCGGCCGGCTACTTCTACCCCGAGCTCACCAGCCATGCCGTACGGGTGACGAACTTCCGCGAGATCTACAACGATCATATCGGCGCGCACATCCTGGCCTTCGTCCTGGCCTTCGCTCGCGGCCTGCATAGGTTCATTCCCCAGCAGCTGCGCCGGGAGTGGAAGAAGAGCCCGCTGGAAGCGGGCGATGTCCTGCATCTGCCCGAAACGACCGCGCTGATCGTCGGCGTGGGTGGCATCGGCGCCGAGGCTGCACGTCTGCTCGCGGCCTTCGGCGTGACTGTGCTCGCGACCGACGCGCGACGCACGGCGAAGCCCGACGGGGTGGCTGAGCTGCACCCGCCCCAGGCGCTGGACGATCTGCTGCCGCGCGCCGATTTCGTCATCCTGACGGTGCCGCATACGCCGGCGACCGAAGGTTTCTTCAACCGCGCCCGCTTCCAGCGCATGAAGCCGACGGCGTTCTTCATCAACATCGGCCGCGGCATGACGACCAGGCTGGACGATCTGGTCGCGGCGCTGCGGGCCGGCGAGATCGCCGGTGCCGGACTCGACGTTTACGAGAAGGAGCCGCTGCCCGCCGATCATCCGCTCTGGACGATGCCGAACGTGCTGCTCACACCGCATATGGCGGGACACGGGCCCTACCTCGACGAGCGCCGCTTCGAGATCATCGCCGACAACTGCCGCGCGTTCGGGGCGGGGCTGCCGCTGCGCAACGAGGTCGACAAGGCGTCGTGGTTCTGAGGGGCGGCCAGGCACGCGTAAAGGCTTCGCAAGTGCGTGGCTCGGCCTGTAGACTGTCGCCCGGATCAGAGGAGGAGACCATGTTCAGTCACGTCTTTGTCGGCGCCAACGATGTCGAGGCGTCAAAGAAGTTCTACGACGCGGTGCTCGGCGCCATCGGTATTCCCGAGGGCAAGGCCGATCCGAAGGGCCGCGTCTTCTATCGCACCCCGACCGGCATGTTCGGCCTGACCAAGCCGATCGACGGCAAGGTGGCGACGCACGCCAATGGCGGCACGATCGGTTTCGCCTGCGACAGCCCGGCGAAAGTGAAGGCCTTCCACGACGCCGGCGTCGCCAACGGCGGCAAGAGCATCGAGGATCCGCCGGGCCCGCGGACCAATGGCGCGATGACGCTCCATCTCGCCTATCTGCGCGATCCCTCCGGCAACAAGATCTGCGCACTGCATCGCGGCTAGGCCGGCGTAACGTTCCGCCACGGCGCCCAAGCCCCGCTTGGGCGCCGTTGTCGTTCAGCCCGACGGCAGCGCCTGGGCGACTTCCGCCACCTCGCTCGCCGGCAAAACCCAACACGGCCGAGGTGATGGTTCAAGGTCGCGCCGTCGTCGTGCTGTCTGGAAGACACCGGCGGCCAAAACCGGCATCATCGCCAGGTAACCCCAGGTCTCGATCCCGATGCGCACTCTCCTGACGAACGCGACACTGATCGATTGCGTCAATCCCAAAGCGGTCGAGCGCGCGGCGGTGCTGATCGACGGCGGCCGCATCCGCGAGATCCGCATCGACGGCGGTACGCCCGAAGCGGGCGCCGCCGCCGTGCTCGATCTCAAAGGCGCCTTCCTGATGCCAGGGCTGTGGGACGTCCACATCCATCCGGACTACTATCTGCCGCACGAGATGCCGCTGGCCGACCAGGTCGCGCTGTTCGGCCATCGCCTGATGGCGGCGCTCACCGAGGCGGGCGTTGTCGGGCTGCGTTGCGCCGGCGCGCACCACTACATGGATGTCGCCTGGAAGCGCGCCTTCGCTTTGGGTCAGTATGTCGGGCCGCGCGTCTTCGCCTCCGGCCACTTCCTCACGACCACCGGCGGCCACTTCCTGACCTCGGGCCACGCGCTGGAGTGCGATGGGCCCTACGGCTTCGTCACGGCGATCCGCGAGCAGATCAAGAATGGTGTCGACCACATCAAGCTCAATCTGTCAGGCGGTATCCTGGGGCCCGCCTGGGACCGGCACCAGAACTCCTTCCTGCTGGAAGACGAGTTGCGGGCGGCCTTCGACATCTGCCGTCTTCGCGAATTCAAGGTGATGGCGCACGCAACCAATCCCGAGGCGGTGAAGAACGCGATCCGCCTGGGCGCGCACAGCGTCGAGCACGGCTACATCATGGACGACGAGTGCATCGAGCTGTTTCTCAAGCACGACACCTGGTACGTGCCGACCTTGGCGATCAGCCACCTCACGCCCGAGCAGGTGAGCAACGACTGGGAGCGACGCTGGGTCAAGCAGCGCAACATGGCGCACGATCTGTGCTGCCGCGCCGATGCGGCGTCGGACGTCCATCGCGCCGGCTTCGAGAAGGCGCTGAAGGCCGGCGTCAAGATGGCCTTGGGCTCGGACATCCGACCGCTCAAGGACGCCGCGCTGCTCGAGCTGGGCCTATGGGTACGTGACGGCGCCACGCCGTGGCAGGCGCTCCTCGCGGCGACCCGCGATGGTGCCGCGATCTGCGGCGTCGGCGACGAGCTGGGCACGATCGAGGTCGGCAAGCGCGCCGATTTGATCGTGGTCGGCGGCAGTCCGCTGGAAGACATCAACAACGTGCGGCGGCTGCAACTCGTGCTGAAGGACGGCGTGATCGTCTCCGACAAGCGCGACCCGTGGGCGAAATCGCGGCCACCGGCGTTCTAGTTGCCCGGGCACCACACGGCAGGAGCGCTGAAATTCCCCCCGAGACGGTGGGCTCGCTCATGCCCGGCGCAACCGTGCGGGATCGAGGGGCCGTAGGCGACCGGGCGCGAAGGGCGCCAAGTCGACGTTGCGTGCCGCGCCGTCGAGGATCAACTCGGCCATCGCCTCGCCGGTCGCCGGCGCGTTGAGCATGCCCCAGACGCTGTGGCCGGTCGCGACGTAGACACCGTTCGCGCCAGGCACCGCGCCGATCAGCGGCAAGCCATCGTCCGTAACGGGTCGGAAGCAGGCCTGGCGCGCCACGATCGGCATCGCGGCCAGCGCCGGCGCGATATCCCTGACCATCGCCTCGAGCCGCGCATGCGCGCCCTCGTCGGGTGCGACGTCGGCGGGATCGACAGGCAGGGAGCCCGCGGAGGAGATCGCGCAGACCCAGGTCGTACCATCGGCGCGCACGAACACCTCGGGCGTCAGCACCTCGCCGCTGGCTTCGCGGTACTCGAGGAACAGCGCCTCCGGCGCGATGCTCGGTCCGCTGTCGAAGACGATGCTATGGCCCTTGTAGCCATACACCGCCGGCAGCCTCAGCCACAGCGAGGCCAGGATCGACCACGGTCCCATGGCGATCACGACAGCGTCGCCCTCCACGACATCGCCGGTGTCGAGCGTCACACCAGCGAGGGCGCCCTTGGCGTCGTGCGCCAATCCTGCGACCGCGCCCTCTCGCAACGTCGCGCCAAGCGCTTCCGCGGCGCGTACCAGTCCGGTGGTGAAGGCGCGTGGCTCGATGGTGGCCGTGCTGTGCGGCGAGCCGATTTGGCTGGTCAGGGTGACCTTGCCCGATAGCCACGGCCGTTCGCCGGGAGCGCGCGCGATTTCACCCGCGGCGGCGTGGCCGGCATAGGTCGCCAGAGGTTGATAGCTCCAGAGATTGTCGAGCGCGGCGGCGAGGTCGCCGTGCAGGCCGAAGCTGCGGCGCGCCAATTGATCGAGGTCGCTGCCGCGGCACCAGTCGCGGGCCAGGAAGGCGCCCGACTTGCCGGAGGCCGAGCCAGCGACGGCGTGACGCTCGATCACGATGGGTCGCGCGCCGCGCTTGGCGACGTAGTAGGCGAGCGCGGCGCCGACGACCCCGGCGCCGCAGATGACGATTCGCTTGGCCAGCTAGAACACCTTGTGCACCCAGCCGTGCGTGTCGGCGGCGCGGCAGCGCTGGATGTCGATCAGGGCGGCCTTGAGCTTCTCGGTCTGCGCCGCCGCCTGGCCGTTGCCGATGATGAAGTCGCCGTCCTTCGACTTCACGGTGCCGATGGGCGTCAGCACGGCGGCGGTGCCGCAGGCGAAGGACTCGCGCACGCGGCCCGAGGCGGCGTCCTTGCGCCACTGGTCGAGCGAGTAGGGCTCTTCGCGGGTCTTGATACCCATGTCCTTCGCCACCGAGATGATCGAGGCGCGGGTGATGCCCTCGAGGATCGTGCCGCTGGTCGGCGGCGTCAGCAGCGAGCCGTCGTCGAGGATGAAGAAGACGTTCATGCCGCCGAGCTCTTCGATCCACTTCTTCTCGACGGCGTCGAGGAACACGACCTGCTCGCAGCCGTGCTTGTAGGCTTCCATCTGCGCCGTGAGGCTGGCGGCGTAGTTGCCGCCGCATTTGGCGGCGCCGGTGCCGCCGGGCGCGGCGCGGGTGAAATCCTGCGAGACCCAGACCGAGACGGCGCTGTCCTTGGACTTGAAGTAGGAGCCGACCGGCGAGGCGATAACCATGTAGAGGTATTCGGCCGACGGCTTGACGCCGAGGAACACCTCGTTGGCGAACATGAAGGGCCGCAGATAAAGGCTGCCGTCGCCATCGGGAATCCAGTCGCGGTCGACCTTGACCAGCTGGTTGAGCGACTCGACGAAGACGTCCTCGGGCAGCTTCGGCATGGCCAGCCGCTCGGCCGAACGCTGGAAACGCCGCGCGTTCTCCAGCGGGCGGAACATCACCGCGCCGCCCTCTTTGGTGCGGTAGGCCTTCAGCCCCTCGAAGATCTCCTGGCTGTAGTGCAGCACGGCCGAGGCCGGGTCCATCTGGATCGGGCCGCGCGGGCCGATCGTGGCGTCGTGCCAGCCTTTGCCCTCGGTGTAGCGGATGGTGACCATGTGGTCGCTGAAGACTCGGCCGAATCCCGGGTCCTTCAGGATGGCGGCCCGCTGGTCCGGCGGTGTGGCCGAGGGGTGGGGCAGGCGCTTGAATTCGACAGACGACGTCTTGGACATGGGTTTCCCGCAGTTTTGCCCCGCTTGGATGGACAACCCTGGGCGTCGCGTCAAGCCCGTGCGATGTCCGGTTTGGGTCGCGCGCCGGCCTCTTCTGAGCGATAATAGCGATCCCGCATCGTTGGCCGACATTCCATGAAGATCCTGCCGATCGCGCTTCTCGCCCCGCTGTTGTTCGCCGCGC
>VGCZ01000030.1 GCA_016869975.1 Alphaproteobacteria bacterium
GTCCGGTTTCCGGCGCGCCGGGCGATCTGCGGTGGCGCCCGTCAACCGCAGGTCGTCTGCGATCATGGCGTTGGGCGCATCGGCGAAGGAGGGGAAGATGCGAATGGCGAAATCCGCGACGATCGCCTGGGCGACGGCCGCATCGATGGCCGCCGTCATCGGCCTGGGCGGCCCGGTATGGGCGGAGGAGAAGAACCGGAAGCCGTCGACCCAGCAGCAGGGGCCGGCGAAGCCGGGTCAACCCAAGGGCTATGCGCTCGAACTTGACGGCATTCAGCACAACGACGTCAAGGGTGAGCGGAAGCCGCCGGCGGCGGGCAAGGCGACCAAGTAGCCACCATCCCGCGCACCGGATCGCATCCGGCGCGGCACTGATCTTGCGCCAAGACGGCGCCTTCCGTGGCGGCGGGTTTTGCGGTCTAGTGGCGGCACCATGCAGATGCCGCCGCTCGATCCCGGGATTCTCGCGCGCCGTTCGCAGATCGTCGCCGCCTTGCGCGCCATCGTGCCCGGCGAGGGCGTGATCGACGACGTCGAGGGCATGAAGCCCTACGAGTGCGACGCGCTCAGTGCCTATCGCCAGATGCCGCTGGTCGTCGTGCTGCCGCAGACGGTCGATCAGGTCTCGCGCATCCTCCGCTACTGCCAGGACGAGGGCGTGAAGGTCGTGCCGCGCGGCGCCGGCACCTCGCTCAGCGGCGGCTCGATGCCGGTGGGCGACGCCATCCTGCTGGGCATGGCCAAGTTCAACCGCGTGCTGGAGATCGACTACGACAACAGGTGCGCGCGCGTGCAGCCCGGCGTCACCAATCTCGGCATCACCCACGCGGTGCAGCACGAAGGTTTCTACTACGCGCCCGATCCCAGCTCGCAGATCGCCTGCTCGATCGGCGGCAACGTGGCGGAGAATTCCGGCGGCGTGCATAGCCTGAAATACGGGCTGACCACCAACAACCTGCTCGGCCTCGAGATCGTGCTGATGAACGGCGAGGTCGTGCGGCTGGGTGGCAAGCATCTCGATTCCGAGGGCTATGACCTGATGGGGCTGATGACCGGTAGCGAGGGCCTGCTGGGCGTCGTCACCGAGGTCACCGTGCGCCTGCTGCGCAAGCCCTCGACCGCGCGCGCCGTGCTGATGGGCTTCTCCACCGAATCGGGCGCCGCCGACTGCGTCGCCGCCATCATCGCCGCGGGCATCATCCCCGGTGGCATGGAGATGATGGACAAGGACGCCGTGCAATGCGCCGAGAACTATGTCGGCGCCGGCTATCCGCTCGACGCCGAGGGCCTTCTGATCGTCGAGCTCGATGGCCCGGCCGTCGAGGTCGACTACCTGATCGAGCGCGTCGCCGCGCTGGGCCGCGAGCGCGGCGCCACCACGCTCAGGGTCAGCGAGGACGAGGCGCAGCGCACGCTGTTCTGGGCCGGGCGCAAGGCGGCCTTCCCGGCGGTCGGCCAGATCTCACCCGACTATATGTGCCTCGACGGCTCGGTGCCGCGCGCCAAGCTGGTCGAGGTGCTGGCGCGCATGCGGGAGATGTCGAAGAAACACCGCCTGCGCGTGGTCAACGTCTTCCACGCCGGCGACGGCAATCTGCATCCCCTGATTCTCTTCGACGCCAACGACCCCGACGAGTTGCGCCGCTGCGAGGAGTTCGGCGCCGACATTCTCAGGCTGTGCGTCGAGGTCGGCGGCGTGCTGACCGGCGAGCACGGCGTGGGCATAGAGAAGCGCGACCTGATGGGCGTGCAGTTCACGCAGATCGATCTCGATCAGCAGATGCGTGTGAAGTGCGCCTTCGACCCCGACCACCTGCTCAACCCCGGCAAGGTCTTCCCGCAACTCCGGCGCTGCGCCGAACTCGGCCGACTGGTCGTGCACAAAGGCCAGATCCCATTCCCGGATCTGCCGAGATTCTGATGGCACGCGCTGTGTTGGAGCGAGGCGCCTTTCTCCCTCTCCCCGCCTGCGGGGAGAGGGGGCGTGTCGGCGACGCGTAAATGACCTCCACCCTCCAACCCGGCACGCCCGACGAGCTGCGTGCGGCGGTCGAGTGGGCGGTGAACGATGGCGTGACGCTCGCCATCGAGGGGCGTGGCAGCAAGCGTGCCTATGGTCCGCCGATGAAGGCTGATCACACCTTGTCGCTCGCGGGCATCAGTGGTGTCGTCGATTACCAGCCCGAGGAGCTGGTGATCACCGTCAAGGCGGGCACGCCGATTCGCGAGGTCGAGGCGCTGCTGGCGCAGCGCAAGCAGATGCTGGCCTTCGAGCCGCCCGATCTTGGCGCCATGCTCGGTGGCGCGGCGGGCGAGGGCACGCTCGCCGGCGCGCTGATGTGCAACCTCGCCGGCCCGCGGCGCATCAGCCACGGCGCGGCGCGCGATCATTTCCTGGGCTTCCAGGGCGTCAATGGCCGCGGCGAGCTCTTCAAGTCGGGCGGCCGCGTGGTGAAGAACGTCACCGGCTACGACCTCTCCAAGCTGCTCGCCGGATCGCGCGGCAGCTTGGCGGCGCTGCACGAGATCACGGTCAAGGTCGTGCCAGCGGCGGAGAAGCTGCGCACGCTGATGCTGGTCGGCCTCGACGACGCCACGGCGGTGAAGGCGATGTGCGCGGCGATGGGCAGCCCGCATGAGGTCAGCGGTGCCGCGCACCTGCCGACCGAGATCGCGGCCAATAGCGGTATCGACCTCGTGACCCAGCAAGGCGGCGCCATCACCGCGCTGCGCATCGAGGGCGTGGCGCCCTCGGCCGACGCGCGCATCACCGCGCTGCGCGAACAGTTCGCCGGCGTGGCGCCGCAGATGGAGGAACTGCACTCCATGCGCTCGCGCCTGTTCTGGACCGAGCTGCGCGACGCCAAGCCCTTGGCGAACGACGCCGACCGCCTGCTGTGGAAGCTCTCCTGCCCGCCGAGCCACGGTGCGGCGATCGTCGCGGCGATCCGTGCCCGCTTGCCCGACGCGCGCGCGCAATACGACTGGTCGGGCGGCCTGATCTGGCTCTCGACGCGAGAGGCCAACGCCGACATCGTGCGCGATGCCCTCGTCGCGACCGGTGGCCACGCCACGCTGATCCGCGCGCCCGAGTCAGTGCGCGCCGCGGTGCCGGTGTTCCAGCCACAGCCGGCGGCGCTCGCCGCGCTGTCGCGCCGGGTGAAGGAAAGCTTCGATCCGCGTTCGATCTTCGCGGGTGGCTGACGATGCAAACCAACTTCACCCTGGCCCAGCTCGCCGATCCCGACATTGATCGCGCCAACACCATTCTGCGCAAGTGCGTGCATTGCGGCTTCTGCACCGCGACCTGCCCGACCTTCGTGACCCTGGGCGACGAGCGCGACAGCCCGCGCGGACGCATCTACCTGATCAAGGACATGCTGGAGCGCGACGCGCCGGCCACCGAGATCGTCGCGCGCCATATCGACCGCTGCCTGTCGTGCCTGGCCTGCATGACGACCTGCCCGTCGGGCGTGAACTACATGCACCTCGTCGATCACGCCCGCGCGCATATCGAGGAGACGTACCAGCGGCCCTTCGCCGATCGGCTGCTGCGCGGCGCGCTCGCGCGGCTGATGCCCAACCCCGCGCTGTTCCGCTGGGCCATGATGCTGGGCCAGCTCGCCAAGCCGTTCGCCGCGCTGTTGCCCACGACCTCCCGCGATCCCGGCGGCGCCACGTTTGGCCGCCGCCTGCGCGCCATGCTCGACGCGGTGCCGAAGCGGCTCGCGCCGCCTTCGCCGGTCGATCGGCCACAGACCTTCGGTGCTGAAGGCACGAGGACAAAACGCGTCGCGCTGATGAACGGCTGCGGCCAGCAGGTGCTGGCGCCGGAGGTCAACGAGGCCACGGTGCGCCTGCTGACGCGCCACGGCATCGAGGTGGTGATCGCTGATGGCGCGGGCTGCTGCGGCTCCTCGGTGCTGCACACCGGCCAGCGCGAGGTGGCACGCGATCTGGCGCGCGCCAACATCGCGGCGTGGATCGACGACCTCGACGGCCCGCTCGACGCCATCATCGCCAACGCCTCGGGTTGCGGCACGACGCTCAAGGATTACGGCCACATGCTGGCCGAGGACGCGCAATGGCGCGGCGGCGCCGAGGCCGTGGCGAAGCTGGCGCGCGACGTCACCGAGGTGCTGGCGCCCGACGCGCTGCGGCCAGTCGGCAAGCCGGTGCGTGACGACGGATCGCCCGTGGTGATCGCCTATCACGCCGCCTGCTCGATGCAGCACGGCCAGAAGCTCACCGAGCCGCCCAAGGCGCTCTTGCGCGCCGCGGGCTTCGTGGTGAGGGACGTGCCCGAGGGCCATCTGTGCTGCGGCTGGGCCGGCACCTACCAGGTGCTGCAGCCCGCGCTGTCGCGACGCCTGCGCGATCGCAAGGTCGGCAATATCGAGAGCCTGCGGCCCGATGTGATCGCGGCGGGCAATTTCGGCTGCATCAGCCAGATCGGATCGGGCAGCGCCATCCCCATCGCGCACACGGTGGAACTGCTGGACTGGGTGACAGGCGGGCCGACGCCTGCGACGCTGGAGGGTCGGTTCCGGTTGGCGTGAGCCCCGCTTGGACCGCTGCACGCGTGCTACACTTCATCGCCCGCGATGGAGGCGATCATGCCCAGGTCCCGATGGTTCGCGCCGCTGCTGGCGGTGTTGCTGATGAGCGCGGAGGCGGCGATGGCGACGCAGAAGGATCCGGCGCTCGACGGGTTGTTCCAACGCCTGCGCACGATCGACGATCCGGTGGCGGCGGCGGCGTTGCAGCAGGCGATCTGGGAGACCTGGATCAAGGCCGACACGGCCGAGCTCGACGCGCTGATGCGGCAGGGCATGGTCCAGATGGCGCGTCAGCGGCTCGACGACGCGGTCGAGACCTTCAGCCAGCTGATCGAGAAGGCGCCGGATTTCGCCGAGGCCTGGAACAAACGGGCCACGGTGCATTTCCTGCGCGGCGACATGGCCGCCTCGGTGGCCGACATCCAGCGCACCGTGGCGCTCGAGCCCCGGCATTTCGGCGCCTGGTCGGGGCTGGGCATGATCATGGAGCAACTGGGCCGACCGGCCGATGCGGCGAAGGCATACGAGGAGACGCTCAAGCACAACCCGCATGTCGACGGCTTGCGCGAGCATATCGAGAAGCTCCGGGCAGCGGCCGGCGAGCGCAAGACCTGACTCTGCACTCTCTCTCCCCGCACGCGGGCAGCGGGAGGATGTGGTAGAGCGTTCCTATGGAATGGGTTCTCCTCGGTCTGATCGTGGGCGCGGTCGCGTTGGGCACGCCGGTGCTGGCGCTGATCGCCTTCCTGCGCAGCGGCGAGACGCGACAATCCATCGACGCGCTGCAAGGTCAGATCCGCGATTTGCGCGCCGAGCTCGTGCGTCGTGGGCCCGCGCCGGCGGTAGAGGCTCAGGCCGACGTATCGCCTGCGTCGTCGCAGGGTGATGCGCCGGCGGTGATCGAGCCTGCCGCCGCGCCAATATCGCCGCCACCGCCGCCGTCGCCCACCTGGCAGCCCGCGCCACCGCTGCTCGAGCCGGCCACAGCGCCGCTGCCGCCATTGCTCGCGCCGGCCGCCGCCGCCCCGGCCGCGCCCCGCGCGCCGACGCCGAGTCTCGAGCAGTGGCTGGGCGCGCGCGCCTTCGTGTGGGTCGGTGGTATCGTGCTGGCGCTCGCGGCGATCTTCCTGGTGCGCTACTCGATCGACCAGGGATATCTGTCGCCGACCGTGCGTGTGATCATGGCGGCGCTATTCGGCGCCGGCCTGATCGTCGGCGGCGATCGCATGCGCGGGCGCGACGATCGCGTGGCGCAGGCGTTGACCGCCGCCGGCGCCGCCGCGCTCTACGGCGCGCTGTTTTCCGCCGTGGCGCTCTACGGCCTGATCCCGCGCTTCATGGGCGGCGTGCTGGCGCTGGCGCTCACCGCGGGCTGCATCGCGCTGTCGCTGCGCCACGGGATCTTCGTCGCCGTGCTCGCTTTCGTCGGCGGCTTCGTCTCGCCCCTGGTGATCGGCGGCGAGACGCCCAACATCCTGGCGCTGTTCGGCTATCTCTTCGCCACGGCCGCCGGCACCTTGGCGGTGATCCGCCATCGCGGCTGGTGGGTGCTGGGCTGGGGCGTGCTGGCGGGCACCAGCCTGTGGAGCCTGTTCTGGATGGTGCTGCGCGTGCTGGACGGCGTGCGGTACGGCGCCGACGGGCAGCTCTGGGTCGGCCTGTTCCTGGTCGGCGTCGCCGCGCTCTTCGTCTGGGCGACGTGGCGGCGCGTGCGCGAGCAGGGCCAGCCAGCCAACCATGTCGTGCTGCAGGTCTGGGCCGCGACCTTGATCACAGGCGGCCTGCTGGTCGGCATCGTCATCGGCGATCCGATGCACGTCGCCGGGTGGCTGTGTCTCGGTCTGTATGGCGCCGGCATCTACGCGCTCGCGCGCTATGTACCGCGCTTCCAGTACCTCGCCGCGCTGCCGCCGCTGCTGTCGCTGGCGGCGCTCGCGGCGTGGTGGTTCGTGCGCGTCTTCCCGCCCGGCGCCGAGATGATCGACGCGTTCGGGCCGACCTTGCTGATCATGGGCGGTGGCTTCGCCATCGCCGCCTATGCGCTGCTGTGGAACGCCGCGCGGCCGGGCTTCTGGGCCGGCGTCGCCGTGGGCGCCACCTTGCTGCATTTCCTGCTCGGCTGGTACACGCTGCGCGGCACGTTGCCCGGCATGCCGTGGTCGTTGATCAGCCTCGGCCTGGCATTGCCCTTCCTCGCCGCCGCCGACCGCCTGCAACGCTGGCGCGGCACCATGCCGGGCGCGACCGAGGCGCTGGGCGTGATGGCGGCGGGTGTGACGTTCTTCGTCGCCGCCGCGATCCCGCTCGAGCTGCGGCGCGAGTGGATCACCGTCGCCTACGCCTTCGAGCTCACCGCCATCGCCTGGATCGGCTGGAAGCTCGATATCCTGAGCCTGCGCTGGCTGTGCTGGCCGCTGCTGGGCACGGTGATGACGCGCTTCGTGCTCAACCCCTATCTGCTCGACTATCCGCTGGGCGGCATCCCGTTCCTCAACTGGATCCTATGGGCCTATGGGCTAACCATTCTCGCCTTCTGGCTCGGCGGACGGTTCCTCTCGGCGGTGCGCCAGGATCCGCTGTCGGAGATGGTGAAGGCCTCGACGGTGCTGCTGGGTTTCGTGCTGCTGACCCTGGAGGTACGCAGCGTCTTCCAGCCTGCCGGCCTGTCGGCGCCGGGCACGACCTTCTACGAACGCGCCACGCTGGTGCTGGCCTGGGGCGGCTTCGCGCTGGTCGCGCTCTACGTCGCGGGCAACAGCGGCTCGAAGGTGGCGCTGATGACATGGCGCATTGTCGGTCTGCTCAGCGCGTTCCTGGCGGTGGTCGTGCAGACCATCGCCATGAACCCGATCGCCGAAGGGGTGCGCGTCGGTACCACGCCGATCTTCAACGGCCTGCTGCTGGGTTATCTGCTGCCGGCGATGCTGGCGGCGCTGGCGCTGCGCATGGCGCGGCAGGCGGGCGAGAGCCGCGCCGTGGTCGTGGCGGCGCTCACCGCGATGATCCTGGCCTTTGCCTGGGTGACCTTGGAAGTGCGCCACGTCTTCGATCCGTCCTTCGCCGGCGATCCGCTTGGTGCCGAGGGCGTCGAGCTCTACAGCTACTCGGCGGCGTGGCTGGTCTTCGGCCTGGGGCTGCTGGCGATCGGCATGTGGCGCCACGTGCCGGCGTTGCGCCATGCCGGCATGATCATGGTGCTGCTGGTCGTGGCCAAGGTGTTCCTGATCGACATGTCGGGCCTGCAAGGGCTGCTGCGCGTGCTGTCCTTCCTCGGCCTGGGCGCGGCGCTGGTCGGGCTGGGCTACGCCTATCGCCGCTTCGTCTTCGCCGCCGACGAGCGGCCCGAGCTTGCGCCACCCCCGCCACCACCATCGCCGCCACCATCGCCAACGACACCATGACGGACTTGTTTCCCGAGGCGCGCATCTCGCGCGACGCGCTCGAGGCGCTGCAGCTTCAGCGCCTGAAGGTGACGCTCGCGCACGCCTATGCCAACCAGGCGCCGTACCGCGCCAAGTGCGAGGCGGCCGGCGTGCATCCGTCAGACCTGAAGTCGCTGGCCGATCTCCAGCGCTTCCCGTTCACCGGCAAGAGCGACCTGCGCGACAATTATCCCTACGGCATGCTGGCCGTGCCGCGCGAGCAATGCGTGCGCGTGCACGCCTCGAGCGGCACGACGGGGCGGCCCACAGTGGTCGGCTACACCGCCGAGGATATTGCCACGTGGTCCGAGCTGATGGCGCGCTCGATCTGGGCCGGCGGCGGGCGGCCGGGCGATGTCGTGCACGTCGCCTATGGCTACGGCCTGTTCACCGGCGGGCTGGGCGCGCATTACGGCGCCGAGCGGCTGGGCTGCACGGCGGTGCCGATGTCGGGTGGCAACACCGAGAAGCAGGTGCAGCTGATCGCCGAGTTCGGCGCGCGCATCGTCATGGTGACGCCGTCCTATATGCTGGCGCTGGCCGACGAGTTCGAGCGCCAGGGCATCGACGTGCGCAAGACGGCGTTGCGCATCGGCATCCACGGCGCGGAGCCATGGACCGAGAGCATGCGCCAGGAGATCGAACAGCGCACCGGCATCGATGCCGTCGACATCTACGGCATCTCCGAGGTGATGGGCCCCGGCGTCGGCCAGGAGTTCCGCGACAGCAAGGATGGGCTGACCATCTGGGAAGATCACTTCCTGCCGGAGATCATCGATCCCGACACCGGCCAGCCGGCGAAGGAGGGTGCGATCGGCGAGCTGGTCTTTACCTCGCTCAGCAAGCGGGCGCTGCCGGTGGTGCGCTATCGCACGCGCGACCTCACGCGGCTGCTGCCGGGCACGATCACCAGCATGCGCCGCATGGCGCGCATCACCGGGCGCAGCGACGACATGCTGATCGTGCGCGGCGTGAACCTCTTCCCCAGCCAGGTCGAGGAGCAGATTCTGCGCGAGCCGGCGCTCTCGCCGCACTACGTGCTGGAGCTCTGGCGCGAGGGCCCGCTCGATTCGCTGAAGATCGTCGTCGAGGCGCGCGAGACGCTGGGCGAGGATCGCCGCGCCGCCGTCGCGGCCTCGCTGTCGGCGCGCGTGAAGACCATGTGCGGCGTCACCGCTGGCGTCGAGATCGCCGCCGCCGGCGCGGTCGAACGCTCGATCGGCAAGGCCAAGCGCGTGATCGATCGGCGGCCAAAGTAACGCCCCGGCGCTTACGTCCCCTCGCCCCTCGCGGGAGAGGGGAGCGTGGTTACGCCCGCGCGATCCTGAGGATGTTGGTGGCGCCCGGCGTGCCGAAGGGTACGCCGGCGGTTATCACCAGCCGGTCGTCGGGCCGCGCCAATTTCTCCTGCAGCGCCATGACGCGCGCGCGCTGGACCATGTCGGCGAAATTGTGCGCGTCCTCGGCGAAAGCGGCGTGCACGCCCCAGACCAGCGCCAAGCGCCTTGCCGTCGCCATCTTGGGCGTCAGGCAGAGGATCGGCACGTCGGGCCGCTCGCGCGCGGCGCGCAAGGTGGTCGAGCCCGAGGTCGTGTAGGTGACGATTGCGGCGGCCGACAGCGTGTGCGCGCATTGCCGCGCCGCGGCGCTGATGGCGTCGGCCGAGGTCGCCTCGGGTTCGTGGCGGCTGGCGTCGTTGATCTGGCGGTAGACCGGATCGCGTTCGACGCGCGCCAGAATGCGGTTCATCATCTGCACCGCCTCGACCGGGTAGTCGCCCGACGCGGACTCCGCGCTCAGCATCACCGCGTCGGCGCCGTCATAGACGGCGGTGGCGACGTCGGAGGCTTCGGCGCGCGTCGGCGTCGGCGAATGCACCATCGAGTCGAGCATCTGCGTGGCGACGACGACGGGTTTTCCGAGCTCGCGCGCGGCGCGCAGCATCATCTTCTGGATCGGCGGCACGTCCTCGGGCGGCAGCTCGACGCCGAGATCGCCGCGCGCCACCATCAGCCCGTCGGTGATCGCCAGGATGTCGTCGAGATGCTCGATGGCGCCGGGCTTCTCCATCTTGGCCATGATGGCCGCGCGATCGCCCACCAGCTTGCGCAGCTCGGCGATGTCGGCGGCGCGCTGCACGAAGGACAGCGCCACCCAGTCGACGCCCAGCTCGAGCGCCGAGTCGAGGTCGCGGCGATCCTTTGGCGTGAGTGGCGAGAGCGGCAGCAGCACGTCGGGGACGTTGACGCCCTTGCGGTTCGACACGTCGCCGCCGATTTCGACCTCGGTGTCGATGGTGTCCTCGCTGTGCTTGCGCACCCGCAGGCGGATGCGGCCATCGTCGATCAAGAGCGTGCTGCCGACCTGGATCGCCTGGAAGATCTCGGGATGCGGCAGCGGCGCGCGTTTGGTCGTGCCGGGCTCCTTGGTCATGTCCAGGCGAAAGGGTTGGCCGGGCGTCAGATGGGCGCGATCGCCGACGAAGGTGCCGACGCGGATCTTCGGACCCTGCAGATCGGCGAGCACGCCGATCGGCCGGCCGAACTCCGCTTCCAACGCGCGGATGATGTCGACGCGGGCGCGGTGGTCGTCGACCGTGCCGTGGCTGAAATTGAGGCGGAAGACGTCGACGCCGGCTGCGAAGATGGCGCGGATGCGCTCCTCGCTCGACGTGGCAGGGCCGAGGGTGGCGACGATCTTGGTGCTGCGGCTGCGATGCATAGAGGGGTCCTTGGGGCGCGCCGTGTAGCGCGCACTATGCCATCGATCGCGACGGAATGATGACTTCTATGTCCGTCTCCCCGCGAAGGCGGGGAGAACGAATCACGAGGGCTTCTTTGCGCGCTCCGCGACGCTGAAGCCGCCGGTCTGCTCGTAGAGCTTGACCACGGCGGCGTCGTCGAGGCGGCCCCAGCCGGCGGCCGAGGCCATCAGGAAGAGCTGATGCGCCGTTGCCGCCAGCGGCAGCGCCTGCTTGACCTCGCGGCCGGTGTCGAGCACCAGGCCGAGATCCTTGACGAAGATGTCGACCGCTGAGAGCGGCGTGAAATCGCCCTCGATCATGTGCGGCGCGCGGTTGGCGAACATCCAGGAATTGCCGGCGCTGTTGGTGATCACGTCGTAGAGCGCGCGCGGGTCCGCCCCGGCCTTGGTGCCCAGCGCGATGGCCTCGGCGGTCGCTGCGATATGCACGCCGGCCAGCAGCTGGTTCACCGTCTTGACCAGCGAGCCGATGCCCGGCGCATCACCGAGCCGATACACCTTGCCGGCGACCGCCTCGAGGATCGGCTCGGCGCGCGCATAGGCGTCGGCGGTGCCCGAGGACATGATGGTGAGCTGGCCGTCCTTGGCGCGCGCGGCGCCGCCGGACATCGGCGCGTCGAGCAGCGGGTGACCGGCCTGCGCCAGACGCTCGCCGAGGCTCTTGATGAAGCCCGCCGGCACCGTGGCGCATTGCACCACCACGGCGCCCTTGGGTAGCGCGCCGATCGCGCCACCTTCGCCGAACAGCACCGCCTCGACCTGCGGCGCGCTGACGACGACGATCACCAGCGCGTCGGCTTTGGCGGCGGCGGCCTTGGGCGTGTCGGCGATGGTGCCGCCGGCGGCGATCAGCGCGTCGCAGGCGGCCGGATTCATGTCGACGCCGATCACGCGATGGCCCTTGTCGAGCATGTTGCGCGCCATGCCCATGCCCATCGAGCCCAGCCCGACGACGGCGACGGTCAGCGTGTTGGTGCTCATGCGCTGATCCCGTAGGGCTTGGCCCAGCCCAGGCCGGCCGCGGTCGTTGTCTTCGGCTTGTACTCGAGGCCGACATAGCCGGCGTAGCCCAGCCGATCGAGCACGCCCAGCACATGCAGGTGATTGGCCTCGCCGATATCCGGCTCGTTGCGCTCGGGATTGCCGGCGATCTGCACGTGGCCGATCACCGGGAAAAGCTTCTCGGCGCGACGTACCAGATCGCCCTCGGTGATCTGGCAGTGATAGAGGTCGAACTGCAGCTTGAGATTGGGCGCGCCGATCTCGGCGATGATCGCGGCGCCTTCCGTCGTGGTGTTGAGGAAATAGCCGGGAATGTCGCGTCGGTTGATCGGCTCGATCACCACGTCGCGGCCGTCTTTGGCCGCGCGCTCGGCGGCGCGCTTGAGATTGTCGACATAGGTGCGGCGCATCGCCGAGAGGTCGGCGCCCGGCGTGATCAGCCCGGACATCGCGTGCACGCGCGCGCAGTCGAGCGTCGCGGCGTAGCCCATCGCCGTCTCCAGGGCCGCCTTGAAGTCGGCCTCGCGGCCCGGCAGCGCCGCCAACCCGCGCTCGCCCTTGCTCCAGTCGCCCGGCGGCAGGTTGAACAGCGCCTGGGTGAGCTTGTGCTTCTTCAGCTGCGCGGCGATGTCCGCGGCGGCGAAGTCGTAGGGGAACAGAAACTCCACCGCCTTGAAGCCGTGACCGGCGGCGGCGGCGAAGCGCTCCATGAATCCGATGTCCTGATAGAGCCAGGACAGGTTGGCGGCGAGTTTCAGCGGCATGGTGTTTCCATCAATTCCGTCATCACGAGCGTAGCGAGGCACGACGGGAGGTTAGGGCAATTTGGCGAAAGCCTTGGAGAAGAAATCGGCGGCGCCAAAATTGCCCGACTTCAGCGCCAGCGCGATGGTGGCGCCCGATGCGGTCGTCGTCGCCGTCCACGGCACGCCGGGATCGATCTCCGGCCCGATGCGCAGGGCGCGCGCGCCCAACGCCTGCACCACCGCGCCCGAGGTCTCGCCGCCGGCGACGACCAGGCGGCGCACGCCCGCGCCGACGAGGCCCTGGGCGATGGCGGCCATGGTGGCTTCGATGCGCTTGCTCGACTCCTCGACGCCGTAGCGCGCCTGCACCGCCTTGACACGATCCGGCGGCGCGCTGGCGTAGAGCAGGGCAGGGCCAGCCTGCTTGCCCGCCCAGTCGAGCGCCTGGTTCGCGACGTCGCCGCCGTCGCAGATCGCCCCGGTGTCGAGCTCCAGCGCCGCGCCGCCGGCGCCGCGATAGGTGGCGATCTGACCCAAGGTCGCGGCCGAGCACGAGCCGGCGATGATCGCGGCCTTGCTGTCGACCTTGGGCAGCTCGTCCGCCGCGCCGGCGCGTAACAGGCCGGCCCTGCGGAAGTTCGCCGGCAGTCCCATGGCGACACCCGAGCCGCCGGTGACCAGGGCGAGATCGGCGACCGCCTCGCCGATGGTCATCAGATCGGGGTCGGTGCCGGCGTCGACGACGGCGTGGCGCATACCGGAGGCCTTCAGCACCTCGATCTCCTCGCGGATCGCGGTGGCGCCGGCCTGCACGGTACGCAAGCCGATCAGCCCGACCTTGTGCCGGGTCTGGCGTTGCAGCACGCGCATAAGGCTGGGGTCGGTCATCGGCGTCAGCGGATGGTCGCGCATGCTGGATTCGCTCAGCAGCACCGAGCCGACGAAGAGATAGCCGTGGAAGATCGCGCGACCATTGGCCGGAAAGGCCGGGCAGAAGATGGTGAAGGGCGCATCCAGCCGATCGAGCAGCGCGTCCGCCACCGGCCCGATGTTGCCGCGATCCGTCGAATCGAAGGTCGAGCAGTACTTGAAGAAGAACTGCCGGCAACCGCGGGCTTGCAGCGCCACGAGCGCGTCGAGCGATTGGGCGATGGCGTCGTTGGGCGCGATGGTGCGGCTCTTCAGCGCCACGACGATGCCGTCGATATCGTCGAGCGCCATGTCGGGGGCCGGCACGCCGATGGTCTGGACGGTGCGCATGCCGCCCTTGACCAGCATGCCGGCGATGTCGGTCGCGCCGGTGAAATCGTCGGCGATGATACCCAGAAGCGCCATCTGTTCCTTACCTTCTCCCGGAGGGAGAAGGCTATCGCATGCGGCTCCCTCTCCCCGCTTGCGGGGAGAGGGCGGAAAACGCCATGTGCGATAGCCCTGCCCCTCCCGGGGAAGGTAGCAGGTTTCGCGTTACCGCACGTCGCCGTACATAACCTCGCGATCCGACGGCCACTTCACGCGGTAGCCCAGCCGGATCTCCTTCTGCTCGCCGGCGGCGTAGTCGTAGGTCCAGGCCATCACGCCGCGGCGGTCGTCGACCGTGGGTTCGGTCGGCTTGGTCGTGGTGTCGAGCATCTCGACGGTGATGGTGTTGACCTCGGTGATCGGGACGCGGTCGACCACCGTGATCTTGATCGGGAAGTCGTGCAGGTTCTTCACCAAGGTCTTGAACTCGACCGTGTCGGTGCGGCTGGAGCCGAGGAAGCCCGGCTCGGCCTGGCGCCGCGCCACCGGCGCACGCGTGACCTTGACCTGGTCGTCGGCGCCGAAGCTGAGCTCGACCTTGTCGCCCTGGGCCACCAGCGGCAGCGCCGACTGGCCGACGAAGGTGCCGTCGCGATGGATGTTCACCGGACCGGCCAGCAGCGGCGCTTCCTCGTTGTTGGTGAACGAGGCCTGCAGGTAGGCGGTCGGGTTCAGCACCGGCACGGTCTTGATCAGGAGCTGCGGCTCGATCGCGGCGCTGGAGATACGGAAGGTCTTGGCTGCGCCGTCCTCCGGGATCGACACACGGCCGGGCACGCCGAACGAGGCCTGGAAGGCACCGCCCTGGACCTGTGCCTGCTGCTCGCGCGCGTCGACGACCTCCGCCTTGTCTGCGGGCTTCGGCTCCGTAATCGGTGCCGGTGCTGGTGGCGCCGACCGTGGCGCATCCATGCGCTCACGACCCGCACCACCCATTGGCTGCGGCGGCGGCCGCAGCAGCACGCGCGAGGTCAAGAGCTCGGGCGCGCCGGTGCCGCGCGCCACGCGCACGGTCGAGACGATCAGAGTGACGTTGTTCCACGCCTCGCCGGTGCGCTGGGTGATCGAGGCGCGGCGCACCAGCTCGAGCGAGGCCTTCTTGCCCTTGCCGCCGGTGTCGAGCCGCGCATCGTAGATTGGCCGCCAGCTGGCGCCGGCGACGCGGTAGGTGACGGCGAGCTCGGCTTTGCTGGCCGCGCCCGCTTCCAAGGCGATGGTGACGTCGACCACCGGCGCACCGGGACGCGGCGGCTGCGGCCGGGCGCGTTCCAGCGCGGCGATTTCGCCGTCGATGTCGCGCAGCTCGGCGGTCAGCACGCGGATGTCCTCGTTCACCTTGGTCAGACGCTCGGCGATAGCGGTCCAGGCGGCCGGCCAGTTGGTAGCGTCCATCGCCTTGCCGTCGGGCGAGAGCTTCTCCGGGCTGGCCTCGGCGTAACGCCGGACCATGGCGCGCATGCGTTCGGCGGCCTCCATGCGCGCGGCCGCTATGTCGCGCTTCTCGCGCAGCGCCTTGATCTTCGTTTCCAAAGCCGCGTCGATCACTGGCCGCGGATTGCCCGGTGCGGCGCGCGTCTCGACGGCGCCGATCGACAGCGCGCCAGTGGCCTTGCCGGCGACGCGCAGCGAGGCGGGATCGATGGTCGCCGGCAGGCCCTTGAGCACGATGGTCGAGGCGCCCGTGGGCAGTTCGACGATCGCGATCCGGGTGACGCTGGCGCCGTCGGGATAGACGGTGACGGTGTCGACTTTCGACGCCGCTTCGATCTCGGCGGCCCAGGCTGGGCCGGCGAGCGCGCAGGCGATCGCGGTGGCGGCGATAACAGCTCGCATACGATGTCTCCCCTGACGCCGGTGGCTGGTGGCGCCCTCTCCGAGCTTTCCCCGCCATCGTGGCGGCGCAAGGGCTTCAGTGTGTCAAAAAGATAGTGAGCGATCGATCACTTTATGCTATCGCTGATCCGCGTCGCTCGGGAGATCGATCATGGCCTACCTCAAGAATCCGCCGCCCAAGCTGGTCGCCCAGGACCAGTCGATGTTCCACTGCTGGGCGGCGTCGCTGGAATCGTGGATCGACGCGCGCAAGCCGAACACGCCGCAGGCGGCGATGACCAGCAAGCAAGCGGAGCTGATCACGTCGTACAAGGACTTCACCGGCGCCAATGACGGGTTGATGGTCGGCAAGGCCATGATCCAGGTCATGTTCGATTTCCAGATGATGCTCGACCTGCACAAGCCGCAGACCAAGGGGATCACCCTGGCGCAGATCCAGCAGCGCCTGATGATGAAGAGCTATCTGTGGGTGCTCTTTCTCGGCGGGCCCGGTCTGGGCACGTTTCTCGGCCATTGCGTGGTGGTCTACGGCACGGTGGACGCCCCGGCTCCAGCACTGCGCGTCATGGACCCTTGGACCGGGAAGCTCGAGATCCAGGCACTGGATGGCTTCAACAAGAGAGAGACGGTGTTCGTCTGCTGGCACGAGACCGGGCCGACCTGGAGCGACGACATGTTCCGCATCATGAAGGCGATGTCGGTGGCGAAGAAGGGGAAGTGATCACCCCTCGATCAGGCTGATCCGGCAGTCGTTGACGTTGGTGCGCGTCGGGCCGGTGACGATCTGATCGTCCAGCGCCTCGAAGAAGCCGTGGCCGTCGTTGTCCTCCAGCCGCGCGCGCGCGTCGAGGCCGGCGGTCTTGGCGCGCGCGAGCGTATCAGGGGCGATGCGTGCGCCGGCGATGTCCTCGATGCCATCGACGCCGTCAGTGTCGCCGGCGAGCGACCAGACGCCCGGCATACCATCGAGCTCGAGCGCCAGCGCCAGCAAGTACTCGACATTGCGCCCGCCGCGGCCCTTGCCGCGCACCTCTACAGTCGTCTCACCGCCGGAGATCAGCGCGACGCGCCGTCCCGCGCCGGCGAGATCGTGGATGCGTCGCGCGTGGTCGCGCGCCACGTCGCGCGCCAGGCCTTCGATGGCGTCGCCCAGGATCATCGGCTCGTAGCCCTCGCGTCGCGCCATGTCGGCGACCGCTTCGAGCGCGCGCATCGGCGTGACGGTCATCACGGTGCTGGCGTGCGACAGGCGCGGGTCGCCCGGCTTCGGCGTCTCCTCGACGCGGCCGGCGGCGCCGGCTTCGAGATGGGCGCGCACGGCTTGGGGCGGATCGATGCGGTACTTCGCCAGCACCGTCAGCGCGTCAGCGAAGGTCGAGGCGTCGGCCACGGTCGGGCCCGAGGCGATCACGCCGGGATCGTCGCCTGGCACGTCGGAGATCAGATAGGTCACGATGCGCGCCGGTCGTGCGGCGAGCGCCAGCCGCCCCCCCTTGATCGCCGAGAGATGCTTGCGCACCACGTTCATCTCGCCGATCGGCGCGCCGCTCGACAGCAAGGCGCGGTTCACCGCCTGCTTGTCGGCCAGGCTCAATCCCGGCGCCGGCGCCGTCAGCAACGCCGAGCCGCCACCGGAGATCAGCGCGATCACCAGATCGTCGGCACTCAGCCCGCGCACCATCTCCAGCATGCGGCCGCCCGCCGCGCGGCCGCGCTCGTCGGGCACGGGATGCTTGGCGGCGACGCATTCGATTCGGCTGGTGGGGAGCTCGTAGCCATCGCGTGTCACGACCAGGCCGCTCAATGGCCCGGCCCAGTTATCCTCGACCGCCTTGGCCATCGCCGCGGCGGCCTTGCCGGCACCGATCACCAGGGTTCGGCCCCTTGGCCGCGACAGAGCCGTAAGATGCGGCGTCAGGCAGACCTGCGGCGAGGCGGCGGCGATCGCCGCGTCGAACATCGTACGCAGTTGTGCGAAGGCGGTGTCACGATCCATAGGGGCAGGTGCGGCGTGCGAGCGATTGGTCGGGCGGCGATGGTGTCATAGAGTGCGGGCCATGTCGTCTCTTCTGGCGGCGGACGAGCCGCCCGCGTTCAGCGCGTTCAATTCCGACGGACGCTTCCCGCTGCTGCTGGCCTGCGATCACGCCGGCAACGCCGTGCCGCGCGCGCTCGCCGATCTGGGCCTGCCGCGCACCCAACTGTCGCGCCATATCGGCTGGGATCCGGGTGGCCTCGACGTCGGACGGCGCCTGTCGGAATTGCTCGACGCGCCGCTCGTCGCCTCGACCTATTCGCGGCTGGTGATCGACTGCAATCGCTGGCCCGCCGGCGAAGGCTCGACGCCGCAGGTCAGCGACGGCACGCCGGTGCCCGCGAATCGCGCGCTCGACGAGGCGGCGATCAAGGCGCGCGCCGACGCGTGTTTCTGGCCCTACCACAACGCGATCGACAATGCGCTCGACCGCTTCGCCGCGCGTGGCGTGATGCCGGCGCTGTTCGTGGTGCACAGCTTCACGCCCGTCATGGGCGGCATCCAGCGGCCCTGGCAACTCGGCGTGTTGTGGCGCACCGATCCGCGTCTGGCGAAGCCTCTGCTCGCGGCGTTGCGCGAGATCGCCGATGTCTTCGTCGGCGACAACGAGCCGTACTCGGCGCGCGATCCGGCCGAGTACACGCTGCAGGCCCATGCCGAGTCGCGTGGCCTGCCGCATTGCTCGATCGAGATCCGCCAAGACCTGATCGGCGATCGCGCGGGCGCGCAGCGCTGGGCGGAGCTGATCGCGCCGGCGCTGCGTCGCGCGGTTCAGGCATCGCTTTCCGGCGCAGCGGCTATCTAAGGAGCGTGGCGAGGCTCTGTGTATAACTCATTGGTACCGTGTTGATTTTACTGGCCGAATTAAAGTGCCGTCTGATCATTGCCGGCAGAAATTGTGACGTAATTTCAATGACTTGACTGGTCGTTTGACAGGCCCTGGGCCAACCCCGAAGAATGTTGCAATAGATCAACAGTCAAGAACTATTCAGCGACATTTGGATCGGCGCCTGAGACCGGTCGAAATCATGGGGAATGCATATGGACGTTTCGTTCGGGTCCGCGGGCCCTTAACCCGCCGCCAGTTACAGAATTCGGTACGGCTGGATTTCGCGCCGCTCAAGGCACTGTCGTTCTTCCGTATCTGATCCCACGACTTCGGGGACTCGCCACACCTTCGGCCAGGGTGCTGAAGGGAGACGATGGCGCTTGTCCTCACGCGAACAAAGGACAGCTTGATCATGGGTAGTGGAGCGCGCCTAGCCGGTCTTCTCGCTGCGGGCGGCGGTTTTCTCAGCGTCATCGCCGTGTCGGCGGTTGGTTTCCAGGAGTTTCGAGCCTGGAACCAGTGCAAGGCCGCCTGGCAGCATGCCGGCGAGCGGACCGGAGATCGCCTGACCGACCGCGCCGCGACGCCCTATCTCGGCATGATGCTGGCCAGCAAGCACCAGGTGCCGTCGGACTACATCGTCGCCCGGAGCGACTTCATCTCCGCCTGCCGCGCCGGTGCGATCCGGCGGGTCGCCACGCGGGACGAGGCGGGCAACTACCGCGAGGCCGTGCCGATCAGCGCCGTCCGGCAGACCGTTCCCGCGACAGCGAACTAGAATGGAGCCATCAGTCATGTCCGCACTCAGCACTCCGTCCTCCTACGCGGGCGGCCTGATCCTGGCGACGCGACGGCCGCCGGTGACCACGATCGTCCTGAACTCGCCGGAAAATCGCAACGCATTGACCGCCGAGGGTGCACGCGCTCTCGCTGAAGCCCTGGCGGCTGCCGATCGCGACGACGAGATCCGCGCGGTCGTGATCACCGGCGCCGGTGGCCACTTCTGCTCCGGCGCCCATCTCGAGTCGCTGAACGCGAGCGAGCCCTACTTTGCCTGGGCTGGCGAGGGCGGGCCCTTGCACAAACGCCTCTCCAAGCCGCTGATCGGCGCGATCGAAGGATACGCGTCGGCGGAAGGGTTCGGGCTGGCGCTGATGTGCGACATCCGCATCGTCGATTCGACGGCGGTGTTCGGCGTCTTCGGTCGCCGGCTGGGTCTGACGGGCGATGGCACGGCAGCGAGGCTGCCCGCGATCGTCGGCGCGGCGCAGGCCATGGACATCCTGCTGTCGGGTTGCGCGATCGGATGCGATCGCGCCTTGGTGGTCGGTCTGGCGACCCGCAAAGCCGCGAATACCGGCACCCGCGCCGCTGCCGAGAAGCTGGCGCGCGAGATCGCGAGCTTCTCGCCCGCGGCGCTTGCCGTCGATCGGGCCGTCGCTCAGGCTACTATCGACGGTCATCCGCAGCGCGCATTGACGATGGACGTCGAGGCATCGACGGACCTGTTCTTCAACGAGGGGCGTGAGGCGGTTCGCGCGCTGATCACCGCCCCCCATGCGTTGCGGGCCGGCGCGCAACGGGGTGTCGCTTGACGAAGCCGAGGCCGGCCTCTATCGCTTCCAAATCGACGGTCCTCCCGAAAGGGAGGTGAAAAGGGAACGCCGTGCGGCCGGGCAAACGGCCCAATCGGCGGCTGTGCCCGCAGCTGTGAGCGGCGAGCGCGTTTCCAGCATGCCACTGGCGACCCCCTGGGGTGGCCGGGAAGGCGGGAACGCAGCTGAGACCCGTGAGCCAGAAGACCTGCCGCCGACAGCGTCATCCTTCCGACGGACGGGAATATCCGACGGAGCGGTTCACCGAGCGGTGACGCGCCTACGCGTGTCTCTTGGCTCGGAGGACCGTCATCATGACGCCCGCTCGTTCATTGCTATCGCCTATCGCCTTGGCCGCCGGCCTCGGCCTCTCGTTCGCACAAGCCCAGCAGGCGCCGCCTGGCGCCACGCCAACTGTCACGCTGCCGATGCCGGGTGCGGTATCGATAGCCCAGGCGGCACCGCCTGGCCCGGCGCCGGCGATCACGCTGCCCGACCTGGTCGTCGGTGCCGATCGCACGCCGGTGCCGATGAGCTTGGTCAATGCCAGCGTGACCGTGGTGCGGCGCGAGGAGATCGAGCGGCGCCAGTGGCGCACGCTGAATGATGTGTTGGGCCAGTCGCCCGGCATCAGCACCACGAACTCCGGCGGCCCGGGCAAGACGACGCAGCTCTTCATGCGCGGCCTGAACGCCAACCACAGCGTCGTGCTGATCGATGGCGTACGTGTCAACGATCCCAGCAGCGTCAACGGCGCGGTGAATCTGGCTCACCTGCGGCTCGAGAGCGTCGATCGCGTCGAGATCGTGCGCGGGCCGATGAGCACGCTCTACGGCAGCGACGCGCTCGGTGGAGTGATCAACATCATCACCCGCAAGGGCTCGGGCAGGCCAACGGCCACGTTGACGGTGGAAGGCGGCTCTTACGGCACAGTCAACGCCGACGGGCTGGTCAGCGGCTCCTACGGCCCGGTGAGTTTCGCCTTCGGTGGCTCGGCGACGATCTCCGACGGCTTCAGCGCCGTGGCGGACGGCCGTTCCACCAATCGCGCGCCGATCGAGTTCGACGGCTACCGCAACCTCTCGCTCAACGGTCGACTGGGCTTCGACGTCACGGACTGGCTGAAGCTGCAGTGGTTTGGCCGCTACGCGCGCACGCTCACCCACTACGACGCCTCGCGCGCCGAAGATCCCAACCGCTACGAGACCACGAATGCGCTCTCGACGCGCGTGCAGGCCGATGTCGAGCTGTGGGACGGCCGCTCCAAGACGATGCTCGCCTGGTCGTTCTACGAGACCAACAGGCGCGATGTCGACGAGGCCGATCCGTTCAACACGGTCTTCACGCCGGATAGCCGCAACCGGGGCCGGCGCATGCAGCTGGAGGCCACCACCAGCCTGACGCCGTTCGAGATGATCAATGTCGTGGTCGGCGTCGACGCGCGCCGCGAGTCGCTCTTGTCGGAGAACTTCAACGCGACGGGGGGGCGGACATCGAGCGCCGCCGCGGCCGTGTGGACGCGCGGCGCCTTTTTCAACGCGCGCTTCACGCCGCTCGACGGTCTGTCTTTCACCGCCGGCACACGCCTTGAAAACCACGACGCCTTCGGTACGGCCGCCACCTGGCGGCTCGGCGCGTCCTATCTGCTGCGCGAGACAGACACCAAGGTCCGCGGCTCGGTCGGCACGGCGTTCAAGGCGCCCAACCTCGACCAGCTCTATGTCAGCTTCCCCGCGTTCAACTTCTTCGCCAACCCCAACCTCAGGCCCGAGCGCAGCACGGGCTTCGAGGTTGGCATCGACCAGAAGCTGTTCGGCGGCAAGCTGGCCTTGGGTGCCACGGTTTTCCACAACAGTGTGAGCGATCTGATCCAGACCTCGAGCTGCGGTACGTCTTGCAGCACGCTCACCAACGTCGCCGAGGCGCGCGTCGACGGGATCGAGCTGTCACTCGATGCGCGACCGTTCGAAAACCTGAACTTCCACATCGACTACACCTTCACCAACGCGCACAATTTGCGAACTGGCGCGCCGCTGCTGAACCGCCCCAGGCATCAGGTCAACCTGCACGCCAACTGGCAGCCGCTGGCCGGGTGGTGGCTGGGCGCAGGACTGGCGTATCGCCGCGGTCGCTACGAAACCGACTTCAGCACCTTCCCGTCGCGGACCGTGGAGATGGCGGGCTATACCACCTTGCGCCTGACCACGAGCTACGACATTGCCGAGTGGCTGCAGGTCTTCGGCCGCCTCGAGAACGCCACCGACACCTACTATGAGGAGCCGCTGGGCTTCCGCACGGCGCGCTTCAGCGCCTATGCTGGCGCGCGCGTCCGATACTGAGGGAGCCGGCCACGCCGGTCTCGATCATCCGCTTCTTCGCCGTCGTCGCCGCCGCGCTGCTGTGCGCGGCGACGGCGGCGTGCGCGGCCGATCCGCCACGACGCGTGGTGACACTCAATCTGTGCCTCGACCAGCTCGTGTTGGCTTTGGCCGCGCCTGGACAGGTCGTCGGCGTCAGTGACATCGCGCACGACCCCCGGATCTCGCCGCGCTGGCGCGAGGCGCGGGCGTTGCCGCCGGTACGCAAGCACGCGGAGGAGATCCTCGCGCTGCGCCCCGACCTGTTGATTGTCGACGAATTCCTCACGCCGTCGCTGCGCAAGACGCTGCGGCTGGCCGGCATCCCGACGCTCGAGCTGGCCGAGGCGGACGGCATCGGCGCCACGCTGGACCACATCGCCAGGATCGGCGCGGCGCTGGGCCGGCCCGCCGCCGCGCTCGATCTCGCGGCGTCCCTGCGCGAGGGGGTCGCGCGGTGGACGGCGGCGGCCGGTCCGGCCAGCCCGGTGGCGGCGATCTACCAGGCCAACGGCATGACTCTCGGCCGCGACACCAACGCCGACGGCCTGCTGCGCATCGCCGGCTGGCGCAACCTCGCGGCCGAGCGCGGCCTGTCGCTGTTCGTGCCGATGGCGATGGAGGAGCTGATCGTCGCGACACCCGATCTGTTGATCCTCGATGGCGAGACCAGCGACCGCCCGTCGCTGGCCGAGCAGATGATGACCCATCGGGCCGCGCGCCGCGCCTTCGCCGGCGCGCGCACCCTGGTGATGCCGCACAGCCTGTGGCTCTGCGGCGGGCCGCAGAATGTCGAGGCGCTGCGCCTGTTGGCGGGAGCGCGCGAGGCGCTGAAGCGATGAGGGGCGTGAACGCCGCGCTGGGTGTCTTCGTCGCCGTGCTGTTCGTCGTCTCCATCGCCGTCGGCCCGACCGGCTTCGCGCCGCTCGGCGCTTTGTCCGACATGCTGTCCGGCCGCGATGCGCCCATGGCCTTGATCCTCGTCGAGCTGCGCCTGCCGCGCGCGCTGCTGGGCGTGATCATCGGCGCCGCGCTGGGCCTCGCTGGCGCCGCGATGCAGGGTCTGCTGCGCAATCCGCTGGCCGAGCCTGGCGTCACCGGCGTTTCGGCCACGGCGGCGCTGGGCGCCGTACTGACATTCTACGGCGGCTATGCCGGCGCCACGCCACTGGCGCTGCCGCTTGCCGGCGTCGTCGGCGCCGCCTCGGGCGCGATCCTGCTGCTGGCGATCGCCGGCCGCGACGCCACGGTGGCGACCCTGATCCTGATCGGCGCGGCGCTCAACGCGCTGGCCGGCGCGGCGACCGCGCTGGTGCTGGGCCTGTCGCCCAACCCTTACGCCTTCTACGAGATCGGCACCTGGCTGATGGGCTCGATCGCCGATCGCGGCCTCGACCATGTCGCGCTGGCGCTTCCCTGCGTCGCGCTCGGCTGCCTGCCGCTGCTGCTGGCGCGCCGCGGCCTCGACGCGCTGGCCCTCGGCGAGGAGACGGCGCGCGGCCTGGGCGTCGATCCGCGCCGCATGACCTTGCTGGTGATCGCGGGCGCGGCGCTGGCCGTGGGCGGCGCGGTGGCGGTGTCGGGCGTGGTCGGCTTCGTCGGCCTGATGGCCCCGCACGCCATCCGGCCACTGGTTCGCTATCGGCCGGGCGCCAGCCTGGTGCCTTCGGCGCTGGCTGGCGCGGCGCTGGTGCTTCTCGCCGACATCGCGCTGCGCCTGCTGCCGACCGGCCGCGAGTTGCCGTTGGGCGTGATGACAGCGCTGCTCGGCGCACCGGTGCTGTGGCAACTGGCGTGGCGCGCACGGCGCAGCGGGCAGACGCCATGGCTCTGATCGCCGCGTCGCTCGCCCGCCGCCTCGGCGGGCATACCGTCCTCGATGGCATCGCGCTGACGCTCGAGCCGGGCCGGCTTTGCGTCGTGATCGGCCCCAACGGCGCCGGCAAGTCGACCCTGCTGCGACTTCTGGCCGGTATCGACCGGCCGGACGGAGGCGGCGTGATCCTCGGTGGCGCGGCCCTGGAAAACATGGCGCCGCGCGAGCGCGCGCGGCGCATCGCGCATCTGCCGCAGACGATCGCCGCGCATTGGCCGCTCAACGGCCGCGACATGGTCGCGCTCGGCCGGTTGCCACACGGCGCGCGGCTGGAGGCGCCCGCGGCGGCGGACGCGATGGCGATCGCCACGGCGATGTCGCGGACCGATACCGCGGCCTTCTCCGATCGGCGCATCGACATGCTGTCGGCGGGCGAGCGCGCGCGGCTGGCGTTGGCGCGGGTGCTGGCGACCGAGGCGGAGGTGCTGCTGGCCGACGAGCCGGTCGCCAGCCTCGATCCGGCGCAGCAGCTCGCCGCCATGGACGCCCTGCGCGCCGAGGCGACGCGCGGCGCGATCGTCGTCGTGGTGCTGCACGACCTGGCGCTGGTCTCGCGCTACGCCGATCGCGTCGTCGTGCTGGCCGGCGGGCGGATCGTCGGCGACGGGCGGCCGTCGGCGGCACTGGCGCCCGACATGCTGGAACGGGTCTACGGCGCGCGTTTCGAGATGGCGTTGATCCCGGTCGCGGTCAGTGATCGGAGCCGTGCAGGATGACGTCGCGCAGGCCGGTGTCGTAGCTCAGGCCCTCGGCCGTCAGCGTTGGCGTCTCGATGCCGCCAGCCGGCGCCACCAGCCCCTTGCGCGCCAGCGCCAGGTAGACCGCCGGATTGTGCAGGCCGGTGGCGTTGGCGCTCATCACCACGCGCGGGCCGATGTGGAAGTGGTTGCCGTGCGGGCGCGGCAGCTCGTCGATGGTGACCTTGCCCGTGGCCTCGTCCTTGCGCGTGATCTCGGGGTGGCGCGCCAGCTCCTGCAACAGGGTCAGGGTCTTGAGCTGCAGACTGTTCAGGTTCAACGGATTCTTCTTCGCTGGCATGGGCCCTGCCTATCCCATCGCGGCCGCGCTATACTATTTCCTTGTCGAGCGACGCGAGCGAACCGGAGTTGCCATCATGGACGACAAGACCAAGACCGAACTCGAGGCGGCGGCGTTCCGCCGGCTGGTCGAGCACCTCAAGGGCCGCACCGATGTGCAGAACATCGACCTGATGAACCTGGCCGGCTTCTGCCGCAACTGCCTGTCGCGCTGGTACCGCGAGGAGGCGACCACGCGCGGCATCGACATGCCCGACCCCAAAGCGCGCGAGGTGGTCTACGGCATGCCCTACGAGGAGTGGAAGGCGAAGTACCAGAAAGAGGCCACGCCGGCCCAGCAGAAGGGCTTCGAAAAGCACAAGCACTGATCGGGGAGTCTTACCCCCGTTATCCCCGTCATTCGCAGGCCGCGTTTCGTTGAAGCGCGGGGCGGCGCTCCGTACGGTCGGTGTCACCGATTCGTAAACCCATGAGGAGCGCCATGCCCGACGGCAGCCGTCCCATCAAGACCAAGCCCGGCACCATCTCGGCCGAGCGGCTGAAGAGCTTTGTCGAGCGCATCGAGAAGCTGGAGGAGGAGCGCAAGGCGATCGGCGGCGACATCCGCGACGTCTACAGCGAGGCCAAGGGCGGCGGCTTCGACGTCAAGACCATGCGCAAGCTGATCAGCCTCCGAAAAATGGACGCCGCCGACCGCGACGAGCAGGAAGCGATTCTCGACGTCTACAAGCAGGCGCTGGGGATGATCTGAACGATGATCAAGCTCTACGGTGTCCCGCAGTCCCGTGCGATGCGCTGCCTGTGGATGGTCGGTGAGACCGGCCAGCCCTACGAGATGATCCCGGTGGCGATCGACAACGGCAAGATCGCCGACGCCGAGCTGCTGCGCGTCAACCCCAACAACAAGATGCCGGCGCTGGTTGATGGCGACGTGCGCGTCTTCGAGTCGATGGCGATCAACATTTACCTCGCCGAAAAGTACGCGCCGGCGATGAAGGCCGCGTCGCCGGCCGAGGCCGGCACGATCGCGCAATGGACGCTGTGGGTGGCCACCGAAGTCGAGCAAGCGGTGATGGACTGGGCGACGCACGCGGTCCTGCGGCCGGCCGATCAGCGCGACGCCACCATCGCCGCGACCGCCAAGGCGAAGATCGACCGCGCGCTCGGCATCCTCGACTCCGCGCTGAAGGGCCGCGACTGGCTGGTCGGCAGCCGCTTCACCGTCGCCGACGTCAATGTCGCCTCGGTCTGCTACCGGCTGCTGGTCTATCCCGACCTGGCGAAGTTCCCCAACGTGAAGCGCTGGTTCGACGCCTGCTGGGCGCGGCCGGCGGCGCAACACGCGCGCAAGCTGCGCGAGGGCTGATTCCCTACGTCGGGGCTGGTGATCGCCGCAGGTCCTTCGGCCGGAGCCCGAAGAACACCACCACCAGACCGGGGACTCCGAGGATCGTGGGAAAGAACCACATGCTCATGAAGCCGCCGGCTACGGCTTTGTTGGCGGTTTCCGGCTTGTAGTAGATGCTTATGGCCTCGCCGGGCTCGTAGTGCGCGGTCGTGCGATCGATGCGCGCGGTGCGGCGGCCTCGTGGGCCGTCGTAGCGGACCACGACGGTGTGGTACGTCACCCGCTGGGTGGATCCCGACACGAGGCGGTCGCTCTTCACGACCTCGGCGCGCGCATGTACGTGCGTGCGCATGACGGCGACGTTGTCGACCACTATCCACACCGCGAACGACAGCAGGAGCACGCCGACGCCGGTGAAGAGCGACATCGCCACGATCCCGAGAGGCCACATTCGATCCGACATGCTGGGGACTATGCTCCGACACAGCGCGACGGCTCCACGGGCGGAGCCGCCAGGGGACGCTCGGTCGAATGCCGACCGCGGCGGTCATCAACCTAACCGACACGCCCCGGATAGACGCAAGCGATAGTGCGCACACCGGCCTAGTAGCGCACGGCCATCTCGATGCCGCGCGAATCGCGACCGGGCTTCGTCGGCAAGACGATAGCGTCTCGCTCGGCGATCCGCCGCGCGGTGACGCAGACCGCCAGCGCGTCGTAGGCGTCGTCGCCGGCGACATCGGTACGGCGCAGCTTCCGTGCGGAACGATAGTCGGCCCAACGTGTCTTGGCCTGCTCGAAGCCCGCCGCCGCGAGAAGCGCGAGCCGCGTTCGCTTGCCTTCCTCGGTCTTCTTTGAAGCCAGAACCGGTGCGCCGCTGTTGAGGCGCGCGAAGGCCAGCTCGGGATGCGCCTCGAACACGCACTTGCGCAGGGGAGAGTGGTTGTTCAGCAACGCGTCGAGCTCGCGCATTTTCGGAACCAGGTTCCAGGCTTGCTTGCTCAGGCCCAATCGATGATCGGAACTGGCGCGGTTGACGGCCAACGCTTCGCGGTAAGAGGCCGAGGCAAGCACCGCGCGCACCGGCACGGCGAAGACGGAGCTGGTCTTACCCGTCAGCAGCCGGCGCGCCTCGCGTTCGCAGGCGCGACCACCGGGCTCGGCGTGCTCGAGGAAGCCCATGGGCATATCGATGGCGATGATCCTCGGCCGTTGCGGCGCGTCGACGATGGCCGCGAGCGACGTGGCGTGGTGGAAGCACCATGCGCCGGTCCTGACATTCAGCAGCGCGGCGATCCAGCCAGCGCGACAGCCATCAACGCCGGCGACCCAGCCACTCCTCCCTTCCCCCGCCAGCGGGGAAAGGTGGCGCGAAGTGCCGGATGGAGGTGGCTGGCGCGCCCGCTTCATCGGTCGTGTCTGACCGCTATGCCGACCACCCCCATCCGTCCTTTGGGAACCTTCCCCCGACAGCGGGGGAAGGGAGGGGATGAGTTCACTCCGCCGCCTGGCGCAGCGGGGCGGGGTCGCGGAAGGCGGCGAGCAGCGTGTCCCAGGCCTTGCGGGCCTTGGCGACGTTGGCCTCCTTGACGTGACCGTAACCGCGGATCTCGTCCGGCAGGTTGGCCAGGCGCAGCGCCGTGGCGTGGTTGGCCGGCGACAGCTTGTTGAGGATCTCCTCCAGAGTCGCCTCGTAGTCGGCGATCAACTGGCGCTCCATGCGTCGCTCCGCCGTCCAGCCGAAGATGTCGAGTTTCGTGCCGCGCAGGACCTTGAGGTGCCGCAGCACGCGAAACACTGGAAGCATCCAGGAGCCGAACTGGCGCTTCACCAGATGACCGGTCTTGTCGTCGCGGTCGGCGATCATCGGCGGCGCGAGGTGGAACTTGATCCTGTAGTCGCCCTCGAACTGCGTCGCGATGGCGCGCGCGAAGCTCGCGTCGGCGTGCATACGCGCGACCTCGTACTCGTCCTTGTAGGCCAGCAGCTTGGCGTAGTTGCGTGCCACCGCCTGGGCGAGGCCGCTGGCGCCCGGCGCGCGCGACGCCTCGGCGGCGCGCACCTTGTCGATCATCGCGCTGTAGCGCAGCGCGTAAGCGCCGTCCTGGTAGGCGCTCAGCAGCTTGACGCGCGCCTCGACGATCTCCGCGAGGTTGCTCGAGGTCTGTCGCAGGCGCGCGACCGGTGCCGGCGGCGCGACCAGTTTCTCGACCGCTTGCAGATCGTGCGCGGCGCGGCGGCCCCACAGGAAGGCCTGCTTGTTCATCTCGACCGACGCGCCGTTGAGCTCGATGGCGCGCTCGATCGACTCCGATGACATCGGCACCAGGCCCTTCTGCCAGGCGTAGCCTAGCATGAAGAGATTGGACGCGATCGAATCACCCATCAGCGCCGTGGCGATCCTGTTGGCGTCGACGAAGGAGCAAACCTCGGCACCGGCCGCCGCCTCGATCGACATCCGCAGCAGCCGGCCCGGGAACTCCATGTTTGGGTTGCGGGTGAAGTCGCCGGTGATGGTCTCGTGCGTGTTGATGACGGCGTGGGTCACGCCCTTCTCGACCTTGCTCAACGCGTCCGGCGCGGCGGCGACGACGACGTCGCAGCCCAGCAGCAGGTCGGCGCCGCCGGCGGCGATGCGCACGGCGTGGATGTCCTCGGGCTTCTCGGCGATGCGCACATGGCTGATCACCGCGCCGCCCTTCTGCGCCAGGCCGGCCATGTCGAGCACCGCGCAGCCTTTGCCCTCGACATGCGCTGCCATGCCCAGGAGCGCGCCGATCGTCACCACGCCGGTGCCGCCGATGCCGGTTACCAGCATGCTGAAGGGCCGCTCGCCGATCTTCGGCAGGCTGGGCTCGGGCAGGTTCACCCAGCCGCCGGTATCGGCGGCGGGTTTCGCGTCCGAGCCTTTGCCCTTGCGCAGCCGGCCGCCCTCGATGGTCACGAAGCTGGGGCAGAAGCCGTTGAGGCAGGAGAAATCCTTGTTGCAGCTCGACTGGTCGATGGCGCGCTTGCGGCCGAACTCGGTCTCCTCAGGCACGACGGAGACGCAGTTCGACTTCACCGAGCAGTCGCCGCAGCCCTCGCACACCGCCTCGTTGATGAACACGCGCTTCTGCGGATCGGGGAAGGTGCCGCGCTTGCGCCGGCGGCGCTTCTCGGCGGCGCAGGTCTGGTCGTAGATCAGCGCCGAGACGCCCGGCCACTCGCGCAATTCCTTTTGCACGGCGTCGAGATCGACGCGGGGATGGAACGTCGTGATCGGCGCCCAGTCCAGGCCCGGCGGATACTTGTCGGGATCGTCGGTGACCAGGGCGATGCGGCCGACGCCTTCGGAATGGACCTGGCGGCTGATCTTCCACGGCGTGAGGTCGCCGTCGTGGCGCTGGCCGCCGGTCATGGCGACCGCATCGTTGTAGAGAATCTTGTAGGTGATGTTGGTCTTGGTCGCCACCGCGTGGCGGATCGCGAGATAGCCAGAGTGGAAGTAGGTGCCGTCGCCGATGTTCTGGAAGATGTGCTTGGTGTTGGTGAATTTCGACAGGCCGACCCAGGAGGCGCCTTCGCCGCCCATCTGGGTGAAGCCGGTGGTCTGCCGGTCCATCCACAGCGCCATGTAGTGGCAGCCGATGCCGGCCATGGCCATCGAGCCCTCAGGCACCTTGGTCGAGGTGTTGTGCGGGCAGCCCGAGCAGAAATACGGCACACGCGACATCGCGGGCGTATTGCGTGCCGGAGCGCCACGGCGGCGGGCCAAAGCCTCGAGCTTCTGGTTCAACCGCTCGCCGCGCGCCTCGATGCCGAGACGGTCGGCGATCACCTCGGCCAGATGCAGCGGCACGATCTCGCCGCAGGTCGGCATCAGCGGCGCGCCGGTTTCGTCTGTCTTGCCGACGACGCGCGGACGCTTCTCGGCCGGCAGGTTGAACAGCAGGTCCTTGATCTGCTGTTCCATCAGCGAGCGCTTTTCCTCGACCACGAGCAGCTCGCGCTTGCCCTCGGCGAAACGCATCAGGCCCTGCGGCTCGATCGGCCAGGTCAGGCCTACCTTGTAGACCGCCAGACCCAGCCGGCGCGCCTCATTCTCGTCGATGCCCAGCTCGTCGAGCGCTTGGCGCACGTCGAGATAGGCTTTGCCCGCCGTGACGATACCGAGCTTCGCCTCGGGCGTGCCCGTGGTCACGCGATCGAGCTTATTGGCGCGCCAATAGGCGTGCGCCGCCGGCAGCTTGAACAGATGCAGGCGTCGTTCCTGCTCGAGGAAGTCGTCGGGGAAGCGCAGGTTCAGCCCGCCCGGGGGCATCTCGAAATCGCTCGGCAGGACGATGTCGATGCGCTGCGGATCGACATGGACCGAGGCCGAGGTATCGGCCGTCTCGCCGATCACCTTGAAGCCGACCCAGCAGCCGCTGTAGCGCGACATCGCCCAGCCATGCAGGCCCAGATCGAGGAAATCCTGCACGCCGGCCGGATTGATCACCGGCATCATGGCATCGACGAAGGCGAACTCGCTCTGATGCGCGATGGTCGACGACTTTGCCATGTGGTCGTCGCCGGCCAGCGCCAGCACGCCGCCATGCTTGTGGGTACCGTTGATGTTGGCGTGCTTGAAGACGTCGCCGCTGCGGTCGACACCAGGGCCCTTGCCGTACCACATGGCAAAGACGCCGTCGTACTTCGGATCGGGCATCAGGTGGATCTGCTGCGTGCCCCAGATCGCCGTGGCGGCGAGATCCTCATTGGTGCCGGGGTCGAACTGGATGTGGTTCTTCTCGACGAACTTCTTGCCCTGCCACAGCGCCTGGTCGAGCCCGCCCAGCGGCGAGCCGCGATAGCCCGAGATATAGCCGGCGGTGTTCAGCCCGGCGGCGAGGTCGCGCTGGCGCTGCATCATCGGCAGGCGCACCAGCGCCTGGGTGCCGGTCAGAAAGACCCTGCCCCGTTCAAGGGCGTACTTGTCGTCGAGGGTGACCGCGGCGATGGGCATCCGTGCCTCCAGAACCCGGCTAGGTCAGCACAGCTAACCTTTCGTCCAACCGGATTCAATGCGCAGCGCGCTGCGCCAAGAATTAAGACCGAATTCGCCAGCGAGGGACGCCGACGCGACACCAGCTTGCGGCGAACGACGCCCCGGGGAAAGAAAAGTTTCGCCGTCCGCGCTTGGCTGAGGACGCGCGCCTTGCCATATCTTGGCGCCGCCGTTGCCGTGTTCCGGAGTTCGTACCCCAATGACCAAGACCTTCGCGCCCGACGGCGCTGCCGCCGCCGCGCTTGGCGACCTGCCGACCTGGGATTTGTCGGACCTCTATCCCGCGATGGACGCGCCGGCGCTCGAGGCCGACCTGAAGAAGGCCGAGGCGGACGCCAAGGCCTTCGCCGCCGACTACCAGGGCAAGATGGGCGGCCTGACCGGCGACGATTTCGCCGCCGCGATCAAGCGCTACGAGGCGCTGCAGGAAGCCTTGGCGCGCGTCGCCTCCTTCGCCTCGCTGCTCTACGCCGGCGACATGAGCGATCCCAAGATCGGCCAGTTCCAGCAGAACATGCAGGAGCGGGTAACCACCATCACCTCCGACCTGCTGTTCTTCACCCTGGAGATCAACCGGCTCGAAGAGGCGGTCCTCAACGCCAAGAAGGCGGAGTCCTCCGCGTTGCGCGCCTATGCGCCGTGGCTGCGCGATGCGCGCGCGTTTCGCCCGCACCAGCTCTCCGACGATCTGGAGAAGCTGCTGCATGAGAAGTATCCCAGCGGCAAGGGCGCCTGGAGCCGGCTGTTCGACGAGACCATGGCGCGGCTGCGTTTTCCCTATGACAACGAGCGGCTGACCTCGGCGCAGATCCTGCACCGGCTGACTGACCGCGACGGCACCGTGCGCGAGCGCGCCGCTCGCTCTTTCGGCACGGTGATGGGCGAGAACATCGGCGTCTTCGCGCTGATCACCAACACCTTGGCCAAGGACAAGGAGATCGACGACAAGTGGCGGCGCTACGCGCGGCCGCCGTCGCAGCGCAATCTCTTCAACGCCGTCGAGGACGAGGTCGTCGACGCGCTGGTCGCCGCGGTCAAATCCGCCCATCCGCGGCTGTCGCACCGCTACTACAAGCTCAAGGCCAAATGGTTTGGCGTGGACCAGCTCGACTACTGGGACCGCAACGCGCCGCTGCCCGACGCCGACGACCGGATCGTGCCGTGGTCCGACGCCACGCGCATCGTCATGGATGCCTATCAGGCGTTCTCGCCGGAGCTCGCGGCGGTCGGCAAGCGCTTCTTCGACAACAAATGGATCGACGTGCCGACGCGGCCGGGCAAGTCGCCGGGCGCCTTCGCGCATCCCACCGTGCCCTCGGCGCATCCCTATCTGCTGCTGAACTACCAGGGCAAGGTGCGCGATGTGATGACCCTGGCGCACGAGCTGGGCCATGGCGTGCATCAGGTGCTGGCCGGTCCGCGCGGCTACCTCCAGGCCGACACGCCGCTCACCTTGGCCGAGACCGCCTCGGTGTTCGGCGAGATGCTGACCTTCCGCTCGCTGCTCAAGGGCGCGCCCGACGCGAAGACGCGGCGCGCCATGCTGGCGGGCAAGGTCGAGGACATGCTGAACACCGTGGTGCGCCAGATCGCGTTCTACGATTTCGAGCTGCGCCTGCACACCGAGCGGCGCAAGGGCGAGGTCACGGCGGCGCGCATCGGCGAGATCTGGCTCGAGGTGCAAGGCGAGAGCCTGGGGCCGGCGCTGCGCTTCCATCCCGAATACGCGCACTACTGGGCCTACATCCCGCACTTCATCCACACGCCGTTCTACGTCTACGCCTATGCTTTCGGCGACTGCCTGGTGAACTCGCTCTACGCGGTGTTCCAGTCGGGCGCGGTGCCGGACTTCCAGTCCAAGTACCTCGCCATGCTGGGCGCCGGCGGCACGCTACGCCACAAGGAACTGCTGGCGCCGTTCGGGCTCGACGCGTCGGATCCGGCCTTCTGGAGCCGTGGGCTCGATATCATCAGCGGCTTCATCGACGAGATCGAAGCGGCGGGCTAGACCTCGTCTGTCATCCCTCGCTACGCTCGGGATGACATACAAAGGAAACGCCCATGCCCGAGCAACTCCCTGCCATTTGCCTGATCGCCATGCCTGGGCGACGCCGGCGAACCGTCGAGCTCTGCCAGGAGGCGGAGAAGCGCGGCTTCACCGGCATCTACGTGCCCAGCCCGACCGGCAACATGTCGCTGTGCGAGGCGATGTCGTGGAACACGACCTCGATCACCTTCGGCACCTCGATCGCGCCGATCTACCAGCGCACCATGGTCGATTTCGCGCAGAGCGCGGCGATGATGCACGAGGTCTCGGGCGGCCGCTTCCGCATGGGCATCGGCATCGCGCACGGCCCGTCCTACGTGCGCATGGGTGTCACGCCGGGCAAGCCGCTGGCCGACACGCGCGCCTTCATCGAGAAGTTCCGCGCCGAGACCGCCTTCGGCCCGCTGCCGCCGATCATCATCGCCGCGCTACGCAAGAAGATGGTGGCGCTGTCGGGCGAGCTGGCCGACGGCGTGGTCTTCGCCAACGCCTCGCGCTCGCACATGGGCCAGTCGCTGGCGGCGCTGCCGGCGGCCAAGCGCAACGATCCGAATTTCTTCATCGGCAACATGATCCCGACTTGCGTCAGCGACGACGTCGAGGCGGCCAGGGCGGTCAACCGGCGCACGCTCACCAATTACGCCTTCCTGCCGAACTACCGGAACTACTGGAAGGAAGCGGGCTACGTCGAGGAGATGGACGGCATCGAGAAGGCGATCGCCGAGGGCCGCCGCGACGACGTGCCGAAATTCCTCACTGACAAGTGGCTCGCCGACAACACGCTGTTCGGCCCGGCGGCCAAGGTACGCGAGGGCGTCGCCGCCTGGCGCGCGGCGGGCGTGCACACGCCGATCATCGTGCCGTCCTCCGCCGCCGGCAATCAGCTCAAGGCGATCGAGGAGACCTTCGCGACGTTCGGTTGATCCTGCTGGATGCTCGCCTTTGACTCGCTACCCCCACAGGCGGGGAGAGGGGGGTGAAGAGCCTCGGGTCAGAGCTTCGGTACGACCTGCTCCGCCAGCAGCCGGAACGTCTCGCGGCTGAGCGGCGCGCACATCAGGTAGTTGAGGTTCATCGTCTCCTTGAGCTCGGCGATGCGATCGCGCACCGATTCGGGCGTGCCGTGGATGATCACGTCGTCGACGTAGTACTGCGCCGGCTCCTTGCCGCCATAGTTCCGCGCCGTCTGCAGCGACTTCTGGTGTTGTGGGCCGGCATAGGCATCGACCAGCCATTGCGCGCCGCGCCGCGCGATCTCTTCGGCCTCGCGCATCGTCGGCGCCAGCGCCATCAGCCGCGCCATCGGAATGTCGCGGCCGGCGTCGGAATGGCCCGCCGCGGCGAGGCCCTCGGCGTAGCGCCGCCGCTTGCCGCCGATATCGGCGAAGGTGCTGTGCGGGTCCATCATGATCGAGAAGCCCTGGCTCGCCGCGTAGTCGACGGCGCTCTGCGAGCTCGCCGCCAGCCACACCGGCGGATGCGGCTTCTGCAGCGGCTTGGGCAGCACCTCGACATTGTCGAAGCGGAAATGCGCGCTCTCGTGGCTCAGCCGCTCCTGCGACCACGCCTTGAGCACGATCTCGACCGCCTCGCGGAAGCGATCGGCGCTCTCAGCCGGCGGCACGCCGAAAGCGTTGAACTCCGAGGGCGCGAAGCCGCGGCCGGCGCCCCAGCACACACGTCCGCCCGACAGCACATCGAGCAACGCCACCTCCTCGGCCAGGCGCAGCGGGTGGTAGAGCGCGGCCAGCGACACGGCGGTACCGATCTTCAGCGTCTTGGTGCGTGCCGCCGCCGCGACGCCCAGCATGTGCACCGAGGGGCAGACGCTGAAGGTGGTGAAATGATGCTCGGCCAGCCACACCGCGTCGAAGCCGGTGCGGTCCATGATCTCGATGCGCTCGAGCGCGCGGTTGTATACCTCTTCCAGCGGCCCGTGCCGCCCGGGCCAGCTGAAGAACTGCAGCACGCCGATTTTCATGGGACCGTCCCCGACGCCTTACGATGCTGGGAACAGTAGATCACGCCTTGCGGCCGGTGTCGTCAGCTCGCGCCGGATGGCAGGTCGATGATGTAGCGCCAGGTGCCGTCGGCCTGGCGGCGCAGCACCTCGATGGTCTTGCCGGCGAAGCCTGGCGGCGCGCCGCCGCCGGTCAGTGTCCAGGCGTTGCTGACCGAGGCCAGGTCGCCGTGCACGTGACAGCTGCGCAGCTCGATCGTCATCGTCGCTTTCAGGGCGAGGAAGCCCTCGATCACCGGCCCGATGCCAGCGAGGCCGCGCACTTCCTGGCCGTCAGGCGTCACGAACAGCGCATCGGCTTCGTAGAGCGCCAGCAATCCCGGGGCGTCGCCGGCGTTGAACAGGCGGCCGAAGACGGTGGCGGTCTGTTTCGGATCGGTGATCATGGCGTCCCTCCCTCTCCACGCGGCGTCGCGCCGCCCTTGACGCTGGGGCGTCTTCCCAACATGTACGATGGCACGCGGCCGACAGATGCGTCCGCCGCAGGAGTTCGATGGCCGCTTCCGACGAGGACAATTCGCTTTTGGGCCGCGTGGGTCGCTACGCCCGCGTCGGCACCTCGGTCGGCGGCGTGGCGGCCAAGCTGGCGGGCCAACGCTATCTCGGCCTGTCGGTCGACCGCGATCGCAACGCGGCCGATCTGAAGGCGGCGCTCGGCGGGCTGAAGGGGCCGCTGATGAAAGCGGCGCAGCTGATCTCGACCATCCCCGACGCGCTGCCCGCTGAGTATTCGCGCGAGCTGTCACAGCTGCAGGCCAATGCGCCGGCGATGGGCTGGTCCTTCGTGCGCCGGCGCATGGCGAGCGAGCTGGGGCCGAACTGGCAATCACGCTTCGGCAGCTTCGAGAAGGAGGCGGCCGCCGCGGCGTCGCTCGGCCAGGTGCACCGCGCCACGCTGTCGGATGGCTCGCCGCTGGCCTGCAAGCTGCAGTACCCCGACATGGCCTCGACCCTGGAGGCCGACCTCAACCAGCTGAAGATGATCTTCGCCATCGGCCGGCGCATGGATATCGCCGTGCGCACCGATGAGGTCTTCAAGGAGATCGCCGATCGCCTACGGGAGGAGCTCGACTACCGGCGCGAGGCGCTGCACGCCAAGCTCTACGCCCACATGCTGCGCGACGAACCCACCGTGCACGTCCCCGAGATCGTCGAAGAGCTGTCGACCGGCCGGCTGTTGACCATGCGCTGGCTCGACGGCGTACCGCTCTTGTCGTGGAAGGAACGTGCGCAGGCGGAGCGCGACCGGCTGGCGCTCAACATGTTCCATGCCTGGTACAAGCCGTTCTATTTCCACGGCGTGATCCACGGCGATCCGCATCTCGGCAACTACTCGGTGCGCGAGAATGGCGACGTCAACCTGATGGATTTCGGCTGCGTGCGCGTCTTCCCGCCGTCTTTCGTCAAGGGGTCGATCGACCTCTACCGCGCGCTGCTCGCCGACGACGAGGAGATGGCGGTCGAGGCGTACAAGCTCTGGGGCTTCAAGGACGTCTCGCGCGAGATCATTCGCGCGCTCAATCGCTGGGCCGCCTTCCTCTACGGCCCGCTGATGGACGACCGTCCGCGACAGATCACCGAGGGGTCGGCTGGCCAGTACGGCCGCGAGACCGCCAACAATGTCTTCTCGGAAGTGCGCCGCCTGGGTGGTGTTACCGTACCACGCGAGTTCGTATTCATGGATCGCGCCGCGATCGGGCTGGGCTCGGTCTTCATCCACCTGCGCGCCGAGATCAACTGGTACCAGCTGTTCCAGACGATGATCGGCGATTTCGACGTCGACGCCTTGGCGGCGCGACAGCGGGCGGCGCTGGAAGCGGTGGGTCTTGCTGGGACCGCCGGCGCTCCCAGCTAGTCGATTCGTCCGATCTTGCGCACCACGGCTTCGAGCCGCTTGGCGTCGGCCTCGAAGAACCGGGTGAACTCCGCTGCGTCCATATAGGCGATGGGCGAGCCGGCCGTTTGCAGCGCCGTCTTGACCGCCTCGTCGTTGATCGCCCGCTTCATGGCCTCGCGCAGCTGCGTCAGCAGCGGCGCGGGCACGCCCGCCGGCGCGAAGACGCCCGACCAGATGTAGTATTCGATGTCGTAGCCCAGCTCCTTCAAGGTCGGCACGTCGGGGAAGAGCGGTAGGCGCTTGGCACCCCAGCTCGCCAGCGGCCGCAACTTGCCGGCGCTGATCTGGCCGGCCGCGATCGAGGGCCCGAGCAGGCCGATCTCGACCTCCTTGGCGAGGATGGCGCGCAAGGCGGGGCCGCCGCCGTTGTAGGGCACGTGATGCAGCTTGATGCCGGCCTCGTGCGCGAACATCTCGGTCGCGACATGGTAGGTGCCATAGGTGCCCGAGGAGGCGTAGGGGATCGATCCAGGCTTGGCCTTGGACGCCGCCACGATGTCGGCCAGCGACTTGTAGGGGCTGTCGGCGGGCACCACGAGGATCGGCGGATCGGCGGTGACCAGGGCGATCGGCTGCAGCTGCGAGAGCTTGAAGGCGGGCGGCCGATTGAACAATTCGTCGGCCACCGGCAGGGTCGAGACGCTGGCCAGGGCCATCAGCAGGGTGTAGCCGTCTGGCTTGGCCTGGGCGACGAAGGCGGTGCCGATCGCGCCGCCGGCGCCGCCCTTGTTCTGCACGACGACCGGCTGGCCCCAGATCTTCTCCAGCGCCGCGGCCACTGGCCGTGCGGAAACATCGGCCACGCCGCCGGGCGGGAAGCCCACCACCATGGTCACGGGGCGGTCGGGAAAGCGCTCTTGCGCTGGGGCTGCCCAAGGCGCTAGCAGCGCCAGCACGAGGGCCAATCCGGCGATGCGACGCATGTGGCGTCCCTCCCGTTTTCGCTGGTCCGATCATGTCGTCGCGCTCTCGCCACGCCAAGCCACTTAATTGCCACGAAGAGGGAACAGGTCCGATCGAATGGCGCGTCGCAAGCACCGACACCATCATCACCATCGCGCATCGGCGCGGGGAGGCCGCATGCTGATTACAGCCCTGATTTCACTGGTCGCGCTGGTGGTCGGGGCCATGGTCGCGGCGTGGTGGTGGCTCGATAGCGCCTCGGAACCCTTCGCCACCGATCGCCCAGAGACCGCGCAGACCGCCGAGGTCGCCCTGGTGCTGGGCGCCGCGCCCTTCCTCGACGACGGGCGACCCAACCGCTTCTTCGAGCACCGGCTCGACGCCGCCGCCGACCTTTACCGCGCCGGCAAAGTGAAGTTCCTGCTGGCCAGCGGCGACAGCATCCATCCAAGCTACGACGAGACCGCGGCGATGAAGCGTGGCCTCATCAAGCGCGGCGTGCCAGCCGAGGCGATCTATCGCGACCCGGCCGGCGTGCGTACGCTCGACTCGGTGCTGCGCGCGCGCGACCTCTACGGCCTGCGTCGCATGGTGATCGTCTCACAGGACTTCCATGTGCGCCGCGCCGTGTGGCTGGCGCGCCAGCACGGCGTCGAGGCCCATGGTCTCGACGCCAAGGGCGTCTCGCCCTTCGACGCGCTCGATTCCTGGGCGCGCCAGTTCCCCTCGGCGCTCAAGGCCGTGCTCGACGTCTGGACCGGCGCGGTCGCGCAATATCGCGGCAAGCCGGTGCACATCGGCGTCGATCCGGCGGACTAGCACGCGTTCCGGCAGGCCGCGCCCGCCCAACATAACGCCCCCCGGAGCGAGGCAGGCAAGGCATCCGCGACATGATGTCCGGCGAGCCGCCTGACGCGCGCGCGGCGTCGATGCGGGCGAACGGCCAGACAGGCTCTGGCGAGCGTCGGGGAGCGCTTCGCGATGGGGCCGTTTCTACGACTAAAGTCGAATGTCCGGACCAGCCTTCTATCGGCGCCACGGCTCTTGGGGGCGAGATAAGTCCGTAACCCGCTTGGCAAAACCCTGCCGCGACGGCATGTTGCGGCGCCAAAAGACCGCCAGTCCCTGCCGACGGAACCCGCCTCATGAAAATCGCTGTGCCGAAGGAGCGCAGACCACACGAGACCCGTGTGGCCGCGACCCCCGAGAGCGTCAAGAAACTGAAAGGGCTGGGGTTCGACATCGTGATCGAGAGCGGCGCTGGCGAGGCGGCCGCCTATCTCGACCGCGCCTATGCCGAGGCCGGCGCCGAGATCGCCCCCGACGCGGCGAGCGCTCTGCGCGACGCCGACGTGGTCTTCAAGGTGCAGCGGCCGATGATGGCCGACGAGGGCCTCGACGAGGTCGCGCTGATGAAGCGCGGTGCCGTGCTGCTCGCGCCGCTGGGCGCGATGGTCAACAAGGCGCTGGTCGACGCCTTGATGACGTCGAGGATCTCGGCCTTCGCGCTGGAGCTGACGCCGCGCATCACCCGCGCGCAATCGATGGACGTGTTGAGCTCGCAGGCCAATCTCGCCGGCTACAAGGCGGTGATCGACTGCGCCGCCGCCTTCACCCGCGCCTTCCCGCAGATGATGACCCCGGCCGGCACCGTGGTGCCGGCGCGCGTGTTCATCATGGGTGTCGGTGTCGCCGGATTGCAGGCCATCGCCACCGCGCGTCGCCTGGGCGCGATCGTCACCGCCACCGACGTGCGGCCCGCCACCAAGGAGCAGGTCCAGTCACTGGGCGCTAAGTTCGTGGCCGTCGAGGACGAGGAGTTCAAGGCAGCCGAGACCGCCGGCGGCTACGCCAAGGAGATGTCGGCGGAATACCGCGCCAAGCAGGCCGCGCTGGTCGCCGAGCACATCAAGACGCAGGACATCGTCGTCACCACGGCGCTGATCCCGGGCCGCAAGGCGCCGGTGCTGGTGAGCGAGGAGATGGTGACATCGATGAAGCCGGGCTCGGTGATCCTCGACATGGCGGTCGAGCAGGGCGGCAACTGCCCGCTGTCGCGCCAGGGCGAGACCGTCATGCACAACGGCGTGAAGATCATCGGGCCGTGGAACTTGCCGGCCAGCCTCGCCACCGACGCCAGCAACCTCTTCGCGCGCAACCTGCTGGCCTTCGTCACGCCGCTGGTCGACAAGGAGACCAAGGCGATCAAGCTCAACATGGACGACGAGGTCGTCAAGGGTGCGCTGATCACCCATGACGGCGCCATCGTCCATCCCCAGCTCCAGCCGGCCGAGTGAGCCCATCATGAACGACGATCTCGCCGCCAAGGCGGCCGACCTCGCCAAGCAGGCGGCCGAATTCGCCAAGGCTGTCGCCGGTTTCGCCGACGAGGCAGCAAACGCCGCCGCCACCCTGCCGGCCGCGGCCGCCGGGCACACGCCCTTCGTCACCCTGCTGACGATATTCGCGCTGGCCTGCTTCGTCGGCTACTACGTGGTCTGGCGGGTAACGCCGGCGCTGCATTCGCCGCTGATGGCCGTCACCAACGCGGTGTCCTCGGTGATCATCGTCGGCGCGTTGCTCGCCGCCGGCCTGAAGGGCTTCGGTTGGCCGCAATTCTTCGGCTTCGTCGCCGTGACCCTGGCTGCCGTGAACATCTTTGGCGGTTTCATCGTCACGCATCGCATGCTGGCGATGTTCAAGAAGAAGCCGACGGCGGCGAAGAAGTAGGGGCGGGACAAGGATTATGACCCAGGACCTCGCCTCCTACGGCTACCTGATCGCGGCCATCTGTTTCATCATGTCGCTGCGCGGGCTGTCGTCGCCCGAATCGTCGCGCGGCGGCAATCGCTGGGGCATCGTCGGCATGGTGATCGCCATCGGCGTCACCGTCGCCACACCCGGCGTCGTCAGCTACACCCAGATCGCCGTCGGCCTGATCGTTGGCGGCGCGATCGGCACCTTCATCGCGCTGCGCATCCAGATGACGGCGCTGCCGCAGCTGGTGGCCGCGTTCCATTCACTCGTCGGCCTGGCGGCGGTCTTCGTCGCCGCCGCCGCCTTCATCTCGCCCGAGGCCTTTGGCCTGGGCACGCGTGGCAAGATCCATGTCGGCAGCCTGATCGAGATGGGCCTGGGCACCGCGATCGGCGCCATCACCTTCACCGGCTCGGTGGTCGCCTTCGCCAAGCTGCAGGGCCTGGTGTCGGGCGCGCCGCTGGTCTTCCGCGGGCAGCATTTCCTCAACGCGCTGCTGGGCATCGCCATGGTGGCGCTGCTGGTGTGGTTCGCCGCCAAGGGCTCAACCTCTGCCTTCGTGCTGTTGATCGCGATCTCCCTGCTGCTCGGCTTCCTGCTGATCCTGCCGATTGGCGGCGCCGACATGCCGGTGGTCGTCTCGATGCTGAACTCCTACTCGGGATGGGCGGCCGCGGGCATCGGCTTCACCTTGGCCAACACCGCGCTGATCGTCACCGGCGCGCTGGTCGGCAGCTCGGGCGCGATCCTGAGCTACATTATGTGCAAGGGCATGAACCGCTCGATCTTCAACGTGATCCTCGGCGGCTTCGGCACCGATTCAGGGACTGTGGTCGGCGGCGCCAAGAACGAAAAGCCGGTCAAGCCCGGCTCGGCCGACGACGCCGCCTTCCTGATGTCCAACGCCGGCTCGGTGATCATCGTGCCGGGCTATGGCATGGCGGTGGCCCAGGCCCAGCACGCGCTGCGCGAGATGGCCGACATCCTGAAGAAGAAGGGCGTCAACGTGCGCTACGCCATCCACCCGGTGGCCGGCCGCATGCCCGGCCACATGAACGTGCTCCTTGCGGAAGCGAACGTGCCCTACGACGAGGTCTTCGAGCTCGAGGACATCAACCGCGACTTCCCGAGCACCGACGTGGCCTTCGTCATCGGCGCCAACGACGTCACCAACCCGGCGGCCAAGACCGATCCCAAGAGCGCGATCTACGGCATGCCGATCCTCGACGTCGAGCGCGCGCAGACCGTGTTGTTCGTCAAGCGCGGCATGGCGGCGGGCTACGCCGGCGTCGAGAACGAGCTGTTCTTCCGCGACAACACCATGATGCTCTTCGCCGACGCCAAGGTGATGTGCGAGAACATCGTCAAGGCGCTGGAGAGGTCGCACTGACGAGATCACGGCGACCCATCGGTGCCGATCGGCGGATCAAGGCGCGTCAGAAATATATTGTAGCGATCGCTACATTTCTGTAGAAACCTGTAGCGAGTGCTACAGGAGCCTTCATGAGCGACGTCTCTTCGCGCCCTGCGCGGAACGCCTTCGTGCCCATCAGCGCTCGGCAGGTCGCCGTGCTGATCGGGCTCGGTGCCGGCCTTTGGTTTCTGGCCGCGATGATCTTGCGACTCGTCGCGCCCATGGGAGCGTTGGATGGTGCAGCGCGCGCATTGACCTATGCGCTGGTGATTCCTGGCACGCTGCCAGCGGTCTGGTTGATCTGGAAGCTTCCTGGCCTTCGCCGCGACCAAGTTGCGCTGGGTGGCGCTATAGCGACCGCGACGGCGGCCCTGCTCGATGGAGTAGCGTTGGCGTGGTTCCCAGATCTGTACGCCGCCGACGTGCGGCTCGTGGCCGCGTGCGGCGCGGCCATACTTTGGGGGGCCGGTGTCGGACTGGTACTGACCCTGCTCTTCAATCGCGTGCCCGGACGTTAGCCGCTTCCTCGCAGGCTCGTATTGGCGACGTCCTCGAGGCCCACGCTCTTGAGCAGGACCATGCCCTCGATCGCGACCAGGAGCCGAGCGGCGTCGGCGGCGTGCGTGGCCGCGGTTGAGGCCTGGAGCTGGGCCTTACCCCAGTCAAGGAAGGCGCGCGCGATGCTGCCGCCGAGTTCGCGGTAGAATGGATCGCCGCGCGCCGATAGCGCGACAATCTCCAACCATAGCTGCATGTACGGCCACACCTCATCACTCAACAGCACGGCCGCGAGCCGCCGGCGTACCGCCTCGAGGGGCATCGGCTTGGACGCGGTGTGGGCGTCCAGCGCCGCGGTGAGGCGCGATGACAGTAGCGCCAGGGTCGCGGCGATGAGTTCGGACTTGTCGCGGAAGTAGTACAGTAGCATCCGGTCGCTGATGCCCACCGCCTCGGCCAGCGGACGCACGCTGGAGGCCGACAAACCTTCCGCGAGTATGTGGTCGGCGAGCCCGTTGAGGATGTCGGCGCGGCGCTGCTCGGCCTTCTTCACCCGAAATTCCTCCTCCTGAGCCGTATGGGTCGACTGTCTTTCGCATAGATGCGAGCATCTGTGAAAGGGCGCGTGGCCCGCCGACTCCCGGCGCGGCCCTTCGCCATGGTGGCGCACGGGTAGATGGGGGCATGCTGAACGCATACGACGCGATCCTCTTCGATGTCGGTGGCCCGCTCGATATGGAGTTCGCGTGGGAGATCGCGGTCGACTCGGCGATCGCCTCGGCCTGCGCGCTCGAGGGCATCCGCGTCGACGAGGAGATGCTGGCCGCCGCCAGCCGACGCGCCGTCGAGGTCTTCGCGCCGGACGCCTATTTCCACATGATCGAAACCCTGTGCGGCGGCGACCCGCGAGCCATCGCGCGTGTCGACCGGCGCCGCCGCGACACGCTCGCTGAGCTCGACACGTTCCAGCTGCGCCCGGGCATCGCCGACCTCTTGCAGCGGCTGGCAGCGCAGGGCTTCGCACTCGGCATCGTCGCCAATCAACCGGCGAGCGCGGCCGAGCGCCTGCGACGCGCGGGCATCGCGCGGCACTTCAAATATGTCGGTCTGAGCGAGCTGATGGGCGTGCGTAAGCCTGATGCGGCGATCTTCCTCGGCGTCGCCGAGGCGCTGGGCGTCGCGCCCGCGCGCTGCATCATGGTCGGTGATCGTATCGACAACGATATCGCGCCGGCGAAGGCGCTGGGCATGGCGGCGATCCGCTTCCGCACCGGCCGCCATGCGCGCCAGCAGCCGCGCGGCCCCAGCGAGGCGCCGGACGCCGATGTCGTCGATGTGTTGGAGCTGGAGCGCGCGATCGAGGCGTTGTTGGGCCGTTAGCGATCCTGTCGTCCCGAGCGCCCGGGATGACAGCAGACGTCAATGCCGATGCGCGTGGTGGTGCTGACCGCCGCCGAAGCGGTCGATGTGCAGCGGTGTCTTGGCCAAACCGGGGCAGAACGTGCCGACGACCTTCTCCAGCCGATCGTAGAGCAGCTTCGACGGCTTGTTGGCCGCCGCCAGCCGCGCCCGCGCCGCCTCGGCCTTGCGCGCGAGGTCGGCCATGTCGATGGTCAGCAGGCGGTGGTTCTCGACCACCATGCGGCCGCCGATCATCACCGAGTGCACGGCGCAGCCATCCTCGGTGTGCACGATCTGGTTGGTCGGATCGTTGAACGGGATCCAGTTCACGTGGTGCAGATCCAGGAAGACGATGTCGGCCTTGTAGCCCTCGGCGACGCGGCCGATCTTGTCGCCGAAGCCCAGCGCACGGGCGCTGCCTACGGTGGCGGCCTCCAGCACCTCGTCGGTCGTGACCCAGCGCTGCCACTCGGGCCCGCGTGACTTCGACACCATCGAGGCCAGCCGCATGTTCTCGTACATGTTCTGATTGTCGGAGCAGCTCGCGCCATCGGTGCCGATGCCGACATTGACCTGGCGGTCGAGCATGCCCCGCATGTCGGCGAGCCCGTTGCCCAATCGCATGTTGCTGCCGGGGTTGTGCGAGACCGATCCGCCCTTGTCGCCCAGCAGCTTGTGGTCGTCGTCGTCGAGCCACACGCCGTGCGCAACGGTGAAGTCGGGACCGACGAGGCCCAACGCATCCATATGCGCGAGAAGCGTGGAGCCGTAGCGCTGATAGCCGACCACCGCCTGGACCTTGGACTCCGCGACATGGCTATGCAGGCCGACGCCGAAATCGCGCGCCAGCTTCAGGCAGGCGAGCAGGAAGTCGTCGGAGCAGTGATGCGGGATGGTCGGCGCCACGGCCATGCCGATGTCGTGGCGGTCGAGCGTCCAACCCTTCAGCGCCTTGCGCATCGCCGCGATGCTCGACTTGTACGGTGCGAGGCGGAAGCGCTCGACGTCCTTGCGCAGGCCGGGCGAAAGGCGATCGATCAGTCCGGGAATCGCCTCGAAGAAGCTGAGGTCGGCGACCATCGGCGCCACCACGGCGCGCATGCCGACATCGCGATAAGCCTGGCCGACGGCGGCGAGGCCCTCGGGCGAGGGCATCGGGAATTCGCCGATCAGGTCGTAGGCGGCGGTGCAGCCCTTCAGCACCATCTCGGCCGCGCCGATCGTGGCAGAGAGATGTTTATCCTCCAGCGTGCGGTTGCCGTTCGTCCACGGCCCGGCGGTCAGCAGCAGCTCCAGCGTGATGCGATCGAGCATGCCCTTGGCGAGGTTGCCGTGGCTGTGGGTGTGACCGTTGACCAGGCCGGGATGCATCAGCCGATCGCGCGCGTCGATCACGGCGGCGTCGCCGGGCGCCGGCATGCCGGGCCGGCCGATGGCGGCGATGGTGTCGCCCTTCAGCAGGATGTCGGCCTTGGGCGCAGTGTGTGCTCGGATGTCGAGCAGCCTGCCGCCGCGAATGATCGTGTGTGTCGCTTTCGCCATGACGCTCTCCCGTCAACCGGAGGAGCATGCAACAAAAAAGCCGCCGGGAGTCGGCGGCTCTTCGGTCGTCGCTGGGACGATGGCGGGCTAGTAGCCCTCGCGCTCCATGCGCTTGCGCATCAGCTTGCGCACGCGGCGGATCGCCTCGGCGCGCTCGCGGGCGCGCTTCTCAGAGGGCTTCTCGTAGTTGCGCCGCAGCTTCATCTCGCGGAACACACCTTCGCGCTGCATCTTCTTCTTCAGGACGCGCAGCGCCTGATCGACGTTGTTTTCGCGGACGAGAACCTGCACTTTGATCGAGCTCCAATCGCGGACGGGCCCGGGGCCCCGAATTTGAAGGTCGGGCTTCTATCACAGCGTCGGGGGGTTGGGAAGCCTGCCCGGCCCGCTATATACACCGCAGGACCACTGCCCGAGAATGCGCCATGAGCACCGACGAGCCGACCGCTAACCCCTTGAAGGACAAGGTTCTTGACGCCGTTCTGGCGCAGGTGCCGTTCGACAGCTGGAGCCGCGCGGCGATCGACAGCGCGGTGCGGGCGGGCGGCATCACCCGCGACGAGGCCCGGTTGGCCTTTCCCGGCGGGGTGATCGACATGATCGCCTGGCACAGCTTGCGGGCCGACCGGCAGCTGGTCGAGGAGATGGAGCGCCGCGGCGTGTCATCGATGAAGGTGCGTGAGCGGGTGACGCTCGGCGTCCGCATCCGGCTGGAGCAGAACACTCAGCACCGCGAGGCGATCCGCCGGGCGCTGGCGATGCTGGCCATGCCGTTCAACGGGCTGCTGGCCAGCAAGCTGCTGTACCGCACGGTCGACGCCATCTGGTATGCCGCCGGCGACACCGCGACGGATTTCAACTTCTACACCAAGCGCGCACTGCTGGCGGGCGTCTACTCCTCGACCCTGCTGTTCTGGCTCAACGATCGCTCGGAAGGCTTCACCGCCACCTGGGCCTTCCTCGACCGGCGTATCGAGGATGTGATGCGCATCGAGAAGCTGAAGAGCCGCGTGCGCCAGTTCGGCGCGCGCCCTACGTCGCAGCCGCGCCCAGCCGGTTGACGTGGCCCATCTTGCGGCCGGTGCGCGCCTCGCGCTTGCCGTAGAGATGCAGCTTGGCGTTCGGCTCCTCGAGAATCGCCGGCCATTGGTTGGCCTCATCGCCGATCAGGTTGGTCATCACCACGGGTGATCGCACCGTCACCGGGCCGAGCGGCAGGCCGCAGACCGCGCGCACGAATTGCTCGAACTGGCTGGTGGCGCAGGCATCCTGAGTCCAGTGGCCGGAATTATGCGGACGCGGCGCCATCTCGTTGGCCAGCACGCGGCCGTCGCGGGTTACGAACAACTCGACGCAGAGCAGGCCGACGCTGTTCAACGCCTCGATCGCGCGTCGGCCGACATCCTCGGCCTGGCGCACGATATTGGGTGAAAACCCGCCAGGAATGGTCGAGGTGTGCAGGATGCCTTGGCGATGCACGTTGCGCGGCGGCGGGAAGCAGACGGTCGAGCCGTCGAGCGCGCGCGCGACGATCACCGATGCCTCGGCGGCGAAATCGACGAAGCCTTCGACGATCACCTCGCGCCGGCCGAGCTTCGCCCAGATGGCGGCGAGATCGCTCGACGCGTCGAGCCGCGCCTGGCCCTTGCCGTCGTAGCCTTCGGTCGTCGTCTTGGCGATCGACGGCGTGCCCACTTTGCGCACGGCCGCGACGAAGCCCGCTTCGTCCTGCGCCACGGCGAAGGGCGCGGTCGGCACGCCGATGCGCTCGAAGAAGCGTTTCTCGCGCTCGCGATGCTGCGCTACGCGCAGCGCCTCGACGCCGGGGCGCAGTGGCTTGAGCGGCGCCAGGAACTCGGCGCAGGCCACCGGCACGTTCTCGAACTCGTAGGTGATGACGTCGACCTTGGCGGCGAAGGCGCTGAGGGCTGCTTGGTCGTCCCATGCAGCGCGCGTCCACGCCGCAGAGACCAGCGCCGCCGGCGATTCTTCCTCCGGCGCGTAGATGTGGCAGCGATAGCCGAGATTGCCGGCGGCCAGCGCCGTCATACGGCCGAGCTGGCCACCGCCCAGGATGCCGATGGTCGAGCCGGGAGCCAGCGCGGTCATCGTGCTTGCCCTACCTTCCCCAGCTCTGCGGGGGAAGGTGATGGAAACGAATGGCGGCCTGTCACTTCGTCGGCTCGTCGACCGGGACCTTGGCGACGGACGCGGTCTGACGCGCGCGCCAGGCTTCGACCGCGGCCATGGCTCGCGCATCGCCGAGGCCGACGATGCTGGCGGCGAGCAGGGCGGCGTTGATCGCGCCGGGCTTGCCGATGGCCAGCGTGCCGACGGGGATGCCGCCGGGCATCTGGACGATCGACATCAGGCTGTCCATGCCCTTGAGCGCCTGGCTCTCGACCGGCACGCCCAACACCGGCAGCGGCGTCATCGACGCGGTCATGCCGGGCAGGTGCGCCGCACCGCCGGCGCCGGCGATGATCACCTTGATGCCACGCGCCTTGGCCGAGGCGGCGTAGTCCATCATCCGCTTGGGCGTACGATGGGCGGAGACGATGCGCGTCTCGTACGCGACGCCCAGCGTCTTCAGTGTCTCGGCGGCGTGGCGCATGGTCGCCCAGTCGGATTGGCTGCCCATGATGATGCCGACGACCGGCTTGCCCGCGGTCGAGGTCTTGCGTCTGGCCATGTCGGGATTCACGCGATGATGTCGGGGATGAGTTGGCTCTCAAGGTGCAGCATCAGGTCCTTGAGCACCAGCTTGCGCTTCTTCAGGCGCTGCAGCTGCAGCTGGTCGAATGGCGCCTTTTCCGTCAGGCGGGCGATGACGTCGTCGAGGTCGCGGTGCTCCTGGCGCAGCGCCTCGAGCTTCGCCCTGATCACGTCCAGTCCGCCGATGTCGTCGTTGTCCTGCATTCCGGCGGACACTAGCAAAACCCGGCCCGCGCGTGTACGGCTTCCGGCGCAATGAGCGATTTCCTTCCCCACCCGTTCTGGAACTTCTCGCTCGAGGTCTATGGCGGCGACGGCGCGGCGCGCGCCTGCCTCGAGCTGCAGGAGCGCCGCGCGGTCGATGTCAACGTGCTGCTCTACTGCGCCTGGCTGGGCGCCTCGGGCCGCGGCACGGTGACGGTGGAAAAGCTGCGCGCGGTAATCGCCGACATCGCCCGCTGGCAGACCGAGATCATCCAGCCGGCGCGCGCGCTGCGCCAGAAGATCAAGACCCTGGGCGGGGCGACGAGCGGCTCGGGCGCCGATTTCCCGGCCCAGGTCGAGGCGGCACGGCGCAAGGCGGCCGAGGCCGAGCTCGCGGCGGAGCATGTCGAACAGCTGGTACTGGCCGCGCACGCGCCGTTTTCGGGCGATCGCGACAAGCCGGTGCGCGATCGCCTGCGCGCCGCCGTGGGCAATCTCGGCGTCTACGCCGTGTGCCTTGGTGTGACGCCCGACGATCGCGATCGCGAGGCGATCGCCACCATCCTCGCGGCGGCCTTTCCCGTCACGCCGCGCTTCGAGGTCGAGCGCGCCGTCGGCTTGCGCGCAAGCTCGACGGCGTAAGCGCGATCACATTTTATGACTCGACCCGGTGCGCCGTTGACCATTGGTCGCGCGCGTACGATGTTTACGTCGTCCACACAGGATCGCGCCGCGGGCGTCGAAGAGCGCCCTGAGGTGTGAGCGCACCGCCCTTGCGAGCGGCACCTGCGGGACACGTGATCGAACGACGGAAGGAGGATGCGCGTGATCGCAGAAACTCCACCGGGCCACCGGGTCTGGTACCGCTGAGAAGCGGGACCACGACGTGTTCGACGGACCCAATGACACGGACCATCCGCCGCCGCGTCGCTCACCCACAATCGAATAGTCTCTTAGCCGGGCAACCGGCCAGCGGCGCCGCTGGTGTCGAGGTGCACGGATTTTGGATCCATAATGGATCATCGCGGGCGGAAGCCCCGGAGCCCCGATCTCACCCGATGAGACGGGGCTCTTGCGTGGGCGGCAGGATCAACCACCCCAGCGCTTGACGATGCCGGCGTCGAGATCGAACAGGTCGAGCAACCGGCCCACCGAATGATCGACGATGTCGTCGACCGTCTTCGGCCGGCTGTAGAAGGCCGGCATCGCCGGCGTGACGATCGCGCCCAGCTCGGCCACCGTGACCATGTTGCGCAAATGCACGGCGTGCAGCGGTGTCTCGCGCACCATCAAGACAAGCTTGCGCCGCTCCTTCAGCACCACGTCCGCGGCGCGCGACAGCAATGAGGTCGAGATGCCGGTGGCGATCTCGCCCAGTGAGCGCATCGAGCACGGCGCGATCGCCATGCCCAGGGTACGGAACGAGCCCGAGGAGATCGGCGCGGCGAGATCGGTCGGGCTGTGCACCACATCGGCCAACGCCTTGACGTCCTTGACCTTGAAATCGGTCTCGTGCGCCAAGGTGACCTCGGCGGTCTTGGTCAGCACCAGATGGGTCTCGACCGGCAGGTCGCGCAGCGCCTGGAGCAGGCGTACACCGTAGATCACGCCCGAGGCGCCGGTGATGCCGACGATGAGGCGGGACTGTGGGAGGCGGGGCTGTGGGTGGCCGGGACTTGACATGCGGGCCGGATCTTACTCCGCCGCCGCGGCAAAGTCGCCACTCGGACGACCACCACTGGGACTGGCGCCCTTCGCCGAATCGGCGTTACACTTCAACGTCTGCCATAGCTCGGAGGTTACCGATGAGCACGCCGGATCGTATAGAAGCTCTGAAGCAGCGGCACCAGGTGCTGGAACAGGCCATCGACGACGAGAACGCCAGACCCCAACCAAACGAGGAAGTGCTGCACGAGCTGAAAAAGAAAAAGCTGCGATTGAAGGACGAGATCCTCTCGCTGACCACACGCCACTGACCGGCGCGCCGCGCCCCTGAGGGCGACACGGCGCCGATCATGAGCTGATGGTTGCCGGGCCGGGTGCGATCCTGCGGGACGCATCGACGGTCGAGAAGGTCGTTGTATTTCACGCGTGAACCCGGGCCGGCTCAGCCGGCCTTTTTGCTGCCCTCAACGCACCCGATGCAGGTTCACCGTCCAGCGGTTCAAGCCGCCGAAGAGGCCTGAACTCGCTTCGCCACGGCACACCGCGACGTTGTCGGCGCCGACCGTGCAATCGAGCCTGTCCTGGTACCAGGTCGTGCCGTCGGAACAGGTCGTGTCGGCGTCGCGCAGGCGCAGCACCGTGCCTTCGTAGCGCCCCTGCGCCGCCGTGCGGCAGGTCATGCCGCCGCGTCGGAAGACGAAGCTGCCGCGACCGTTGGCGTCGAAGCAGTACTCCGAGACACCTGGCCCCGATTGCTGGGAGTGATGGCGGAACGGGTCGGTGCGCCAGCAGCCCTGGAGGAACGACAGGTCGGTGGTCGGTCCCTTGGGCAGGCGCAGGCGGCCGTCATCCGGCGGCTTGGGCGGCGGCGGCGGATCGGGCTTCTTCTCGACCACGGCAGGCGGCTTCGGGGGCGGCTTGGGCGGGTCGGGCTTCTTCTCGACGACCGGTGGCGGTGGCGCCGGTGGCGGCTTGGGCGGCTCCGGCGGCTTGCACGCCGCGCGCTTGGCGGCGAACTCCTCGCGCAGCGACGCCAGGGTGGCGCGCAGCCGATCACCCTGACGCTGCGCCTCGCCGAGGTCGCCGCTGAGTCCGATCGCTGGATCGGGCGGCGGCGGTGGGGCGGCGGGCGCGGGTGGTGGTGGCAGTTGCGTCACGGCGACATCGGGATCGCTCGGAATCACCTGGCGCAGCCAATAGGCGGCACCGATCAGCAGCAGGATGCCCAGTAACCCGACCAGCAGCGCCGGCCAGGTCGCGCCACGCCGCATGGTGGCAGGCGCCACGCTCGCGGCGAGCGGCGCGACCGCCGGTGCCGGCGCGGCGGCGACGGTTGCCGGCGCCGGCACCATCGGCGCCGCGACGATCGCGCCGGCGCCGTCGGCTTCGTAACCCCAGCACACCACCACCGGCTGATCGCCGACGCGAAAAACGTAGTCGTCGGATGGCCGGCGCACCGCCAGTCCCAGCGCGCGAGCCAGCAGGCGCGCGTCGTCGGACGACGTCTCGGCGAGGCGGCCGCCCAGGCCCTCAATGTCCCGGCTGAGCGACTCGACCTCGGCCAGGAGGGCGGCGCGGGCATCGGGCGCCAGCGCCGACAGCGGCGTCACCGCGCCCTCGGCCTCGCTGTACCAATCGATGCGGCGACCGACATCGTCGGGCTGCGGCTCGGCCAGCAGGCGGGCGTGGCGCTCGCCCAGCCGGCGGCGCACGACACCGCGGATCTGCTCGTGCGCGGCGTGCAACGGCTCGCCACGCACGCCCAGCGGGCGCACACCGGTCAGGGTCGATCGGACGAGTGTGGCCGCGGGCACGGGTGCCGACTCTCGGAGTAGGGGCCGTTACCGTACGCGATGCAGGTTGACGGTCCAGCGTTCCGTGCGGTTCGAACCCGTGCACGACGCCACGCCGTCGGCGCCGGGCGTGCAGTACAGATGATCCTGGGCCCAGCGGCCGCGCGGCTCGCAGGTGGAGTCGGCGTCGATCACGGCGAGCTGGCCGCCATTGTAGCGCGCGGTCGCCGGCGCGCGGCAGGTCACGCCGTTGTCGAAGCGGAACGTCATCGAGCCGTTGCCGCGCGCGTCGAAGCAGTAGGTGGCGTAACCCGGTCGAATCTGCGGGCCGTGCTTGAAGGTGTCGGTGCGCCAGCAGCCCTGCAGGAACGAGTAGTCGTTGGTCGGCGCCTTGGGCATGCGCATGCGGCCGTCATCCGGCGGCTTGGGCGGCGGCGGTGGATCGGGCTTCTTCTCGACCACCTGCGGCGGCTTGGGCGGCGGCTTGGGTGGGTCGGGCTTCTTCTCGACGACGGGCGGCGGTGGCGCCGGCGGCGGCTTGGGCGGCTCCGGCGGCTTGCAGTCGGCGCGCTTGGCCTTGAGCTCGTCGCGCAACGACGCCAGCGTCGCGCGTAGCTTCGCCTCGTCGGCTTGCGCGGCACCGAGATCGCCCTGCAGGCCCACCGCTGGATCGGGGGGAGCTGGCGGCGCGGGTGGCGCCGGCGGCGGCGGCAGATGCGTCACCGCGACGGCCGGGCCGACCGGCGAGCACTGCCGCAGGAAATACGAGGCCAGCAGGGTCAGCAGGATCGTGAGCAGGCCGATCAGCAGCCAGCGCAGCCACGAGAAGGGCGCGGCCGCGACCAGGGTCGCGGGTCCGCTGGCCAGGACGACGGCCGGTGCGGCGGCCACCGGCGCGCCGACCGGCGGTGGGGTGGCGGGGGCGGCGGCCGGCAGCATCGGCGGCGGCAACAGCGTGCCGGCCGCGTCCGGCTCGTAGCCCCAGGCGACGATCACCGGCTGATCGCCGACCAGAAAAATGTAGTCGTCGGACGGGCGGCGCGCCGTGAGCTCGAGCGCGCGGCCGGTGAGCCGCGCGTCGTCGGACGGCGCTGCCTTCAGCGAGTCGGCGAGCTTGGCGATGTCTTGCGAGAGCTTCTCGACATCCAGCAGCAGCGACGCCTTGCGCTCCGGCGCCAGCTCGGCGAAGGGCACGACATCGCCCGGCAGGTCGGTGTACCAGTCGATGCGGCGGCCCAGCTCGTCGGGTTGCGGCTCGGCGAGCAGGCGGGCGTGACGCTCGCCCAGCCGGCGGCGCACGACGCCGCGGATCTGTTCGTGAGCTTGATGCAACGGCTCGCCGCGTACGCCGAGCGGGCGGACGCCGGTGAGGGTCGTGCGGACGAGATTGGTGCCGGCCACGGCGAAGACTCCGCGACTCACGATCGGTCGGAGCCGCGATTATGCGGGGTCAATTGTGGCGTGCCTCGGGCGTAACGGTTTCATCGGCTTACCGGCGATGCAGGCGCACGGTGAACGATGTGGCGGGATTGCGGCGGCCGCCCGGGCCCGGCAGGTTTGTCTCGCCGCTGCACTGCGCGATGCCGCTGGCGTCCGGCCGGCACAGCAAGCGGTCCTGTGTCCACGCGCTGCCGTCGCTGCAGGTGGCGTCGGCGTCCGCGATCTGCAGCGTGTCGCCCTGGAAGCGCGCCCGCGCCGGCGCGCGGCAGGTCGTGCCGTTCTGCCAGACGAAGACCAGCTGGCCGTTGCCGTGCTCGTCGAAGCAATAGGTGTGGTGGCCTGGCGAATGGCGCGGCGTGTAGCGGAACGAATCACCGCGCCAGCAGCCCTTGAGGAAGCTGTAGTCGTTGGTCGCCTTGGGCGGCAGCTTGAGGATCGGCTCCTGCGGCGGCTTGGGTGGTGGCGGCGGTGGATCGGGTTTCTTCTCGACCACCTGTGGCGGCTTGGGCGGCGGCGGCTCGGGCGGCTTGGGTGGTGGCGGACACGCCGCGCGCTTGGCCGCGAGCTCATCGCGCAGCGACGCCAGAGTCGCCCGCAGCTTCTCGGCCTCGGCCTGCGCCGCGCCCAGATCGGATTGCAGACCGACGAGCGGGTTGAGCGGTGCCGGTGGTGCCGGCGGCGCGGGCGGCGGCGGTAGGTGTGTCACGACGACTACCGCCTGCTCGGGCACGACCTGTCGCAGGAAGTGGGCGGTGATCAGGGCGAGGACGACGCTGAGCGCACTCGCCAGCAGCCAGCCCAGCCACGGGAACGGCGCGACGGCGGCGACCGGCGCGATCGTCGGCGGCAACGGCGCCGCGACGGCCGGTGGCGGTGGCGGCGCGGCGACGGCAGGCGCTGGCGCCGGGAAGGGCGGTGGCAGCAGCGCGCCGGCGGCGTCCGGCTCGTAGCCCCAGCAGACGACGACCGGCTGGTCGCCGACCATGAAGACGTAGTCGTCGGAGGGACGTTTGCAGGCCAGCTCCAAGGCGCGGCCGGTGATGCGCGCGTCGGCCGATGGCGCCTGTTGGAGCTGCGCGCCCAACGCGGCGATGTCGGCGATCAGCACGCTGACCTGGGACAACGTTTCGGCTCGCGCCGCTTCGGGCAGCGACGACAGCGGCGCGACGCTACCGGCAAGGTCGCTGTACCAGTCGATGCGGCGGCCGACATCGTCTTGCTGCGGCTCGGCCAGCAGCCGCGCGTGACGTTCGCCGAGGCGGCGGCGGATCACGCCGCGGATCTGCTCGTGCGTGGTGTGCAGCGGCTCGCCGCGCACGCCCAGGGGGCGGACGCCGGTCAGCGTGGTGCGGACGAGAGTCGTGCCGGCCACGGCACCCCTGCCTGGTTAGAGCATCGACACGTTCATTGTCATCCCGAGCGTAGCGAGGGATCTAGGCCGGCCCTAGATCCCTCGCTGCGCTCGGGATGACAGGTCACTAAAGCGCCTTCGCCCAGTCGCGCAGCACGAATTTCTGCACCTTGCCCGTGGACGTCTTGGGTAGGTCGCGGAAGACGATGGTGCGCGGGATCTTGTAGCCGGCCATGTTGGCGCGGCAGAAGGCGGTGATCTCCTCGGCCGTGGCGCTGGCGCCAGGCTTGAGCACGACGAAGGCGCAGGGCGTCTCGCCCCATTTCTCGTCCGGCCGCGCCACGACGGCGGCTTCGAGCACGGCGGGGTGCTGGTAGAGCACGCCCTCGACCTCGATGGTCGAGATGTTCTCGCCGCCGGATATGATGATGTCCTTCGACCGGTCGCGCAGCTCGATATAGCCGTCGGCATGCGCCACGCCGAGATCGCCGGAATGGAACCAGCCGCCGGCGAAGGCCTCCCGCGTCGCCTTGGGGTTCTTCAGGTAGCCCTTCATCACCAGATTGCCGCGGAAGAACACCTCGCCCATGGTCGCGCCGTCGTTGGGCACCGGCTTCATCGTCGCCGGGTCGAGCACCGCCACGCCGTCCTCGGCGGCGTAACGCACGCCCTGACGCGCCTTCAGTCGCGCGCGTTCGGCGCTGGGCAGCGCGTCCCATTCGTCGTGCCACGAACACACCGTGGCTGGGCCATAGACCTCGGTCAGGCCGTAGACATGGGTGATGTGGAAACCCTGCTTCTCGACCGCCTCGAGCACGGCGGCCGGCGGCGGCGCCGCCGCGGTCATGAACTCGACGACGTAGGGCAGCTCGCGGCGCTCCTCGGGCTTGGCATTGATGATGAAGTTCAGGATCACCGGCGCGCCGCACATGTGCGAGACGTCCTCGTCGGCCAGCGAATCGAAGATGGTCTTGGCGCTGATGCGGCGCAGGCAGACGCTGGTGCCCGCGACCAGCGCCAGGGTCCACGGGAAGCACCAGCCGTTGCAGTGGAACATCGGCAAGGTCCACAGATAGGTGGGGTGCATGCCCATCGCCCATTGCGTGGCGTTGCCATAGGCCGACAGCGTGGCGCCGCGGTGATGGAACACCACGCCCTTGGGGTTGCCCGTGGTCCCCGACGTGTAGTTCAGCGAGATCGCGTTCCACTCGTCGGCGGGATACTCCCAGGCGTAGTCGGGATCGCCGCCGGCGATGAAATCCTCGTAGCTCAGCGCGCTGATCGCCTCGCCGCCATCGTATTCCGAATCGGCAATGTCGATCACCAGCGGCTTCACCGTGGCCTTGGCCAGCGCCTCCTTGATCACGCCGTGATACTCGCGATCGGCCATCAGCACCTTGGTCTCGCTGTGGTCGAGGATGAAGGCGATCATCGCCGCGTCGAGCCGCGTGTTGAGCGCGTTGAGCACCGCGCCGCACATCGGCACGCCGAAATGCGCCTCGTAGATCTCCGGGATATTGGGCGCCATCACCGTCACGGTGTCGCCGATGCCGATGCCGCGCTTCTCCAGCGCCGACGCCATCTGGCGCGCCCGCGTGTAGGTCTGTCGCCAGGTGTAGCGCCGCTGGCCGTGCACAACGGAGGCCCGCTCGGGATAGACGCTGGCGGCGCGCTCGAGGAATTGCAGCGGCGTGAGCGGTGCGTAGTTGGCGGCGTTGCGATCGAGATCGCGCTCGAAGATGTTGGCGGCCACCCGGGCCGCAGGTTGCCTGCTGGCGGGCCGCGCGGCGGGCACGCGTACAGCCGCGGCACGCGCCTTGACCGGCCGGCGCGGCGTGGGCCGCGCCGCCGGCATCGCCGGCTTGGCGACGATCGGCTTTGCCTTGGCCTTCGCCGTGGGTTTCGGCTTGGCGGCGGGCGCCTTCGCGACGGCCTTCTTCGTCGCCTTGCCCGCCGGCTTCCTCACACCGCCCTTGCCCGGTTTCTTGCCCTTGGCCATGCGATCCCTCTTACGCCCACGCGTTGTCCGGGTCTTTATCGCCTCACTCCAGCTTCAGGTCGAGTTCCTTGATGAGGTTGGCGAAGTACAGGCGATCGTCGGCGACCTGCTTGGCGAAAACATCGTGCGGCTGGTGGTACGCGATCTGCGCCACCAGGGAGAGCTTGTGCTGGATGTCGGGCTCGGCGGCGAGCTTGCCAAGCTCGGCCGACAGCCGGTCGATCGCTGCGCGCGGCGTCGCCTTGGGCGCGAACAGGCCGAACCAGCTGCGGTCGCGGAAGCTCGCGATGTCGAGGCCGAGCTCGGCGGCGGTCGGCGTGTCAGGCAGCTCGCGCAGCCGGTCTTTTGTCGCCGCCAGCGCGGCGAGCACCTTGCCGGCCTTGGCCTGCGGCATGAACGAAGGATCGAACACCATGTGGATCCGCCCGCTCATGACGTCGCCCACGGCGTCGACGATGGTCTTGTAGGGCGCGTGCTGCATGCGGATGCCGGCGGCGCGGGTTAGCACCTCGCCGGTGAGATGGGTGATCGTGCCGAGCCCGGAGGAGCCGTACCAGTACTTGCCCGGGTTGGCCTTGGCCAGTTCGACGAAGCCCTTCCAGTCCTTGACGCCCAGCTCGTTGGTCAGGCTCACGATCAGCACCGGCGTCGACAGCCGCGCGACAGGCGCGAAGGCATTGATGTCGTAATTGACCTGCCGGACAGTGGGCGTGATCGCCATGATCGCGGTCGGTGACAGCAGCAACGTGTGGCCATCGGCCGGTGCGTTGCCGACGATCGCCGTGCCGACGCCGCCCGACGCGCCCGGCTTGTTCTCGATGATCACCTGCTGGCCCAGCGCCGCCGTCAGCCGCTCGCCGTAGATGCGCACCACCTGGTCGGCCGATCCGCCCGGCCCGTAGGGCACGATGATGCGCACGGGCTTGTCGGGCTTCCACGCCGTCTGCGCACGGGCATTCGTCACGGCCAACAGGGCAAGCCCGCCCAGCGCGGCGGTACGACGACGGATCATGGCGTTCCTCCTGCTCTTCATGTCGCGAAGGATAGAATGGTTCGCGCACGAACGGGAACGACGATTGCGTGACGGCTGCTCTTGTTTGCAACCTTCGCTCGTGAACGACAGGCGCTGCGATAGAGCCTTTCCTTTCGTTGCCGCCACAACACAGCGCACAGCCGATCGCATCGACACCGCCGATTCGCCATTGTCTGTTCGACCAATCACCCGTAGAACCCGCGCCCTCACGGTCGGCGGGCCGGAAGGCGTTGGGTTATTGCCTGTCACGCAGGAGGACCGGGTTCGATTCCCGGAGGCCGGAGGACGTGCTTCGGCTTTAGCTCACGGAGAGCGCCGATCGATCGGCCGACGTTCGTCGGTCGACGATCCCCCAACCCGGCACCATGTCCGCCAGACGTCGTGAAATCGGCGCGGGCCGATGGCATTGGGTTATCCGTAATCCGGAGGGCCTGGGTTCGAATCCCGGCGACGGCGACGTCGTAGCTCAATCGGCGAGCACCGGACTTTACCCAGTCCGCGCCCATGTCCGCGCCGCGGTGTCGACAAGATCGGCGCGGGCCGATGCGATCGGGTTAGTGGGTCCCGGGTTCGACCCCGGGCGGCGGCGACGCCGTAGCTCAGTGGTAGAGCAGCGGTCGCGTGGCGACACGCGATTTCCCGGTCCGGTTCATGCCCGCGTCGATTCTCGAGCGTTGTTCCCCTGGGAACAGGCGCGCTTGTGTTCTCGTGCTCTACTCCGACCGATGCGAACGAACCTCAACAGATCGAGGTAGTCCTCTCATGGAGGCGCAGCATGCCGCGCACAATGTGGATTGAGCCCGAGATCATCGACATCACCGGCGCCACCAACAAGCACGATAGGAAGAAGACGCGGCTCGCGTCTGAGATCAACGCGGTCGTGCTGCACCAGACCGCCGATGACCGCGGCAGCGAGCCGATGCAGTTCAAGAATATCAGGGCGCATTTCGTCGTCACCAAGACCGGAAAGATCATCCAGCTGCATCCGGTGGCAGCGCTGACCTGGGCGTCGAACGCCTTCAACAACGAAAGCGTCGCCATCGAGTTCGCCGGACATTTCCCCACCGAGAAGGGCGTCTGGTGGACGGGTAATCCGGCCCGCAATGTGCCGACTAAATCGCAGATCGATGCCGGGCGCGAAGTCGTCCTCTATCTTCACATCAAGCACGGCATCAAGTTCATCTATGCCCATCGCCAGGGTTATCTGCCTGATGACGGCATCTACAGGAAGGGCGTCACGAACCAGCGCTCGAACTGCCCTGGACCAGACATCTGGTATGGGGTCGGTGAATGGGCCAAGACGAATCTCGGTCTCAGCGATGGCGGAAAAGGCCATGCGATCGGCAACGGCACCGCCCTTCCCGATAGCTGGCGAACTGAACGTGTCCCTTCGTTCTGAGCGGACCGGGCGCATTGCATCGACGACACACGGCGTGAAGCTCGCTTGGCCGTGGCTTTTTCCGCATTGTGTTGAGTCGCCGCCGCGACTAGAACCCTCGCCCTCATCGGTTGGTCCTTGTGGCCCATCGATGAAATCAGCGCGGGCCGATGGCATTGGGTTATCCATAATCCGGAGGGCCTGGGTTCGAATCCTGGCGACGGCGACGTCGTAGCTCGACCGGCGAGCACCGGACTTTACCCAGTCCGTACCCATGTCCGCGTCTGTTTGCTCGGACGACATGGCGCGGCGGCGATTTCCGGGTGTCGCACCGCATCGCGATCCAGAGACGCTCAAAGACAAGAAAACCCAGGTCCATTGGCTCGTGCGCCGCGTACACAAGTGTGGTCCTACCGCCGGCTTCGCCGCCTGGCCATCTCGTTGAAAGCAGGAGTACCCGTCATGCATCGGTTTCGCCCCCGTGTGCTGTCGGTTTTCATG
>VGCZ01000031.1 GCA_016869975.1 Alphaproteobacteria bacterium
GCCTCCGTCACACCCGGTTCCAGCCCATTATTTCCGTCCATGCTCTACCTCCGTCTTTACGATCGGTAGCGCAGTGCGCTGTCTCAGGAAACCGTGCCCCACCCCACTTCGTGATCGCCACCATACGTGCAGCGTGCGCGCACGAAATCACTCTACGCATATTTGATCTGGGTCAAATGCACCCGAATGGTGCCGCGAAGCATCTATGCCTTGATTTTCGGGCATCTTTCGCCATTGACCGCCTCGCACGCCGCGCATAGTTTGACGAGGTATCTTCCGTCCGCCGCATCCTCGCCGGCGTATTCCTCAACAAGGCCCGATGCTCACGGATCTCCTCCCGCCCTGGCTGTCTGTCGCCGTGTTCGCCTGGACGCTGCACATGGTCGTCTACCATGGCATCGCGCTGGGCTTCGAATGGCTGGACGCCACCGGCCGTCTGCGACACTTCCGGGTGCGCCGGCCGGAGCGGCGCGGCTATGCCGCGCTGCTGCCGCGGGTGCTGTTCAACCAGTGCATCATCCTGCTGCCCTGCATGTTGGTGCTGGAGTGGACCGGCCTGGCCTTCGTCGGCGAGCCGCAACTCACCGCCAGCTGGTTCATCGCCGCTCTGCTGTTGATGGCCGTGGGCCATGACGTGGTGCAGTACATCGGCCACCGCCTGATGCACCAGCGTGCGCTGCTGCGCGTGCTGGGCCATCACGTCCATCACTCGACCGGTGCCAGCCGCGCTGTCAGCGCCTGCTATATGAGCGGCCCCGACTTCTTCCTCGAGATCGTGCTGCCCTATCTGCTGCCGCTGGTGCTGATTGGCGGTGGCGGTTCGGACCTGCTGTTCCACGTCGTGACCATGAGCCTGGGCGCGATCGGCGGCCTGTACGAGCATTCCGGCTTCGACTTCGCGCGCGCACTGCGTGGCGAGAAATCGACGCCGTTGCGCACGACGATCTGCAACTTCATCGCCGACAAGACCAGCAGTCACGCCCATGCCGAGCATCACCGGCGCTCGACGGTGAGCTTCAGCGATGGCTTCGGCAGCCCGGGGATCTGCGACACGGTGTTCCGTACCCGCTGGGATCTGGCCGACGGCGCCACCGAGCCGCCGGGGGCGGCGCGCCCGGTCCACGGTGACAGCGGCGCCGCCGACTGACCCAGCGTCGTTTGCATATATCCGCGGCTGCGCAAGAATGTGACGTATTGTTACGGCCCCTTCGGGGGCCGTCATGCGTTTCGGGTCAGTCCATTGGCACCGGCGTCAGCACGGGACGGCCGGCAAAATGGGCGTCGAAATTGGCCAGCGCCGTCTCGCCCATCGCCCGGTTCGCCTGGCGTGTGCCACCGCCCAGATGCGGCGTCATCACCACGTTCTCCAGGGTCATCAGCTTGGGGTGGACGATCGGCTCCTCCTCGAACACGTCGAGCGCCGCGCCGGCGATCACGCCGGCTTCCAGCGCCTCGGCCAGCGCCGCCTCGTCGACCGCCATGCCGCGCGAGATGTTCACGACGTGGCCCAGCGGCCCGAGCTTCTTCAAGAGCTCCATGTTGATGATGTGCTTGTTCGAAGCGTCGGAGCGCAGCGCGACGATGAGGAAGTCGGACCACTCGGCCAGCTCGAGGGCGCTCGACAGATAGCTCCAGGGCGCGTCGGGCTTCTTCGTGCGGCTGTGATAGCCGACCTCGGCCTCGAAGGCGGCGATGCGGGTGGCGATGCGCGCGCCGATCGCGCCCAGGCCGAGGATGCCGACCTTGGCGCCCTTCAGCCCGAGGATCGGCGGCCATAGATGGGCGCCGCGGCGCACCCATTTGCCGGCGCGAATATAGCGGTCGCCCTCGGCGAGGCGCCGCGACGAGGCCAGCAGCAGGCCCACCGCGATGTCGGCCACGGCGCTGGCGTTGGAATCGGCGGCGTTGGTGATGACGATGCCACGTTCCTTGGCCGTCTTCAGGTCCATGCGCTCGAAGCCGGTGCCGTAGCAGTGGATGATCGAGACGTTGGGCAGCGCATCGAGCATGGCGCGACCGCCTTCGCCGATGCTGCCGACGGTGGCGATGGCGCGCACGCGCGGCTTGAAATCGTCCGGCACCATGTGCGGCGCGATCTCGCGCGTCGGGAACGGCCCGAAGACGTCGAAGCGCCTGTTCAGCTCCTCGGTGAACCACGGCGAGAAATGGTACAGCGCGAGCAGGCCGGGCTTTTGCGACATCCAGTACTCCGTAGCTGGGAGCGCCGGCGCTCCCAAAGATCAAAGCGGCCGCGTCGCGGCCTCGAGCCAGGTGCGCGCCTCGCCGTCGAGCTGCGCGCCGACCACTTCGCGCACCCGCGCGTGGTAGGCGTCGAGCCAGGCGCGCTCTGGCGCGCTCAGCAGCGCGACGTCGATGCAGGTGCGATCGATCGGCGCGAGTGTCAGCGTCTCGAACTCGAGATAGGCGCGGTCGGCGCCCTCGATCTTCGCCTCGCGCACGGCGACGAGGTTCTCGATGCGGATGCCGTAGGCGTCGGTCTTGTAGTAGCCGGGCTCGTTGCTGACGATCATGCCCGGGCGCAGCGCCACCGCGTTGTGCGCCTTGGAGATGCGGTGCGGCCCCTCGTGCACCGAGAGATAGGCGCCGACGCCATGGCCGGTGCCGTGGTCGTAGTCGAGGCCGGCCTGCCAGAGGTGATAGCGCGCCAGCGCGTCGAGCTGCGAGCCGGTGGTGCCGACGGGAAAGCGCGCCATGGCGAGCGCGATGTGGCCCTTCAGAACGCGGGTGAAACGATCCCTCATCTCGGCGCTGGGCTCGCCGATCGCCACGGTGCGGGTGACGTCGGTGGTGCCATCGCGGTACTGGCCACCGGAATCGACGAGATAGAGTTCGCCCCGCTTGAGCGTACGCGCGCTCCTCGGGCTGGCGCGGTAGTGCACGATCGCGCCATTGGCGCCGGCGCCGGAGATGGTGTCGAAGCTCAGGTCGCGGATCGCGCCGGTGGCCTCGCGCAGCGCCTGCAGCTTGTCGGAGGCGGCGATCTCGTCGGTCCCGCCCTTGGGCGCCTCGTTCGCCAGCCAGTGCAGGTAGCGGCTGAGCGCGGCGCCGTCGCGGCGATGCGCGGCGCGCACGCCGGCCAGCTCGACCTCGTTCTTGCACGCCTTGGGCAGCGCCACCGGATCCATCTCGCGCACCAGCTTGGGCTCGCCGCCGGCGCCGCTCGACAGGCGGTCGAGCGCCCAGCGCGGCGCGGTCTGCGGATCGAGCCACACCGTGCGACCGTCGCGGCCCAGCGCTTCGAGGGCGCCGGCCAGCGCCTCGGGCCGGTGCAACGCCACGCCGTTGCCGAGATGCGCGCGCGTCGCGGGCGGCAGCTTGCGCTGGTCGACGAAAAGGTCGACGCCGGCGTCCTTGCGCAAGAGCGCGAAGGACAGCGGGAAGGGCGTGCGCGGCACGTCGCCGCCGCGCACGTTGAGCAGCCAGGCGATCGAGTCGGGCTGGCTCAGCAGCACGGCGTCGGCGCCCTTGTCGGCCACCGCCCTGGCGATGCGCGCGCGCTTGTCCTCGCTCGATTCGCCCGCCAGCTCGACCGGCTGCGCGATCACCGGCGAGAGCGGCGGCGGGGGCCGCGACGTCCATACCGCGTCGACGGGATTGCCCTCGACCGGCACCAATGTCGCGCCGGCCTTGGCGCAGGCGGTGGCCAGCCGCTCGGCTTCGGACAGGCCGTGCAGCCAGGGATCGAAGCCGAAGCGCGCGCCCGCGACGAGGTTCTCCGCCAGCCAGGTATCGGGCATGGTCGCGGGATAATCGACCGGCGCGTAGAGCGAGACGTCGACCTGCTGGCGCACCTGCAAGGTGTAGCGGCCGTCGATGAAGATGGCGGCCTTGTCGGCCAGCACCACGGCCCAGCCGGCCGAGCCGGTGAAGCCGGTGAGCCAGGCCAGGCGCTGCGCGGCGCGCGGCACGTACTCGCCCTGATGCTCGTCGGCGCGCGGCACGATCAGGCCGTCCAGCCCGCGACGCTTCAGCTCGGTGCGCAGCGCGGCGAGACGCGTGGCCGCCTCGCCGGGCGCCTGGCCGCCATCGCCCAGGCCATCGGCGCGGCTCGCCAGGCTCTGGCGCAAGGCGGTCAGCTCGGCGCGGACCTGCTCGTTGGCGCCCGCCGCCACCAGCTCGACCCATTCGGCGCCGGCCAGCCCTTCGGGGGCGGCGGCGATGCCGGCCATCAACGCGCCCAGCTCGTCCGGCGCGTAGGTGCGGCCATTGGCTCGCAACAAGTCGGCGAGTCGGGCGAGACCGTCGTCGGGAGCGGGCATTGGAACAATCCGTCGGATCAGCGGGGCGTCGTGAGCGCACCGTACGGGGCCATGCGCGTGGACGCAATAAACGAACCGGATGTCCCGAATGTCATGGTGCAATGCAGCAGTGAATAATTGTTCAGAGCATGCGATTCTTGCATGACTGCGTCTTGGTCTTGGCACTAATCCCGGAGAATCAACGGCTTATATCGCGTTCGGTATCGCGTCGGAACAGCCAGCGGATCATGAAGGGGGTGGGAATTGTCTCGGCCCCGGGATCGAAAGTGAAGGAATCTATGTTTATCTCGTCCAGCACACCCGCCTTCTCGAGCTTTGGCAGCGAGATCGCGCCGACGCCGGCGCGTGGTGCGGACAAAGTCCGCCTCGACCTCGTCGACCGGCACGCCATCGAGTACCAGGCGCGGGTCGATCGCGCCGAGATCATCGGCGAGATGATCGGCGGCGGCATCGCCCGCCTCTGGGGCCATATCCGCATGGCCCTGCGCCGCCGGGCGGCTGTCGCCGAGCTGAATGCGCTCGACGACCGGATGCTCGCCGATATCGGCCTGTCGCGCGGCCAGATCCAGGCCGCCGTCGACGCCGCGGCAGGCTTCGGCCCGGACCTGCGGGTCGGCCTGGGTACCGCCAAGCCGTTCAACGACAACGCCCATAGCCGCGTCGCCTAAGCCTCTACGTCTCCCCAAGCGCGCGCACCTCCCCATTCCCCGCGCGCGCTTCCTGAAAGGGCCGGCCTACGCCGGCCCTTTTTTTTGTCGAGGTTCAGCGCTCGAGCACCAGCGTGCGCCAATCGGCGCCGCCGGCCTCGTGATCGATGCCGCGATGGAGCACGAAGCCCTGGGCGCGATAGGCGGCGAGCACCTCGTCGGCCTGCTCGACCAGCAGACCGGACAGGATCAAGGTCGTCCGCGCGGCCGCGGCGCCCGCGAAAGACGGCGCCAGCCCGACCAGCGGGCCGGCGAGGATGTTGGCGACGATCAGGTCGTAGGGCGCGCGCGCCGCCAGCGCTGGCGCGGCCAGTCCCTCGCTGAGGTGAAACGCGCACAGATCGGCGACACCGTTGAGCGCCGCGTTCTCGCGCGCCACGGTGATCGAGTCGGGATCGTTGTCGCCGCCCAGGATCGGCCGGCGCCACGCCAGCGCCATGGCGATAGCGAGGATGCCGCTGCCGGTGCCGACATCGACCGGATTGCGGATGCCCGCGGGATCGAGCGCGCCGATCGCCTCGAGACAGCCGCGCGTCGTGGCGTGCGTGCCGGTGCCGAAGGCGAGGCCGGCGTCGATGCGCAGCGCGATCGCGCCTGCCGGTACGGGTTCGGTCGCATGCGAGGGATGCACCCAGAAGCGCCCGACGCGGAAGGGCTGGAAGGAGCGCTGGTTCTCCGCCACCCAATCGGTGTCGGGCAGAACCTCAATGGCCCAGGCCGGCGCCGCGAGGCCGGCTTGCCGCGCCGCGCCGGCGATCGCCGCTTCCAGCAGCGCGCGAGTGGCGGCGTCGGGCCCGGTGGCCTCGACCGCCTCACCGTAGACTTCGCTGCGCCATGGCCCATCGCGCGTGGTCTCGACGGTCGAGACCACCAGGCCATGGTCGACCAGCGCGTCGGACAGGGCGCCGTCGAAGGCCATGGCGGCGGGCGCGGGAATGGTGACGGCGATCTTCCAGGCGGGCATGCCGTGCCCTAGCACGCGGGGCGGACTCATCGCGAGCGTCTACACACCGCCATACTGCGCGCTGGCGGACGCAGGGCTATCGCCTATGACCTTGCGGAGTCTTCCCTCTCCCCGCGAAGGCGGGGAGAGGGGAGGAAAGCCACATGCGATAGCCCTGCTGGCGGACGGGCGCGAAGTCCCGTAGATCGGCGTCCGGAGCCGTTGGAGGCGGACTCATGAGAACGATTGATTTCGAGACCTTCGCCAAGCAGGTCGCGGCCCGCAAAGCGGAGTTGGGCCTGACCGGCGACAACTACGTCCCGCGCAACAGCGGGCGCCGGCGCACGCCCGAGAAGCGGGCGATCCTGGCGGAGCTGAAGCGCATGAACAGTCCGTTCCTGGTCGGCGTCGATCTCGATCCGCCGGCCGACGAGGGCTGATCACGCCGCCTGGACGAAGCTGTCGAGGACCTTCTTCGGGCCGGCCTTCTCGAACTCGACGTCGAGCTTGTTGCCGTCGATGGCGGTGATCAGGCCATAGCCGAATTTCTGGTGGAAGACGCGCTGGCCGACCGACAACGAATCGGCGGGGCGGTCGCCTTGCGCGCGGCGGTCGTCGAAGGTGTCCTCGCGGCCGAAGCGACCGCGCTGGAACTGGCCGCGGCCGCTACCCGCGCCGCGCGTGGCGCCGCCGATCTGGCGCGCGCGCTTCCAGTCCGGACCCCAGTCGACGCTGTCGACGTCGACGTCGGTCATGCCCGAGCCGCCGCGTAACCCGCCGAAATGGCCGGTGGAGGCGGTGCCGTAGAGCCCGGCGTCGCTCGACGCGTCGACATGCGCCTCCGGCAATTCGTGCACGAAGCGCGAGGGGATCGCGGCCTGCCACTGGTTGAAGACGCGGCGGTTGGCGGCGAAGGAGATATAGACCCGCTTGCGCGCGCGCGTGATGCCGACATAGGCGAGACGCCGCTCTTCTTCCAAGCCTGACAGCCCGCTCTCGTCGAGCGCGCGCTGGTTGGGGAACAGGCCTTCCTCCCAGCCCGGCAGGAAGACGGTGTCGAACTCCAACCCCTTCGCCGCGTGCAGGGTCATGATGTTGACCATGTCGCCGCCGGCCTTCTCGTTACCCTCGGTGACCAGCGCCACGTGCTCGAGGAAGCCTGACAGCGTGTCGAACTCCTCCATGGCGTTGACCAGCTCCTTGAGGTTCTCGAGCCGGCCCGGCGCCTCGGGCGAGCGGTCGCGCTGCAGCATATCGGTGTAACCGGATTCATCGAGCACGGTCGCGGCGACGTCGAAGTGCGGGATGCCCTCGAGCATGCCGCGCCAGCGTTCGAAGCTCTTGACCAGATCACCGAGCGTCTTGCGCTGCTTGGCCTTGAACTCGTCGGTCTCCAGGGCGCGCCGGGCCGCCTCGAAGAGGCTGACGCGCTGCGTCTTGCCGATGTCGCGCAGGGTCTTCAGCGCCGATTCGCCCAGCCCGCGTCGCGGCACGTTGTAGATGCGCTCGAAGGCGAGGTCGTCGTCGGGCTGCGCGATGATGCGCAGGTAGGCCATCGCGTCGCGGATCTCCTGGCGCTCGTAGAAGCGCGGGCCGCCGATCACCTTGTAGGGCAGGCCGAGCGTGATGAAACGTTCCTCGAACTCGCGCGTCTGGAAGCCGGCGCGCACCAGGATGGCGATCTGCGACAGCGCGTGCTTCTCGCGTTGCAGCGCCTCGATTTCCTCGCCGATGGCGCGCGCTTCCTCGTCGCCGTCCCACACGCCGCGCAGGCGGACCTTGTCGCCCTCGGCCATGTCGGTCCACAGCGTCTTGCCCAGGCGGCCCTCGTTGTGGGCGATAACGTGGCTGGCGGCGGCGAGGATATGCGGCGTGCTGCGGTAGTTGCGCTCCAGGCGGACGATGGTGGCGCCGGGGAAGTCCTTCTCGAAGCGCAGGATGTTGCCGACCTCCGCGCCGCGCCAGCCATAGATCGACTGGTCGTCGTCGCCGACGCAGCAGATGTTGCGCTGCTGATCGCCGCCCTGCCCGCAGACGCCCTGCGCCAGCAATCGCAGCCACAGATACTGCGCCACGTTGGTGTCCTGGTACTCGTCGACCAGGATGTAGCGGAAGCGCCGGTGGTAGTCGGCGAGGATGTCAGGGTGCTGCTGGAACAAGGTCACGCAATGCAGGACGAGGTCGCCGAAATCGGCGGCGTTGAGCTGCGCCAGACGCTCCTGATACTGCTTGTAGATGTCGACGGCGCGGCCGTTGGCGAATTCCGCCTCGTCATCGTGGTTGCCGACCTTGTCGGGCGTCAGCGCGCGATCCTTCCAGCGCTGGATCACGCCGCTGAGCACGCGCGCCGGAAACTTCTTGTCGTCGATGCCCTCGACCTCCATCAGCTGCTTGAGCAGCCGCACCTGATCGTCGGTGTCGAGGATGGTGAAGTTGCTCTTCAGCCCCACCAGCTCGGCGTGGCGACGCAGGATGCGCACGCCGATGGAGTGGAAAGTCCCGAGCCACAGCCCGTCGGCGGCGTGGCCGATCAGCTGACCGACGCGGTCGAGCATCTCCCGCGCCGCCTTGTTGGTGAAGGTCACCGCCAGGATCTGGCTGGGAAAGGCTTTGCGCATGATCAGGATGTGGGCGATGCGGGTGATCAGCACGCGCGTCTTGCCGGTGCCGGCGCCGGCCAGCACCAGCAGCGGGCCTTCGGTGTGCTCGACCGCCTGGCGCTGGGTCTCGTTGAGCTTGCCGAGATGGTCGACGGTGGCGGGCATCGGAGGCGGCGGTGCGGGCACGATACCGCGGCGGCGCGCTCCGGGCTGCGGGCCTGCGTCCTCCGGCTCGTCGGTCAACTCGAAGGGATCGGACATGGCGGCCCGTATAGCATGGGGATGCCGTGGTCGACGGCGGCTTTACCGCGCGCCTTGTGGACGCCATGTTCGGGGCGCTGAATCCCTTCGGAAAGAGAACCAAGAATGCGTCCAATCCTCGTACTGGCGATCCTTTGGCTGTCGGCCGGTGTCGCGCTGGCCCAGGCGCCGGCGTCCCCGACTCCTGCGAGCCCGACTCCCGCGAGCCCGACTCCTGGGGGTAAGCCTCCGGTGGCCAAGCCGCCAGCCGGTCCGAGCTTCGATTGCACCAAGGCCACTACCGGGCGCGAGAAGGTGGTGTGCGCCAACGCCGATCTGGCGGCGCTCGATCGCGCCCTGGCCGAGGTCTACGCCAAGGAGCGCGCGCGGCGCGACGCCGCCGGCCAGGCCGATCTGCAGCGCGAGCAGCTGCGCTGGCTAGCTGGCGTGCCCAACACCTGCGGCGTGCCCGATAGTGCCGGGCCGGAACGCTGGGCCGAGCCGCAGCGCAAATGCCTCGCCGATCTCTATCGCGCGCGCACCACGGCGCTGGCCGGCGCCGCGACGACCACGCCGGCGTCAAGCTCGCCGCAATCGGTGATTGGCCGGTTCGCGCTCGTGTTGCCCTCGGCCGATGCCGGCGGCGGCCGCCTCACGGTCTCGCCGGCAGCCGGTGGCAAGTATCGGGTGGTGATCGAAACGGTGATCGGGCCGACGGCGCATACCTGCGCCATCGATACCTCGCAGGGCGTCATGGAAGGCGGCATGGTGCGCGTCAGTGCGCCGGCCGAAATCTACGACCGGGTCAGCGCCAGCCTGAAACCGGCGCGGTGCGAGTTCCGCATCATGAGCACGGTCGACGGCGTGAAGGTCGATGTCGGCGAATTCCAGGAAGCCTGCCGCACCTTCTGCGGCATGCGCGCCTTCTTCGACGGCAATTACAAACGGGTGAAGTGATCTTCCCTTCCCCGCCAGCGGGGAAGGGAGAGCGGCTTCACCCTCCACCGTGGCGGGCGACGTCGAGCAGGGTGCGCATCAGGGTGGCGTCGTGGATGACGCGGGGCACTTTGTTCTGCCCGCCGAGTCGGCCGCGCGCCTTCATCCAGGATGCGAAGCAGCCGGGCGGTGCCAGGACGACGAATGGCGGCGCGATGCCGACTCCCGGCGCGCGGTGCGCGCGGTAGTCGTCGTTGCACGCGCAGAGCTCGCGATCGAGGATACGCGCCAGGGTGACGGCGGTCGCCGGATCCACGGGGCGGCTCGCTTCGACCACGTAGACATGGCCGCCCGGCGCCTCGGGCCAGTCCGGTGGGCGGTGGAGGCTGGGAAATTCACGGCAGATGCCGTCGGCGGCGAAATGAGCCGCAGCCACGCTGTAGTCCACCACGTCGATCGCGGCCTCGGCGGCGGCGACGCTGAGCGCGGCGTCGATTTCCTCGCCGATGAGATGCTCGCCGAAATCCGACAGCATGTAGCTGGTGCGGCCGGTGATCAGCAGGCGCGGCGGATCGAGCGTGACGAAACGCACCGTGTCGCCGACGACGTATGACCACAGGCCGGCGCAGCTGCTCACCACCAGGGCGTAGTTCACGTCGGTCTCGACCGTGCCGACGCGATGGCGCGTCGGCCGGGGCGAGTCGAGCTCGTCGATCGGTACGAACTCGAAATAGAGGCCGTGATCGACGTTGAGGCGCAGCCCTTCGCCGTAGCCGCGATCGGCCGACGCGAAGAAGCCTTCGCTGGCGGGATAGACCTCGCGCAGGTCGGGCGTGGCGGGCGCGAGCAATTCGGCGAAACGCCGACGATAGGGATCGAAGCGCACGCCGCCATGCAGCAGCAGCGCCAGGTCGGGCAGGGGCGTCGGCGACTCGCCACGCGCGGCGCGTTCGGCGCGCAGCCGTTCGAGCAGCAGCAGCAGCCAGCTCGGTGTGCCGGTCAAGGTCGTGATGCGTTGATCGATCGCCGCCCGGGTGATGCCCTCCAGCTTGACTTCCCAATCGGTCAGCAGCGCCAGCGCCCGCGGCGGGAAGACCAGTGGTTCGGCGTACCAGGGCAGGGTCGCGGTCGCGATGCCACTGAGGTCGCCGGCGCGCACGCCGGGCGCTGGCGTCTCCAGCGCCGTGCTGCCGCCCAGCATCAGCGAGCGGCCGGACAGCGCGGCGGAGCCGGGGCGTGCCGCGAAGTGGTAAGCCAGCGTATCGAGACCGGCGCGCCGGTTCGACGCCAGCATGGCGCGCGTCACCGGAATGCGCTTGGTCGTGCCGCTGGTGGTGCCGGAGCTCAGCGCGAAAAACGGAATGCGGCCGGGCCAGGCGATGTCGTCGAGCAACGGCCAGGCTGGCGCGAACCAGTCGCGCCAAAAACCCTCGTAGCGACGCAACGGGACGGCCGCGGCGAAGTCATCGGGACCGCGCAAACGAGCGAAGTCGTGCGCGCGACCGAAGCGCGTGCCGGCGGCGACGCGCAGCAGCCGCTCCAAGGTGCGCCGCTGGGCCGCCACCGCGTCGACGCGCCGCGACGCGCGTGCACGTGCCGCCACCAGCGCGCGGATGATCGGGCTCAGCAGCATCGGTTCGAAGGGTTCCCCTTCTCCCTCGGGGCCGTCCGCGGCCCCGAGGGAGAAGGGAAGAGAGCCAAAGGTGATCGCCCCACCGTCATACGCAATGAGCCTAGGGCTTCGGCCGCAGGGCCATGACGCGTGGGAAGTCGCGGGCGACGGCGTCCGGCCGCAATGGCATGCGGACGTATTCTCGCCGCTGCCACATCGGCACCTGGTCGTCGTAGGCCGCGCCGCCCAGCCAGCCGTCCTGGCCGCCAAACAGCAGGAACCAGTTGGCATCGGGATCGGCCATGTCGGAGATGTGGCGCGATTGCGAGCCATAGCGCGAGTCGTGTCGGTCGTTCACCAGGTCGTGCGCGGTCTTCATCACCGTCTCGCGCGAGCCGCCCGCCGGCAGGTCGGCGACGACGAAGCTGCCGCCGATCAGCGGCGCGTTGGCCAGCAGATGGGCGGCCCTCAGGCGATGCATGTCGCCCCAGGTGGCGAAGCGCGCCGCGTCGCGCGCCGCCGCCGGCAGCGCCGCCGTCAGCACCTCGCGCCGTCGTGCCGCCGGCAGCGCGTCGAGATCGGCGACGAAGAAGCGCGTGATGTGCTGCCATTGCAGATACACGCCGGGCAGGTCGCGATGGCTCGCCGCGCCATACACGGCGGGAAGCACATGGTAGAGCAGCGTTTCGAACGCCACCGGCCCCGCTGAATCGACGCGGTAGTCGCCGTCCCAGGCGGCCAGCCGGCGCACGAGGTCGGGCGCGACGCCGTCGAGGCCTGAAGCGGCGATCGCGCCGAGCATGCCCTTGGCGATCTGCAGCGACTTCTCCGATCGCGTATCGCCCTGCAGGGCCATCAGATCGGCGACGGAGACCTTGGGCCGGTCGCGCAGCAGCGCTTGCAGGCGACTCACGCGCTCGTCGTCGCTGAAGAGGAAGCCGATCGGCGTCTTGGTCGCCGCCGGCCGGTTGTTGGCCGAGGCGACGAAGCCTTGGGCGGGATTGAGCACGTGCGGCAGGTCGCCGACGCCGACGAAGCCGCGCCAATGCGTCGCCGGATCGGCGGCGTCGAGCACCGGGTCGTCGCGGCGCAGGCTGTCGCGCGCTGGCAAGATCGCGGCGAGGACCTGGCCGACATTGCCGCGGGCGTCGGCGAACAGCATGTTCTGCGCCGACACGCCGAAGCCCTGGAAGGCGCGGCGGAATTCGTCGGGCGTGCGGGCGCGCGCGGCGCGCAACAGCGCGGTGATCTCGTCGGTCGGCTCGTGGCCGACCCAGCGCAGCGCCAGCATCTCGCCCGGCCTGCTCTGTATCATCGGCGAATCCGAGATGATCGGGCCGAAGGGACTCATGCGGGTCGTGCGCGTGCTGTCGAACCAGGCGCGCACGCCGATGCGGACATCCGCGCGCGTGATCGCATCAGGCGGCAGCTTCGAGACGTCGTAGAGGTCGCTGGAGGCGGCGCGCATGTTGGTCCCGCCCCAGGCCATGTCGGGGCTGCGACCCAGCGCCACGAAGGGCAGGCCGGGCACCATCAGCCCCACCATGTTGTAGCTCGGCGAGCGCATGCCGGCGATCAGCCAGGCGTTGGGCATGGCGAAGCCGAGATGCGGATCGTTGGCGATCAGCGCGCCGCCCGTGGCGCTGTTGCGCGCCGCGACCGCGACCGAGTTGCTGCCCGAGCGACCGCGGCCGGACAGGATGTCGTTGAGCATATTCTCCTGCGGCGTCGCGGTGAAGCTGGTCACGCCATCGGCGCCCGCCGCCAGCGTGCGTCGCCAGGTCTCGGCGAAGCCTGGCTTGCCGCGCTCCTTCAGCATGGCGAAGTACACCAGCCAGTTGACGTCGGCGCCGGCCAGCCGGCCCATGGTGATGATGTCGCGCAAGGTCCACGGCTCGGCGGCGATACCCATCAAGCCGAATTCCGGCGGCTTGCGGCTTCGGCGCGACTGGTAATGGTTCATGCCATCGACGAAAGCCTGGGCGAAGTCGCGCGTGTCGGCCGGCATGCGGGCGATCACCGCGTCGGCGGCGCGGCCCAGGCCCAGAATACGCAGGGAATGATCGATATCGACGGTGAACGGCCCGGCCGATTCCGACAGCCGGCCCTGGGAAACCCGCCGGAAGACCTCGAGCTGGCCCTCGCGCAGATGCAGGTGGACCATGCCGAGCGCGAAAGCGAGATCGCGATCGGTGGCCGCCTCGATGAAGGGCACGTGATGGGCGTTCCAGCGGATGGTGACCGGCTGGGCCAGCGGCAGCTCCGTGGTGGGGAAATCCGCCAGCCGATCCTCACTGGTGACGCGCTGCGGCGACAGCGCCGCACAACCCGGGAGCAGGAGCGCAAGCACGCCAAACAGCGCCTGCCGAGCCCTATGCATGATCACGACCTCGCCGGAAGTTGCTTTCGCCTTCTACGTCACGAACGTTAACATAGGTCACTCTTGCGATCGCGACGGGTCTACGCGTGGGGCTATGGCGTGCGGTACCTTCCTCCCTATCCCCGCAAGCGGGGGAGAGGGAGTCGCGCTTGATATCCCCACGAGTTGCGGGGTTTCGGTGCCCCGGCGACGTGGTACCTTCAGTTACTAGGAGCGGAGATCGGATTGCCATGAGCGCTTCCCGTCGGTTCCTCTCGCTGGCGGTGATCCTTGCGGTCGTCGGTTGCTTGTCGCCGGCCGTGGCGCAGACGGTGGACAAGCCCGCGACGGGCGAGCCGGCGCCGCGGCCGTTGAGCGACGCCGTGAAAGCGGCGTTGCCCGCCGTGGTCACGCTCAAGAGCACGGTGCCGCGCGAAGCGCGCAGCGCGCGCAATCTCGGCACCGAGCGCGAGGGCCACGGCGTCGTGATCGACGACGACGGGCTGGTCCTGACCGTGGGTTATCTCGTGCTCGAGGCCAACAGCGTCGAGATCGTCGAGAACAGCGGCAAGCGCGCCTCGGCGATGGTCGTGGCCTTCGACAACGATTCCGGCTTCGCGCTGGTGCGTACGGCGATCCCGCTGAAGGTCAAGCCGGTGGCCTTCGGCGATTCCGACACGCTCAAGCAGCGCGACGCCATCGTGATCGCCGGCGCCGGCGGCGAGGACAAGCTGCTGCGCGGCCTGGTCGCCGATCGTCGCCAGTTCGCCGGCTACTGGGAGTATCTGCTCGACAACGCCATCTTTACCGTGCCGCCCTATCACCATAACTGGGGCGGTTCGGCGCTGCTCGACGAGCAGGGTGCGCTGATGGGCATCGGCTCGCTGCAGGTGCCCGACGCCTATCGCGGCGCGCGTAGCTTCCCCGGCAACATGTTCATCCCGATCAACCGGTTGAAGCCGATCTTCGAGACGATGAAAACCGGGCGCCGGCCGGATGGCGCCAAGCCGTGGATCGGCATCACCACGCACGAGGCGCACGGTCGCCTGATCATCGCCAGTGTGCAGCCCGGCAGCCCGGCGGAGAGCGCAGGCCTGCGGCGCGGCGATGTCGTGCGCTCGGTCGGCGGCACCGAGGTCGATTCGCTGGCCGAGCTCTACAGCAATCTGTGGAAGGCCGGCCCGAGCGGCACCACCGTCACCCTGGGCATCGATCGCGGCGGCGAGCGCGTCGACGTGGCGGTGCGCTCCGGCGACCGCTACAAGTACCTGCGGCTCGATAGCAGCCTGTAGCGTCCGAACGAGGAGACCACCATGTCGCGTCAGACGTCCGGACCGACGACCATCGCCATGGCCAGCCTGATGCCGATCTTCCCTGACGCCTCGGACGAGTCCGAGGAGCAGAACGAGGATCGCTCGTCGGCCGAACGCCGGCGCGGCATTCCGGCGCCGCCGGGGCTGGTGCGCGCCATGCGCTCGGTGGTCGGGCTGAAGTCGAGCGTGCCCAAGGACGCGCGCACGGCCGAGACCTTGGGCACCGAGCGCGGCGGCCATGGCATCGTTATCGACGACCAGGGCCTCGTGGTCACGGTCGGCTACCTGATCATGGAGGCCAACAGCGTCGAGATCGTCGAGCCGGGCGGCCGCTCGGTGCCGGCGCGCGTCGTCGCCTACGATTTCTCCACTGGCTTCGGCCTGGTGCGTGCCACCCTGCCGACGCGGGTCAAGCCGGTGAGCTTCGGCGATTCGAAATCGGTCAAGCACAAGGACGCCGTGACCATCGCCGGCTTCGGCGGCGGCGCCGCGCAGCGCGCCATCGTCACCGACCGCCGCGATTTCGCGGGATACTGGGAGTACTTCATCGAGAACGCGATCTTCACCTCGCCACCCTATGAATCGTTCGGCGGCGCTGCGCTGTTCACCGACGACGGCGAGCTGCTGGGCGTCGGCTCGCTGTTCATCGGTGACGCCTATCGCGGCCCCTCGGGTGTGCTGCCCGGCAACATGTTCATCCCGATCGACCGCCTGCCCGCCGTGCTCGACATGGTGAATGAAGGCAAGCGGCCGGGCGTCGGCCGGCCGTGGCTCGGCCTCTACGCCCAGCAGGTGCCAGGCGGGCTGGTGATCGCCCATGTATCGCCCGACGGGCCAGCGGCGCGCGCCGGGCTGCGCCGCGGCGACGCCATCAACAGCGTCGGCGACGTGCTGGTCGACGAAGTCTCGATGTTCTACCGCGCGGTGTGGAGCGCCGGACCGGCCGGCACGCGCATTACGCTCAGCATCGAGCGCGAGGGCGACGAGTTCGACGTGACGATCCGCACGGTGGATCGTTACGACTTCCTCAAGCTGGATTGAGTTACCTTGCCCCTCCGGGGGACGGTAATGAACAGGGAGTAGTCTATGAGCAAGGCTTTCGCCTCGCAGGCGGATACCGAGGACAAGAAGATCACCTTCAGTCGGCTGTCGGAGCACGCCTACGCCTTCACGGCCGAGGGTGATCCCAATACCGGCATCGTCGTTGGCGACGATTGCGTGATGGTGGTCGACGCGCAGGCGACGCCCGTCATGGCGCAGACGGTGATCGAGAAGATTCGCACCGTGACCGACAAGCCGATCCGCTATGTCGTGCTGACGCATTATCACGCGGTACGCGTGCTGGGCGCCTCGGGCTACGCGCCGCAGCACATCATCTGCAGCGACGCCACGCGCGATCTGATCGTCGAGCGCGGCGCGCAGGACATGAAGTCGGAGATCCAGCGCTTCCCGCGCCTGTTCCGCGCCGTCGAGTCGATCCCGGGCCTGACCTGGCCGACCATCACCTTCCACGAGCGCATGACCATGTGGCTCGGCAAGCTGGAGGTGCAGATCATCCATGCCGGGCGCGGCCACACCAAGGGCGACACCATCGTCTGGCTGCCGCAGGAGAAGACCCTGTTCAGCGGCGATCTCGTCGAGTTCGCGGCCACGCCCTATGCCGGCGACGCCTATTTCGAGGACTGGCCGCGCACGTTGCAGACGCTGCGCGACCTGAAGGCGGCGGCGCTGGTGCCGGGTCGCGGCGACGCGCTGATTGGCGCCGAGCAGGTCGAGGCGGGCTTGAGCGGCACGCAGAGCTTCATCGCCGAGCTCTACGCCGAGGTGAAGAAGCGCGCCGATGCCGGCGGCGATCTGAAAGCGGCGTATGACGCGGCGGTGACGGCGATGCGGCCGCGCTACGGCAACTGGGTGATCTTCGACCACTGCATGCCGTTCGACGTGTCGCGCGCCTACGACGAGGCCAAGGGCATCTCCGACCCGCGCATCTGGACCGCCGAGCGCGACATCGAGATGTGGAAGGCGCTGGAGCAACAGGCGTGACCGTCTATCTCCCTCTCCCCGCGCGCGGGGAGAGGGAGTGCGGGCAAGTGAGCGATGGCCACCTACACCTATCCTAGATACGCCTATGTCCCGCCGCCCGAGCTGGTGCTGAAGCCAGGCGGGCCGCAGACCGCGCCGGTGCTGATCGTCGGCGCCGGGCTGGTCGGGCTGACGCTCGCGCTCGATCTGGCGCTCAAGGGCATCCCAGTGACCGTGCTTGACGAGGATGACACGGTCAGCATCGGCAGCCGCTCGATCTGCCAGGCCAAGCGCACCCTTGAGATCTGGCACCGGCTGGGCGTCGCCGATCGCATGGTGGCCAAGGGCGTGACCTGGGACCAGGGCGAGGTGCTGCTGGGCGACGAACCGTTGTACCGCTTCGACCTGCAGCCCGAGCCGGGTCATCGCTTCCCGGCCTTCATCAACCTGCAGCAATACTACTGCGAGCAGTACCTGGTGGAGCGCTGCATCGCCGAGGACAAGGTCGATCTGCGCTTCCTCAGCAAGGTGGTCGGCGTGCGGCCGGGCGACGAGTATGTCGAGGTCGATGTGCAAACGCCCGACGGCGTCTACCAGATACGCGGCCAATGGCTGGTGGCCTGTGACGGCGTGCGCAGCCCAGTGCGCACCATGCTGGGCCTGCCGTACGAGGGCGAGGTGTTCGACGACCAGTTCCTGATCGCCGATATCCGCATGACCGCTGACCTGCCGAACATCCGCCGCTACTGGTTCTATCCGCCGTTCCATCCCACCGACTCGGTGCTGCTGCATCGCCAGGCCGACAACGTGCTGCGCGTCGACTTCCAGCTCGGCCGCGACGCCGACGCCGAGGAGGAGAAGAAGCCCGCAAACATCGATCGGCGCCTGCGCATGATGTTCGGCCCCGACGCGCGCTGGGAGCACGAGTGGAGCAGCGTCTACAAGTTCAGCTGCCGCGCCATGCCGCGCTTCGTGAACGGTCGCGTGATCTTCGCCGGCGACGCCGCGCATGTCGTCTCGCCCTTCGGCGCGCGCGGCGGCAATTCCGGCGTCGAGGACGCCGACAATCTCGGCTGGAAGCTGGCGCTGCTGATCGAGGGCCGGGCCTCGGCCTCGCTGCTCGCCAGCTACGACAAGGAGCGCGGTGCCGCGGCGCGGGAGAATATCCGCCAGTCGACGCGCAGCACCGACTTCATCACGCCGAAATTCCCCGCCGCGCGCCTGTTGCGCGACGCGGCGCTGTCGCTGGCGCGCGACTTTCCCTTCGCCCGCGCGATGGTCAATAGCGGGCGCCTGTCGCGGCCGGTCGCCTACGCCGAATCGCCGATCAGCTCGCCCGACGACATCATGGCGACCTGGGACGTGGCGGCGCCCGCACCCGGCATGCCGCTGCCCGACGCGCCCCTGCTCGACGCGACACGGGGCGAAGTCTGGCTGACCGAGGCCGTTGCCGGCCGCTTCGCGGTGCTGAGTTTCGCCGAGCGCGCGTCCTCGCTCGACGGCGCCATGGCGCGCGCGATCGTCGACATGGCCGACGACATCCCGGGCTTCCGGCCGATCCTGATCACGCGCGATCGCTCGGGCGCGCCGGATGGCTGGACGACGGTGATCGACAAATCCGGCCTCGCCGCGCGCCGCTGCGACGCGCGCGACGGCACGACCTATCTCGTCCGGCCCGACCAGTACGTCGCCGCGCGCGCGCGCCGGCTTCACGATTCATGGGTTTTGGCCGCCTTGAAGCGAGCGACGTCATGAGCACCTTGAAGAGCGATCTCAACCTCGCGAGTCCCGACGACATCTACAATCTGATCGTCGACGCGCACAAAAGCCTGTCGCGCGAGCAGAGCGAGAAGCTCAACGCCGCGCTGGTGCTGCTGCTCGCCAACCATGTCGGCGACGAGGCGGTGATCCGCGCGGCGGTGGCGGCGGCGCGCAAGAGCCTCAGCGCCTGACGCGGCCCAGCCAGTCCGCCGCGTAGTCGACCAGCGCGCGCTGGCACATCAGCGCCTTGGGATGCCGATCAGTCGGCCGGATTTCGCCGGCTTGGGCAATTTGCCATGGGCTTCGGCCATCAGTGCCAGGCGCTCCTGCACGACCCGACGAAAGGGCGACGATTTCCGGGTCTTGGCGTCGATGTGCATGATCATCGACTCCTGGGTCGAGGCGAGGAAGCCTTCCTCGGCGTGAAACATCTGATGGAACAGATGCAGGCGCTTGGCGTCGTGGTCGAGCAGCTGGGTGGTGAAGCGCAGCGGCGCGCCGCCCCTGAGCTCGCGGTCGTAGGTGATGTGCGCCTCGAGCACGAAGGTCATGCCGAGTTTGTTGTCGATATAGCGCCGTCCCATGCCGATCTGGGTGTGGAAGGCGCCGGAGGCGTAGTCGAAGGCCTCCATGTAGCGCGCCATGTTCATGTGGCCGTTCCAGTCGACCCATTCGTCCTTGACCACCGCGCGATGGCGGTCGAGCGGCGCCGTGAGATCGAGCTCGGGCAGCGCGTAGGGCAGGGGCTCTTCGTTCAGCAGGGTGTCGGGCATGGTCACTTCTTGCGGATGGCGATGACGCGGCCGGCCTGTGGCGGCTTGGGCAACCTGGCGTGGATGGGCGCGAGCGTGTCGAGTCGGCGCATGGTCTCGGCCGGCCACGGCGCGCCTCGGCGCGAGGCGAAGTCGATGTTCATCAGGATCAGCTCGTTGGTCGCCGCGAGGAAGCCCTCGTCGGCGTGGTACATGGCGTGGATGCAGTGCACGCGCTTGGCGTCGTGGTCGAGGATCTGCGTGGTGATGCGCAGCGGATCGCCCTCCTTGACCTCGCGGTCGTAGGTGGCGTGCGCCTCGAGCACGAAGGTCATGCCGATCTTGCGATGAGTGTACTCCCAGCCGACGCCGAACTGGTTGCAGAACGTGTCGGTCGCCTTGTCGAAGGCGACGATGTAGTAGCCGACGTTCATGTGGCCGTTCCAGTCGATCCACTCCTTCAGCACGGTGGCGCGATGGCGGTCGAGCGGGGCGGCGAGGTCGAGCGGCTCGATGGGGTAGGGCAAATCCGTCATGGCGCGGACCTTAGCGAAGCGGGATCGGTTATGGAATCGCCAGTAGCTCGTCCGCCACCAGGTCGGGCGCGGAGAGGATGCAGTTGTGGCCGGCCTCGATCGCGCGGAAGCGCACGCCGGGTGTGGCCTGCGCGCGCTCGTGGCTGCCGGCGGAGACCGGATAGCGCGGCTTGACGCAGGCGATGTAGGTGATCGGCAGCCCGTTGCCCGGGCCGTGGGCGATGCGCACCGGCTCGGTGTAGCAGCGGACCGGATGCGGCGTCAGGCGTTCGTGCGTCCATCGCGCCAGATCGGGATCGTCGATGATCAGGCTGGTCACCGGCGCGAAGGGCAGCACATCCGTGCCGTTGACCTGGTAGATCATGGTCTGGCGCTTGGCCGCGATGCGCTCGGGGATGCGGCCGAAGATCGACTGGCCGTCGCGCGCGATGCCGCCGTCGATGATCACCAGATGTGCCACGCGCGAGGGATCGCGATCGACCACGATCTGCGCGATCAGGCTGCCGAAGCTGTGGCCGACCAGCACCACGTCGCTGAGATCGTTGTCGCGCAGGCAGGAAAGCGCGTCCTCGGCGCAGCTCTCGTTGCCGATGTCGGGCGACAGCTCTGAAGCGCGCTCAGCCACGCCGCGGAAGCTCGGCGTGTGCACGATATGGCCGGCCGCGCGCAGCTTCTCGGCGACGAATTGCCAGGTCCAGCCGCCCATCCAGGCGCCGGAGAGGCAGACGAAGGTACGACTCACGGCGTGCGGATCAGTTCTTCACCGTGAGCTTCATCACCTCGCCGATGTCCTCGACGCTGTCGAGGTCGCGGCAGAGCCGGGTGAGCTGGCTGGTGCGCGCCTCGCCGAGGATCGGCGTGACCAGGGCGCGGAACTTGGACTCCAGCTTGGCCCATTGCGCGTCGAGGTCGGTCATCGGGATGCCGACATCGGTGGTCTCGCTGAGCTCGCGGCCGTCGCGCAATCTCACCACGACCTCGGCGGCGCTGTTGTGATCGTGGTGGCGCGTCTCGACCACGACCTTGTCGCGCAGCGCCACCAGGTCCGGTTCGCGCGTCAGCGCGTCGGTGTAGACGGCGTCGTTCGAGGTGTCGCGGCCGGCCAGCGCCATCGCCGCGGTGAAGCGCAGCGAGAACTTGATCTCCAGCCCGGTCTTCGGCTCGGCGATGTTGCACACCTTGAGGTGGCCGGGATCGACCCGCAAGGTCACCCGCTCGATGTCGTCGCCCTTGAGCTTGTGGCGCTCCTTCAGCGTCTTCACCGCTTCGATGCTGGAATGAGTCATGTAGCAGGCGGCGTGGTACTTGAAGACGGTATCCGTCGTGTGGAAGCCACCCGGCGGATCGGCCAGCGCCGCGTCGGGCGACGGCGTCGAGGAGGCGGTGGCGACGAAGCCCTGCGGCACGTCCAGCACCGAGGCGTTGGCGGTGAAGCCCTTCTGCGCCCAGCGCGCCGCCTGCAGCCCGTTCTGCGCCGCCTTGCCGGCGTGCAGCGGCTTGGTCATCGTGCCGAACATGCTCTTCAATCCGGCGGCCTGCGTGCCGGCGATGCCCATGGCCTGGCGCGTGCGCTCGATATCGAGGCCCAGCAGATTGGCGCAGGCCGCCGCCGCGCCGAAGGCGCCCAAGGTGCCGGTGTTGTGCCAGCCCTTGTCGTAGTGGCTCTTGCCCACCAGCTCGCCCAGCCGGCACTCCATCTCGACGCCGGCGACGATCGCGGTGATCAGGTCGCGGCCCGACATCTTCCTGCTCTCGGCCAAGGCCAGCGCGGCGGGCGCCACCGGCACGGTGGGATGGCCGCCCATGGTCAGGTTGACGTCGTCGTAGTCGAGCGCGTGGCTCATCGCGCCGTTGATCAGCGCGGCGTTCGACAGCGACGTGCGCATGCCGCGGCCGATCACGGTGGCCTCGGCGCGCCCGCCGTCTTCCTCGGCGATGTCGCTCAATATGTCCGACAGCGGCTCGTCCATGCCCGACAAGGTCACGCCGAGGAAATCGAGCAGGCACTGCTTGGCCACCGTGCGGGCCTGCGGCGTCAGATGCTGGAAGCGCAACGCGGCGGCCTTCTCGGCCAGCGCCGCCGTGACATTCGCGGCCTCGGTCATGGTGGTTCCTCCCATCCAGTCTGTGGGCCGCATCGTGTCGCAGGGCGCGGCCCACGGCAACGGCCCACTCTTCCTTCCCCTGCCAGCGCGGGAAGCGTGTTCGTCCCGCATCGCGGAATCGTCGCATGGATGTTCGCGGCGTTTCATCGGATAGGGTGGGGTCATCGAACCCGATGGAGGCCGTCATGGCTGAAATGAACCGCCGTGTGCTCCTGAAGTCCCGGCCGCAGGGCGAGCCGGTGCCCGCGAACTTCGAGGTCGCCAACGCGCCGCTGCCGGAGCCGGGCGAGGGTGAGTACCTGTCGCGCACCATCTGGCTGTCGCTCGATCCGTACATGCGCGGGAGGATGTCGGAGGCCAAGGGCTATGCCGCCAATACCGGCCTGGGTGAACCCATCGTCGGCGGCACGGTCGGCCAGGTGATCAAGTCGCGCAACGCCAAGTTCAAGGAAGGCGATTTCGTCGGCGAGTACAGCGGCTGGCAGAGCCACGCCGTGTCCAATGGCGCCGGCGTGATGAAGCTTGATCCCAAGGCGGCCCCGCTCTCGACCGCGCTCTCGGTGCTGGGCATGCCGGGCATGACCGCGTGGTGGGGGCTAATGCATATCGGCCAGCCCAAGCCGGGCGAGACGGTCGTCGTCTCGGCGGCCTCGGGCGCGGTCGGCTCGATGGTCGGCCAGGTCGCCAAGATGAAGGGCTGCCGCGCCGTGGGTATCGCGGGTGGCAAGGACAAGTGCGACTACGTCGTGAAGGAACTGGGTTTCGACGCCTGCGTCGACTACAAGGCCGAGGCCGGCAATCTGTTCAAGGCGATCCGCGCGGCGTGCCCGAAGGGTATCGACGTCTACTTCGAGAATGTCGGCGGCGCGGTGCAGGCCGCGGTGATTCCGCAGCTCAACGACTTCGCGCGCGTGCCGCTATGCGGCCTGATCTCGTCCTACAACGAGATGCAGATGAATCCCGGGCCGGACTGGCGGATGTTGCTGATCAAGCGCGTGCTGGTGAAGGGCTTCATCGTCAGCGACCATTTCGGCCAAATGCCGGAGTTCTGGCAGGAAGTGCCGCCGGCGGTGAAGGCCGGCAAGATCAAGTACCGCGAGGACATCGTGAAGGGCCTCGACGCCGCGCCCGAAGCCTTCATCGGCCTGCTCAAGGGCCGCAACTTCGGCAAGCTGCTGGTGCAGGTGTCGGACGATCCGACCAGGAATTAACTCCCTGTCATCCCGAGCGTAGCGAGGGATCTAGGCCGCAACTAGATCCCTTGCTGCGCTCGGGATGACGGATTGCGTGAAGGACAGCACAGAGTCATGAGCGAGAAGAAAGCACCGTCGACGCCGTTGCCCGCCACCACGGTGCTGCTGGTGCGGCCGAAGGTCAGGGGCGACGCCAATTCGCCGCTCGAGGTCTTCATGGTGGTGCGCCATCACAAGATCGATTCGTTTTCCGGCGCGCTGGTGTTTCCCGGCGGCAAGCTGGAGGACGCCGACGCCGATCCGCGCCTGCGTGCGCGCTGCGCCGGCGCCGAGGGCATCGCCGATGCCGAGCTCGCCTTCCGCGTCGCCGGCATCCGCGAGGCCTTCGAGGAATGCGGCATCCTGCTGGCGATGAAGCGCGGCGCCTCGGCTTTGATCGGCGCCGCCGAGCTCAAGCCGATCGAGGATCGCTGGCGCGACAAGCTCGCCCAGGACGAGGCCAGCATCGTCGACATGGTCGAGGCCGAGGACCTCGTGCTCGCGGTCGATCGCATGACGCCCTTCGCGCACTGGATCACGCCGGCCATGGTGCCCAAGCGCTTCGACACCTGGTTCTTCGTCGCCGCCGCGCCGGTCGACCAGGTGGCGCTGCACGACGGCTCGGAGTCGGTCGACTCCGTGTGGATCGAGCCCAGGGTCGCGGTCGCCGATGCCGACGCCGGCAAGCGCACCATGGTGTTCCCGACGCGGCAGAACACGCTGATGCTGGGCGAGGCGAAGACGGTGACCGAGGCGATCGCCCAAGCCAAGGCGCGACGCATCGTCGACGTGCTGCCCTGGCTGAAGACCGAGGCCGACGGCTCTGTCTGGCTCAACATCCCGCCCGACGCCGGCTACCCCATCCACCGCGTGCCGCGCGAGAAGATGGCGAGCGGTTGATGTCATCATCGCTCATGGCGTTCTCCTCCCTCTCCCCGCTCGCGGGGAGAGGGAGTCATTGGTGATCGGCCTGCCCTGCGGGGGAAGGTAGTTCGCGACCATGATCGCCGTGCTCGAGATTATCCTGCCGGTCGTGCTGCTGGGGCTGGCGGGGTTCGTGCTGGCGCGTTCGGCGCTGGTGAGCGAGGAGGCGGTGCGCGGGCTGGCCAACGTCACCTTCTACATCCTCTTCGCCGCGCTGCTGTTCCGCTCGATGTCAAAGGTGCGCATCGAGACGCTCGATCCCGCCATCCTGCTCGCCTTCTTTGGCGGCGTGGCCATCGTCTTTGGCGCGCTGATGCTGATCGGCCGCTTCATGCTCAAGATGAGTCTCGGCGACCAGGCGATCCTCGCGCTCTCCGGCTCGTTCTCCAACGGCGTCGGCCTGGGCATCCCGCTGGTCGCCCTGGCCTTCGGCGAGGCCGGCCTGGTGCCGCTGCTGATGATCATCAGCGTGCATTCGCTGGTCATGCTGACGCTCACCTGCTTCCTGATCGAGATCGACCGCCAGGATCGCGGCGGCATCGCACGCCGCATGGGTGCCGCCACGCTCACCATGTTCAAGCATCCGGTGCTGCCGGCGATCTTCGCCGGCCTCGCCTGGGGCGAGCTGACGCGCCGCGTGCCTGGCCTCGCGCTGCCCGAGGTGCTCGACAAGGCGCTGGCACTCGCCGCCCAGGCCGCCGCACCGGTGGGCCTGATCACCCTGGGCGCCTCGCTCGCGCATGTCGGCCTGCGCGGCCATTGGCGCGAGGGCGTGCTGACCTCGACGGCCAAGCTGCTGGTGCTGCCGGTCGTGGTCTACCTGCTGGGCCGCTACGTCTTCCGGCTCGAGCCGCTGTGGCTCACCATCGCCGTGATCGACGCCTGCATGCCGGCCGGCGCCAACGTCTACATGATCGCCCAGCGCTACGGCGTCGGCGTCGGCCGCGCGACCAACGCGGTGGTGCTGTCGACGGTGGCCAGCGTGGTCACGGTGAGCGTGGCGTTGGCGTTGTTGCGGTGAGCGGCATGGGGCGCGATCTGGTAGACTGACCACCTGTCATCCCGAGCGCAGCGAGGGATCTCATTGGGACCGCCGGCGTCCTGCCGGCTCTTCTCATGATGCCGGCGGGACGCCAGCGGTCCCAGTCATGAATTGTAGCCGAGGTTCGGCCGCAGCCACTGCTCGGCCTGCTCGATGTCGACGCCGCGCCGCTTGGCGTAGTCCTCGACCTGATCCCTGCCGATACGCGCGACGCCGAAATACGCCGCCTCGGGATGCGCGAAGTAGTAGCCCGACACCGCCGCCGTCGGCAGCATGGCGAAGCTCTCCGTCAGCGTCATGCCGGCGTTCTGGCCGGCGTTGAGCAGGCGGAACAGTTCGGGCTTCTGGCTGTGGTCCGGACAGGCGGGGTAGCCGGGTGCCGGGCGGATGCCGCGGTATTTCTCGCGCACCAGCTCGGCGTTGCTCAGCGCCTCGTCGGGCGCGTAGCCCCACAAGGTCTTGCGCGCGCGCTCATGCAGGCGCTCGGCGAAGGCTTCGGCAAGGCGGTCGGCCAGGGCCTTCAGCAGGATATCGGAGTAGTCGTCGTGCTCGGCCTTGAAGCGGGCGAGGCGTTCCTCGATGCCGTGGCCCGCCGTGACGGCGAAGCCGCCGATCCAGTCGGCGTCCGGTGAGATGAAATCGGCCAGGCACATATTGGGTCGGCCGGCGCGCTTCTCGACTTGCTGGCGCAGGAAGTAGAGGCGCGAGAGTTCCTTGGTGCGGCCCTCGTCCTCGTAGAGCACGACGTCGTCGCCGACGCGGCGGCAGGGCCAGAAGCCGACCACGCCCTTCGCCGTGAGCCACTTCTCGCGCACGACCCTGTCGAGCATCTTCCGTGCGTCGGCGAAGAGCTTGCGTGCGCTTTCGCCCACCACCGGATCCTCGAGGATCGCGGGGTAGGTGCCGGCGAGCTCCCAGGCGCGGAAGAACGGCGTCCAGTCGATGCGCTCGACCAGCTCGTGCAGCGGGTACTCGGCGAAGACGCGCGTGCCGGTGAAGGCCGGCTTGGGCGGCGTGTAGTTGGGCCAGTCGATTTTCAGTGCGTTGGCGCGTGCATCGGCGAGCGAGGCCAGCTTCTCCTTCGTGCCGTCGCCACGCTCGATGCGGATCGCCTCGTATTCAGCCGCGACCTTGGTGGCGAAATCCTCGGCCTGCGTGTCGGAGGTCAGCGCCGTGCAGACGCCGACGGCGCGCGAGGCGTCGAGCACGTGCACCGTCGGGCCCTGGTATTTGGGCGCGATGCGCAGCGCGGTGTGCACCTTCGAGGTCGTGGCGCCGCCGATCAGCAGCGGGATCTTGAAGTCCTGCCGCGTCATCTGCTCGGCCACGGTCTGCATCTCGTCGAGCGACGGCGTGATCAGGCCGCTCAGACCGATGATGTCCGCCTTGTTCTCGTTGGCCGCCTTGAGGATGTCCTGGAACGGCACCATGACGCCCAGATCGATGACCTCGAAATTGTTGCACTGGAGCACGACGCCGACGATGTTCTTGCCGATGTCGTGGACGTCGCCCTTGACGGTGGCCATGACGATCGTGCCCTTGGCGCGCTGGCCCGCGCTCTTCTCCGCCTCGATATAGGGGATCAGGTGCGCCACGGCCTTCTTCATCACGCGCGCGCTCTTGACCACCTGCGGCAGGAACATCTTGCCGGCGCCAAAGAGATCGCCGACCACGTTCATGCCGGCCATCAGCGGGCCTTCGATCACCTCGATCGGCTTGGCGGCGACTTGGCGCGCCTCCTCGGTGTCGTCGACCACAAACTGGTCCATGCCCTTGACCAGGGCGTGCTCCAGCCGCTTCTCGACCGGCCACGACCGCCACTCGGCGTCGACGGTCTCGGCGGTGGCGCCGGTGCCCTTGTATTTCGGCGCCAGCTCCAGCAGGCGCTCGGTGCCGTTGGGCGTGCGGTTGAGGATCACGTCCTCGCAGGCGTCGCGTAGCTCCCGCGGGATCTGGTCGTAGACCTCGAGCTGGCCGGCGTTGACGATGCCCATGTCCATGCCCGCCTGGATGGCGTGGTAGAGGAACACCGAATGCATCGCCTTGCGCACGGGCTCGTTGCCGCGGAAGGAGAAGCTGAGGTTCGACACGCCGCCCGAGATGCGCGCGTGCGGGCAGGTCGCCTTGATCTGGCGCGTCGCCTCGATGAAGTCGACGCCGTAATTGTTGTGCTCCTCGATGCCCGTCGCCACGGCGAAGATGTTGGGATCGAAGATGATGTCCTCGGCCGGGAAGCCGACCTCGTCGACCAGGATCCTGTAGGCGCGCTGGCAGATCTCGACCTTGCGCTGGATGGTGTCGGCCTGGCCCTTCTCGTCGAAGGCCATGACCACGGCCGCCGCGCCATAGCGTCGGATCTTGCGCGCCTGCGCCTTGAACGGCTCGATGCCTTCCTTCATCGAGATCGAGTTGACGATCGGCTTGCCGGCGACGCATTTCAGGCCGGCCTCGATCACGCTCCATTTCGAGCTGTCGATCATGATCGGCACGCGCGCGATGTCGGGCTCCGCCGCGATCAGCTTGAGGAAGGTCTCCATCGCCTTCTCGGCGTCGAGCAGGCCTTCGTCCATGTTGACGTCGATGATCTGCGCGCCGTTCTCGACCTGCTGGCGCGCAACCTCGACGGCGGCGTTGTAGTCGCCGCCCAGGATCAGCTTCTTGAACTGCGCCGAGCCGGTGACGTTGGTCCGCTCGCCGATGTTGATGAACGAGGCGCGGCCGGCCTGCGGCTGCGGCTGTATCGGTTCGGCGGCCATCAGAAGAAGCTCGCCGCTTCCATGCCCGACAAGCGCAGGGCCGGCACCAGGCTGGGGGCTCGTCGCGGCGGCAGGTCGCGCACCGCGTCGGCGATCGCCTTGATGTGCGCCGGCGTCGTGCCGCAGCAGCCGCCCACGACGTTGATCCAGCCGGCCTCGGCCCATTTGCGGACGAGCTTGGCGGTGAGCTCGGGCGGCTCGTCATAGGCGCCCATGTCGTTGGGCAGGCCGGCGTTGGGATAGACGCAGACCAGGCTGTCGACGCGACCGTTCATGTCGGCGACGTAGGGCTGCAATTCGGTGGCGCCGAAGCTGCAGTTCAGGCCCATGGTCAGCGGCCGCACATGGCGGATCGAGTGCCAGAAGGCCTCGACGGTCTGGCCCGAGAGGTTGCGGCCGGCGAGATCGGTCAAGGTCATCGAGACCATGACCGGCAGCTCCTCGTCGAGCGCTTCGGCGGCCTCGTCGGCGGCCACGAGAGCGGCCTTGGCGTTGAGCGTGTCGAACACCGTTTCCACGAGGATGAAGTCGACGCCGCCTTCGAGCAGCCCGTCGATCTGCTCGCGATAGATCGCCTTGACCTCGTCGAAGCTCACGGCGCGGTAGCCCGGGTCGTTGACGTTGGGCGAGACCGAGAGCGTCTTGTTGGTCGGCCCCAGCGCGCCGACGACGAAGCGCGGCTTGTCGGGGTCCTTCGCGGTCCAGCGATCGGCGTGCTCGCGCGTGATCTTCGCCGCGGCGATGTTGATCTCGCGCGCCATGGTCTGGATGCCGTAGTCGCTCAGGCTGATGGCGTTGGCGTTGAAGGTGTTGGTGGCGACGATGTCGGCGCCGGCCGCGAGATAGGCGTCGCAGATCTCGCCGACGATCTCCGGCCGCGTGACGTTCAAGAGATCGTTGTCGCCCTTCTGGTCGTGATTGAAGGTCCGGCCGCCGCGGAAGCCGTCCTCGTCGAGCTTGTAGCCCTGGATCATCGAGCCATACGGCCCGTCCTTCACCAGGATACGCTCCCGCGCGATGCGCAGCAGCAGGTCGGCTTTGTCAGCGCGGGTCATGCTTCAATATCCCAACTGTCGTCCTGAGCGCAGCGAAGGACCTCGCGGTGATGCGCTCGGATGCGATGAATCGATGTGACCGCCATACCGTCAGGTCCTTCGCTAACGCTCAGGACGACGGGGTGCGCGTCGGCCGGACGCCCAGCAGGTGGCAGATGGCGAAGGTCAGGTCGGCGCGGTTGAGCGTGTAGAAATGGAAGGCGGTGACGCCTTCGCTCTCGAGGCGACGGCAGAGGTCGCCGGCCACCGTCGCGGCGATCATGCGGCGCGTTTCGAGATCCTCGTCGAGGCCCTCGAACATCTCGGCCAGCCACGCCGGCACCTTGGCGCCGCACAGGCCGGCGATGCGCTTGACCTGGGCGAAATTGCTGACGGGCACGATGCCCGGCACGATCGGCGCGCGGATGCCCATCGCCCAGGCCTGGTCGCGGAAGCGCAGGAAGTCGTCGGCCTCGAAGAAGAACTGGGTGATGGCGCGATCGGCGCCGGCGTCGATCTTGCGCTTGAGGTTCAGCAGGTCCGAGGCGGTGTCGGCGGAGTCGGGATGCTTCTCGGGATAGGCCGCGACGCTGATCTGGAAGTCGGCGATCTTCTTCAGGCCGGCGACCAGCTCGGCGGCGTTGGCGTAGCCGCCCGGATGCGCGGTGTACTTGCCGCCCATGCCCGAGGGCGGATCGCCGCGCAGGGCGACGATGTGGCGGATGCCGGCGTTCCAGTAGTCGCGCGCGACCTCGTCGATCTCTTCTCTCGTCGCGCCGACGCAGGTGAGATGCGCGGCGGGATCGACGCCGGTCTCGCGCTTGATGCGCACCACGGTCTCGTGCGTGCGCTGGCGGGTGGAGCCGCCGGCGCCGTAGGTGACCGAGAAGAACGCGGGCTTGAGCGGCGCCAGACGCTCGACGGCGTGCCACAAGGTCTGTTCCATCGCCTCGGTCTTGGGCGGGAAGAACTCGAACGACACCGCGAGCTTGCGCGGCGCGCGGGCCGGGAACTCGGCGAGTGGCGTGGCGTGGCTGAGCGGGCCGGTGTCCGGGCTCATCGGGGCGTCTCCTGCAGGGGCGCGCGCGGCGCGTCGGTCACGGGCGCGTCGGTGTCGGCTTTGGACTTGGAGGCACGCCAGATGCTGACCATCAGGCGCTTGCCGGGCAGGTGCAGCGGCTGGGCGGCGTCGAGGCCGGCGGCGGCGAGCCAGCCGGCGACCTGGTTGTCGGCGAAACCGAGATGCACGTGCGCGTGCTCGCGGCGCAGCTCGACCAGGTCGTGCGGCGCGAAGTCGACGATCAGCGCCGTGCCGCCGGGCGCCAGCACGCGCGCGGCCTCGCGCAGGACGGCGGCGGGGTCCTCGGCGTAGTGCAGCACCTGGTGGATCGACACGACGTCGATCGACATCGAGGCGAAGGGCAGCAGGTACATGTCGGCCTGGCGGATCTCGACATTGCGCAGGCCGGCGCGGGCCAGGTTGGTGCGGGCCACCGCCAGCATCTCGCGCGACTGGTCGATGCCGGTGGCGCGCTCGGCGTGGCGCGCCAGCACCTCGAGGATGCGGCCGGTGCCGGTGCCGATGTCGAGCAGCGTGCCGACGTCTTCAGGGAGCAGGCCGACCAGCGCCTTCTCGATCTCGGTGTCGTCGATGTGCAGCGCGCGCAGCTGGTCCCAGCGCTCGGCGTTGGTGCGGAAATAGGCGATGGCGCGGTTCTCGCGCCGGCGCCTGAGATCCTCCAGGCGCGCCATGTCGCCCTCGGCGCCCAGCTTGGCGACGATCGCCTCGACGACGGAGGCGAGCTGCGGATGCCTGGCCAGCCGGAAATACGCCCACTGGCCTTCGCGGAATCTTTCGAGGAGCCCCGCCTCGACCATCAGCTTGAGATGCCGCGACACCCTGGGCTGGCTCTGCCCCAGGATGTCGACGAACTCACTGACCGTGAGCTGGTCGCGTGCCGCCAAGGCCAGGATCCGCAACCGCGTGTCCTCGGCCGCTGCCCGCAGGAGCAAAAGGAGATCGTCCATAGCGAAACATAAACATATACTTATATACAGGTCAATCGAGAATCGAAAGTGTCTGAAAAAATACCTACATGCCCTCAGGGTAACTTTGCCGTTGTGAACTGAGTGCCCGCGCACGCATACTGCGCCACCTTTCCGGACCCCTCGGGATGGCGCAGCAGGTAGCGATGATCAGGTCTTTTCTGTCCCGTGTCCGGTTTGGCCTCGCCGTTGTACTGCTGGCCGCCACGACCGGTCTGGGCGCATGTGCCAGCCAGGAGCCGGGCGAGCCGTGGGATCCGCTGGAGGTCCCCAACCGCTTCATGTTCGCGATCAACCGCACCATCGACATGTTGATCGTGCGGCCGGTCGCGGTGACCTACAAATTCTGGGTGCCCGAGCCGATCCAGCGCGGCGTCAGCAACGTCGTGCAGAACCTCGGCGAGCCGGTCACCGCGATCAACGAGGTGGCCCAGGGCGAGCCCTCGCGTGCGGCGCAGACCATCGCCCGCTTCCTGGTCAACACCACTATCGGCATCCTCGGCATCTTCGACGTCGCCAAGGAACTCGGCATGCCGCCGACCAAGGAGGATTTCGGCCAGACCATCGGCGTGTGGGCCAAGGCCCCGCCCGAGGATGGCGGACCCTATCTGGTGCTGCCGCTGCTCGGCCCGTCCAACGCGCGCGACGCGGTTGGCCTGCTGGTCGACTACGTCATCGACCCGTTCAGAATTCTGACGTGGCAGCTCGACGTCGAGTACCTTATGTACGCAAGGACCGGCGTCACGGTGGTTGACGCCCGCTCGCGCACCCTGCAGGCGCTCGACGATATCGAGAAGAACTCGCTCGACTACTATTCGGCGCTGCGCAGCGCCTACACGCAGAAGCGCGCGGCCGATATCCGGCAGAAGGGCGCCCCGCAGAGCGCGTCGATCGCGCTGGTGGCGTCGGGACGGCCGGAACTCGGCTTCGCGCGCTGACGCGTCATCTTATGGAGGCTGATGTGGCGACGTTTCGGCGTTGGGTCGTGACGTGCGTGATGGCGACGGCGGCGACGCTTCTCGCCGCCGCGGGCGCTGCCGCCCAGGACGCGGCGCAGGTCGTCGAGCGGATGGCGAGCCAGGTTCTCGCGACGGTCAAGACCGGTGCATCGGACAGCGAGCGCGAACAGCAGATGACCCAGCTGTTCCGCGCCAATTTCGACATCGCCGCCATCGGCCAGATGGTGCTCGGCCGGCACTGGAACGGCGCCACGCCCGACCAGCGCGACAAGTTCATCGCGGCCTTCGAGAAGGCCGAGATCCGCGCCTATTCCGGCCGCTTCAAGAACTACCAGGGCCAGACGCTGAAGATCGGCAGGGTGTCGCCGTCGCCCAACGGCGCCTCCGAGATGGTCGAATCGCAGCTCCTGCAGCCCACCGGCCAGCCGATCCGCATCGTCTGGGAGATCTCGCGCGGCAAGGTCATCGACATCGCCGTCGAAGGCGTCAGCATGGGCATGACGCGGCGCTCCGATTTCAGCGCCTATGTCCAGCGCAACGGCCTCGACGCGCTGATCGACGAGCTGCAACGCCGCGGCGGATGAGCCCGTCACGCTCGCGTGAAGCGGATTGCCTGGACGCGCCTTAAAACTCATGTGAGGACGTATTGCGCCGGCCCGCGTCGGCGGCGAGAGTTGGCATCATGAACCCGGCCGATCCAGCCGCGGGAGGGCCAGCCGCGAGAGGGTAAGCGCATGGACAGCAACGTCGTCGCCAAGGTCGCCGCCGTCGATCCGATCTGGACCGAGATCCGCGAAGCGGCCCAGGATCTCGCCCGCGCCGAGCCGGCACTGGCCAGCCTGCTGCACGCCACGATCCTCAGCCAGCCGCGCTTCGAGAGCGCGCTCAGCTACCACCTCGCGCGCATGCTGGCGACCAACGAGACGCCGGCCATGCTGATCCGCCAGACACTCGACGAGGCGATCGCCGGCGATCCGGAGATCGGCGTCGCCGCGCGCGCCGACATCGTCGCGGTCTACGAGCGCGACCCCGCGTGTCGTTCCCGTCTCGACCCGTTCCTGTGGTTCAAGGGCTTCCACGCCCTGCAGACCTACCGCGTCGCCCACTGGCTGCAGGGTCGCGGCCGGCGCGGCATGGCGATGTTCCTGCAGAGCCGATCGAGCTCGATCTTCGGCGTCGATATCAACCCTGCCGCACGCATCGGCAAGGGCATCATGATCGACCACGCCACCGGCGTGGTGATCGGCGAGACCGCGGTGGTCGAGGACGGCGTGTCAATGCTGCAAGGCGTGACCTTGGGCGGCACCGGCAAGGAGACCGGCGATCGTCATCCCAAGATCCGCCGCGGCGTGCTGATCGGCGCCGGCGCCAAGGTGCTGGGCAATATCGAGGTCGGCGCGCGTGCCAAGGTCGCCTCGGGCAGCGTCGTGCTGCACCCCGTGCCGGCCGGCTGCACTGTTGCCGGCGTGCCGGCCAAGGTCGTGGGCTGCGTCGATTGCGAGGAGCCTGCCCTGGAGATGGACCAGCGCATCTGAATCGCCTCGTCGTCCAGAACGAAGAAGCGCCGGGCTGATCGCTGGCGCCCACGAGGACGAAGACGGCGAGATTGTGGCATGTGCCCCCGGCACGCTCCCGGGGATTCACATCGAGGCGCTGTTCGAGTACTCTGCGCGGCCAAATGAACGCGCATCGCTCCCCCTCGCGATCGTCGCCGTTTACCCCCGCCAAGCGGGTCCTCGCGGTGCTGACCATTCTACTGATGGCGGCCTGCGACACGACCTATAGCGGCCGTGAAGGCGTGATCGAGTATCCCGGTTCGGGCGCCAGCCCCGACGCCGTGGCGACCTATGTCACGACGCAGGGCGATACCGTCGACAGTGTCGCGACGCGTTTCGGCGTGTCGCGCGAGACGATCATCCAGCGCAACGGGCTGAAGGAACCCTACAAGCTGCGCGTCGGCACCATCCTGGCGCTGCCCGGCGCGCGGGTCGTCGACACCAGCGCTCCCGCGCGCGGCGCGCCGCCCGCGTCGGCGCCGCCATCCTCGTCGGCGCCGCCATCCTCGTCGGGGCCGCCGCCCGCGATCGGCCGCGTCGAGTCCACCGACCTGCCGCCACCCCCTGGCTCGGCGCCAGCGCCGCCGACATCGGCCGCGCCGCCGGTGCCGGCCGACGGCGCGCCGCGTATGGCGCCGCCGGCGCCGGCCCTGCCGGCCGCGGCGCCGCGCTTCGATTGGCCGGTGCGCGGCCGCACTCTGGCCGGCTTCGGCCCGCGCGCTGGCGGGCAGCAGAACGACGGCATCGACATCGCCGCGGCCGCCGGCACGCCGGTGAAGGCCGCCGACGGCGGCACCGTGGTCTACGCCGGCAACGAGGTGCGCGGGCTGGGCAACCTGCTGCTGGTCAGCCACAGCGGCGGCTATATCACCGCCTACGCCCATCTCGATCAGATGTCGGTGGCCAAGGGCGCGACGGTGAAAAAGGGCCAGTCCATCGGCACCGTCGGCACCTCCGGTGGCGCGGCGGAACCGCAGCTGCATTTCGAGATCCGCCACCGCAACAAGCCGGTCGACCCGGTCGGGCTGCTGCCGCGCTGACTCCGGCGCGACTTGTTTGCTAGGGTGCTTTCCGTCTCGTTGAACGGAGGGAAAGCATCATGGTCGAACGCATCAACGCCGGCCCGCGCATGAGCCAGGCCGTCGTGCACGGCAACACCGTCTATCTCGCCGGCCTGACCGCCGACGACAGCAAGGCCGACGTCAAGGGCCAGACCAAGCAGATCCTCGACAAGATCGACGCGCTGCTCGCCAAGGCCGGCACCGACAAGAGCAAGATCCTGTCGGCCAATATCTGGCTTACGGATATCTCGACCTGGAGCCAGATGAACGAGGTGTGGGACGCCTGGGTGTCGCCTGGCAACACGCCAGCGCGCGCCACCGTCGAGGCCAAGCTCGCCGCGCCGGGCCTGAAGGTCGAGATCATGGTGCAGTGCGCGAAGTGACGAAGACGGCAGGGGCGCCTTGTGCGCCCCTGCGGCCTCGTCATCCCGAGCGCGGCGAGGGATCTCTCAGGATCGAGTCCGCGCTCGCGGAAGAGGCCCCGCCGCGCTCGGAATGACGACAGGTCGCGGCGTGAGGTCTCCCGAGCACTTGGTTGGGTGTCCTGGCTGTGACGTGACCGGGACGTCGTGCCTCGTGCTGGCAAGGTCGATGTCGCCGCGACGCCAACGGCGACCCCTGAAGACACACACGACACAACTGGCGGCATCCCGCGACACGGCGTAGACGCGGCCATGCGGCATGATGGTGCGATGAGCGAGACTCTGAACGCGGCCGAGCGACCTGTCGATCCGGCCGATCCCGCTGTCGAGCGCGAGCTGACCTCGCGCCTGCTACGGCGGAACATGGGGGTGCGCAGCCTCTTGCTGCTGATCTGGCCGATCTATGCCGCGCTCGACGCCGGGCGCAGCCCATGGTGGTTGTTCGTGCTGCTTGCCGTGTTGCATGTCGTCGGCCGGCTGGGTTACCCGCGCCTGGAGCGCGATTACGGCGCCAACCCCGATCGCCGGCCACTCGGCCAATGGCGGACCCTGCACCTGGCGTTGACGTTATGGAATGGGTTGATCGTCGGTCTCGGCGCGGCGCTGGTGGCGCTGTCGGCCGATCCGCCGGTGCGCTTCGCGCTCTGCTTGCTGCTGATCATCATGGCGCTGGGCTCGCCCTCGCGCGCCTATTCGATGCGCAGTTACGCCGGCTACGTCTTCGCCCTGCTCGCACCGATGAGCGTCGCGTTGGTCGTCGCTGGCGACGTGCTGTCGATCATCCTGGGCGCCGCGTGCCTGCCGCCTTTCGGGCTGGGCCTGTTGCTGGTGGCGCGTGGCCAGCAGCGTTTCGCGCGCGAGATGATCGCGATGACGCTGTCGCACGAACGGCTGCTCGGCCGGCTCGAGGAGGCGCGCGGGGAGGGCGAAGAGGCGCGGGCCATCTTGCGGACCGCGCTCAACGCGTTGAGCGAGGCGGTTTTCCTCTACGCGCCCGACGGCAAGCTGCTGTTGCTCAACGACGCCGCCTACCAGATCCACGGCATTGATCGCCAATTGCCCTTGATTGGTCGGAACTTCCGCGAATTCGTCGAGGCGCAGGCCAGTCGTGGCGATTTCGGGCCGCTCGACGGGCCGGCGCGAGAGGCCGCGGTCGCCGATCGCCTGGAGCAGTTCCGCCGCGGTACCGACGGCTGGCTGCTGGCGCGGCGGCGCGATCGGTGGCTGGAGCTGTCGACCAGCGTGCTGCCCGATGGTCACCGCCTGATCGTGCATCGCGACGTCACCGACCTGAAGAACAGCGAGACCGCCGCCACAGAGGCGCGCGCGATGTTGCAGACTACGCTCAATACGTTGAGCGACGCTGTGGGCCTGTATGGTCCCGATGATCGGCTTCTGTTTCTCAACGATGTCGGCTATCGGGTCTACGACAAGGACTATAGCGACATGCGGGTGGTTGGATGGACCTACCGCCAAATCCTCGAGCTGATGACCGATCAGGGCGACTTCGGCGAGTTTGGTCCGGCCGAGCGCGAGGCGGCGATCGAAGCCCGTATGGTCCCGTTTCGCCAGGGCACCAATGGCTGGCGGCAGATTCGTCACAATGATCGGTGGCTCCAGTTCTCCGTCACCGTTCTCGCCGATGGCCATCGCCTGACCGTGCATCGCGACGTCACCGATCTGAAGAACAGCGAGACCGCCGCCAAGGAGGCCACCGCGAAGCTGATGGCGGCGATGGAGAGCATGGCCGGCGGCATCGCCTTTCTCGACGCCGACGAGCGGATCGAGCTGTGCAACGAAGCCTACAAACGGTTCACGAACGACGATCCGCTCATGTACTCGCCCGGAGTCAAACTGGAAGATGCCTTTCGTCGCGGCGCGCTGAGGCTGCCGGTCGAGGCCAGAGAGAAGGCGGTCGAAGACTCGGTGCGCCGCTATCGCGCCGGCGAACCGGTCCTCATCCCCTTCGGCGATAATCGCTGGACGCGCATGGACATGCGCCCGACCGGCGACGGTCGTTGGACCCTGCTGTTGACCGATGTGACGGAGCAGCGTCAGCGCCAGCGCGAGCTGGAGCAGGCGTTGGCCTCGGCCACCGAGTCGCGCACCAAGCTCATCGCGGCGATGGAGAGCATGGCCGGCGGCATCGCCTTCATCGACGCCGAGGAGCGACTGGAGCTGTGCAACGAGGCGTTCAAGACGTTCATGAACCACGACCCCGCGATTTGCACGCCAGGGGTCACGCTGGAAGCCGCCAATCGCCACGGCTCGATGCGGCTGCCGCCGGAGGTCCGGGAGCAGGCGGTGCAGGACGCCTTGCGCCGCCATCGCGCGGGCGAGTCGGTGCTGATGCCATTTGGCGACAATCAATGGGCCAGGATGGTGATGCGCCACACCGGCGATGGTCGCGCGACCCTGCTGGTGACCGACGTGACCGGGGAGCGCCAGCGTCAGCGCGAGCTCGAAACCGCGCTCGCCGCTGCCACCGATTCACGCGCCAAGCTGGTGGCGGCGATGGAGTCGATGGCTGACGGCATCGCCTTCTTCGACGCTGAAGACCGCCTGGAACTGTGCAACGAAGCCTACAAGCGCTTCATGGGCGACAATCCCGACCTCTACAAGCAGGGTGTGCCGCTGTCGAACGCCGTGGTCATCGCCGCTTATGCCGGCGCCGTACCGGCGGATCAGACCGCCGACTGGATCGCAAATTCGCTGCGGAGTCTGCGGACCGGCGATCCGATCCTGTTCCGCTTCGGCAAGGGCCAATGGGCGCGCGCGCTTGCCCGCGCCACCGGTGGACGCACCACTCTGCTGGTGACCGACGTGACCGAGCAACGACGCCGGCAGCGCGAACTCGAGCGGGCGCTGGCGGCGGCGGAGGCGGCGCGCGTGGAGTCCGATGCGGCCAATCAGGCGAAATCGACCTTCCTCGCCACCATGAGCCACGAGATCCGCACGCCGATGAACGGCGTGCTCGGCATGATCGAGGTGCTGGGCCGCGACAAGCTGAACGACGACCAGCGCGATCTCGTCCACACCATGCGCGACAGCGCCGGCGCCGTGCTGCGTCTGCTCGACGACCTGCTCGACTTCTCCAAGATCGAGGCCGGCCGTACCGACCTGGAGGCCGCCGCCTTCTCGCTGTCGAGCGTCGTCGAGCGCGCCGCCGACAATTTCCGGGCCGCCGCGACGGCCAAGGGGGTCAACCTGAGCGTCGCGATCGCGCCGGGCTCGGCCGACGCGCTGATCGGCGATCCAACGCGCGTACGCCAGATCGTCGCCAACCTGATCGGCAACGCGGTGAAGTTCACCGAGCGCGGCGCGGTGATCGTGCGCGCGCTGACCCGGCCGCTCGGCGAGGGCCGGACCGAGGTCGAGATCTCGGTCAGCGACACCGGCATCGGCATGGACGAGGCGCAGCTCGCCGGCCTGTTCCGGCCTTTCGCGCAGGCCGACAGCGGCACGACGCGACGCTACGGCGGCACGGGGTTGGGTCTGTCGATCGTGCGTCGGCTGGCGCAGCTGATGGATGGCGATGTCAAGGCGCAGAGCGCGCCGGGCGTCGGCTCGACCTTCACCGCGACCGTGATCCTGCTGGCCGCGCCGGCCGATTCGCCCCTGGTCGAGCTGCAGACCTTGAGTGCTCCCGCCGGCTCGGACGTCGCCGTCGCGCCGACGGTCTCCTCGCGCGCGCGCGTCCTGGTGGTCGACGACCATCCGGTGAACCTCAAGGTGGCGCTGCGTCAGCTCGCCTCGCTGGGCGTCGCCGCCGACACCGCCGCCAATGGCCGCGAGGGACTGGAACGTTGGCGCGCCGGCGATTACGCGCTGATCCTCGCCGATGTCCATATGCCTGACATGGACGGCTTCGAGATGACGGCGCTGATTCGCCGCGAAGAGATCACCCGTGCCCGGCAGCGCACGCCGATCGTCGCCAGCACGGCCAACGCCATGAAGGGCGAGGACGAGCGCTGCCGCGCCGCCGGCATGGACGGCTATCTCGCCAAGCCGGTCGAGACCGAGCGTCTGCGCGCGGTGATCGAGCGGTGGCTGCCGGCGGCAGGGCAGCCCGATGGCCACGCCGATTTCGCCCCGGGCGCCGCGATCGACGCAGCGGAGATCCTCGACCACAGCGTGATACGACGCTGGTCGGGTGGTGACGCGGCCTTCGAGCGCGATCTTCTCGAGACGTTCGAGGGCGAGCTGGAGCAATCGGAGATCGACATCGACGCCGCGATACGCGTTGGCGATCTCGCGCGCGTGGCACAGGCCGCGCACCGGCTGAAGGGCTCGGCGTTGCAGATCGGCGCCAAGCGCACGGGCGCTGCGGCGTTGGCATTGGAGGAGGCGGGCAAGGCGGCGGACCGTCAGCGCTGCCAGGACGCGCGCGGCCATCTCGCCGCCGAGCTAAGACGCCTGACGGCCGTCCTTCAGTCGGTGGGCGGTACGAACATATAGCCGGCGCCGCGTACCGTGCGGATCGCCTCGGGATGCGCCGCGTCGTGCTCGACCTTGCGGCGCAGGCGCTTGATGCGCAGATCGATGGAGCGCTCGAAGGCGTCCATGTCGCGGTGGCTGGTGACCTCCAGCAGCCATTCGCGGGTCAGCGGCCGGTTGGGGTTCTCGGCGAAGACCTTGAGCAGGTCGAACTCGCTGGCGCTCAGGGACTCCTCGGCGCCATCAGGGTCGAGCAGCAGGCGCTTGTCGAGATCGAGCACGCGGCGGCCCATGCGCACGCGGCCGGCGGCCTTGGGCGTCACCGCGCCGGCGCCCGTGGCGCGCCGCAGCCCGGCCTTCACCCGCGCCAGCAGCTCGCGCGGATCGTAGGGCTTGGCGACATAGTCGTCGGCGCCAGTCTCCAGCCCGACGACGCGATCGACCGCGTCGCCCGCCGCCGTGACCATGATGATCCAGACGCGGCCGCTGCGCTCACGCAGGTAGCGGGCCAGGGAGAAGCCATCTTCGTCGGGCAGGCCGACATCGAGCAGCACCAGCGCCGGCATCTCGCGATCGACCAGGCGGCGCAGCATGGCGCCGTTCTCGGCGCCGCTAACCCTGAGGTTCTGGCGCGCCAGATAGTCGACGAGCATCTGGCGCTGTGAGGCGGCGTCTTCGACGACGACGATGTGGGGGCGGGTATCCATGGACGGGCGCTAACCTAATGGCCCCGGGCGTGGCGTCAAGCGCGCGGGGCCATGACGTCGATGGCGTTTCGCCCCACGGCAAGGCGCAGTGGCGGGCGCTCGCGCACGATCTCGCCGTCGATCACAAGGCGGATCGAGCGCCGCCGTCGCGTGATGTCGATCGCGTCGCTGCACAGGATCTCGATCTGCTCGGCCCGCTCGAGCGTCCCAGCGAGGATATGGCCGGCGACGGCGAGGATGTCGGCGGGGGTCGCCGACTTCACGATGATCGCCGCCATGCCGCCCGCCGCCACCGACCGGACGACGGCCGGATCGAGGTTGAGATCGCCGACCTGCACCGAGTTCGCGCAGACGAATATCAGCGGCGCGTCGATCCTGCGTGTCTTGCCGTCGACTTTCAAGAACATGGCGTAGGACGGCGTACCACGCAGCAGCGTCATCAGCGCCGAGAAGACCGCCACCAGCCGGTTGCGGCCGAAGATCCCGGCGTGCTTTTCACGTTGCGCGATCAGCCGGACATAGAGGCCCAGTCCGACACTGTTGACGAAAACACGCTGGTTGACTCGGCCGACATGCAGCTTGCGCGGCACGCCGTCGACGAGGATGCGCGCCGCTTCCGCCGGATTGTTCGGGATGTCGAGCAGTCGGGCGACGTAGTTGAACGTGCCGAGCGGCACGATGCCCATGGTCAGCGACTTGCCGAGCAAAGAGCCGGCGACCGTGTTGATCGTGCCGTCGCCACCCGCAGCGACAACGATATCCGTGCCGCGATCGGCCTCGTCCACGATTCGCCGAAGCAGGGCGTTGTCGGCGATCTGATGGAACGCGACCTCGCGCCCCGCGTCGCGCAGCGCCGCGGCGATGGCGTCGCGCGCCGCGTTCTTGTCGCCGCCGCCCGAGGCCAGGTTCATGAACACGTGGATCATAGAGGGCGCCAGTTGGGCTTTTGGGTCGGAGAAGCCATTGCCGCAGATAGGCGACTGACCAAATGCAGGTGTGATTCAAATCACGCCCTACCGCGCCCGGAAAACCCGTTCGTCGCCCAAGCTGCACGAGAGGTAGACGCGCTCGAAGTTTGATCGCGCTGACGTGTTTGCAGCCAGCGTCTTGGTTGTTCCCAAGTCTCGAAGGCCCCGGGGAGCTTCAAGATGCACGAGCAACCATGTACCCCGTGGATAGATCTTGCTCATCTTCACTTCAAACCGAGCGCAAACCAAACGGGCTTGGGCTCTATCGATCTCCGAACGCTCGAAAAACCGATTCGGAGGACGCACCACCCTTAGATAGTCTGCTTCGCTGATTGAATTTCCGACATCGTCTATGCAACGCAAAACGCGTGGCATGAGACCTGCGGCAGGCGCCCAAGCAAAGAGTCCTTCTGGAAGATCACTCAAAGCTGGGTTCATTTGATGCTGTTCAATTCATCGGCCCGAAGATTTTGCCCGGGTTCATGATGTTGTCCGGGTCGATCGCCTTCTTGACCGCGCGCATCAGGCCCACCGCTTCGCCATGCTCGGCGTAGAGATACTTGATCTTGCCGATGCCGATGCCGTGCTCGCCGGTGCAGGTACCGCCGAGATTCTGCGCCCGCGCGATCATGCGGTCGTTGAGGCCCTCCGCTCGCGGCAGGTAGGTCGGATCGTTCGGGTCCACCATCATGGTGAGATGGAAATTGCCGTCGCCGACATGGCCGACGATGGGGGCGTAGAGGCCGGTGGCGACGATGTCCTTCTGGGTCTCCAGGATGCATTCCGCGAGGTTGGAGATCGGCACGCACACGTCGGTGGCCCACATGCCCCAGCCCGGCTTGGCGGCCTTGGCGGCCCAGGCGGCGTCGTGGCGCGCCTGCCACATCTTGCTGCGCTCCTCGGCCTGGCTAGTCCAGGCGAAGTCGCCGCCGCCGTTCTCGGCGGCGAGCGCCTGCACCATCTCGGCCTGCTCCTTGGTGCCGGCCTCGGTGCCGTGGAATTCCAGCAGCAGCAGGTTCTTGTGCGGCAGGCTGAGCTTGGAATACCTGTTCACGGTATCGACCGTCTCGGTGTCCATCAGCTCGATACGTGCGACCGGGATCCCGGACTGGATCGTCTGGATCACCGTGTTGACCGCGCCCTCGAGGCTGTCGAACGCGCAGGTCGCCGCCACCATCGATTCGGGGATGCCGTAGAGGCGCAGCGTGATCTCGGTGATCACGCCCAGTGTGCCTTCGGAGCCCACGAACAGCTTGACCATGTCGTAGCCCGCGCTCGACTTGCGCGAGCGCCGGCCGAGCCGCATCAGGCGGCCGTCGGGCGTCACCACCTGCATCGCCAGGACGTTCTCGCGCATGGTGCCGTAGCGCACTGCGTTGGTGCCGGACGCGCGCGTGCTCGTCATGCCACCGATCGAGGCGTCGGCGCCTGGATCGATCGGGAAGAACAGGCCGGTGGCGCGGATGTACTCGTTGAGCTGCTTGCGTGTGACGCCGGGCTGCACGACGACGTCGAGATCGGCCTCGTTGACCTGCAGCACCTTGTTCATGCGGCTGACATCGAGCGAGATGCCGCCATTGGGTGCGCTGATATGGCCCTCCAGCGATGTGCCGGTGCCAAAGGGGATGATCGGCGTGCCGTGCCGTGCGCAGATCTGCACGATCGTCCGCACCTCCTCGGCCGATTCGGCGAAGACCACTGCGTCGGGCAGCGGCGCCTCGTGGTAGCTGATGTCCTTGCCGTGCTGTTCGCGCACCGCATGCGCCGTGCTCAGCCGGTCGCCCAGCAGGGCTTTGAGCTCGATGATCGTGGCGTCGACCTGCGGCGGTCGAGCGGGGGCGGCGATGGCCATGACGGGCTCCGGTGCGGCGATGCGAAAGGTTGGCCAGACAATGGCCACAAAGTGGGAGGCATTCAAGGCATCGGCGCCCAGGCGCGTCTTTTGTCGGGGCGGGAGGACCTGCCGACATGGTCGATACGGCTTTATTCCGCCTTTCCCGCGCAAAGGCATGACCGACACCAGCGCTGACACCGGCCGGATCGTCGAGACCGACATTCCCGCGCGGCTCGACCGGCTGCCCTGGGGCCGCTTCCACACTCTCGTTGTGGTCGCGCTGGGCGTCACCTGGGCGCTGGACGGGCTCGAGGTGACCCTCGCCGGCACCTTGGCCGGAGCGCTGCGCGACAGCCCTGTGCTGCGGTTCTCCAACACCCAGATCGGCCTGGCGAGCAGCGCCTATCTCGCCGGCGCAGTGCTGGGCGGGTTGGGCTTCGGCTGGCTCACCGACGTGCTGGGCCGCCGCAAGCTCTTCTTCGTCACCTTGGCGCTCTACATCGCGGCCACGGCGGCCACGGCGTTCTCCTGGGATTTCTGGAGCTTCGTGGTGTTCCGCTTCCTGACCGGTGCCGGCATCGGCGGTGAGTACACGGCGATCAACTCGACCATCCAGGAGCTGATCCCGGCGCGGGTGCGCGGGCGCACCGATCTGGCGATCAATGGCTGCTTCTGGCTGGGCGCGCTGTTCGGCGCGGCCGGCTCGGCGGTGGTGCTCGATCCGGCACTGTTCGCGCCCGATCACGGCTGGCGTGCGGCCTTCGTGATCGGCGCCGTGCTCGGCCTGTTCATCCTGTTGATGCGGTTCTGGATCCCCGAAAGCCCGCGCTGGCTTGTGCTACATGGCCGCGTCGAGGAGGCGCGCAAGATCGTCGACGACATCGAGCGGAGCGTGGCCGCTTCCGGCCATCGTGTCGATACGACGAAGGCGCCGGTGCTCAAGCTGCGCGCCCGCCCACGCCTTCAGCTGCGCGAGGTCGCGCATGTGCTGTTCGCCCTGCATCGCCGGCGCGCCGCCGTCGGTCTGGTGCTGATGGCGGCGCAGGCCTTCTTCTACAACGCGATCTTCTTCACCTACGCATTGGTGCTGGCCGAGTTCTACGGCGTGCCGTCGGGCGATGTCGGCCGCTACATCATTCCCTTCGCCATCGGCAATCTGCTGGGCCCGCTGATTCTCGGCCCTCTCTTCGACTCGGTCGGCCGGCGGATCATGATCGCGTCGACCTATGCCGTCTCGGGCGTCCTGCTGGCGGTGACGGCCTGGCTGTTCTGGGCCGGCTATCTCGACGCCACGACGCAGACCATCGCCTGGTCGGGGATTTTCTTCGTCGCGTCGGCGGCCGCCAGCTCCGCCTATCTCACCGTGTCCGAGACCTTTCCGCTGGAGCTGCGCGCCGTGGCGATCGCTGTCTTCTACGCCATCGGCACGGGCGTCGGCGGTGTCGCCGGCCCGGCGATCTTCGGCGCGCTGATCGACACCGGCTCGCGCCCGCATCTCGCCTACGGCTACATCGCCGGCGCCGTGCTGATGTTGGGCGCGGCCCTGGTGCAATGGCGCTGGGGCGTCGCCGCCGAACGCCGCTCGCTGGAGTCGGTCTGTCGCCCCTTGGCCGCCATCGACTGACGGCCTAAAGAGCGGCGCCATGGTCGCCGGACGATGACGGCGACGCCTCTCGATTCAGGCGCACGCGCCACTGTGGTATGGTGCGAAAACCACGGGGGCGGAGCTTTCTGACCGTATGAGCGCAAGTTTCATGGACGGCGACGGGTTGCTCCAGCGGCTCGGCCGGTCGGTGCTGTCCCTGGTGCCGCGAAACGCCTTCATGCCGGTGCTGTCCGGAATCAATCGTGGCTATCGTTGGCGCGCCGGGGCGGGCATCCATCGCTGCTGGCTGGGTCGCTACGAGGCTGACAAGCTGGCGCTTCTGGCGCGCGTTACGCCAAGCGGCGCGACCGTCTATGACATCGGTGCGCACGCCGGTTACTACAGCCTCGCCGCCTCGCGGCTGGTCGGCCCCGGCGGCAAGGTCTTCGCCTTCGAGCCGGATGCGGGCAATCTCGCCGATCTGCGCCAGCACGTGGCCCGCAACGGCTTGGCCAATGTCACCATCGTGCCTAGCCCGGTGGGCCAGGCACACGGTACATCCGTCGACTTCGGCAGCGAGCACGGCAGCTACCAGGGGCACGTCATCGAACGGGGCGGATCGGGCGGCATGCGCCTGGTGTCGCTCGACGGTTGGCGCGCGGAAACCGGCGCGCCGGCGCCCGATGTGGTGAAAATGGATGTCGAAGGCTTCGAGGTCGAGGCGCTGGACGGTGGCGCCGGTATTCTCGCCGCGGCGTCGGCGGTTTGGCTGATCGGGCTGCATGGCGATCGCCAGACCGTCGGCTGCTTCGAGCGACTGCGGCGACACGGCTATCGCATCTTCGAATTCAGCGGCCACGAGATCGCCGAAGGCGCGCCGACCGGGCTCTTCGAGATCGTCGCCCTGCCGCCGGGCCTCGAGCCGCGCTCGCTCTTCGGCTGATCGCTCGCGCCAGGTTCCCGATCGCTGAAATCGCGCCGCTGGAGTGGCGCGCCTCGACCGCTTGACCTACCGTGCGATGATCTTCTGCCAGCCGCCGCGAGGACTCGTACCGTGAACCAGATTTCGCCCACCCTGCGCAACGAGCCCGAGGGTGTCAGCATCAACGCCTGGTCCTCGATCAAGGACACCTTCGGCTCGCCCAAGGTGACGCGCGCTGAGGGCGTCTATTTCCACGACGACACCGGCAAGCGTTGGCTCGACTTCACGGCGCAGCTTTTCAACGTCAATCTGGGCCACCAGGATCGGCGCATCATCGATGCCATCAAGGCGCAGGCCGAGAAGCTCTGCTTCATCTCGCCGTTCTACCGCAACGAGCCGCGCGAGGAGCTGGCGCGGTTGCTGGCGACGGTGACGCCGGGCGATCTCAACACCTTCTTCTTCATGAATTCCGGCACCGAGGCCAACGAGGCGGCGCTGACCTTCGCGCGCATGGTCACCGGCCGGCCCAAGGTGATGTCGCGGTATCGCTCCTATCATGGCACCGGACTGACCACGCTGGGCGTATCGGGCGATCCGCGGCGCGGCGCCAGCGCCAACAACTTCGCCAGCTCGGTGAAGTTCCCCAACCCCTACTGCTATCGCTGCACCTTCAAGCAGACCTATCCGTCCTGCGGCGTGGTCTGCGCCACCAGTATCGAGGAGCAGATCCTCGCCGAGGGGCCCGACACGATCGCGGCGATGATCTTCGAGCCGATCACCGGCGGCAACGGGCCGATCGTGGCGCCGCCCGAGTATTACAAGATCCTGCGCCAGCTTTGCGACAAGTACGGAATCCTGATGATCGCCGACGAGGTGATCAACGGCTTCGGCCGCACCGGCAAGTGGTTCGCCATGCAACACTACGATGTCGTGCCCGACATGATGACCGTATCCAAGGGCATCAACGGTGGCGTGCTGCCGCTGGGCGCGGTGATGATGAGCGACGCCATCGCCCGCAAATTCTCCGACCGCAGCGTGGCGATCGGCTCGACGCAGACCGGCAACCCGCTGTCCTGCGCCGCCGGCGTGGCTGCGATCTCGGCGATGATCGAGGACCACGTGGTCGACAACGCCGCGACGCGCGGCGCCTACCTGATGCGCCGCCTGAAGGAACTGGAGGCCAAGCACCGCCTGGTCGGCGAGGTGCGCGGCCTGGGCCTTCTGGCGACGCTTGAGCTGGTGAAGGACCGTGCGAGCCGTGAGCCGCTGGTGCAATGGAACGCGCCCGATCCGCTGGTCGGCCGCATCAAGGCGCTGTTCAACGAGCGCGGCGTGCAGATCCATGTGCGCTCCAACCAGATCGTGATCTCGCCGCCGCTCACCATCACTGAGGCCGAGCTCGAGGAGGGCCTGAGGGCGGTGGACGAGGTGCTGGGCATTCTTGAGGCCGGCTGATCATCACGAGCTTCCCCTGGTGGTCCGATGAGGGCGACCGTTGGTGGCGCGTGAGGTGATCGCCATACGCCACACTGGCGACATATTGGCGGCGTCAGTGATGAGCGATAGGGACTGGCGGTCCGGGGAAATCCATGAGCCTCGATGTTGATCCGCGCGTTCTGCTGAACAAGCTAGCCTTCGGCCCGACCAACGGCGAGCTTCAGACGATCCAGCGGGGTGGCGCGGAGGCATGGCTCCTGCGGCAGCTGACACCCGAGCCCGACGACGATTGCGCGCCGCGCATCGCGGGCGCGCAGGTTCGGGTGAAGTACGAGAGCAAGAATCCCGACGCCAAGGTCGATGAGGATCGCCCGATCGGCGTGATCGCCCAGCCGATCGAGCAGCACTGGCAGGTTGTCGAGAAGGGCGCGCCGTTTCAGGAGCGCGCGTTCTTCCGGTCCGCGGTGGCGCACGCCACGTTGATCCGCGCCGTGCACAGCCGCTGGCAGGTGCGCGAGGTGCTGTCCGACTTCTGGCACAACCATTTCAACGTCAACGCCCTGGGCGAGTCGTCTGTCGCCGTCTCGTTGCCCGCCTATGACCGCGACGTGATCCGCCGCCATGCGCTCGGCAATTTTCGCGCGATGCTGGAAGCCGTGGCGACCAGCGCGGCGATGCAGATCTATCTCAACAACCGCAGCTCGCGCGGCGGTGCCGCGAACGAGAACTACGCGCGCGAATTGTTCGAGCTGCATACGCTCGGCCGGCCGGCATACCTGAACGCGCTCTACAACAAGTGGCGCAAGGTGCCGGGCGCGCTCGACGGCCGACCTCAGGGCTATATCGACCAGGACGTCTACGAGGCGGCCCGCGCCTTCACCGGCTGGACGATCGAGGATGGCACCGGCCTGGGTCCCGGCCGCAAGCTGCCGACGACCGGCAAGTTCATTTATCTCGAGATGTGGCACGACAACTATCAGAAGCGAATTCTCGCCACCGAATTCGAGCCCTACCAGAAGCCCATGAGCGATGGCCTCAAGGTGCTCGATCTCGTGGCCGATCATCCGGCGACGGCGCGCTATGTCTGCGGCAAGCTTTGCCGGCGGCTGATGTCGGATGCGCCCGATGCCGCCGCGCTGTCGGCCGCCATCACGGCATGGACCGACAATCGCCGCAAGCCCGACCAGATCGCGCGAACCGTCGAGGCGATCGTGCGGTCCGACGCGTTTCGCCGGTCGGGTGGCGCCAAGATCAAGCGGCCGCTCGAACTCTATGCGTCGTTCGCGCGCGCGGTCGATATCGATGCCTCGCCAACGACCGCTCTTCTCGGCGCGCTCGACGGCAGTGGCCAGCGTCTGTTCGGCTGGGGACCGCCGACAGGCCATCCCGACGACAGCGACTACTGGCTTTCGTCCAGCATGATGCGCATGCGGTGGACGTTGCTACTCGGGCTGGCGGACGATGCGTGGAAGACCGGCGCGCCGCGACGCGCGCAAATGGTGGCCGAGAAATCCACGCCGGAGCAGGCGGTCGACACCGCGCATCGGCTCCTGCTCGATCGCGAGGCGCCGCCCGGGGTCCATCGGGCGATCGCGGCCGGCCTCGACCTGGCGCCTGGCTCGCCGTTCAACGCGCGCAAGGATGCGCTGCCGCTGGCGCGGCGCATGCTGGCCTACTGCGCCATGACTCCCGCTTTCCAGATGAGGTAGCCATGCTCGCGCGCCGCCATCTCCTCGTCGCGGCCCCTGCACTGGCGCTTGGATCGTCGGTGCGTGCCTTCGCGCAGACGGGTGCGGCCGCCCGCCCCGGGCCGGTCCTCGTCAACGTCTTCCTGCGTGGCGGCATGGATTCGCTGGGGGTTGTCGCGCCGGTCGACGACCGCGATTACGTGGCGAGTCGATCGCCTGAGCTGCGTCTGCTGACCGACGGTGACAGGCCCGCCCTGCGCCTCGATAACGCGCCGGCCGGTTTCGATTTCCGCCTGCATCCGGAAATGGCCGCCTTGCTCGATCTCTATCGCGACAAACGGTTGGCGATCATACACGCCTGCGGACTCGACAACGGCACGCGCAGCCATTTCGACGCGCAGGACCTGATCGAGCGCGGGGTCGCGAGTGGCAACGACGCCGGCCGCGTCAGGGGTGGCTGGATGACGCGCTGGCTGGCGGCGATCGGCGGCGCCACGAGTCCGGCCTTCGCCGCCAGCACGGCGGTGCCCAATGCGCTCGCCGCGCATCCCGGCACGGTCGCGGCCGCCGATCTCAGGGGCGGCATGGGCCTGCCGGGCGGCAAGCAGGCGGCGACCGTGTTGGGTCATCTCTACGATGGTCACGGCGCGTTCGAACTCGCCGCGCGACGCACCTTGCGGGGCATCGCGCTGGTGGACGGCCATCTGCGCCAGCCTGACGGCAAGGTCGCGCCCTATCAGCCGGCGGGCGGCGCGGTCTATGAAGAGACCGAGATCGGCCGCGGCCTGCAGAGCGTGGCACGGGTCATCAGGATGGATCTCGGCATCCGTGCCTTCACCGTCGACATGGGCGGCTGGGATACGCACGACAACCAGCCGCCGCGGCTGGCCAACCTGGTCGGCCAGCTCTCGCGGGCGCTGGGCGCGTTCCATGCGGATCTGCACGATCGTCTGAACGATATCGCACTGGTGGTGATGAGCGAGTTCGGCCGCCGGCTGCGCTCCAACAGGAGCAACGGCACCGATCACGGCCACGCGGGCGTGATGCTGATATCGGCGCGCCGGATCGCGGGCGGACGCGTGCACGGCGTATGGCCCGGTCTCTCGTCGGACGTGCTCGACAACGCCGTCGATCTCGCCATGACAACGGACATCCGAAGCGTGCTCGCCGAGCTGATGAGCGGTCCACTGGCCACGCCGCAGGCCGTGGCGGCGGCGTTTCCGAACTTCGCGCCCAAGAAAGTGGGTCTGGTCTAGTCGCGAGGAGTCCGGCGTTGGCGCCGGGGCGTGATTCTTGTGCTAGATAGCCGGCGCCTGACAGAGCGAGCGCTGGGGGACCGTCATGACCATCCGTTTCGACAACCGCGTTGCCATCGTCACCGGCGCCGGCAACGGGCTAGGGCGCGCGCATGCGCTCTTGCTGGCCAGCCGCGGCGCGAAGGTGGTGGTCAACGATCCCGGCGGCGCGCGCGACGGGCGTGGCGGCGACCACGCCGCGGCCGACAAGGTCGTGGCCGAGATCAAGGCGGCCGGCGGCCAAGCGGTGTCGAACTACGACAGTGTCGCCGACAAGGCGGGCGCCAGGAACATCGTGCAGACCGCGGTCGACGCCTTCGGCACGCTCGACATCGTCGTGAACAATGCCGGCATCCTGCGCGACAAGTCGTTCCCCAACATGACCATGGAGGATTTCGATTTCGTCGTGCAGGTGCATTTCCTCGGCACCGCCTATGTCACGCACGCCGCCTGGCCGATCCTGCGCCAGAAGGCCTATGGCCGCGTCGTCGTCACCTCGTCGAACTCCGGCATCTACGGCAATTTCGGCCAGGCCAACTACGCCGGCGCCAAGCTGGCGCTGGTCGGCTTCGTCAACGCGCTGCGTCTGGAGGGTGCGAAGTACAACATCATGGTCAACGCGCTGGCGCCGGTCGCCGGCACGCGCATGACCGAGGACCTGATGACGCCGGAGGTGCTGGCCAAGATGAAGCCGGAATTCGTCTCGCCCATGGTCGCCTATCTGTGCAGCGAGCAGTGCCAGCACAGCGGCGACATCTGGGCCGCCGGCGCCGGCTACTTCTCGCGCATCGAGTATCGCGAGGGGCCGGGCGTGCGGCTGGGGCCGCAGGCCACGGTCGACGACGTCGCGGCCAATATCGAGAAGATCGCCGACCTTTCGACCACGGTGCGCTATCGCACGTCGAGCGAGGAGGTCCAGGCGGTGCTGGGTGGCTGACGGCGATCGCCGCGACGCCGATTGGGATCCCGCGCCGGTCATCGACTGGCTGGCGCGCGAGGGCAGGCTGCTGCCCGACGTCGTGCCGCTTGTCGACGCGCTATGCGCGCGCCTGCTGGCGACGGGCGCGCCGCTGTGGCGCCTGACCATCGGCCTGCAGACCATCCACCCGCAACTGCGCGCCATGGGCACGGTATGGCGGCGCGACCGGCCCGCCTACGAGCAGGGCCGGCCGCACGGCATCGAGAATTCGCCGGCCTATATCGGCAGCCCGCTGTACGAGCTGGCGACCACCGGCCGGCCGGTGCGCTATCGGCTCGACCGGCTGGCGCCGGACAACCACCCGGTGCTGCACGAGGTCGCGGCCGAGGGCGGGCGCGACTACTACGCCCTGTCGGTCGCGGTGGCGCATGGCCGTTGGCCGGCGCTGACCTTCTCGACCGACCGCGTCGAGGGCTTCAGCCAGCCCGACATCGCGAAATTCGAGCGGCTGGCGAACCATCTCGGGCCGGTGCTGGAGAGCCACCTGCACTATCGCGTCTCGACCACCTTGCTGGAGACCTATCTTGGTCGCGAGACCGCGCGGCGCATCCTCGACGGCCTGATCCGCCGGGGCGACGGCGAGGCGATCAACGCCGTGCTGTGGTTCTCCGACCTGCGCGGCTTCACCGCGCTCAACGAGCGACTGCCGCCCAACGAGATGCTGGAGCTGCTCAACAGCTATTTCGAGACCGTGGGCGACGCGCTCGCGCGGCACGGCGGCGAGATCCTGAAATTCATCGGCGACGGCGTGATGGCGATCTTCCCGGTGCTCGACGCCGGCTTCCTGCCCGACATCACCGCCGGCGCGCACGACGCGGCGCGCGAGGCGCACGCGGAGTTCGCCGAGATCAATTTTGGCCGCGCCGAGGCCGGGCGGCAGGCGATCCGCTTCGGGGTCGGCCTGCATGTCGGCATGGTGACCTTCGGCAATATCGGCACGCGCGACCGGCTCGACTTCACGGTGATCGGTCCGGCGGTCAACCGCTGCTCCCGGATGGAGGGCATGACCAAGGCGCTGGGCGTGTCGACCGTCGCCTCGTCCGAGTTCAACGCGCTTTGCCCGCGCAAGCTGCGGCCGCTGGGCGCGCATCGCCTGCGCGGCGTGCCGCGGCCGGTCGAGCTCTACGCACCGGAATGGGCCTGAGTTTTCGCGCGGCGAAAGCGGGCTGGCGCGCGATTGCGTGGCGCGCGCGCCGCCCTATACTCGCGCCATGCGCAGAACGTCCTACGGCCACATGAACTGCTCGATCGCCGCGGCGCTCGACATCGTCGGCGAGCCGTGGACCTTCCTGATCGTGCGCGACGCGCTCTACGGCGTGCGCCGCTTCGACGACTTCCAGGTCAACCTCGGCATCGCGCGCAACGTGCTGACGGCGCGCCTGAAGCGACTGGTCGAGGCCGGCGTGTTCCGCCGCGTCGCCTACCAGCAGCGCCCGCTGCGCTATGAATACCGCCTGAGTGAGAAAGGCGCGGCGCTGTTTCCCATCATCATCGGGCTGAAGGAATGGGGCGACCGATTCGGCGCCGCCGCCGAGGACGGCCGGCCGATGGAGCTGGAGGACGCCGCCAACGGCCATCGCATCGAGCCGGCGCTGGTCGACCTGCGCACGGGCCGCAAGCTCGACCTGATGGGCGTGCGCGCCGTCGCCGGCGAGGGCGCCACCGCCGAGACCAGACGCTTCTTCGAGCGTATCGCCTTCGAACGCGCCACCACGAGGCGCGTGGCGCGTCCATGACGCCGGCCCGCACGACGGGCGGCGCTGCGCAGCGCTTCACGATTTCGTGTCGTCTTCCCTGGCGTGCGCCGCGTGTGCGCGCCGGGCGCGCTCCTCCTCGAGCTTGCTGGCGCGCTTCTCGGCGCCGGTCCGACCATGGATCGCCCGGTTGGCGTCGGCTTGCGCCTCGCGCTCGCGTCGCGCCTTTTGCTTGCGCGCCCGCCTCAGGTTGACAATATCGGCCATGTCGTATTGTCGCCGCGTTCCCCGCCTTTGATAAGGTCGAATCGTCGCGTTGAGGTCCCCATGCTGAAGAAGGTCGCGATCGGGCTGGGCGCGTTCGTCGCGCTTGTTGTCGCCGCCCTGCTGGCGGCGCCCCTGCTCATCGATGCGGAGAGCTTCAAGCCGCGCATTGCCACGGCGATCCGCGACGTCACAGGCCGCGAGCTGGCCATGACGGGACCGGTGAAGCTGCGCCTGCTGCCCTCGCCGGTGGTGTAGGCCGCCGACATCAGGCTGTCGAACATGCCGGGTGGCAAGGCGGCTTCGATGATCGAGGCCAAGTCGCTGCGCTTGGCGGTGGGTGTCTTTTCCCTGCTTGCCGGCCGGTTGGATGTATCGGAGCTGAAGCTGGTCGAGCCGCGCATCGCGCTGGAGGTCACCGCTGACGGCCGCGCCAACTATGATTTCAGCCCACCGGCGTCGCGGCAGCCAAGCGCCGCGGGCGCCGCGCCGCCGAAAGCCGCTGGCGAGGGTTACCGCATCACCGCCGAGCGCGTCGTCGTCGAGAACGGCACGGTCAGCCTGATCGACGCCCGGGCGAAGCGCGAGATACGCCTGGAGCAGATCGCGCTCACCGCCTCGCTGCAGGGGCTGCCTGCGCCGGCGACGCTCAACGGCACAATGGTGGCCAACGGTGTCCGACTGGCGCTGGAGGTGAACCTCGCGACCCCCGATGGCGCACGCCAGCCGGTCGAGGCGGTGCTGAAGCTCGACGATGGCGATCTGCGCCTCACCGGCGCGATCGAGGATCTCGCGAAGGCGCCGCGATATGTCGGCTCGGTGAAGCTCGCAGCGGCGGATTTCGCCGGCTTCGTCACGCGCCTGGCGCGTGCGACCGGCACTCCCCCGCCCGAGCTGCCGCCGGCGCTGGCGCGCAAGGTGGCGTACGAGGGCGGTCTCGACGCATCGGCGGCGGCGATCGTCGCGCGCGACTTCAAGCTCGGCTTTGGGGAGGACTCCGGCGCAGGGTCGCTGTCGGTGGCGCTCTCGCCGTTGAAAATTGACGGCAAGCTGAACTTCACCCGGCTCGATCTCGACAAGTGGATGGCCGCCGCGCCGACGACGCCGACCGCCGCGCCGGCGCCCGGCAAGCCCGCGCCGAGACCTGCGGCTCAGCCCGTCGGCGTGCCGGCCGATCTGGCGCTGAAGCTCGACCTGCGCGCCACCGAGATCGTCTACGGCGGCCGTGGGGTGAAGGATTTCGTAGTCGACGTGGAGTTGGCGCAAGGCAGCCTGTCGGTGCGCAAATTGGCGGCGATCTTGCCGGGCGGCACCAGGCTCGACGCGTCGAGCAGCGCGCAGGGCAAGGCGCATCGCGGCACCATCAGCCTCGACGGCGAGAAGCTGCGCGAGCTGCTGACCTGGCTCAAGGTCGATGTCGCGTCGGTGCCGCAGAGCAAGCTCGGCGCTTTCTCGCTCAAGGGCACGCTCGCCGGCAGCGGCCTCGACACTCTTTCCATCTCCGACGCCACGGCGCAGCTCGACGGCACCAGCATGAAAGGCGCGCTGACCGTGGCGCTCAAGGCGCCACCGGCCATCACCCTCGAAGTGCAGGCCGATGCGCTTGACCTGGATGCCTGGCTGCCGAAGCAAGCCGACGCCGCGCGACCCGCGGCCAAGGGAGCGGCGCCCCAACCGGCAGCCCCCGCCGACCTGTCGGGCGTCGACGCACGCGTGAAGGCGAAAATCGGGCGACTGACCTATGGCGGCGAGCGCCTCGATGGCGTCGATGCCGACGTCACGCTGCGCGGCGGCCGATTGACGATCGCCGACGCGCGCATCGCCGGGATCGCTGGCGGCTCGCTGGGCCTGAAGGGCAGCGTCGCCAATCTCGGCGCGGCCCCCGTCTTCGACCTCAATATCGGGGCGCAGAACGTCAACGTGGAGCGCCTGGCGAAGCTGGCGCACCAGCCGCCGCCGACCAAGGCGCCGATCGGCGCGCTCACGGTCCAGGGCGGCATCGCCGGCACGGCGAACGATCTCACGATGCGCGACCTGCAGATCGCCGCGCTGGGCAGCCAGCTGCGCCTGACCGGCAAGCTGGCGCTGCAACATGGCGGGCCGCGCTATGATTTCAGCGCCTTCTCCCTGCGCACCGACGATCTCGGCAGACTCTTCGCCGCGATCGGCCAGGATCCACCGGGCGTCACGGGCGACATCAGCGCCGCCGGCGCGCTGCAGGGCGATCCCAAGGTCGTGTCCTATCGCGGCAATTTCGCGCTCAAGGGCATTCAGGCGCAGGGCTCGGTGCGGGTCGATATCGCGGCGGTACCGCGGATCACCGCCGATCTGCGCGTCGGCGATCTCGACATCGAGAAACTCATCGGCGGCGGTGCGGCCGGCCCGGCCGCGGCTAGCGCTGGCGGTGGTGGCGGGCGTCATTCGCGCGCGCCGATCGATCTGTCGCCGCTGAAGGCGCTCGACGGCCAGTTCAAGCTGGTGGCCGCCACCCTGCAGAAAGGCGTATGGCGGCTGGAGAACGCCCAGCTCGAGGCGTCGCTGAAGGGCGGGGTGCTGACCATCGCGCGCCTCAACGGCGGCTTCTATGGCGGCGCGCTCGATCTCACCGGCAAGGTCGACGGCGCGCGCGCGCCGGGGCACCTCGATGCGCGCGTGAGTGCGGCCAACGTCAATCTCGGGCGTTTCGTGCCGGCGGTCGTGGGGTCCAATCGTATCGGCGGCGTGATGAACGCCAACGTCGCCTTCAACGCCTCGCTCGCCAGCGTCCATGATTTCGTCAGCACGGTGGACGCCGACGGCAAGATCAACGGCACGGTGCGTTTCAACGTCACCGACGCCGAGCGCATCGCCGGCCAGGCGGTCGGCGTGGTCGGCGGCGCGGCCACGCAAGGCGCCGCCGGCGTGCTGCGCGACATCACCGGCCCTGTCATCGGCGGCCTCGCGCGCGGCGCCGGCGACACCGTGGAGGGCCTGGGCCTCGCGGTGCGCATCGCCATGGATCGCTTCGTCGGCCGCAACGCGCCGATGAGCGGCGATATCACCGTGCGCGATGGCGTGCTGAGCACGAACAACACACGCGTCGACGGCGAGCGCGCCTGGGCGATGGTCGTGGCCAACATCAACCTGCCGGCCTGGACACAGGACACGACGCTCAACGTCTTCGTGCAGGAGGATCCGAGCCGGCCGGCCGTCACGGTGCGCCAGACCGGCAGCGTCGACAATCCGCGTCGCGCGATCGCCACCAGCGGTGCCGGCGCGCCGCAGCAGCAGCAGCCACCGCAGCAGCAAGCGCCACCGCAACAGCGACCGAGCCCGGTCCCAGGGCCGGTGCGCGATATCCTGAAGGGGCTCGGCCGCTAACCGGTGGCCGAGCCGCTTCAGGCTTTCGGTGCCGCCAACCGCTCGCGCAGGTCGCCGAGCACGAAGAGACGCAGGGCGCCCGACAGGTTGGGCGCACTGGCGAGATCGCGCCCGGCGATGCGCGCGCGATCGACCTCCGCCACCAAAGCCGCCAGCGATTGTCCGCGGCGCGCGGCGATTTGCGCCAGCTCGTCCCAGAACGCCGCCTCGAGCGAGACGCTGGTGCGATGCCGGCCGATGGCGATCGAGCGCTTGCGTACGCGCGCGTCGGCGGGGATCACGCCGGCTCCTCGGGCCGCGTCATCGCGCCGGGCTTCACCCATTGATCGAACTGCGCCGCTGTGACGAAGCCCGAGGCGAGCGCCGCCTCGCGCAGCGACAGGCCTTCGAGATGCGCCTTGCGCGCGATCTTGGCCGCCTTGTCATAGCCGATATGCGGGTTGAGCGCCGTTACCAGCATCAGCGAGCGTTCGAGTAGGTCGGTGATACGCTCCCGATTGGGTTCGATGCCGATGACGCAGTTGCGTGCGAAGCTTTCGGATGCGTCGGCCAGCAGGCGGACCGATTGCAGCACCGCATCGGCGATCACCGGCTTGTAGACGTTGAGCTGCAAATGGCCGCTGGCGCCGGCGAAAGTGACGGTGGCGTGATTGCCGATGACACGCGCGGCCACCATGGTCAGCGCCTCGGCCTGGGTCGGATTGACCTTGCCCGGCATGATCGAGGAGCCGGGCTCGTTCTCGGGCAGCGCCAGCTCGCCCAGCCCGGCGCGCGGGCCGGAACCCAGCAGGCGTACGTCGTTGGCGATCTTGTGCAGCGACACCGCGATGGTGTTGAGCGCGCCCGACAGCTCGACCAGCGCGTCATGACTCGCCAGCGCCTCGAACTTGTCGTGTGCCGAGGCAAAGGGCAGGCCGGTCAGGGCCGCGATCTCGCGCGTGAAGGTTTCCGCGAACAACGGATGCGCGTTCAGCCCGGTGCCGACGGCGGTGCCGCCCTGGGCGAGCTCGAGCACGCGCGGCAGCGCCGCATCGAGTCGCGCCAGCGATAGCTCGATCTGCCGCGCCCAGGCGCCGAACTCCTGGCCCAAGGTCACCGGCGTGGCGTCCTGCAGATGCGTGCGGCCGATCTTGACGATCGACTCGAACGCGCTGGCCTTGGCCACGAGCGCCGTGCGCAGCTCACGCAGCGCCGGCTTCAACCGCCGCTCGACCTGGAGCGCGGCGGCGATGTGCATCGCGGTTGGAAAAGAATCGTTGGAGGACTGGCCAAGATTGACGTGATCATTGGGATGCACCGGCGCCTTGCCGCCGCGCTTGCCCGAGAGCAGCTCGTTGGCGCGCCCGGCGATGACCTCATTGGCGTTCATGTTGCTCTGCGTGCCGGAGCCGGTCTGCCAGACCACCAGCGGGAACTCCCCGGTCAAGGTGCCGTCGATTACCTCGTCGGCCGCCTTGAGGATCGCGCCGGCCTGCGGCTCCTTCAGCAAACCCAGCGCGATGTTGGCCAAGGCCGCGGCCTTCTTCTGCAGACCCATCGCCTCGACCAGCGCGGCCGGCATGCGTTCGCCGCCGATGCGGAAGTTCTCGACGCTGCGCTGGGTCTGCGCACCCCAGTAGCGCGTGGTCGGCACGCCGACCTCGCCCAGTGAGTCGGTTTCGATCCTGATGTCCTTGTCGGCCATGCCGGAACTTTCTGGAAACGAAGAGGGCGGAACCCCGCGGCTCCGCCCTCCATGTCGTACCCATCGTGGCCGGGGTCAACCCGGCTATTGTTCAACGCGGCAGGACGGTCGAGCCCATCAGGAACGCGTCGACCGCGGAGGCGCATTGGCGGCCTTCGCGGATCGCCCAAACCACCAGCGACTGGCCGCGCCGCATGTCGCCGGCCGAGAACAGCTTGGGTACCGAGGTCTTGTAGTCCAGAACGTTGGCCTTGATGTTGCCGCGCGGGTCGAGCTCGACACCGGACTGCTCGACCATGCCCTTGCGCACGGGGCCGAGGAAGCCCATCGCCAGCAGCACGAGATCGGCCTTCAGCTCGAAGGCGCTGCCGGCGATCTCGCGCATGGCCATGCGGCCGGAGGCGTCCTTGACCCACTCGACACGAACGCATTCCAGCGCCGTGACCTTGCCGTTCGCGCCGATGGCGCGTTTGGTCAGCACGGCGAAATCGCGCTCGGCGCCTTCCTCCTGCGAGGACGACGTGCGCATCTTCAGCGGCCAATCGGGCCAGGTGAGGCCCTTGTCCTCTTTATCCGGTGGCTGCGGCATGACCTCGAGCTGGGTCACCGAGGCGGCCCCCTGGCGGTTCGAGGTGCCGATGCAGTCCGAGCCGGTGTCGCCGCCACCGATCACCACGACGTGCTTGCCCTTGGCCGAGATCGTGCCGCGCGGCGCCGCGCGCGCCTCGTCGTCGCCGGCGACGCGCTTGTTCTGCTGGGTCAGGAAGCTCATCGCAAAGTGGATGCCGTCGAGCTCGCGGCCCGGCACCTCCAGGTCGCGCGGCCACTCGGCGCCGCCAGTCAGCGCCACGGCGTCGTAGCCCTCGAGCAGCGACTTCACCGAGATCGTCATGCCGACCTCGACGCCGATGCGGAACTCGACGCCCTCGGCCTCCATCTGCCTGACGCGGCGGTCGATGAGATGCTTCTCCATCTTGAAATCGGGGATGCCGTAGCGCAGCAGGCCGCCGACGCGGTCGCTCTTCTCGAAGAGCGTCACAGAATGGCCTGCGCGCGCGAGTTGCTGGGCGCAGGCCATGCCGGCGGGACCCGAGCCGACGACGGCGACGCGCTTGCCGCTCTTCTTCGCCGGCGCCTGCGGCGTGATCCAGCCTTCGTCCCAGCCGCGATCGACGATCGCACATTCGATCGTCTTGATGGTCACCGGGTTGTCGTCGATGTTCAGTACGCAGCTTGCCTCGCAGGGCGCGGGGCAGATCCGGCCGGTGAACTCCGGGAAGTTGTTGGTGGAGTGCAGCACCTCGAGCGCGTCGCGCCACTGGTCGCGATAGACGAGGTTGTTGAAGTCAGGGATCTGGTTACTGACCGGGCAGCCGTTGTGGCAGAACGGGATGCCGCAATCCATGCAGCGTGCGCCCTGCTGACGGACCGACTCCGCCGGCAGCGGCAGGACGAATTCCTTCCAGGTCTTCAGGCGCGACTCGACCTTTTCGTAGCCCCGGTCCTGGCGCTCGATCTCGAGGAAGCCGGTTGGCTTGCCCATCGTCTTGAACTCCGTCTCGGCACTCCTGTCATCCCTCGCTGCGGTCAGGATGACAGGGAGGGTTGTTACTCCGCGGCGACGGCCTTGGCCGCCGTGCGTTCGGCGCGCATGTCGAGCAGCGCGCGGCGGTAATCCTTCGGCATCACCTTGACGAAGCGCTTTACGGCTTGGTCCCAGTTCGCGAGGATCTC
>VGCZ01000032.1 GCA_016869975.1 Alphaproteobacteria bacterium
GCGCCCGTCAGCGATGATCCCATCATCGGGCTGCCCGCCGTGGCCGCCTGATCGATCCGGCACTGGCCTGGAATCGTCGTACTGACCATCCGTCAGCTACACCACGGCTCGGGACACGATCTGGGAGGCCGTCATCGATTGCGCGGTGATGACCCGCCTCCTGTTCCTCGGCCTGCAGAATTTCGCCGACAGTTTCGGTGTGCAGCCGCTCAGACCCCGCACCATCCGCCTGCAGGTGTTTCCCGGCGATGCGATCGACGACGACGCCCTGCGCGCGATGATCGAGGAGCTGGTGGCGCGCAAGCTGCTGTCGATCTACGAGGTCGAAGGCCAGGAGTATCTCGCCGTCGTCGACTGGCACCGGCTGCATCGTGTCGGCAAACGCGCGCGGCGGCGCTGGCCGGCCGATCCCGCGCTGCCCATGCCGATCCACGGGCCGATCCCCGAGCCTGTCGCCGAACCGGCGCCCGTCGCGGCACCGACCGAGGCGTGCCCCGAGACGCCCGCCCAGGCGCCCGACGTGTCGCCGCTGGTGGCGAAATGGCGCAAATCGGTGGGCCGCGCGCTGCGCCACTTCCTGCCCGGCGGGCCGCCCTTCGACACCGAGGCGTGGATCGATCGCTGGATCGCCGATGGCTGCGATCTGCGCTGCGACGTGCTGCCGGCGATCAGCCTGGCCTGCCGGCCGCAGGGCGACGGCGAGCCGCCGCCGGGTCTGGCGGCGGTCGGCGCCTATGCCGAGGCCAACCGCCTGCGGCGCCTGGCCGTCGCCCACGCCAGCCTGGCGGCCTGATCGCCATTGGCAACCCCTCGATCTCCGAGACTGCCGCGCTGCAGCGCCGCCCCCACGAAAAGGCAGAATGACGCGTGGTGCGCTTCTTGCTTATTTTTGCGTCTGACCCTAGAGGGCTGCGCCCGCTGAGATCAGAGTCGGACCGATGAGCATCCACGTCGCGCTGCACCACCGCACGACCTACCGCTACGACCGCACGATCGCCGTCGGTCCGCAGGTCGTACGCCTGCGGCCGGCGCCGCATTGCCGCACGCCGATCCTGTCCTATTCGCTGAAGATCGAGCCGGCCGACCACTTCATCAACTGGCAGCAGGACCCGCAAGGCAACTGGCTGGCGCGGCTGGTCTTCCCGGAAAAGACCGACCGCTTCGAGGTCAGCGTCGACCTCGTCGCCGACATGGCGGTGGTCAATCCGTTCGATTTCTTCCTCGAGCCCGAGGCCGAGCACTACCCGTTCGCCTACGACGCCGAGCTATCGGAAGACCTCGCGCCCTTTCGCAAGACAACGCCGCCCGGTCCGCTGCTGGCCGCGTGGCTGGCCAAGGTCGATCGCGGCGGCAAGCCGCGTACCGTCGATTTCCTCGTCGGCCTGAATCAGCGCCTGCAGCACGACATCGGCTACGTCATCCGCATGGAGCCGGGCGTCCAGACGTTCGAGCAAACGCTGGGTCTGGCCAAGGGCTCGTGCCGCGACAGTGGTTGGCTGCTGGTCAATATCCTGCGCCATCTCGGCTTCGCCGCGCGCTTTGTCTCGGGCTACCTGATCCAGCTGATGCCCGACGAGAAGCCGCTCGAGGGCCCCGAAGGCCCGACGCACGACTTCACCGACCTGCACGCCTGGTGCGAGGTCTATCTGCCGGGCGCCGGCTGGATCGGCTTCGATCCGACCTCCGGCCTGATGGCCGGCGAAGGCCATATTCCGCTGGCCTGCACGCCCGAGCCGCAAAGCGCCGCGCCGATCGAGGGTCTGGTCGAGAAGGCCGAGGTCGACTTCGCTTTCGACATGGCGGTGACGCGCGTGCGCGAGACGCCGCGCACCACCAAGCCCTACGCGGAGGAGACCTGGCGGCAAATCGTGGCCCTGGGCGAGTCGATCGACGGCCGCCTCGGGCGCGGCGACGTGCGCCTGTCGATGGGCGGCGAGCCGACCTTCGTGTCGATCGACGACATGGATGGTGCGGAGTGGAACACTGCGGCGCTCGGGCCCGACAAGAGGCGACTCGCCGGGCGCCTGTTCCGCCGCCTGGCGTCGCGCTTCGCCACGGGGCCGCTGCTGCATTACGGCCAGGGCAAGTGGTATCCCGGCGAGCAGTTGCCGCGCTGGGCGCTGGGCTGCCACTGGCGGCGCGACGGCGAGCCGATCTGGCGCGAGCCGCGCCTGATCGCGCACGAGGAGAAGCCGATCGGCGCCACCGAGGAACTCGCCGGCCGCTTCGGCCGCGCCTTCGCCGAGCGGCTGCAGATCGATCCCGGCTATCTGCTGCCGGCCTTCGAGGACACCTGGTACTACCTGTGGCGCGAGCGCCGGCTGCCGGTGAATGTCGATCCCGCCGATTCGCGCCTCGACGATCCGCTGGAGCGCGCGCGGCTGGCGCGCATCTTCGAACAAGGGCTCGAAAGCGTGATCGGACACGTACTGCCGATCCAGCGCGTCTACGGCAACGGCCAGCGCTGGCGCAGCGGTCCGTGGTTCGTGCGACCGGAGAAGATGTACCTCGTGCCCGGCGACTCGCCGATCGGCTTCCGCTTGCCGCTCGATTCGCTGCCGTGGACGGCGCCCGACGAGCGGGCGCAGTTCTACGACTCCGATCCGACGGCGCCGCGTGAGCCGCTGCCGCCGCTCAACGCCATGCGCCGCGCCGCGACGGTGACGATGCAGAGCGTGTTCGATCAGTCTCGAAATGAACACGCCGCAGGTAACGGCCAAGGAAATGGCCAGGGCAATGGCCAAGGAGATGGCAAGCCGCGACGCAATCCCGCGTCGCTCGACGCGACGCCCGGCAGGGGCGTCTCGGCCCACTGGCTGGTGCGCACCGCGATCGCCTTCGAGCCGCGCGACGGCCATCTCTTCGTCTTCATGCCGCCGGCCGAGACCGCCGAGGACTATCTCGACCTGGTCGCCGCCGTCGAGGACACCGCCGAGGAGCTCGACACGCCGGTCTTCGTCGAAGGCTATGCGCCACCGCACGATCCGCGCCTGAACCATTTCTCGGTCACGCCGGATCCCGGGGTGATCGAGGTCAACATCCATCCCTCGCTGGGCTGGCGCGAGCTGCTCGACAAGACCGAGATCGTCTACGAGGAGGCGCGCGCCACGCGGCTGGGGGCGCAGAAATTCATGCTCGATGGCCGCCACACCGGCACCGGCGGCGGCAACCACATCGTCGTCGGTGGCGCCACGCCGGCCGACTCGCCGCTGCTGCGCCGGCCCGACCTGCTCAAGAGCCTGGTCGGCTACTGGCACAATCATCCCTCGCTCAGCTACCTGTTCTCCGGCCTGTTCATCGGCCCGACCAGCCAGCATCCGCGTGTCGACGAGGCGCGCAACGACCAGCTTTTCGAGCTGGAGATCGCCTTCAAGCAGATCGTAGCCGGCCGCGAGGCGCCGCCCTGGCTGGTCGATCGCCTGTTCCGCAACATCCTGGTCGACGGCACCGGCAACACGCATCGCGCCGAATTCTGCATCGACAAGCTGTACTCGCCCGACGGCGCCGGCGGCCGGCGCGGCCTCCTGGAGCTGCGCGCCTTCGAGATGCCGCCGCACCAGCGCATGAGCGTGGCCCAGCAACTGCTGCTGCGTGGCCTGCTGGCGCATTTCTGGGACAAGCCCTACGAACGGCCGCTCGCGCGCTGGGGCACGCGGCTGCACGACGATTTCATGCTGCCGCACTTCGTCTGGCAGGACTTCACCGACGTCGTCGACGATCTGAAGCGCGACGGCATCGGCGTATCGGCCGACTGGTTCCTGCCGCATCTGGAGTTCCGCTTCCCCGAGATCGGCACCATCGCGCAGCGCGGCATCGAGATGGAATTGCGCCACGCGCTCGAGCCGTGGCACGTGCTGGGCGAGGAAGCCGGCGCCGGCGGCACGGCGCGCTATGTAGACTCTTCGCTCGAGCGCCTGCAGGTCAAGGCGCAGGGGCTGAACGATGCGCGCCATTCCATCGTCTGCAACGGCTACGCCGCGCCGATGCGCGCGACCGGCGTGCCCGGCGAATTCGTCGCCGGCGTGCGCTTCCGCGCCTGGCAGCCGCCCAGCGCGCTGCACCCGACCATCGGCGTGCACACGCCGCTGGTCTTCGACATCCACGATTCGTGGAGCGGTCGCTCGATCGGTGGCTGCACCTACCACGTCTCGCATCCCGGTGGGCGCAACTACGACCGCTTCCCGGTCAACGCCAACGAGGCCGAGGCGCGCCGCCGCGCGCGCTACGCGCCGATGGGCCACAGCCAGGGCGAGATGAAGCCGCCCCGGCGCCTCGACAATCCCGACCACCCGCTGACGCTCGATCTGCGGCGGGCGTGATGCGGAGGGCATCACCTGAGGTGCTCTTGCCTTCTCCCGCCCAGGTCAGGGGCCGCGGACGGCCCCGAGGGAGAAGGAAAACCTTTCGACTGTTCATGGCACGTAGACCGTCGGCGGGCTCTGTGTCAGACTCTAAGCCCCTCTAAGAAAGCCGAACCCGAAGCGATGGAATCGCTGCGCCAATCGGGTCGATCGTCCGCGCCGGCTCCCTACGACGAGCTGGTCACCGGTCGCCATCAGATCCGCTACCACTGGCAGGGCCTGCTCGGCACCATGCGTGCCATGCCCGAGGAGGCGCTGCGCGACCGCGTCGAGCGCGCCCGGCGCCAGCTCGCCGAAGGCGGCGGCACCCGCGCCGTGGCGCCCGACGGCTCGGCCACCGAGTGGCTCTTCGAGCCGCTGCCGCTGATCCTCACACCGACCGAATGGGAAACGCTGTCGGCCGGGCTGATCCAGCGCGCCCGCCTGATCGACGCGATCCTGGCCGACATCTACGGCCCGCAGCGCCTGCTCGCGGAGCATCGGCTGCCGCCAGTGCTGCTGCATGCCGATCCTCGCTTCATGCGGCCGTGCCGGCGCATGGATGGCAGCGGCCCGAAGCATCGGCTGGTGACCTACGCCGCCGACGTCGTGCGCGCACCCGACGGCGCGTGGTCGGTGCTGGCCGACTACACCGGCGCGCCGACCGGCGCCGGTTACGCGCTCTTCCTGCGCCGCGCCATGGCGCGCGCCCTGCCCGAGGCCTTCCGCTCCATCCCGGTGCGCGAGATCGCGCCGTTCTTCGATCATTGGCAGGCGGCGCTGCGCGACTGCGCGCCGGCGGGCGTCGGCAATCCGCGCGTCGCGCTGCTCACATCGGGCGCTTTCGCCCACACCTATTTCGAGCAGGTTTTCCTCGCCCGGACGCTGGGCATCACGCTGGTCGAGGGCGGCGATCTGACGGTGCGCGCCGATGGCGTGGCGTTGAAGACTTTGGATGGCCTGAAGCCGGTCGACGTGCTGCTGCGCCGCCTCGATGGCGCGTGGTGCGATCCGCTCGAGCTGCGCGCCGACTCGACCCTGGGCGTCAGCGGCCTGGCCGGCGCGGAGCGCACCGGCACCGTCGCCATCGCCAACGCGCTGGGCAGCATGCTCGGCCAGTCGGCGGCGCTGTCGCCCTTCCTGCCGGCGCTCGCGCCGCATGTGCTGGGCGAGGATCTCAAGCTGCCGGCGCTCGACGTGTGGTGGCTGGGCGAAGAGCCGGCGCGGCGCGAGGTGCTGGCACGTTTCGATTCGATGGTCGTGCGCGGCGTGATGGACGACGACCGCGAGCCGGTGACCGTGCGCGAGTTGCCCGGCGATCGGCGCACCGCGCTGATGGCGCAGATCGTCAAGCGCCCCTGGGCCTATGTCGCGCAGCGGCCGGTGACCGCCTCGGTGGCGCCCTCATGGTCACCCGAAGGGCTGCTGCCCGATCCCGTGGTGGTGCGCGTATTCCTGGTCGCCGATGGCGACAGCTACCGCGTGATGCCTGGCGGCCTGGGGCGCACGGCGCCCGGCTCGCCGCTGGCGCGGCTGGGCCGCATCGATGGAAGGCTGCGCGACGTCTGGGTGCTGGCCGAGGACGATTCGGAGGTGGTGGTTCCCTCGGCCGCGCGCTTCCTCGGCGTGCCGATCCAGCGCGGCGGCGACGTGCAGAGCCGCGTCGCCGACAATCTCTTCTGGCTCGGCCGCTACACCGAGCGGCTCGACAATTCCGCCCGCCTGATCCGTGGCGCGCTCTCACGCCTGGCGCGCCAGCCCCTGGGCGCGCGCGATCTGGTCGAGGTGCGCCTGCTGGCGCTGGCCTCGGCCGAGGCGCGCCTGATCTCCGCGCAGGACGCGATGTCGCCGCCCGACAGCGTCGCCCTGCTGCGCGCGCTGACCCGCTTCGCCAGCGACGATCGCGCCTTCGGCGCGGCACTGCGCGCCATCAGCCGGCTGGTGATGACCCTGCGCGATCGCCTGTCGGCCGACATGAGCGCGACGCTCGATACGCTCCTGGGGTCGATGTCGCGCCGGCTGGCCTCGTCGACCGGCAATGTCGACGTGCTGCTGGCGCTGCTCGACGACACCATCCGCATGGTCGCCACCGTCGCAGGCCTGTCGCAGGAGAACATGACGCGCGGCGCCGGCTGGCGCTTCCTCGATCTCGGCCGCCGCCTCGAGCGCGCCCACTACATCTGTGCCGGCGCGCATTTCGCCTTCACGCAAACGCCTGTGATCTGGGACTCGGCGATGCGGCTGGCGCTCGAGCTCTGCGATTCGACCATCACCTATCGCGGTCGCTACCTCGGTGCGCTCGAGCCGGCACCGATCCTCGACCTGACCCTGCTCGACGAAAGCAATCCGCGCTCGCTCGCCTTCCAGACCCACGCCATCGACCGCCACCTTGACGCGCTGGCGCGCAGCACGGGCTCGCGCGTCGCCTTCGACGACAACGCCCTGCTCGCCGACATGGGCGCCGTGGTCGCGTTGTTCCAGACCGACGAGCGCGCGTGGCGCCACGAAGGTCTGGCGCTGACCCGCCTGCGCGACACGCTGACCGACACGGTCGCGCTGTTCACGCGGCTGTCGGACGAGCTGACACGCGCGCATTTCTCGCTGGTGCCCGCGGCGCGCCGGCTCGGCGCGCCGGCGGAGTGAGCCATGCGCTACCGAGTCTCGCACCGCACGACCTACCGCTACTCCAGTTCCGTGGACCTGGCGCAGCACCTCGCCCATCTGCGGCCGCGGTCGCTACCCGGCCAGACCGTCGCGCGCTGCGAGGTCACGGTCGAGCCGGCGGCCGATGCGCGCACAACGCATGTCGATCATTTCGGCAATACCGTCGACAGCTTCCGCATCGACACCGCGCATGACGAGCTGGTGGTGGAGATGCGCGCCGAGGTCGACGTCGCGCTGCCCACGCCGCCGCCGGCCGAGGCCACGCCGCCCTGGAACGAACTGCGTGACGCGCTGGCCGCGCCCTTCCCGGTCGAGACTGAGGCGGTGGAGTTCGCGCATCCTTCGCCGCTGGTGGCGCCCGACGATGCCGCTCTGGCCTACGCGCGGCCATCGTTCCCCGAGGGCGTCCCGATCCTGCAGGGCGCGCGAGATCTGACGCGCCGCATCCGCGCCGACTTCGCCTACACGCCGGGCGCCACCGACATCTCGACGCCGCTGGCCGAGGTCTTCGCGCGACGCGTCGGGGTGTGCCAGGACTTCGCCCACGTCCAGATCGCCGCGTTGCGCGCGCTCGGCCTGCCGGCGGCCTATGTCTCGGGCTACATCCGCACCTATCGCGATCCCGGCGAAGCCGCGCTACGCGGCGCCGACGCCAGCCACGCCTGGGTCGCCGTATGGTGCGGCGACGCGGGCTGGGTGCATCTCGATCCGACCAACGACCTCGTCGCCCGCGAGGAGCATGTCATCGTCGCCTGGGGCCGCGACTTCGCCGATGTCAGCCCGGTGCGCGGCATCATCCTGGGCGGCGGCCATCACACCTACGGCGTCGAGGTCGAGTTGATGCCGTTGCTTTGATTGGGACCGCCGGCGGGACGCCGGCGGTCCAAGGAGACCTACTTCCAAACGGCGATGTCGAGCAGCTTGCCGGTCATGCCCTTGACGGCGCCGACCGAGGTCGCCTTGCCGCTGGCGATGTCGATCGTGTAGAGCGTGCCGCCGGCGATCATCCAGGCGGTGTTCTTGTCGCCTTCGGTGGCGATGTCGACCACGGCGTCGGCGAGATTGGCGACGCCCAGCGCGCCGCGCGTCTTGAGGATGCCGTCGTTGGGCGGGCTCTGCAGCACCCAGGCGCCGGTGGTACCGTCGACATGGAACAGCTCGGTCGCCTTGGCGCCGGCTACCGAGTTCGTGTAGGCGCCGGCGACCACGGCCGGCTTCTTGGCGGCGCTGGCGTCGGCAGCGTCGAAGCTCAGCGGCTTATCGACGATCGTGGCGCCGGTCTCGACGTTGATGCGCAGGCTCACCCCGCCGGCGGCGATCACGCGCAGGCGGTCCGCCGCCGGGTTGAAGTCGACCACCGGGCGGTCGCCCAGGGTGACCTTCTCCGAGATCGTGCTGACCTTGGTGACGGCGCCGGTCTTCGGATCGATGGTGACGATCTGGCCGTCCGCCGCCACGCCGTAGAGCTTGCCGTCGGCCGGGCGCACGTCGATGCCGACGAGCTTGTCGCCGCTCACGGCCACAGGCGCCGAGGCGGTCATGGTCGCGGTGTCGATGCTCACCAGCTTGCCGTCGGCGGTCAGCCCGACGAGGTTGGCGGCCTGGGCCGAGGCGACGCCGGCGATCAATGCGATCAGCGAGACGCCCGCCAAGCGGGCCAAGGAAGTCATGATGCTCATGTTAAGTCCCCTCCAGCGGCGCTTGCCGCATGCTGGATTAACGCGCACGGTACCGCCAGCGGATGACGTCCTCACCGTCTGGTGAGCCGACGTGATCGGCACGGTTCTTGCGCCAAGAGCGCCATCGGGAACACGCAGGAGACGGACCATGCGTTTGGTACGCGCCATGACGGCGGCCACGATCGCCGCCCTTTCGGCCGCCACGGTTCTCGGCCAACCGGCCGCCGCCCAGGACAAGGTCCTGAAGGTGGTCAAGCACTCGGATCTCAAGATCCTCGATCCGCACTGGACCACGGCCTACATCGTGCGCAACCACGGCTACATGGTCTACGACACGCTCTTTGGCATGGACGCCCAGTTCAAGATCCAGCCGCAGATGCTCGAGAGCTGGAAGGTCTCTGACGACAAGCTGATCTACACCTTCACCCTACGCGAGGGTCTGAAGTTCCACGACGGCGCGCCGGTGACCGGCGAGGACGTGATCGCCTCGCTCAAGCGCTGGGGCTCGCGCGACTCGATGGGCCAGAAGCTGATGAGCTTCGCCAAGGGTCTCGACGCGATTGACGCCAGGACCTTCACGCTGACCTTGAAGGAGCCCTACGGCCTGGTGATCGAATCGCTGGGCAAGCCGAGCTCGCTGGTGCCCTTCATCATGCCCGCGCGTGTCGCCGCGACACCGGGCACCCAGCAGATCTCGGAGTTCATCGGCTCCGGTCCCTTCGTCTTCCGCCGCGACCTGTGGCGGCCCGGTGCCATCGCGGTCTACGAGAAGTTCAAGGACTACAAGCCGCGCACCGAGCCCGCCTCGTCGGTCGCCGGCGGCAAGGTGGTGAAGGTCGATCGCGTCGAGTGGATCGCCATGCCCGACCCACAGACCACGGCGAACGCGCTGCTGGCCGGCGAGATCGACCTGATCGAGCAGCCCTCGATGGAGCTGTTGCCGCTGCTGGAGCGCGACGCGGGTATCGTCATCGCCGACTACAACAAGCTCGGCAGCCAATACAATCTGCGCTTCAACGTGCTGCACAAGCCGTTCGACAATCCCAAGGTCCGCCAGGCCGTCCTCTACGCGCTGAACCAGCGGGACTTCCTGATCGCGGGCATCGGCGACGAGCGCTACATCCGTGTCTGCAAGGCGGTCTTCATCTGTGGCACGCCGCTGGCCACCGATGCCGGCTTCAAGGACAAGCTCGAATCGGACTTCGCAAAGTCAAAGGCGCTCCTGAAGGAAGCCGGCTATGACGGCACGCCCGTCGTACTGCTGTTCGCCACCGACACCAACACCGGCCGCCTGACGCCGATCGTCAAGTCGCTGCTGGAGAAGGGCGGCTTCACCGTCGACATGCAGGCGATGGACTGGCAGTCGGTGATCTCGCGCCGTGCCAAGAGGGATCCTCCGGCATCGGGCGGCTGGCACGCCTTCATGACCTCCTGGGTCTCGGTCGACCTGCTCGATCCGATCATGACGGCTTTCGTCAGCGCCAATTGCGACAAGGCGATCTTCGGCTGGCCCTGCGACGAGACTCTCGAGAAACTGCGCGACGAGTTTGCCCGTAGCGCCGATCCAGAGCGCCGCAAGGCTCTGGCCGAGGCCGTCCAGGTGCGCCTCTCCGAGTATCCGACGCACGTTCACCTCGGCCAGTTCAACTTACCGACAGCGCGGCGGAAGAACATTTCCGCCCTGCTCGAGGCACCCGCGCCGCTGTTCTGGAACGTCGAGAAGAAATAGGCTGGCGGCGGCAAGACTCGGATCAGGAGCGCCCATGCGTATCGTCATCGCGCAGATGAAGCACGAGACCAACACCTTCTCGCCGGTGCCGACGCCGATCGGCCGCTTCGCGCGCGGAAGGCCGCTGCCGCCTGAAGGCAAGGACGCTTACGCGGCGTTCAAGAACACCGGCACGGGCATGGGCGCCTTCATCGAGCTGGCCGAGGGCATCGGCGCGGAGATTGTCACGCCGATCGCCGCCGCCGCACCGCCCAGCGGCGCGGTCGAGGATGCGGCTTTCGAGTACATAAGCGAGCGCATCTGCGACGCGGTCGCCAAGGGCTGCGACGCCATCCTGCTCGACCTGCACGGCGCGATGGTGACGCAGAGTCTCGAGGACGGCGAAGGCGAGTTGCTCAAGCGCGTGCGCAAGCTGGCGCCCAGGACGCCGATCGGCGTGTCCCTGGACATGCACACCAACCTTTATCCGGCGATGGTCGAGAATTGCGACGTCATCGCCGGCTACCAGACCTATCCGCACATCGACCTCTACGAGACCGGCCTGCGCGCCGGCAAGCCGATCCTCAAGATGCTCGAGGGCAAGGCGCGGCCGGTGATGGCCTGGGGCAACAAGCCGATGCTGCCGCATGTCATGCGCCAGGGCAGCGACGACGAGCCCAACAAATGGCTGCAGCAGCGCTGCCGCGCGATGGAGAGCGAGGGCGCGCTGGCCGCCAGCCTGTTCGTTGGCTTCCCGCACGCCGATATCAGCCTCGCCGGCCTGTCCTCGGTCATCGTCGCCGACGCCGACAAGATGAAGGCCGAAGGTTGGCGCGACGAATTGCTCGACCACGCCTGGAAGAACCGCGAGGCCTTCGTCTACAAGATCGAGCCGCTCACCGAGTCTCTGGCGCGGGGTAAGTCGATGACCGGCGCCGGCAAGCCCATCGTGCTGCTCGACCACTACGATAACTCGGCCTCGGGCGGCACCATGGACACCATGGCGGTGCTGGGCGGCGTGCTCGACGCCGGCCTCGACAACGTCGCCGTCTTCGCCATCCACGATCCGCAGGCTGTGCAGGAGATGATCAAGGCCGGCATCGGCGCCACTGTCACCATCAAGCTCGGCGGCAAGTACGACCTGCCCTCGATCAAGCGCAGGGGCGAGTCGCGCACCGTGACCGGCGTGGTGAAGCTGATCAGCAACGGCCAGTACCGCAACAAGGGGCCGATGTCGAAAGGCGTGCTGATGGACATGGGTCCGACCGTCGTGCTCGACACCGGCAAGGTCGAGATCGTGGTGATCTCGCGCCACCAGGAGCCCAACGACCTGGAGTGCTTCCGCTCGGTGGGCATCGCCCCGACGTCGAAGAAGTACCTGGTACTGAAGAGCCGCGTGCACTGGCGCGCCGCCTTCCGGCCGATCATCGGCGGCGAGGTCGAATGCGCTGGCGTCGGCGTCTGCACCTCGGACTACTCGATGCTCGACTTCCGCAACGTGCGGCGACCGGTCTATCCGCTGGACCGCATCAACACGCCGTAGGCGTGGCACTCCTGTCATCCCGAGCGCAGCGAGGGATCCAGACCGCCACTAGATCCCTCGCCGCGCTCGGGGCGACACGGCAGGACAAGGCCGCCCCGCGAAACGCGTGGGTCGGCAAGGGCTGCCACGAGGGGTAAACTCCTCGTAACAAATCGGAGGAACCCATGGCGCGCGATCCCAGCCTGATCATCCGCAACGGCACCGTCGTCGACGGCACCGGCGCCAAGCCCTTCGAGGCCGACGTCGCCATCGAAGGCGGCAAGATCGTCGCTGTCGAGCGCAAGATCGCCGCGCGCGGCGCCGAAGAGATCGACGCCAAAGGCCAGATGGTTGCGCCCGGCCTGGTCGACATCCACACCCACTACGACGGCCAGGTGACCTGGAGCGGCGAGGTCACGCCCTCCTCGCAGCTCGGCGTCACCACGGTGCTGATGGGCAATTGCGGCGTCGGCTTCGCGCCGGTGCGCAAGGACGACCATGGGCTGCTGATCAAGCTGATGGAAGGCGTCGAGGACATTCCCGAGCCGGTGCTGAGCGCCGGCCTGCCGTGGAACTGGGAGAGCTTCGGCGACTATCTCGACGCGCTCGATGCGCGCCAGTACGACGCCGACATCGCCACCCAACTGCCGCACGCGGCGTTGCGCGTCTATGTCATGGGCGAGCGCGGCGTCGATCGTGAACCCGCGACCGAGGCCGACTGTCAGGAGATGCGCCGCCTGTCGGCCGAGGCGATGCGTCAGGGCGCGCTGGGCTTCGGCACCTCGCGCACCATCAACCACAAGGCCAGCGACGGCCGACACATCCCGACCTTGACCGCCGAGGAGTCGGAGCTCACCGCCATCGCCATGGGCATGAAGGACGCCGGCACGGGTGTGATGCAGATTGTCTCCGACCTGCGTGACATCGACGCCGAGATCGCCATGCTCCGGCGCATCATGGAGAAGTCGGGCCGGCCCCTGTCGATCTCTCTGGCGCAGAACGATCGCGCGCCCGACCGCTGGCGTCAGACCCTGGGCCTGATCTCGCGGGCCGTCGACGACGGGCTGCCGGTGAAGGCGCAGGTCTGCGGCCGCGCCATCGGCCTGATGCTCGGCCTCGAGTTGACGCGCAATCCGTTCTTTACCCACCCGACCTACAAGAAGATCGCCCACCTGCCGCTCGCGCAGCGCGTGGCCGAGATGCGCAAGCCCGAAGTGCGCGCGGCGATCCTCTCGGAGCAGCCGCTGAACCACCGCGACGTGCTGGAGCGCATCGCCAACTTCGACAAGATCTTCGTGCTGGGCGACCCGCCGGATTACGAGCAGGCGCCCGAGCAGAGCCTCGCCGGTATCGCGCGGCGCACTGGCAAGCGCGCCGAGGAGATCGCCTACGATGTGCTGCTGGAGCGCGAAGGCAGCGGCATGCTCTACGTGCCGATCCTGAACTACGTCACCGGCAACCTCGACACCACGCGCGAGATGCTGACGCATCGTGACACCCTGCCCGGGCTGGGCGACGGCGGTGCGCATGTCGGCATCATCTGCGACGCCAGCACGCCGACCTTCCTGCTCACCCACTGGGCGCGCGACCGCAAGCGTGGCGCCAAGCTGCCGATCGAGACCGTGATCTCGCGCCAGGCGCGCGAGACCGCCGCCGCCGTCGGGCTGAACGATCGCGGCGTGATCGCGGCGGGCTACAAGGCCGACATCAACGTCATCGACTTCGACCGCCTGACGTTGCGTGCACCCGAGGTCGCCTACGACCTGCCGACCGGCGGTCGCCGCCTCATGCAGCGCGCCGAAGGCTATGTCGCGACCATCGTCTCCGGCGCCGTGGTGCGCCGCGAGGGCGCCGACACCGGCGCGCGGCCCGGCCGGCTGGTACGCGGCGCGCGGCGCGCCCAGGCGTGAGCGCCCAGCACATCACCGTCGAGCACGACGGGGCCGTGGCGGTTCTGACCTTCAACCGCCCGGCTGTGCTCAACGCCTTCAACAACGAGCTGATGCGTGAGACGCTCGACGCCGTCGCCGCGCTCAACGCCAGCGGCACCACGCGCGCCATCGTCGTGCGCGGCGCTGGCCGCGCCTTCTCCGCCGGGTTCGACCTGAAGGCCGGCGGCGATCGGGTGATGGAGGACGTATCGGACTGGGAGCGGCAGATGAAGCTCCAGTTCGACTTCATCATGCAGTTCTGGCACAGCCCCAAGCCGACGGTCGCCGTTGCGCATGGCTTCTGCCTCGCCGGCGCCTTCGAGCTGATGCTGGCCTGCGACGTCACCGTCGCCGCCGAGGGCACGCGCTTCGGCGAGCCCGAGGTGCGCTTCGGCACCGGCATCGTCGCCATGCTGCTGCCGTGGATCACCGGGCCGAAGCAGGCCAAGGAGCTGCTGCTGACAGGCGACGACCGTATCGATGCCGCCGACGCGCTGCGCATGGGCATCGTCAACCACGTCGTGCCCGCCGATCAGGCGTTCGACAAGGGCATGGCCATCGCGCGCACCATGGCCAAGGCGGCCGAGCGCTCGGTGCGCATGACCAAGCGCGCGATCAATGCGCAGTACGAGGCGATGGGACTATCGGGGGCGCTGTCGACGGCGCTCGACATGGACGTCCTGCTGAACGCCGGCTCGAGCCCGGAGAAGCGCGAGTTCGCACGCATCCGCAAGGAACAGGGCGTCAAGGCCGCCCTGGCCTGGCGCGACGCAAGGTTCAAGTAAGGAGCTCTACCTTCCCCCCGGAGGGGGAAGGTAGCGTAAGGGCAGATCAGGCCGGCAGGCCTTCGGCCGCGAAGGTGCGCTGCACGGCGGGGCGCGCCTTCATGCGATCGAAATGCGCCTGCAGATTGGCGGGCAGCGGAATCTTCACGCGACCGGCCCAGAACTCGATGTAAAACAGCGCCGCGTCGGCGATCGAGAACTGGCTGCCCAGCACGTAGTCCTTGCCGGCCATCTTGCCGTCGAGCAGCGCCAGGCCCTTCTCGAAGATCTCCTTGCCGCGCGCCTTGACCGCGTCGTGGTCGGTCTTGGACGGCGCATAGTTCTCCGGACGGAACATGCGGGAGAAACCCTGCATGTGGATGGTCGAGACGCAGTAGTCCATCACCTCCAGAGCCTTGGCCATGTCGTCGGCGCTCGACGGCATCAGCTTCTTGTCCGGGTTGGTCATCGCCAGATAGGTCGCGATCGCCGGGAACTCGGTGATCACCGAGCCGTCGTCCTTCTCGAGCGTCGGCACCTTCGACTTCGGATTCTTCTTCACGAAGGCGTCGCCGTACTGCTCGCGCTCCATGAAGTTCATCTTGTGCGCTTCGAACGGCTTGCCGATCTCGTTCATCAGCACATGGATACCGATCGAGCAGGCGCCGGGGGCGAAATAGAGCTTCATCGAGAAGTCCCTCCAGGGGTTGTCATGCGGGCCGGACTGTCTCAGGCCGCCGCCGCCTTGTCGAGTTCCGCCGCGCCCGCTCGCAATCTTGGGATCAGCTCGCGACCGAACTCGATCGTGTCGTTGAAGGGATCGAAGCCGCGAATCAGGAAAGAGTGCACGCCCAGCCGATAGTATTGCAGCAGTGCGTTACTCACCTGCTCGGGCGTACCCACCAGGCATGTGGTGTTGCCGACCGCGCCGCTGGCCTCGGCGATCGGCATCCACAGCCGCTCGTCATGGATCTCGCCCTGCGCCGCAAACTCCAGAATGCGCTGCGCCGAATGATCGAGTGGCGCCTTCTTCGGGCCGCTCGGAGCCGACGGTTCGCCCTGTCCCTGGATCGCCGCGAGATAAGCACGCGCCTTGTCCCATGCCGCGCCCTCGCTCGCCGCGATGATCGGCCGAAACGACATGTTGAAGGTTGGCGAGCGGCCGTACTGCGCGGCGCGGGCGCGGAACTCCGCCATGCGCTCCTTCGTCGCCGCCAGCGGCTCGCCGAACATGGCGAAGACGTCGCAATGCTTCGCGCCCATCGCCAGCGCGCCCTCGGACGAACCACCGAAGAACAGCGGCGGATGCGGCTTCTGCAACGGCTTCACATCGGCCCGCGCACCGCGCACGCGATAGAACTCGCCGGCGAAGTCGAAGCGCTTGTCATCGCTCCACGACCGCTTCATCACCTCGATGTACTCGGCCGCGCGGCGATAGCGCTCCTCCTTGGGCGCGAAGTCGCCGTCGCCATGTTGCTCCGCGTCGCTGGCGCCAGCGATGATATGGATCGCCAGCCGTCCGTCGCAGAGATGATCGAAGGTCGCGATCTTGCGCGCCGCCAAGGTCGGCGCGACGAAGCCCGGCCGATGCGCGATCAGGAAACCCAGCCGCTTCGTATGCGCGGCCGCGTGCTGCGCGACGAGGAAGCCCTCGGCCGACGAGGCGGTATAGCCAACCAGCGCCAGGTCGAAGTCGGCGTCGTCATGCGCGCGGGCGAAGTCACGCAGATAGGCCGGCGAGATCCCGCCCTTGATCACATGCAACGACGCGCCGCTCCCGGGTGGCGTCACGCCGATCATGCCGATGATGCGCACGGGCATGGCTCGCTCCCTTGAGAAGAGTAACTGCTACTCCGCTGCCAGCTTCCGCGCCCTTGGATCGCTCCTCAGCATGCCGTCGGCGAGGTCGCGGTCGAGCAGCGACGCGGGCCGGTCGCGCGGGTCGCCGTAGCCGCCGCCGCCGCCAACGAAGATCTCGACCACGTCGCCCTTCTTCAGGTCGACGGCGGCCTTGGAGCGCAGCTCCTGCGTCGTGCCGTCGGCGCGATGGACGCGGCAGAAGCCCATCTTGCCGGGCTCGCCGCCGAACAGGCCCTCGGGCGGGCGGCGGAAGCGGTCGGAGTAGATCGCCAGCTGCACGTCGTCGCGCGTGATCTCGTAGCGGCGGCCGAAGCCGGCGCCGCCGCGGCGCGCGCCCATGCCGAAGGAGTCGGGATCGAGCGCGTAGGCCGCGACGCGGAAGAAATCGTAGTCGAGGTCGAGCGATTCGACCGGCGCGTTGCTGCAATTGCTAAGCGGGCCGTCGACCGCGTCGCAGCCATCGGCCTCCTTCGAGCCGCCATAGCCGCCGCCGAAGATCTCCAGGTAAACGCTGTAGCCCTTCTCGCCCAGGCGCGAGAGGCAGAAGGCGGTGGTGGTGTCGTAGCCGCAGGCGATGACGCGATCGGGCAGTGCCTGGGCCAGCGCCTTCATCACGGCGTTGTAGGCCCGGAAGGCCGGCACCATGCGCGCGCGCACCGGCGCGGGCGGGCGCGGGTTCATCAGGCTACCGTATGGCACCTTCACCGTGATCGGCCGCGCCATGCCCTCGTTGTAGGGAATGTCGGGGCTGGTCAGCACCGACTTCACGCAGGAGAGAACCGCCGAGAGTGTCGAGGAGTACGGGCAGTTGAGGTTGCGCTTGACCTGCGCGCATGTGCCTTCGAAGTCGACCTCGACGCCGTCATCGGAGATCGTGACCTTGGTCTTGATGATGAGCGGCTCGTCGCTGAGGCCGTCGTCGTCGACCGCGTCCTCGCCGTAGTAGACGCCCTTGGGCGCCTGGGCGATGGCGGCGCGCACGCGGCGCTCCGAGTAATCCTGCATCTCGGCCATCACCGCCATCACCGCCTCGGCGCCGTAGCGCGCGCAAAGCTCGCGCACGCGGCCCGCGCCAATGGCATTCGCAGCGAACTGGGCGTTGAAGTCGCCGATGGTGAGATCGGGCACGCGGACATTGGCGGTGACCAGGCGCTCAAAGGCGCCGCCGTTCCAGTCGGTGGTGTAGCTGTAGCGCGACGGTGGGATGCGCAGGCCTTCCTGGTAGACGTCGGAGGCGTGGATGTTGAGCCCCGGCGCACCGCCACCGAGATCGAGGTGGTGCGCCACCGAGGCGCCGAAGCCCACCACTTTCCCGTCGACGAAGACTGGCGTGAAGATGAAGACGTCGGGGATGTGCTGGCCACCCTCGAACGGGTCGTTGTTGATCAGGAAGTCGCCTTCCCTGAGCGTCTCGATCGGATGACGCTTGAGGCAGGCGCGCAAGGTCATGCCGATCGGCCCGAGCTGCATCGGGATCAGCTCGGCCTGCGCCACCGTGTTGCCATGGCGGTCCATCAGCCCGGCCGAGCCGTCGCGCGCCTCGCGCAGGATGGTCGAATAGGCCGAACGGATCAGCTTGGCGCCCATCTCGCGCGCCGCCGCGATCAGCGCCTGGCTGATCACCGCATAGTCGATCGGATTCACGCTCATCGACATCGACTCCTTCAGCTCTTCCTCCCTCTCCCTTCAGGCGACGACCTTCGGTCGCGCCGATGCGGGGAGAGGGTTGGAGTGAGGGGCTTTCGCGACCGAATTGCGGCAGCCCCTCATCCGGCCCTTCGGGCCACCTTCTCCCCGCTCGCGGGGAGAAGGATCAGACTCGTCTCAGCACCATATTGTCCGCCGTATCGATGCTCGCCGTCCAGCCCGGCGGCACGTAGGTCGTGGCGGTGTAGCCCTCGATCACGGCCGGACCGGCGATCGCCTGGCCTTCGGGAATCGCCTCCGCGGCGTGGCGGGCGCAGTCGATCCAGGCGCCGCCCTCGTGGATGCGCGCCTGCTCTGCCGCGCGCGGCGCGACACGCTCGCGCTCTAGCTTGGGCAGCGAGTCGATCGGCAGGGTGGCGCCGACCCGCAGCGAGACGATCTCGACCGCGCGGTCGAGATTGGCGCCGTGCAGGAACATGCGGTGATGCGCCTCGCCGAAGCGCTCCGCCAGATAGGCTGCGTCGAGCGCGGCAACGCGATCCTCGGGCACCTCGACTGGCACCTCGAAGGCCTGGCCGACGAAGCGCATCTCCAGCGTATGGGTGAAGGCCAGCGCGCCCTTCAGCCCCATACCGTCGAACTGCTCTGACAACCGCGCGCGCATCTCGGCGAAGCGCGCCGTGGCGTCTCTCGCAGCGGTATCGTCGAGCCGCATCTTGCGGGTGACGCTGTCGAACTTGGTGTAGTCGGACGCCAGCAGCCCGTACGCCGAGATCACGCCGGGATTGGGCGGCACGACGATAGTGTTGATGCCGAGATCCTCGGCCACCTTCGCCGCGTGCAGCGGCCCGGCGCCACCGAAAGGCACCAGCACGTAGTCGCGCGGATCGCGGCCGCGCTCGGTCGAGACCAGCTGGATGGCACGCATGATGTTGGCGTTGGCCAGGCGCAAGGCGCTGGCCGCCGCCTCTTCGACCGACATGTCGAAGCGCTGGGCCAAGGGCTCGAACGCCTTGCGCGCCGCCACCGCCTCCAGGGTCATGCGCCCGCCGAGGAACGAGCCAGGCCGGATCGTGCCGATCACGACATGCGCGTCGGTGGTCGTGGGCTGTGTGCCGCCCTTGCCGTAGCAGGCCGGGCCGGGATCGGCACCGGCGCTTTGCGGGCCGACGCGCAGCATGCCGCCATCGTCGACCCAGGCGATGCTGCCACCACCGGCGCCGACCGAGACGATGTCGAGCACGGGCGTGCGGATCGGCAGGCCGTCGATCTCGGTCTCCGAGGCCAGCGCCGGCCGGCCGTTCTCGACCAGGCAGACATCGGTGCTGGTGCCGCCCATGTCGAAGGTCACGAGATCGCCGAAGCCCGAGCGCGCCACCTGGCGCAACGCGCCGACCACGCCCGCGGCCGGGCCGGAATACAGCGCGGTGATCGCGCTGCGGCGCATCGCGTCGGCCGGCAATCGCCCGCCATTGGACTGCATCACGGTGAAGCGGCCCTTGAAGCCGTCGCCGGACAGCGTGTCCTCGAAGCGCCGGAGGTAGCCGTCGATCACCGGCTGGACATAGGCCGAGAGCACCGTGGTCGAGGCGCGCTCGAACTCGCGGAACTCGCGCACCACTTCGTGCGAGCACTGCACCAGCACGCCGGGCAGCGTCGATCGCAACAGGTCGGCGAGCTTCAGTTCGTGCGCGGGATTGGCGTAGGCGTTGAGCAGGCAGATCGCCACGGCGCCATAACCGCCCGCCTTCAGCGCCGGCACCAGCATCTCGCGCACCGCGCGCTCGTCGAGCGGCGTCATCACCGAGCCGTCAGCCGCCACGCGCTCGATCGCCTCGAAGCAATCGGCGCGATGCACGGGTGGCCGGGGCTTGCGGTAGGCGAGGTCGTAGATATTGCGGCGATCGTGGCGCTGCAGGAACAGCATGTCGCGGAAACCCGCGGTGGCGACGAACGCCACTTTGGCGCCCTTGCGCTCCAGCACGGCGTTGGTGGCGACCGTGGAGCCGTGGCCGAGATCCTCGATGCCGGAAATGGCCAGGCCCGAGGCGCGCAACGCGTCGAGCGCGCCGATATCGGGGCTGCGCGGCGTGCTGGGCACCTTGGTGACCACGACCTTGCCGCCGGCCACCGCCACCAGATCCGTGAACGTACCGCCGACCTCGACGCCTACCCGCATAAACCCACCTTTCGCCCGACCCCCGGGAACATAATCCGTTTCCATCCTCGCTCAACCACGGTCATGGAGAAAGGATGGGCTTGCGTCGCACCGTGCCGTAGGCTCGCGCGCGTCACGAGGGAGCGGGTTGATGGTGGACAGGATCGACAGGGCGCTGGCCGAGGCGGTGGCCGGTGGCGACGTGCATGGCGTCGTCGCGGCGGCGGCGACCGACACGGGCGTGATCTATCAGGGTGCCCATGGAGTCCGCGCCGTGGGCGATCGGCAGCCGATGACGCCCGACACCGTGCTGCGCCTGTTTTCGATGACCAAGGCGATCACGGCGGTTGCGGCCATGCAGCAGGTCGAGCGCGGCAAGCTCTCGCTCGACGGGCCGATCGCCGACGTGCTGCCGCAGCTCGCCAAACCGCAGGTGCTTGAGGGCTTCGACGCCGGCGGCAAGCCGATCCTGCGGGCGGCCAGGTCGCCGATCACCTTGCGACAACTGCTCACCCACACCGCGGGCTTCGGCTACGAGAACTGGAACGGCGACATCCAGAAATACATGCAGGTCACCGGCCTGCCGGGCCTGACCACCGGCAAGCTGGAGTCGCTGAACGCGCCGCTGACCTTCGACCCCGGCACGCGCTGGCAATACAGCATCTCGATCGACTGGGCCGGCCGCGCCGTCGAAGCGGTGAGCGGCCAGGACCTCGAGGCCTACTTCCGGCAGCATATCTTCACGCCGCTGGGCATGCAGGACACCAGCTTCCGCCTGCGCCCCGACCAGCAGGCGCGCCGCGCCACGCCGCATGCGCGCCAGCCCGACGGCACCTTGCAAACCATGACGCTGGTGCGCTCGGAGGAGCCGGAGTTCCTCGGCGGTGGCGGCGGGCTGTTCGGCACCATCCCCGACTACCTCGCCTTCCTGCGCGCGCTCTTGGCGCAAGGCGGCGGGCTGGTGAAGCCCGAGACCTTCGCCGAAATGGCGCGCAACAACATGGGCGACCTCTTCGTCGAGACGCTCCGGACCTTCGCGCCCGCCATGTCGCTGGACGCCAATCTCTTCCCCGACATCCCGCAGAAATGGGGCCTGAGCTTCTCGATCAATACGCGCGCCACGCCCGAAGGCCGCGCCGCCGGCAGCCTCGCCTGGGCCGGGCTGGGCAACCTCTACTTCTGGGTCGACCCGACCAAGCGCGTCGCCGGCGTCTGGGGCACGCAGATATTGCCGTTCTGTGACACCCGATCGGTCAAGGCGTTCAAGGCGTTCGAAACGGCGGTCTACGACTCCCTCTGAGGCGCGGTCCGTCGTAGGCTTGCCCCACCCGGGCGAGGCCCCGGTGGAGGACAACGCCATGCCTGACATCGACGACGTTCTGAGACAGGGCATTGACCGCGGTGCCGCCGCCGGAGTCGCGGCCGCCGCCACCACCGATTCGGGAGCCATCTACGAAGGCGCCTTCGGCGTGCGCGAGGCCGGTAAGCCGGCCTCGATGACGCCGGACACCGTGGTGTGGATCGCCTCGATGACCAAGGCGATCACCGGTACCGCGGCGATGCAGCTGGTCGAGCGCGGCAAGCTCTCGCTCGACGAGCCGATCGGCAAGTTGCTGCCGCAGCTCGCCAGCCCCAAGGTCTTCGAGGGCTTCGATCCTTCCGGCAATCCGAAGCTGCGGCCGGCGAAAGGCGCCATCACGTTGCGCCAGCTGGTGACCCACACCGCCGGCTTCTCCTACGACATCTGGAACGCGGATCTGGGCAAGTACATGGAGGGCGCCGGCATCCCCGGCATCATCTCCTGCCAGAACGCCGCGCTCGGCACACCGCTGACCTTCGATCCGGGCACGCGCTGGGATTACGGCATCAACATCGACTGGGTCGGCAAGGCGGTCGAGGCGGCCAGCGGCGAGACGCTCGACGTCTTCCTGCGCAAGAACATCTTCGAGCCGCTGGGCATGAATTCGACCTCGTTCAAGCTCGGCGATGGCCAGCGCGCGCGGCTGTCGGGCACGCACGCGCGCGGCGAGGATGGCAAGCTCGCCGCCATGCCGTTCGAGATCCCGCAGGAGCCGGAGTTCCATATGGGCGGCGGCGGGCTCTACGGCACGGTGCAGGATTACCTGAAGTACGTGCGTTGCCTGCTCAACGACGGCGCGCCGCTGGTGAGCCGCAAGACCTTCGCCGATATGGCGCGCAACAATATCGGCGACATCAACGTGGTGGCGCTGAAGACCGCCGCGCCGCCTTTCTCCGCCGACGCCGATTTCTTCCCGGGCATGCCGTGCAAATGGGGCCTGAGCTTCCTGATCAACACCGCCACCACGCCGCAGGGCCGCTCGCCCGGCAGCCTTGCCTGGGCCGGCCTCGCCAACACCTATTTCTGGGCCGATCCGGCGAAGAAGATCGGCGGCGTCTTCGCGACGCAGACCCTGCCGTTCTTCGATCCCAAGGTGATCGGCCTGTTCCGCGATTACGAGAGCGCGGTGTATCGCTCGTTGTAGGTATTCTGGGAGCGCCGGTGTCCCGCCGGCCCCTTCCATGAGCCGGCGAGACGCCGGCGCTCCCGTCAAGAGAGCCCATGAGTTCAAGCCCGTCCCTTCCAAGCCACGCGCATGTCGTCATCATCGGCGGCGGCATCGTCGGCCTGAGCGTTGCGTACCATCTGACCAAGCATGGCTGGCACGACGTCGTGCTGCTGGAGCGCCAGAAGCTCACCAGCGGCACGACGTGGCACGCCGCCGGGCTGGTCGGCCAGCTGCGTGCCACACACAACCTCACGCGGCTCGCCAAATACACCGCCGAGCTGTTCTCGATCCTGGAGCTGGAGACCGGTGTGGCCACCGGCTTCAAGCAGCGTGGCTCGCTCGCCATCGCCGCCACCGAGGGGCGCTGGGAAGAACTCAGGCGCGGCGCCTCAATGGCGCGGCACTTCGGCCTCGACGCCCACCTGCTGACGCCTCGCGAAGCGCGCGAGCGCTGGCCACTGCTCCATGTCGACGATGTGGTCGGCGGCCTGTTCATCCCCAAGGACGGCCAGACCAACCCCGTCGACACCGCCATGGCACTGGCGCGCGGCGCGCGCAGCGGCGGCGTGCGCATCCACGAAGGCGTCACGGTCACCGGCATCCTGAAGAAGAACGGCCGCGCCGCGGGCGTACGCACGCAGCACGGCGACATCGCGACCGAGATCGTCGTGAACTGCGCCGGGCTGTGGGGCCACCAGGTCGGCGAGATGGCCGGCGTCGCCGTGCCGCTGCATGCCGCCGAGCATTTCTACGTCGTCACCGAGCCGATCGCCGGACTATCGCCGGACACACCGGTGCTGCGCGACCCCGACGGCGCCAACTACTTCAAGGAGGACGCCGGCAAGCTGCTGGTGGGCTGGTTCGAGCCGGTGTCTCGGCCATGGGATCATCGCGCCGCGCCGGATGATTTTGCCTTCGGCACGTTGCCGGTCGACATGGACCACATCGCGCCGCAGCTCGAGAAGGCGGCGCATCGCGTGCCGCGCTTCGGGGAGGCCGGCATCCGCACCTTCTTCAACGGGCCAGAGAGCTTCACGCCCGACGACCGCTACCTGCTGGGCGAGGCGCCGGAGCTGCCGGGCTTTTTCGTCGCCTCGGGCTTCAACTCCATCGGCATCCAGTCCTCCGGCGGCGCCGGCAAGGTGCTGGCCGACTGGATCGTGCACGGCCATCCGCCGATGGATCTGTGGGACGTCGACATCCGCCGCGTCATGCCGTTCCAGCGCAACCGCGCCTATCTGCGGGAACGCACGGTCGAGACCCTGGGCCTGCTCTACGCCATGCACTGGCCCTATCGCCAGGTCGAGACCGCGCGCGGCGCGCGGCGCTCACCGCTGCACGATCGTCTCACGGTCATGGGCGCCTGCTTCGGCGAGACCGCGGGCTGGGAGCGCGCCAACTGGTTCGCGCCGCCGGACATGGTGCCCGAGTACGAATACAGCTACGGCAGGCAGAACTGGTTCGGCCCCTCGGGCGAGGAGCACCGCGCGGCGCGCGAAAGTGTGGCGCTGTTCGACCAGACTTCGTTCGGCAAGTTCATGGTGCAAGGCGTCGACGCCGAGGCGGTGCTCAACCGCATCTGCGCCAACGACATCGCCGTCGAGCCGGGCCGCGTCGTCTACACGCAATGGCTCAACGAGCGCGGCGGCATCGAGGCGGACGTCACGGTCACGCGATTGTCGGCGACGGAGTTTCTCGTCGTCACCTCGGCCGCGTGCCAGACGCGCGACCTTGTCTGGCTGCGCCGCCACACTCCAACCGGATCGCGCTGCACCGTTACCGACATCACCTCGGGCCAGGTCGTGCTGGGCGTGATGGGGCCGCGCTCGCGCGAACTCATGGCGGCGCTGTCACCGGACGAGGACTTCAGCGCCAAAGGCTTCGGCTTCATGACCTCACGCGAGGTCGATATCGCCTACGCCCGCGTGCGCGCGTCGCGCCTGACCTATGTCGGCGCGCTGGGTTGGGAACTCTACATCCCGGCGGAGTTCGCCGCCGGCGTGTTCGACGCCGTGCTGGAAGCGGGCGAGCGGTTCGGCCTGAGGCTGGCGGGTTACCACGCGATGAACTCGCTGAGGCTCGAATGCGGCTATCGCCATTTCGGCCACGACATCACCGACGAGACCTCGCCGCTCGAGGCGGGGCTGGGCTTCGCGGTGGCCTGGGACAAGCCCGGCGGCTTCATCGGCCGCGAGGCGCTGCTGCCGGCGCGCGGCCAGCGGCTGAAGCGCCGGCTGGTAGCGCTGGTGCTCGACGATCCCCAGCCGCTCTTGCTGCACGACGAGCCGATCTGGCGCGATGGCGAGCGCGCCGGGATCGTCGCATCGGGGATGTTCGGGCACACGGTGGGCCGCAGCGTCGGGCTGGGCTATGTCGGCCACGATGGCGGAGTCGACGCCGCCTGGCTCGCCGCCGGCAAGTGGGAAGTCGAGATCGCCTGCGAGCGCTTCCCCTGTCGGGTCTCGCTCGCAGCGCCCGTCGATTCGAAAGCGGTGCGCGCCTAGCGGCGAACGAAATTGCGCCGGCGCGGGGCGGCGGCGCCGATCGAGCCGGGGCGTTCGTCCTTATGCCGGTATATGACGCGACCCTTGGTCAGGTCGTAAGGCGTCATTTCCACGGTCACGCGGTCGCCGGCCAAGGCGCGGATGCGGTTCTTCTTCATGCGGCCGGCGGTGTAGGCGATGATTTCCGACCCCGACTCCAGGGTGACGCGGAAACGACCGTCGGGCAGCGCCTCGGCGATCGTGCCCTGGAACTCGATCAGATCTTCTTTCGCCATTTGTCCTCGCTGGTGAGCCGGTTGTTGCGAGCCGGCCTACTCGGCCTTCAGGTTCGTCGCCGCCGGCTTGCCACGCTCCATCGACACCTCGAACGACACGGTCTGGCCTTCGCTCAGGCCATCGAGGCCGGCGCGCTGCACGGCCGAGATGTGGACGAAGACGTCCTTCGACCCGTCGCTCGGCTGGATGAAGCCGTAGCCCTTGGTCTGGTTGAAGAATTTGACGGTACCCTTGGGCATGGACTGTATCCTCTGCGGTCGGCACGGGGCGCGTTGGACATCGGTCGCAACGCGCAGGCTCGATCGCCTGGGAGTCCCAACGCAAGGCACGCCAAAGACGCACCGCGAGCCGAATGCGGCCAAGAGGTCGAACGTCCGGCCAATACGCACGTTCGCCGCCGTTAGACAAGTCCCTTTCCCTTGGACCGGCCCGGACAGGCGCCGCCCAGCGCCGGGAGCCCGCTTTACGCGCGTGACCACCGGTTCCGGGATTCAGCCCTCGCCACGGCGGCCGAAACGTGAGCCTATGCCGACATCACCGGCAGGACGACTTCGCGGCGCCGGTGGCTGAGAGACAGTGTGCTCCCGCCTGCGATGGAAGGGTGCCTATGCGCTCGACGATCAAGGCGGATTCCGCCGACGCGCTGGCGCGCGTGGCGCCCTTGCGTGACTCCAAGGGAAACCCGACATGAAAGAGCACAAGTTCAAGGTCGGCCAGTTCGTCCGCGTCGCGGCGCCGAAGTTCGCCGGCACGCCACAGGGTCGCTACGAAGTGCTGCGCCTAATGCCGCCGGCCGGCAACCAGAACCAGTACCGCGTGCGTTCGGCCGAGAACGGCGTCGAGAGGATGGTCAAGGAAGAGGACCTTTCCTGAGCGGAACCAGCCCCCAGCCACACGAGGCGTCGATGCCCTCAGCCTCCTCGTTAGGCGATAGCGATAGCGCCGCGCTGCGCCGGGTGCTCGGCGCGCACCAATCGGCGCAGCCGTCGCGCGCGGTTCTCCAGCTCGTCTCGACGTTCCTGCCTTTCCTCGCGCTGCTCGCCGCGATGTACCTCACCGCGCATGTCTCGTTCTGGTTGACCCTGGCTCTCGCCGTGCCTGCCGCCGCCTTCGTCGTGCGCATCTTCATCCTGCAGCACGATTGCGGCCATGGCGCGCTGTTCGGCTCCAAGCGCGTCAATGACTGGGTCGGCCGAATGTGCAGCCTCGTCACGCTGACGCCATACCAGCATTGGCGCCGCCAGCACGCCGGGCACCACGCCAACTGGAACAATCTCGACCGCCGGGAAAGTGGCGCCGACATCTACTCCTCGTGCCTGACGACGGCGGAGTATCATCGCCTGTCGCGCCGCAAGCGCGCGGCGTACCGGATCGTCCGCCATCCGCTGATCGCGCATCTACTGCTGCCGCCGCTGGTCTTCGTGCTGCTCTATCGCCTGCCCTTCGACACGCCCGGCGCCTGGCGGAGCGAACGCCGGTCGGTGCACGCGACCAATCTGTCGCTGGTGACGCTGTTCGTCGTCCTCGGCCTGTGCGTCGGCTTCGGCACCATGGCGCGTGTCCAGCTGCCGACCATCACCCTGGCGGCGATCGCCGGCGTCTGGCTGTTCTCGGTACAGCATCGCTTCGAAGCCGCCGCCTGGCTGCGCCGCGTCGACTGGACGGCGACCGCCGCCTCGTTGCGCGGCACCTCCTACCTTCGACTGCCGCAGCCGCTGCGCTGGTTCACGGGCGACATCGGCTATCACCACGTCCACCATCTCAACCCGAGAATCCCCAATTATCGGCTGGCCAAGTGCCACGCCGGCAGCGCCACGCTGCGAACGGTCACCACGCTCGGCCTGCGCGACGGGCTGCGCGCGCCGCGCTGCTGGCTATGGGACGAGTCGCGTGGGCGAATGGTGTCGTTCAGGGAGGCTGGACGCCCCGCCGTCCGGTAGGGAGTTCAACCGCGCCGGCCCCGGGGAGAGGGCTGGGACCGGCGCGGCGCGACGCCTCTTTGGTTCTCTTCGTTGTCCTGAGGGGGCGTCGGAACTGAACTCACGCTTGCCCGACCGTCTCGAGGATCGAGGCGGCCAGGGCTTCACTGGGCGTCTTGCCGGCCCAGACGACATACTGAAACGCTGGATAGAAACGCTCGCTCTCGCCGATCGCGACCTCCATGAGGTCCTCGAGCTGCTCGACCGACAGCCCGCGCGTGCCGCGCAGCAGGATCGAGTGGCGGAACATCGGTAGGCCCTCCTCCGACCACAGGTCGAAATGGCCGAGCCAAAGCTTCTCGTTGATCTGGGCCAGCAGGGCGTGCACGTCGCCGTGCTTCTCGCTGGGGATACGCGCGTCGAAGGCGCAGGTGAAGTGCAGCGCGCTCACGTCCTCGCGCCAGGAGAAGAACATCCGGTAGTCGCACCAGCGACCGGCCACCTCAACGGCGATCTCCCGCTCACTGGTTCGATCGAAGGGCCATTCGTTTTCCGTCACAACCCGCTCGACCAACTCAAGCGGATTGGGCGCCCGTAGCTCGCTATGCTCCCGTTGCATCAGCGCCATCGCCCACCCCGCGAATCCCAAACGCGCCCGCCACGCCCCGGAAGGGCTGGACGGCAGGCGCGGACCACTACGACATCCAGTGCGTTTCCAAATCTTGTGGGCGTATTCTCGGCGCCCACTACCCATAGCCTGCCACGTCGGGACTCATGGCGCAAGAATCCAGCATGTGGATTCTCCGAATTTAATCCGGAGCCTCCGGCAACGCGACGGCTAGCCGAGCTTGGCCAGCCGCGCTTCGAGCTCGGCGATGCGGGCCTTCAGGGCCTCGTTCTCTTCGCGCGCCGCAACCGCCATGGCGCGCACGACCTCGAATTCCTCGCGGTTGGGCAAGTGCATGCCGTCGAGGATCTTGGCCAGCTGGTCGCGGATACGCGCCTCGACCTCCTCGCGCACGCCGCTCAACGCACCGGCGGCGCCGGCCGCCACCTTGGCCAGGTCATCGAGAAGGGGATTGCGCGTCTGCATGACGTCCTCCTGAGCGTCCCCGCGATATAGGCGTCGCGGGCGATGCGCGCCAGCGCCGTGGTCGCGCTATAAGACGCGCATGATCGTGGTCACCGGCGGCGCCGGCTTCATCGGCTCCTGTCTGGTCGCGGCTCTGGAACGCGCCGGCGCACGTGCCGTCGTCGTCGTCGATCGCCTCGATCACGAGGCCAAGCGGCGCAACCTCCTCAAACGGCGCGCCCTCGCGGCCTTTGTACCGCCCGAAGCACTCGATGACTTCCTCGAGCGCGAGGGCCGTCGTGTCGAGGCGATGTTCCATCTCGGCGCCATCAGCTCGACCACGGAGACCGATCTCGTCCTGCTCGAGCGTGTCAACGTCGCCCTGCCGCTTCGCCTGTGGCGCTTCTGCGCCCGGCGCGGAATCCCTTTCCTGTATGCCTCGTCGGCCGCGACCTATGGCGACGGCGCGCACGGCTTCGACGACGCCTTCGACGGCCAGGCCTTGCGCCGGCTGGCGCCGCTCAACCCCTACGGCGCGAGCAAGCACCGCTTCGACCTCGAGGTGCTGCGCATGGTCGCGGCGGGCGAGCTCTCGCCGCCGTCCTGGGCGGGGCTGAAGTTCTTCAACGTCTATGGCCCCAACGAGTATCACAAGGGCGGCCAGCGTAGCGTCGCGCTGGCGCTCTTCGAGCAGGTGCGCGACAGCGGTCGCGCGCGGCTGTTCCGCTCGCACAACCCCGACTACGGCGATGGCGGCCAGTTGCGCGACTTCGTCTGGATCGACGACTGCGTCGCCGCCATGCTGGCGCTGTGGCGCCAGCCGGCGCTGTCGGGCCTGTTCAATATCGGCACCGGCCAGGCGCGAAGCTTCCTCGACCTCGCACACGCCGTCTTCGCCGCGATGGGCCGCCCCGTCGCCATCGACTGGATCGACACGCCCGAAGCGATCCGTGAACGGTATCAGTACTTCACCGAGGCGCGCGTCGAACGACTGCGCGCGGCCGGCTTCACGGCGCCGTTCACCGCCCTGGAGGACGGCGTGCGGCGCTATATCACCGACCATCTGTCCCGGGCCGATCCTTATCGGTGAATCGCGGCGGCAACGCCTTGCGTGACAGCCGCCGTAAGGGCCGCTAAACCCGCGCCCATGCTGCCCGCGGTCATCCCCTATCCCGACATCGATCCCGTCGCGATCGCCATCGGTCCGCTCGCCATCCGCTGGTACGCGCTGGCCTATATCGCGGGTCTCGTCGTCGCCTGGCTGATGGCCCGACGCATCGTCGAGCAGGCGCCCCGGGTGATGAGCGCCAAGGCGCTCGACGACTTCCTGTTCTGGGCGGCGCTGGGCGTGATTCTCGGCGGTCGGTTGGGCTACGTGCTGTTCTACAAGCCGGGCTTCTACCTCGCCAATCCCATGAAAATCTTCACCGTGTGGGAAGGCGGCATGTCCTTCCATGGCGGCCTACTGGGCGTGACCCTGGCGATCATCTTCTATGCCCGCAAGCAGAAGGCCGACCTGTTCGCCTTCGCCGACGTGATCGGCATCGTGGCGCCGCAAGGCCTGTTCTTCGGCCGCATGGCCAATTTCATCAACGGCGAGCTTTGGGGCCGGCCGACCGACGTGTCGTGGGCGATGATCTTTCCGCGCGATCCGCTGTTGACGCCGCGCCATCCCAGCCAGCTCTATCAGGCCTGCCTCGAAGGCCTGATCCTGTTCGCGATCACCCTGGTGCTGTGGCGGGTCTACGGCCTGCGCCGCCGGCCGGGCTTGATTTGTGGCGTGTTCTGGGCCGGCTACGGTCTGGCGCGCATCATCGGCGAGTTTTGGCGCGAGCCCGACGCGCATCTCGGCTACCTCGCCGGCACCTGGCTGACCATGGGCATGATCCTGTCGCTGCCGCTGGTCGCGTTCGGCGCCTGGCTGATCATGCGCGCCACGAACCGACCGCCGCTGACCGCCTGAGGCATGGTCGAGCTCGCCGACATAATACGCCAGCGCATCGCGCTGGCCGGCCCGATCACCGTCTCCGAGTTCATGACCGAGGCGCTGAATCACCCGGTGCTCGGCTACTACCGCCGCGGCAAGCCGTTGGGCGCCGGCGGTGACTTCGTCACGGCGCCCGAGATCAGCCAGATGTTCGGCGAGCTGATAGGCGCCTGGCTGGCCGAACGCTGGACGGCCCTGGGCTCACCCCGACGCGTGCTTCTGGTCGAGCTTGGCCCTGGGCGCGGGACGCTGCTTGGCGACGCCTTGCGCGCCACCCGCGCGGTGCCCGGTTTCCACGACGCCCTCGAGCCGCACCTCGTCGAGATCCACGCCGGCCTGCGGGATGCCCAGCGCGCGGCGCTGGCCGACCATGTCACGCCGCGGTGGCACGAGCGCTTCGCCGACGTGCCGTCGGGCGCCCCGCTGTTGCTGGTCGCCAACGAATTCCTCGACGCGCTGCCGATCCGCCAGCTCGTGCGCCAACCCTGGGGATGGGCGGAACGCATGGTCGGGCTGGTGCGCGAGAGCGCGAAGTTCGCCTTCGCGTCGGCGCCCGGCAAGTCGCCGCTGGCCGCGTTGCTGCCTGACGCGGTGCGCGCGATCGACCGGTTCGGCTCGGTCGCCGAGCTCTCGCCGGCCGTCACCTCCCTGACGTCCGAGATCGCGCGCCGCATCGCGGCCGATCATGGCGCCGCGCTGTTCGTCGATTATGGCTACGATTCCGGCACCAACGGCGACACCTTGCAGGCGCTGCGCGCGCACAAGCCCACCGACGTGTTCGAGGCCATCGGCGAGGCGGACCTGACGGCCCATGTGGATTTCGCCGCCGTCGCCCGCGCCGCCCGGCAGGCGGGCGCCGCGGTCGATGGCCCCACCGGCCAAGGCGATTTCCTGCGCGATCTTGGCATCGAAACCCGCGCCGCGCTGCTGCGCCGGACGGCGTCGCCGGCCCAAGCCGAAGCGATCGACGCGGCGTCGCGGCGCTTGATCGACCCCGATCAAATGGGCACCTTGTTCCGCGCGATCGCGTTGCGTGATCCGTCGCTGCCGCCGGCGGCGGGATTCACCTGACTCGGCTCGCCGCCCCACCCGCGACGAACGGCGACCGCACGTGCTCACGCTTCCCAGTCTCACCCGCCTGCCGCATGTGAGGCACGCCTTCTTCACGCGCGAAGGCGGCGTCAGCCAGGGTATCTACGCTTCTCTCAACTGCGGCTACGGTTCGACCGACGATCCCGCCAATGTCGCGGAGAATCGCGCCCGCGCCGCCGGCCGGTTGGGCCTGGCGCCGGAGCGGTTGCTGACCGTCCATCAGATTCATTCGACGACGGTGCTCAGGGTCGACGACACGAAGCTGTGGACCTCGCCCGGCGCACCCAAGGCGGACGCAATGGTGACCGACCGGCCGGGCGTGGCGCTGGGCGTGCTGTCGGCGGATTGCGCGCCGGTGCTGCTGGCCGACGCCTCGGCACACGTGATCGGCGCGGCGCATGCCGGCTGGAAGGGCGCGTTGGCCGGCGTCGTCGAGACGACGCTCTCGGCGATGGAGAAGCTCGGCGCGCAACGCGCGCGTGTGCACGCCGCCGTCGGCCCGTGCATCGCGCGCGAATCCTACGAGGTCGGCCCCGAGTTCCCGGCGCCATTCATCGACCAGGACGCGACCAACGCCGCGTTCTTCTCCGCCTCGCGCCGCGCGGGCCACTACATGTTCGACCTGCCCGGCTATCTGCTGCGCCGACTGCGGTTGCTGGGCGTCGCCGCCGTCGAGGACAGCGGCCACGACACCTTGGGCAACGAGCGGCAGTTCTTCAGCTACCGCCGCAATACGCTGCAGGGCGTGAAGGACTACGGTCGCGGCCTGTCCGCGATCATGCTGGTCGACTGAAGCGATGCCCTACCTGGTGATGTTCGCCGCGCTCTGCATGCTGGGCCTGCTGGTGACCTGTGTCGCGATCGTGGCCTAGACACAAGCCGTGGATCGCGCTGTGGGCGTGCCTGCTCGCGTTGAGCGCCTGCGGCGACACGCCCCGCCCGTTCCAACCGGACGGGAAGGAAGACCAGGGTCAAGGCCAGAGCCGGACCCTCATCGACCCGCGGCTGCGCCCACCGCTGGAGCAGGCTGAGTTCGTCGTGCTGCCGCCAAAGGGCGTCACCGATGCGATGGCCGAACGCCTGCCTGTAGCCATCGTGCTGGCGCTGCGTCAGCAGGGCATCGTCGCGGCGATGAACGGCAACAGCGCGCCACGCACCATCGAGATCAGCGGCCGTCCGCATCAGGTGAACAGCGAACTGCGCGTCACCTGGGTGTGGACGGTGCGCGACACCAAGGGCGCGCTGATCGGTCGCCACGAGCAGACCACCACCACTACGCCTGATGAATGGCTCGATGGCGGCGATCGCCTGATCTCCCGCGTCGCCTCGCGTGGCGCCTATCACGTCGCCGACATGATCGGCCGCGCCGATCCCGCCAACGCGCCTGTCGGCGCGCTGACCACCGTGCTGCCACCCACTGAAGTACCGACCGCGGGCGCCGCGCCTACGGCCACCGCCACGCCGGCATCGGCCACCCCGCCCGCAGCGCCAACGCCCGCGCCCGCGCCCGCCACCGCGGCGGCGAAATTCCCGCGCGTGCGCGTGCTCACCGTCACCGGCGCGCCGGGCGACGGCAATCGCGCGTTGACCGCCGGCATGCGGCGCGCGCTGGGCGAGCAACAGGTGGTGCTGGTCGACGCGCCCGACGCCACCACCGTGACGGTGATCGGCTCGGTCGAAATCAGCCCGCCGGCCGAGGGTGCGCAGCGCATCGTCATCCGCTGGGTGGTGAAGGGGCCGGGTGGCGAGCAGCTCGGCGACCTCGAGCAGGCCAACACCATCAAGGCCGGCGCGCTCAATGGTGAATGGGGCGGCGTCGCCCACGTCATCGCACTCGCCGCCAGCGAGGGCATCCTCGATCTGATGATCCGGGCGGGCGGTACACCGCGGCGCTGAATTAGCCCCAGCCCACGCGGTTTACAGGCCGCGCAAAGCTGTCTATGGTGCCGCCCGCAATCGGGGATTTATCCTTTATTTGTAAGGCCTTGCGCGCGAACTAAGCGCCCGGGCGGGGATCGCGTCGATGAAGATTCTGACCGGCAACAGCAATCGGCCGCTGGCCGAGGCGATCGCCGCAAGGCTCGACCTGCCGCTTGTGAAGGCCAATATCCGCCGCTTTGCCGACATGGAGGTCTTCGTCGAGATCCTCGAGAACGTGCGCGGCGAGGACATGTTCGTCATCCAGTCGACGTCGTATCCGACCAACGATCACCTGATGGAGTTGCTGATCTCCATCGACGCGCTCCGGCGTTCCTCGGCGCGGCGCATCACCGCCGTCGTGCCCTACTACGGCTACGCCCGGCAGGATCGTAAGTCGGGCCCGCGCACGCCGATCTCGGCCAAGCTGGTGGCCAATCTGATCACCGAGGCCGGCGCCAATCGCGTGCTGACCATGGAGCTGCATGCCGGCCAGATCCAGGGCTTCTTCGACATCCCGCTCGACAACCTCTTCGCCGGCCCAATCTTCTCCGACGACATCCAGCGCCGCTTCAACGGCAAGGGTGAGCGGCTGATGATGGTGTCGCCCGATGTCGGCGGCGTGGTGCGCGCCCGCGCGCTCGCCAGCCGCTGCGACGCTGACCTGGCGATCATCGACAAGCGGCGCGAGCGCGCTGGCGTGTCGGAGGTGATGAATATCATCGGCGAGGTCGAGGGCCGCATCTGCGTCCTGGTCGACGACATCGTCGATTCCGCCGGCACGCTGTGCAACGCGGCGGTAGCGCTGAAGGAAGCCGGCGCCGAGGCGGTCTACGCCTATGTCACGCATGGCGTGCTGTCGGGCGGCGCGGTGGCGCGCGTGGCGGCCTCGCCGATCACCGAGATGGTGATCACCGACACCATCCAGGCGACCGAGGCGGTAAAGGACTCCAAGAACATCCGCCAACTGCCGATCGCGCCCCTGATGGCCGAGGCGATCCAGCGCATCGCCGACGAGCGGTCTGTTTCCAGCCTGTTCAACTGAACGGACACCGTCGTTCACCTCGGCGTGCGGCGATTTGAGTCGCCGGACGCCCCATGACCGTGCGAGCCTGCCGGCATGGACGAGGCGGCACGACCAGGCGGGTCTTCTGACGTCCCGCGCTGGCGACGATTCCTGCCGGTCGCGGTGATCGTCGCCGGCATCGTCGCCTACTTCGCGCTCGGCCTGCACCGCTACGTCTCGTTCGACACGCTGCGCAAGCACCGCGCCGAGCTGGTCGCCTGGGTGGCCGATCATCGGATGCTGGCGATGGGCGTCTTTTTCGTCGGCTATGTGCTGATCATCGCCTTCTCATTGCCGATCGGCACCCTGGGCACGCTGCTCGGCGGCTTCCTGTTCGGAATCGTCATGGGTACCGCCCTGTCGGTGATCGCCGCCACGGTCGGCGCCACCATCGTGTTCCTGGCGGCGCGCGGCGCCTTCGCCGACGTGCTGCGGCAGCGCGCCGGCGGCTGGTTCGCGCGCATGGAGGACGGGCTCAACCGCCACGCCTTCTCCTACCTGCTGTTCCTGCGCTTCGTGCCGGTCTTCCCGTTCTGGCTGATCAACATCGCGCCGGCGTTCTTCCGCGTGAGCACGCGCACCTTCGCGGCGACGACCTTTCTCGGCATCATCCCGGGCACGGCAGTCTACGCCAGCGTCGGCGCCGGCCTCGACAAGGTCTTCGACATGGGTCGCACACCCGACCTCGACACGCTGCGTGACCCGAATCTTCTCCTGCCGCTCGTCGCCCTGGCCGTGCTGTCGCTCGTGCCGGTGGTGTGGAGCCGGCTGCGCACCCGGCGCGAAAGGGTGTGATGACCGCCGATTGCGATCTCTGCGTCATCGGCGGCGGCTCGGCGGGGCTGACCGTGGCCGCCGGCGCGGCGCAGCTCGGCGCGCGCGTGATCCTGATCGAGCGTGGCGAGATGGGCGGCGATTGCCTGAACCAGGGCTGCGTGCCGTCCAAGGCGCTGATCGCCGCGGCCCACACCGCGCAAGCGATGCGCGAGGCCGCCCGCTTCGGCATCGCGCCGGTCGAGCCCACCGTCGATTTCGCCGCGACCATGGATCACGTGCGCGGCGTGATCGCCGCCATCGCGCCCAACGATTCGGTCGAGCGCTTCGAGAAGCTGGGCGTGCGCGTCCTGCGCACCACCGCCCGCTTCATCGCGCCGAACGTGGTCGAAGCCGGCGGTGAACGCATCCGCGCCCGCCGCTTCGTCATCGCGTCGGGCTCGCGGCCGACCGCGCCGCCGATCCCCGGCCTCGACACCGTGCCCTACCTGACGAACGAGACGGTGTTCGGCAATCGCCAGCTGCCCGGCCATCTCGTGATCATCGGCGGCGGCCCGATCGGCATGGAGATGGCGCAGGCGCATCGTCGCCTCGGCGCGCGCGTCACCGTACTGGAAGCCGCCACTTTGCTCGGCAAGGACGACCCCGAGCTGGCCGCGATCGTCGTCGCAAGGCTCACGGCCGAGGGCGTGACCTTGCGCGACAAGGTGAAGATCGCGCGCGTCTCCGGCGCCGCTGGCGCGATCGCCGTGGAACTCGACGGCGGTGAAAGGATCGAGGCAACACATCTGCTGGTGGCCGCCGGCCGCGCACCGAATGTCGAGGACCTCGATCTCGACAAGGCCGGCGTCGCGTACACCAGACGCGGCATCACCGTCGACAAGGCTCTGCGCACCAACAATCGCCGCGTCTACGCCATCGGCGACGTCAACGGCCTGCATCCCTTCACCCATATGGCGGGCTTCCACGGCTCGCTGGTGATCCGCAACGCGCTGTTCCGCCTGCCGGTGAATGTGCATGCCGCCGCGTTGCCGTGGGCGACCTACACCGACCCGGAGATGGCGCAGGTCGGCCTGACCGAGGCGCAGGCGCGCGAGCGCCATGGCGATGGTGCCCGCATCGCGCGTTGGCCACTGCACGAGAACGACCGCGCCCAGACCGAGCGCGAGACATCGGGGCTGGTGAAGGTCGTCGCCGACAAGCGTGGCCGCGTGCTGGGCGCCGGGATCGTGGCGCCGCGCGCCGGCGAGCTGATCCACGTCTGGTGCCTGGCGATGGCGAAAGGCTTGAAGCTCGGCACCGTGGCGCAGATGGTCGTGCCTTATCCGACCCTGGGCGAGGCGAGCAAGCGCGCGGCCGGCTCTTTCTTCACCGACGCGCTGTTCTCGCCGCGCACGCGCTGGCTGGTCAGGCTTCTGCAGCGTCTGCCGTAGCTGGCCGCACCCGCATCGTGATGAACACGATGACGGGTGGCAGCACCAGTTCGACGATTGTCATCGCGACGAAGAACGGATGCGGCAGTCCGACCGCGATCAGCGAAATGATCCGGGCAAGGCCACCGACGAAGAGAACAGCCGCCAGGAAGCGCACGACAGGCAGCTTTCGCTCAAGACCGCGCAACGTCCACAGCATCACGGCGCCATAGGCCAGGAACATCACTGCGTAGAAGCGATCCTCGCTGTCCATGGTCGCGTTGACCGGAATCGATCCGGGAATGACGCTCGGCCCGAATGCAATATGCAGGAACGAGACGCCCACTGTGATGGCGCCACCGACGCCGAGAAGGGCCCGCAATGTCCAGAGCATGGATCCTCCGCACAAGCATCGGAACACATGCTATCGGCGCGGCCTGGTTCACCGAATGTGCGCAAGCGCACAGGACGATCTGACGCGGTGCGATAGCACCGGCGCATCGACGCCATAGGGAGCCGATATTTCAGCGTCCGCCTCGCCTCGGGCAGGTTCGCCTCACGCCGCAAGCAGCGGCAGCGAACCGAAGCTGAGGAGATCATCATGAAGACCACCGCCATCATCGCCAGCGCGCTCATCGCCGCGATCGCCGTCGCCGGCACCGCCGGCGCGCAGGACAAGACCGAGAAGTGCTACGGCGTCGCCAAGGCCGGCAAGAACGACTGCCAGACCGCGACCTCGTCCTGCTCCGGCACGTCCAAGAAGGATGCGCAGGCGGACGCCTGGATCAGCGTGCCGGCCGGCCTCTGCGCCAAGATCGTCGGCGGCTCGACGGCCGCCAAGAAGGGCTGATCCACCGAGATCGGACGCGGCGCGGCGCTCCACCCGACGGGACCACATCCCCCCGCCACCGCCGGGTCGATGCACCCGAACCCATCGACGTCGCTGCCGCGTCCGAACCACCTTCCCACCGAGGATCCCGACCATGAACACGCTCGCCATGTCGCAGCCGTCGCGTACCCCGCTCGTCTCGCGTCTCGCCACCGTCCGCGCGGTATTGGGCCGCGTGCCGCAGTCGGTCTTCAGCCTGCTGTTCCGCGTCTCCGTCGGCGCGGTGTTCTTCAAGTCCGGCCTAGTGAAGATCCAGAGCTGGGACACGACGGTCGGCCTGTTCCGCGACGAGTACGCCCTGCCGCTCCTGCCGCCGCATGTCGCCGCCTATCTCGGCACGGCAGCCGAGCTGATTTGCCCGGTGCTGATCGTGCTGGGCCTGTTCGCCCGCCTGGGCGCCGCCGCCCTGTTCGCCATGACCATGGTGATCCAGGTCCTGGTCTATCCCGAGAACTGGGCCGAGCACCTGATGTGGGCGTCGCTGCTGGGCTTCATCATCACGCGCGGTCCGGGCACATTGTCGCTCGATGCGCCCATCGCCCACCAACTCTTCGGCCGCCCCTGAACCCGGGGAGCGCGCCGTGTTCGACCAGACACCCCAAGGCGCCGAAGTCATAGCGCGGACCAAGGCGCCCGGCCGCCCGCGCATCGTTATCGTCGGTGCCGGCTTCGGCGGTCTGGCGGCGGCCAAGGCGCTGGGCGGCGCCGAGGCCGATGTCACCGTGGTCGACCGGCGCAACTACCACCTGTTTCAGCCGCTGCTCTACCAAGTGGCGACCGCCGGCCTGTCGCCAGCGCAGATCGCCACGCCGATCCGCGCCGTGGTAGCCGACGCCACCAATGTCCGCGTGCTGATGGGCCGTGTCAGCGGCGTCGATGCCGCGCGCCGTGTCGTGCGCCTCGAGGACCGTGAGCTGCCCTACGACTATCTCGTGCTGGCGACCGGCGCGCGTCATTCCTATTTCGGCCGCGACGAGTGGGAGCGCTTTGCCCCCGGCCTGAAGAAGATCGACGACGCCACCGAGATCCGCCGGCGTATCCTCACCGCCTTCGAGCGGGCCGAAACCGAAGACGATCCCGACAAGCGCCGCCGCCTGCTGAACTTCGTGGTGATCGGCGGCGGCCCGACGGGGGTCGAGATGGCCGGCGCTATCGCCGAGCTGGCGCGCCGCGCGCTGGCGCGCGACTTCCGCACCATCGATCCGCGCCAGGCGCGCATCGTGCTGCTCGAGGCCGGTCCACGGGTGCTGGCGGCGTTCCCCGAGAAGCTCTCGGCCTGGACGGCGCGGGCGCTGGGCAGGCTCGGCGTGGAGGTCCGTCAGGGCAAGCCGGTCACCGCCTGCGACGAAGAGGGCGTCGTGGTCGATGGCGAGCGCATCCCTGCCGCGACCATCATATGGGCCGCCGGCGTGGCCGCCTCGCCGGCGGCCAAGTGGCTGTCGTCGGAGGCCGATCGCGCCGGACGGGTGAAGGTGCTGCCGGACCTGTCGGTGCCCGGCCATCCCGAGATTTTCGCCATCGGCGACACGGCGCTCGCCTGCGACGGAAGCGGCCAAGCCTATCCCGGCCTCGCGCCCGTCGCGAAACAGCAGGGCGAGTATGTCGCGCGGCTACTGCGCGCGCGCCTCGCCGGCAAGGCGCCGGCGGAACCCTTCCGCTATCGCGACCGCGGCACCATGGCCACGATCGGCCGTGGCGCTGCGATCGCCAAGTTCAGCCGCCGTTTCCAGCTTACCGGCTTCGTCGCCTGGCTGCTGTGGGGCCTGGTGCACGTCTTCTTTCTGGTCGGCTTCCGCAACCGTTTCACCGTGCTCGCCGATTGGATGTGGTCCTACGTCACCTTCCAGTCGGGCGCCACGCCGACCACCGGCAAGAATTCGGAGTGATCCGGCGCTTGTGATATCAGGTCGTCATGAGACTCATCGCCGCCTGGCTTGGCGCCGCCGTCGCGCTCACCGCTTGCGTCCTGATCCTCGGCCTGACCGCGCACCCCTGGCTGCTCGCCTCGCTGGGCGGCTCCTGCGTCATCGTTTTCGGCATGGCCGACACTGACATGGCGCAACCGCGCAGCCTGCTGGGCGGGCACTTCGTGGCCGCGATCACCGGGCTGGTGTTCCTGAATCTCTGGCACATGACCGGCTGGTCGAAGGACATGTACATGGTGGCCGCGGTGGCGACGGCGCTGGTGATCATGATGGCGACACGCACCATCCACTCGCCGGCCGGCGCCAACCCGATCGTGATCTTCGCCGAGGACGCGGGATGGGACTTCCTGCTCAGCCCGGTGGCCGCCGGCGTGCTTTGTATCTTCGCCGTGGCGTTGCTCACCAACAACTACGTGCGACCGGCGCCGCGCGGGCGCTACCCAAGGGTCTGGCGCTAGACCGCCGCCGGCAGCGGCGTGGCGCCGCGGGTCGACCAGGGAAAGCGCAGCGCCTCGTTGACGAAGGCGCCGACCGCCGGCGAATGCGGCCGGCCGCGCACGGTGACGATCAGGATCTGCCTGACGATCTCCGGATCGACCAGGGGGCGGACGCACAGGCCGGAGAGCGTCACCGAGTGCTCGGGAATGAAGGTAAAGCCTACTCCGGCAAGCGCCATGGTCTGGATCCAGTCGTCGCGATTGCTGCGAAAAGCCGCCGACACGGCGATGCCGTCCCGATTCAGCAGCTCGACGACGTGGTCGTGGAATTCGCACTCGGTGCGGCTGACGGCGGTCTGCTTATGGAGGTCGGCCAGCCGTACCGCGTTCTGCCCCGCGAAGGCGTGGCCCGGTGCGACGCCGATGACAAAGCGCTCGTCGTAGAGTCGGCGCGAATGGAAGCGATCGTCGACGCCGCCCGGCAGGCCGAAGATCGCCACGTCGTAACCGCCTTTGGCGAGGTTCTCCTCGATACTCGCGCCATTGCTGTCGCTGATGTTCAGGTTGATGCGGGGATGGCGATCGCGGAAGGCCTGCAGAAAGGGCAGCAGCCGCGCCGGCCCGATGGTGCACATCATGCCGACGCGCAAGTCGGTGTCCTCGGCCTTGGCGAAGCTGCGCGCGCGCTCCTTGGCGGCGTCGGTCTCGGCCAGCACCTGCGTCAGATGGGGGTGCATCATCTCGCCCAGGCCGGTGAGATGGGTGTTGTTGCGCTCGCGGCGGAACAGGGGACCGCCCAGCTCATCCTCGAGGCCCTTGATGGCGCGTGTCAGCGAAGGCTGCGACACGTTGCAGCGCTCAGCCGCGCGCGTGAAGTTCAGCGTCTCGCACACCGCCAGGAAGTAACGGATCTGGTGCATCTCCATGGAGTGGGTCTCCCCGATACCTGGATGCGCCCTGTCTACTCTCGATCACGATACGCCAAGGCTATCGTTACGCAAGACAACGGCTATTTCCCTTCGCCCCTGCGAAGCATCAGGTTCCTGAGATGGATCTGGCACGCACCCTCGAGACCTTGCGTGATCGCCACATGGCGGCGCTCGACGACTTCGCGCGCCAGGCCTTCGAGGAGGAGCTCGGCCGGCTGCGCATGTTGCGCCTGACCGAGGAGAGCCTGGGCGTCGGCGACATCCTGCCGGATTTCGAGCTCGCCGACAGCGCGGGCAGGACCTGGCACTCGATGGAGCTGCTCGATAGCGGGCCCTTGGTGCTGGCGTTCTTCCGCGGCGGCTGGTGTCCTTATTGCGAGATCACCATGGCGGCGCTCAACGACGCGCGAGCGCGTATCGAGGCGCTGGGGGCGACGACGGTCGGCGTCTCGCCCGAGCTGCCGGAGCATCTCAGGGCGACGGTGAAGAGTCGCGGCCTCGCCTATCCGCTGCTCAGCGATCCGAAAAACGCTTACGCTCGCCTGTGCGGTGTCGCCTACGAGCTGTCGCCCGATCACGTCCGCATCCATCGCGATCGCAAGCGCTCGCTGCCGGCGATGCATGGCGACAGCACGTGGCGCCTGCCCGTGCCGGCGGTCTACGTCGTCGAGCCGTCGGGCCGCGTCGTCTTCGCCTTCGCCGATGTCGACCCGGCGCGTTGGCCCGATCCCAAGGACCTGCTCGACGCGTTACGCCGCCTCGCGCGCTGAGCGCGCGGCGTATCGAATTCCAAGCCAACGGGCATTTCAGTTCGCGCGCCGCGACGCGCATTGTCCCGATCGCACGGCGGGGGCGCTCGTGCAGGGGATAGGACAATGCTCAACGGCAAGACAGCCATCGTCACCGGCTCGACCAGCGGCATCGGCCTCGGCATCGCCGAGGCCCTGGCGCAGACCGGCGCCAACGTCGTGCTCAACGGCTTCGGCGACGCCATGGAGATCGAGCGCACACGCTGCGATCTTGCCCAGCGCACCGGCGCGCGCGTCGTCTACTCGCCCGCCGACATGAGCAAGTCCGGCGCGATCGAGAACATGATCCGCCAGACGGTCGACGCCTTCGGCGCAGTCGACATCATGGTGAACAACGCCGGCATCCAGCATGTCGCGCCGGTCGACGAGTTCCCGCCCGAAAAGTGGGACGCCATTCTCGCCATCAACCTGTCCTCGGCCTTCCACGCCACGCGGCTGGCGCTGCCCGGCATGCGCAAGAAGGGTTGGGGCCGTATCATCAACGTCGCTTCGGCGCACGCGCTGGTCGGCTCGCCCTACAAGTCGGCCTATGTCGCGGCCAAGCACGGCGTCTATGGCCTGACCAAGGTCGTGGCGCTGGAGACCGCCGAGGACGGCATCACCTGCAACGCCATCTGCCCCGGCTACGTACGCACGCCGCTGGTCGACAAGCAGATCGACGACCAGGCGAAGGCGCATGGCATATCGCGCGACAAGGTGATCACCGACATCCTGCTCAAGCAGCAACCCAACAAGAAATTCGTCGAGGTCGCCGAGCTCGCCGCGCTCGCGGTGTTCCTGTGCAGCGACCAGGCCGGCTCGCTCACCGGCGTGGCGCTGCCCATGGACGGCGGCTGGACCGCGCACTGAGGGAGGCGACGATGAACAAGAACACCAAGTCGGTTTGTCTCGCCCTGCAGGGCGGCGGCGCGCACGGTGCCTACACCTGGGGTGTGCTCGACCGCCTGCTCGAGGACGAGCGGATCGAGGTCGAGGCCATCAGCGGCACATCGGCCGGCGCGATGAACGCGGCGGTGTTCGCCGACGGCATGGGCCGTGGCGGCCGCGCCGAGGCCAGGCGCGCGCTGGAGGCGTTCTGGCGCAACATCAGCGACGCGGCCCGCTTCAGCCCGTTGCAACCCACGCCGTTCGATCGCGTGACGCGCGGCTGGAATCTCGACCATTCGCCGGCGTTCATGATCATGGACATGATGAGCCGCATGCTGTCGCCGTATCAGACGAATCCGGGGAACCTCAATCCGCTGCGCGACGTGCTGCTGAAGTCGGTCGACTTCGAACGCCTCGAGAATTGCCGCGCGGTGCGCCTGTTCGTCTCGGCGACCAATGTGAAGAGCGGCAAGGTGCGCGTCTTCGAAAGCGGGCAGATCACGCCCGACGTGCTGCTCGCCTCGGCCTGCCTGCCCTTCATGTTCCAGGCCGTCACCATCGATGACGAGCCGTACTGGGACGGTGGCTACATGGGTAATCCCGCCCTGTTCCCGCTGATCTACGGCGCGCGGTCGAAGGACGTGGTGATCGTGCAGGTCAATCCGTTGAGCTGCGACGAGATGCCGACCACGGCGTCTGCGATCATGAACCGGCTGAACGAGATCAGCTTCAACTCCAGCCTGATGCGCGAGATGCGCGCCGTCTCCTTCGTCACCGACCTGATCGACCAGGGCCGGCTCGACCGCGACCATCACAAGCGGATGAACGTGCACTGGATCGAGGCGGAGGAGCACATGAAGGGGTTGGGCGTCTCGAGCAAGCTCAACGCACAGTGGGACTTCCTGCTGCACCTCATGTCGATCGGCCGCGAGGTCGCCGCCGCGTGGCTGGAGCGCAACTTCGACGCCATCGGCGAGCGCTCCAGCGTCGACATCAAAGCCAAGTTCCTCTGACCGACGGACCCCGGACCATGAACCGCCACCGGATCCCCGCCGCGCCACCGATCCCCGAGCTTGGCGCGAGCCACCCGTACCTGCCCTACCGCTTCGTCGATCGCGGGTACATGGTCATCGTCTACGAGAGCGAAGCCGCGGCGATCCGCGCCGCCGTTCCCGAACCGCTGATCCCCGATCCCTCGAACCGGGTGTCCTGCGAGTGGATCCGCATGGCTAACCCCTCCGGCGTGGGCGACCACACCCGAAGCAGCGTGGTGATCGCCTGCTCGTTCCACGGCCGCCCCTGCGATTTCGCCACCCAGATGTACGCCGACGACGACCCACCGCACGCCGTCGGCTTCGCCAGGAAGCACGCCCGACCAAATCTGGCCATCGCCAGGAACACGCTGGTCGGTACGCTCGATCACGCCGGTCGGCGCATCGCCACGGGCACCGTGGCCTACAAGCACGCGCTTTACGACGGCGGATGGTCCAATCTGGAGGCGTCGCTGCGCAGACCGAGATGCCGGCTGAAGGTCATTCCCAACATCGACGGCGGCCAAGCGATCGCCCAGCTGGTCGGCGTCGAGCCCGCCGACGTCACGGTGAAGGGTTCGTGGTCCGGTCCGGCGCGACTCGATCTGGTGCCGCACGTCGACGCGCCGGTGGCGGACCTGCCGGTGCGCCGGATCATCGGCGGCCGGCACTTCGTCGCCGACCTGACCTTGCCGGCCGACCACGTCCTGGTCGACTACCTCGAGCATCGGGACCTGCGACAGGCCGCCTGAGCGCCGCGCGCTGGGCAGGGGGCGCGCCATCCGCTAGGTTGCCGCGCATGTCGCGCGTGGAGACATCGTCGGCGCCCGCCGTACGGACGACGCAGAAGCGCCGCTGGAGCTTCGGCCTGTCGCCGCGCATCCTGGCGTTGGTGATCGTCGCGGTGATGACCGCCGAGGTGGCGATCTTCCTGCCATCGATCGCGCGCTTTCGCCTCAATTACCTGGAGAGCCTGATCGAGACCGGCGCGCTGGCGACCCTGGCGCTCGACGCCACGCCCGACAACATGATCGACGAGCGGCTCACCAGCATGCTGCTCGACAACGCCCGCGTCGACGGGGTGGTGCTGATCGAGCCGGGCAAGCCCAAGCGCGCCCTGATCCCGCCAATGCCAAGGCAGCCGCGCGTGACGTTCGAGATCGCCGACGCCATGGTCCCGGAGCTGATCTGGGACGCGCTGCAAGCCATGGCGCGTTCTGGCAGCTACGACATCCGCTTCGGTGGCCGCTCGCTGCGCATGCCCAACGCGCGCGTCTACATCATCGTCGACGAACTGCCGCTGCGCCTGCAGATGTACGGCTACTCACAGCGTATCCTGGTGCTGTCGATCATCATCGCGCTGTTCACCGCCGGCCTGCTCTATCTCGGCCTGCGCTGGCTGATCGTGCGGCCGTTGCAGGGCGTGGTGCGCGAGATGACGGCGTTCCGGCAGGCGCCCGAAGACGAGACCGCGCCCCCTCAGCCCAAGCCGCGCCAGGACGAGATCGGCCTGGTCGACCGCGAATTCGATGGCCTGCAGCGCGAGCTGCGCGCGGCGCTGCGGCAGAAGACGCGGCTGGCAGAGCTGGGCACGGCGATGAGCAAGATCAACCACGATCTGCGCAACATGCTGGCGACGGCGCAGCTTGTGTCCGACCGCCTGGCGCGCAGCGAGGATCCCAAGGTGCGCGAGGTGGCGCCGATGATGCTGGGCTCGATCGACCGCGCCGTGCGCCTGTGCGGCGACACGCTCGACTACGCGCGCGACCGCCCGGTACCCAAGCTGGCGCCGGTCGATCTCGCCGATGTCGCCGACGAGGTCGGCGTGGCGCTGATCGAGCAGGCCGAGCACAGCGATCCCAACGCCGTGCACGACTGGCGTGTCGAGATCGAGCACGGGCGCAAGATCCTGGCCGATCGCGCCCTGCTGTTCCGCATCCTGTTCAATCTGGGCCGCAACGCCTTCGACGCCGGCGCCAAGCATGTCGTCGTGCGCGCCAACGAGGAAAAGGCGACGATCGTGGTCGACGTCGTCGACGACGGGCCCGGCGTGCCAGAGGAGCTCCGGTCGCGGCTGTTCCAGCCTTTCGCGCGCGGCGGCCGGCCGGGCGGCTCGGGGCTGGGCCTGACGATCGTGCGCGACCTCGTCGTCGCGCATGGCGGCGACATCACGCTGGTGGCCAACGGCGCGGCGGGCGCGACCTTCCGCTTCACGATCCCGCGCCGGGCGGCCTGAGCCGACGGCGCTCCAGCGCGACGGCCAGCCAGAAGCACGCGGCGGAGATCAGCGCCACGACGAACAACGACCACAGCACCGGCGTATAGCCGCCCGCCGCCTGCCAGATCAGCGCCGCCAGAAAGGGGGCAGCGGCGCGCGCGATGCTGGTCGGCATGGTAATTGCGCCGTTGATCGCGCCATAGGCGCGCTGGCCATAGTAATCGGCGACGATGACGCCGCGGATGATCGTCAACGTGCCGTTGGCCAGGCCGTAGATGGTCGCGAAGCTGAACAGCGTGAGCGCGCTGGGCGGCAGCATCAGGATCACGACCACGACAGGATAGGCCAGGATCACCATCGAGCCGACGGCGCCCATCGACAGCCGTCGGCCGAAGGTCACCAGCAGGATGCGGCCGGCGACCTGCATCGGCCCGATCAGGGTGAAGCCGGCGACGATCAGCTCCATGGCCATGCCGCGATCGCTGAGCAGCGGCACGAGGTGGAAGATCATCGCCGTGAAGGTCAGCGCGTTGAGCGTGAACGACAGGGTCAGCGCCCAGAAAGACGGGCGGCCGAGCGCGGCGCGCAAGCCCTCGCCGTCGGCGGTCACGACGGCGCGCTGCGCCGGCGGCGTCGCGCGCGGGATCAGCCAGAAATGGATCGCGGCGCAGAGCAGGTTGAAGCCGGCCAGCACGTAGAGCGATTGATGCCAGCCCAACCGCTCGATCAGGACCTGGGTCAGCGGGATGAAGGCCGTGCTCGCCAGACCGCCGACCAGGGTCACCGCGGTGATGGCGCGGCGGTAGTCCTGCGGGAAGGTACGGGTCATCACGGCGAAGGCCGGATCGTAGAGCGTCGCGGCCATGGACAGGCCCAGCACCGCCCACAACGCGTAGAACAGCCATAGCGAGCCGACCAGCGGCCACAGCGCCAGCAAGAGCGCGCCGAGCAACGAACCGCCGGTCATCAGGGCGCGGCCGCCAACGCGATCGATCCAGCTGCCGACCGGTACGGCCACAAGGCCGGCGACCAGCAGGCCGATCGACAGCGCCGCGTTGAGCTCGGTGCGCGACCAGCCGAGGCTCTTCTCCATCGGCACGACGTAGAGTGCGAAGGCGTAGAACTGCGTGCCCCAGGACACCAGCTGCGCGACGGCGACGCCCCAGACGATCAGCCAGGCGCGCGTGCCGATCAGCGGCATCAGCCGACCTGCAGCAGCAGGCCCTTGAGATAGGCGGTCTCGGGCAGGCCGGGATGCACGGGATGGTCCATACCGGCGCCGGTCGAGCGCAGGATGCGGGCCTCGCGCTTGGCGTCGTGCAGACCGCGCCGCACCTGCTCGGCGAAGTCCGGGGGCGCCATCAGGTGAGAGCAGGAGGCGATGAACAGCAGGCCCTGCGGCGCCACCAACGTCGCCGATTGCCGCGCCAGCTTGCGATAGCCCTGTGCGCCGGCCTTGATGTCCTTGCGGCTCTTCACGAAGGCCGGCGGGTCGGCGACGACGATGTCGAAGCGCTCGCCCTTCGACGCCATTCGGTCGAGCTCCTCGAACACGTCGGCCTTGCGAGTCTCGACGCGCGAGTCGACCTGGTTCAGCGTCGCCGCCTGACGCGCCAGTTCCAGCGCCGGCGCCGAGCTGTCGATCAGGGTGGCCTGTGCCGCGCCCTCGACCGCGGCCAGCACACCGAAGCCGCCGGCATAGGTGTAGGCGTCGAGCACCCGCGCGCCCTGCGCGAAGCGCGCCACCATGGCGCGGTTGTCGCGTTGGTCGAAGAACCAGCCGGTCTTCTGCCCGCCGGCCGGATCGCAGATGAAGCGTGCGCCATTCTCGACCACGTCGATCGGCCCCGCGATCTCGCCCTTGGCGATCTTCGTTTCCAGCGGCAGGCCCTCGAAGCCGCGCGTCGGCGAATCGTTCTTCAGCAGGATCGCCGAGGGCGTCAGCACCGAGTCGAGCGCCGCGACCAGCGCGTCGGTCAGCGCTTCCCAGCCGGCCGTGTTGAGCTGCGCCACGACGACATCGCCGTAGCGGTCGACGATCAGGCCGGGCAGCCCGTCGGCCTCGGCATGCACCAGGCGATAATGCGGCACGCCGGCGTAAAGACGCGTGCGCAGCGCCAGTGCCGCGGCGAGACGCTCCTCGATCAGTGCCTGATCGATCTTCGCTTCGCCATCGCGGCTGAACAGCCGCGCGGCGATCAGCGAATGAGGATTGAAGGTGCCGACACCCAGAGCATCGCCCCCGGCGGCGCGCACGATCACCGGCGTGCCCGGCTTGATCGCCTTGGTTTCGGGGTTCATCAGCACTTCGTTGGAAAAGGCCCAGGGATGGCCATGGCGCAGTCGCCGGTCCTCGCCGGCGCGCAGGATCACACTGGGGTACTTGGCCATGGCACGAAGCTCCGCGAACGCGGCCCTCCCCTAGCACGGTTGCGGTCGCAAAGAAGGCGAAACATCAATCGCCCCGCGCCACGCCATCGCGCCTCGGATCGGCGCCACCTTCATAGGTCACCGCGCCGTCGGCCGCGCGACGGGCGCGGATGCCGTGCAGACCCCCCTGATGCGGCGCGACATCGACCGTATGGCCCAAGGCCTTCAAGGCTTCGGCCAGCTGCTTGGCCTGCTCATCGTTGGCCCGGCCCTCGATCTCGGTGGCGCCGCCGCGGTTGAGCACGCGCCGCGCGGCGATCGCGTCCTGCAGCGGCAGGTCGCGCAGCAGGGCGCCCCAGGTCGCCTGCAGCACATCGCCGATGATGCGCGAGCCGCCGGCCGAACCGATCGCCAGCACGAAGCGGCCATTGCGGTCGGTCACGATCAGCGGCGACATCGACGACCGCGGCCGCTTGCCGGGCTGCACCCGGTTGGCCACCGGCCGGTCGTTGACCATCGGCACCGACGCGAAATCGGTCAGCTCGTTGTTGAGCAGAAAGCCGCCGACCATGCGCCGCGCGCCGAACGCGGTCTCGATGGTGGTGGTGAACGACACCGCGTTGCCGTCACGATCGACAATAGACATGTGGCTGGTGCCACCCTCGGGCTTGGCCGGCGCCGCGGCCGGCGCAGCCCGAGGCGCGCCGGGCGGCTGGCCGGCCGTCACGCGCCCCATCACGCGATCATCGCTCAGCGCGCCGCCACGTTTGGCGAGATAGGCGCCATCGAGCAGGCCATCGACCGGCACCGGCACGAACCCCGGATCGCCGACGTAGCGTTCGCGATCGGCGAAGGCCAGCCGGCTGGCCTCGGCCAGGCGATGCGCATCGCCGGTCGGGCTACTGGGAACCGGCGCGCGGTCGAGCAGCGGCAAGGTCTGCAGGATCGCCAGCGGACCAGACGATGGTGGGCCCATGCCACAGATGACCCAGTCCCTGAGCGCCCGGCACAACGGGGGGCGCTGCAGCGCGCGATACTCGGCGAGGTCGGCCGCGCTCATGCGGCCGGGCCGAGGCTCGCGCGCCACGGCCGCCACGATCGCGTCGGCGAGCGGGCCGCTATGCAGCACCTCGGCGCCGCGCTCGGCGATCAACCGCATGGTCTCGGCCAGATCGGGATTGCGGATGGTGTCGCCGGTCTTCTTCGGCGAGCCGTCGTCGTTGAAATAGACCGCGCGCGCCTGGGGGTCGTTTTGAAGCGCGCGCTCGCCGGCCAACGCGTTGCCCAGGCGCCGCGGCACCACGAAGCCGTCGGCGGCCAGCTCGATCGCCGGCGCGAAAAGGTCGCGCCACGGCAGCTTCCCGTGCCGGCGATGGGTTTCTTCCAGCATGCGCACGACGCCGGGCACGCCGACCGACAGGCCGGACGCCACCGCCAGCGGGAAGGGCAACGGGTTGTTGTAGATGTCGAGGAACAGCGTCTCTGTCGCGGCCGCCGGCGCCGTTTCGCGGCCATCCCAAGCCGTGACGCGCCGCGAGCGGGCGTCGTAATGCAGCAGGAAGCCGCCGCCGCCGATGCCGGAGGCCTGCGGCTCGACCACGCCCAGCACCATCTGCGCGGCGATCGCCGCGTCGAGGGCCGAGCCGCCTTTGCGCAGCATCTCCAGCCCGGCCTCGACGGCCATGGGATTGGCCGCCGCGACCATATGCGTCTTCGCCGTGGTGCCGGGCTCGCGCGCCGCGACGGGCCAGGTGGTCAGCATCGCGAGCACGAGGATCGCGCGCGTAAAGGTCTTGTCGATCATCGCCCTAGCCTGCGCCATGGACGCTCGCGGCGCCAGCGGCTAGCGTCCGGCCATGATCCGCCCTGGCCCGCGCAATCTCATCACCGACGTCGACGGCATCCTCGTCGGCAACGCCGAGGATCCCGCCGTGCGCAGCGGCACGACGGTCGTGCTGGCCGAGCAGGCCTGCGCCGCCTCGGTCGACGTGCGTGGCGGCGCGCCGGGCACGCGCGACACCGACCTGCTCGATCCGACCTGCCGCGTGCAGGCGATCGACGCGGTATTCCTGTCGGGTGGCTCGGCCTTCGGTCTCTCCGCCGGCGACGGTGTGATGAAGTGGCTACGCGAACGGGGGCGTGGCGTGCCGGTGGGTTCGACCAATGTGCCGATCACGCCAGGCGCGATCCTCTTCGACCTGCTCAATGGCGGCGACAAGGATTGGGACTGGCCGCCCTATCGCGAGCTGGGCTACCGAGCGACGGACGCCGCCGCCAAGACCTTCGCGCTGGGCAATGCCGGTGCCGGGCTGGGCGCGCGCTGCGGCCATCTCAAGGGCGGCCTGGGCAGCGCCTCGGCGGTCGATCCGACGACCGGCCTCCAGGTCGGCGCCATCGTCGCGGTCAACGCCGTAGGCTTCGCCACCATGGGCGAGCTGCCGCATTTCTGGGCCTGGGCGCTGGAGCAGGATGGCGAGTTCGGCGGCTTGCCGCCGCCGCCCCGGGGGCTGGGCCTCGCCGTCTCGCATACCCGCCAGATGCTCGACCTCAGCGCCGCGGCGCTGGCGGCTGAGCCCCTGGCCAATACCACCATCGCCGTGGTGGCAACCAACGCGCGGCTCGACAAGGCGTGGTGCCAGCGCCTGGCGATCATGGCCCAGGATGGGCTGGCACGCGCGCTGCGCCCGGTGCACACGCCGGCCGACGGCGACGCGGTCTTTGCCCTGGCCACGGGCCGCGTGGCCGCAGGCGACGATCCAATCGCGCGGGCCGAATTGGGCACCCTCGCGGCGGATTGCCTGGCCCGCGCCGTGGCGCGCGGCGTCTACAGCGCCGCCTCGCTGGGTGGCGTCCCGGCCTGGCGCGACGCACACGGTCGCTGACGGCACGATGACGGATTGCTATGGTCGACGGCCATCGATGGAGGGATCTATGACCGCTGTAACCCGCCGCCAGCTCGCCGGCCTGATGGGCGGCGCCAGCGCCGCGGCCATGCTCGCCAAGGGCGCCTGGGCGCAATCGCCGGCGCGCGCCAAGGATGGTGGTGTCGTCATCGGCATGTCGCTCGAGCCGCCGGTGCTCGACCCCAACCTCAACGCCGCCGCGGCCGTGCGCGAAGTCACGGCGATGAACGTCTACGAGAGCCTGACGCGCTTCAATGCCAAGGGCGAGATCGTCGCCGGCCTGGCGCGCGACTGGAAGATCTCGGAGGAAGGCCTCGAGTACGTCTTCAACCTGCCCGAGGGCGTGAAGTACCACGATAGCGAGCCGTGCACGGCCGAGGACGTGAAGTTCACGCTCGATCGTCTGTCGGCGGCCGACTCGACCGCGCCGGGCAAGTCGCTCTATCAGCGCATCGCCGCCACCGAGGTGATCAGCCCGACGGTGGTAAGGGTGAAGTTGAAGAGCCCCGATTCCTTCCTGCTGCACAGCCTGGCGCAGGGCGACGCCGGCATTATGGGCCGCAAGAGCGCCGCGACCAACGGCACCAAGCCGATCGGCACAGGGCCGTTCATGTTCAAGGAGCGCAAGGAAGGCGATTCGATCACCCTGGTGAAGAACCCAGCGCATCGCAACGCCGCGTCGGTCAAACTCAACACCGTGGTGTTCAAGGTGGTGAAGGATCCGGCGGCGCAGATCAACGCGCTGCTCGCCGGCGACGTCGACACCTTCCCCGGCTTCCAGGCGCCGGAGCTGGTCAACCGCGTGCGCGCCGATGGACGGTTTGCGGTGGTGATCGGATCGACCGAGGGCGAGACCATCCTCGCCACCAACAACGCCAAGGCGCCGATGAACGATCTGCGCGTGCGCCAGGCGATCGCCCACGCGATCGACCGCGAAGAGCTGATCGCCGGCGAGAACGGCTTCGCCATCCCGATCGGCTCGCACTTCGCGCCGCACAACCCGGCCTATGTCGACCTGACTAAGACCTATCCGCTCGACATCGCCAAGGCCAAGAAGCTGCTGGCCGACGCCGGCCACCCCAACGGCTTCAGCGCCTCGCTCAAGCTGCCACCGGTGGGCTACGCGCAGCGTTCGGGCGAGATCATCGTGGCGCAGCTGGCCAAGATCGGCATCAAGCTCAGCATCACCCAGCTGCAATGGCCGCAATGGCTGAGCGAGGTCTTCCGCGAGAAGAACTACGACTTCACCATCGTCGCCCACACCGAGGCCAACGACCTCGATCGCTACGCGCGCGACGGCTACTACTGGGGCTACGTCTCGCAGCCCTTCCGCGACACCTGGGCGGCGGTCGTCAAGGAGACCGACGCGGGCAAGCGCAACGAGCTCCTGAAGAAGGCGCAGAAGATCGTCGCCGACGACGCGGTCAACGGCTTCCTCTACCAGCTCGGCAAGGTCGGCGTGTGGAACAAGAACCTGCTCGGCCTGTGGGAGAACTCGCCCTCGCCCGGCATCGACCTCGCCGCCGTGTCCTGGAAGTGACGCGGATTGCCTGCCTTCCCCCGCCCGCGGGGGAAGGTATTCGCGACCATGCTTGAGTTCCTCGCTCGCCGGGCGGCGGCGGCGCTGGTGACGCTGGTTCTCGCCAGCGTCGTCGTCTTCGTCGTCCTCGAAGTGTTGCCGGGCGATCCGGCAGAGGTGATGCTGGGCACCGAGGCGCGGCCCGACACGCTCGCCGCGCTGCGCGCCAAGTTCGGCTTCGACCGGCCGCCGCTCGAACGTTACGTCTCCTGGATCGCCGGCCTGACCGTCTTCGAGCTCGGCAACAGCCACGCCTACGGCACGCCGGTCGCCAAGCTGATCGCCGACCGAATCGTCGTCACGCTGCCGCTGGGACTGATGGCGTTGACCTGGGCGACCATCGTCGCCATCCCGCTGGGCGTCTTCGCCGCCTCGCGCCGCGGCTCGCCGGCCGACTGGGCGGTGATGGGTTTCGGCCAGCTCGGCATCTCGGTGCCGAACTTCTGGTTCGGCATCCTGCTGGTGCTGTTCTTCGCGGTGAGCCTGAAATTGCTGCCGGCCGGCGGCTTTCCCGGCTGGCGCACGGATGTCCTCGAATCGCTGCGCTCGCTGATCCTGCCGGCGCTGGCGCTCAGCCTGTCGGAAATCGCCATCCTCTCGCGCATCACCCGCTCCTCGATGCTCGACACCCTGCGCGAGGACTACGTGCGCACGGCGCGGGCCAAGGGCGTGCCCGAGCGCGCGGTGCTGATGAAGCACGCGCTGCGCAACGCGCTGATCCCGATCGTCACCGTCGCCGGCCTGCTGGCCGGCTTCCTGATCGCCGGCGCGATCATCGTCGAGACCGTCTTCCGCCTGCCCGGCGTCGGCCAGCTGGTCTTCGACTCGATCAACAATCGCGACCTGATCGTGATCAAGAACATCGTCATCCTGATCACCGCCTGCGTGCTGTTCGTCAACCTGCTGATCGACGTCGCCTACGCCTTCCTCGATCCCCGGCCCAAGGTGAGCGCGTGAAAGGCACGTTCTGGCGCCGCGCGATACGCCACCCCGGCTTCATGCTGGGCGCGCTGCTGGTGGGCATCACCGTGGCGATGGCGATTGTCTCGATCGTCTGGACGCCGCACCCCTACGACAATCTACGCATGGCGCTGAAGCTGCGCCCGCCCTCGGACGTCTATCCGCTGGGTACCGACCATCGCGGCCGCGACCTGCTCTCGCGCATCATGGTCGGCGCGCAGACCTCGATCACCGTCGGGCTGATCGCCGTCTCGATCGGCATGACCTTGGGCGTGATGCTGGGCGCCTGGGCGGCGGCGCGACGCGGCTGGGTCGACGAGATCCTTTCGCGTTTCAGCGACCTGGTGTTCGCCTTCCCCGCCGTACTGATGGCGATCCTGATCACCTCGGTGTTCGGCGCCAGCGCCACCAACGCCATCCTCGCCATCGGCATCTTCAACATCCCGGTCTTCGCCCGCGTGACGCGGGGCGCCGCGCTCACCATGTGGGGCCGCGACTTCGTGCGCGCCGCCAAGGCGCTGGGCCTGGGGCCGTTCAGCATCACCGTCCGCCACGTGATCCCCAATATCGCCAGCGTGCTGATCGTACAGGCGACCATCCAGTTCGCCGTCGCCATCCTGGCCGAGGCCGGCCTCTCCTATCTCGGCCTGGGTGCGCAGCCGCCGGTCCCATCCTGGGGTCGCATGCTCTACGACGCGCAGACCTATCTCTACGATGCGCCGGGCCTGGCGATCTATCCCGGCCTCGCCATCGCGCTCACCGTGCTGGGCCTCAACATGGTGGGTGACGGCTTACGCGACCTGCTCGACCCGCGCCTGCGCCTGATGCGCGTGGGTTGATCGTGAGGCGCGTTAACGCCGGTGCCGGGTCTCGAACTCGTGGACCTCGCTCATGAAGGGCGCGGCGATCGCGGCGTTCAGCTTGCAGTCGAGGAACACCGGGCCGTCGGGCTTTTCCAGCAGCGGTCGCGCCTTCTCGAGATCCTCCAAGGTGCGGATGGTGGCGGCCTGGAAGCCGAAACCCTCGGCGATCGGCGCATAGTCGACGTCTGGGAACACCGACTTGGCGACCGGCAGGTCGCGCATCTTGAGGAAATGCAGCTCGGCGCCGTAGGCGCAATCGTTCATCAGCACGATTACGAGCGGCAGATCCTCGCGCACGACGGTCTCGAGCTCACCCATGGTCATCAGGAAGCCGCCATCGCCGATCACCAGCACCGTCGTCTCGTCGGGCCGCGCCCGCGCCACGCCCAGCGCCGTGCCGAAGCCGAGCCCGATCGAGGCGAAGTCGCTGGTAAGCTTGAAACGGCCGGGATCGGGCACGGAAAGATAGGGTACGATCCCGAGGAAATTGCCGGCGTCGTAAACCAGGTTGCGATTGGCCGGTAGAAGTTTCTCCAGCGCCACGCCCAGCGACCTGGGATCGACGGTGCGCGCCGTGTTGGCCGGCTGGAAGTCACGGCTGATGTCGAAATCCCGAAGGAACCGCGACACCTCGTCGGCGCGGAACGGCCGCTCGGCGTTGGAGTTCTCCGGCAGGGCGGCGGCCATAGCCTCGGCCGCCAGCCGCGCATCGCCCACCACCGCGACGTCGGCCGGATAGTAGCGGCCGATACTGCCGCGCGCGGCATCGACCTGGATCAGCGGCACCTTGGGCAGCGAATGCCCGAAGCTCATGGTCAAGATGTTCAGGCTGGCGCCGAACACCAGCACGCAGTCGGCTTCGGCCGCCATACGGCGTGCGGCGGAATGCGAGAACGAGCCGATGACGCCGAGGTCGCAGGGATGGCCGCGAAACATGTCCTTGCCGCGCGCGGTTGTGGCGAGCAGGGCACCGGTCCGCTCGGCAAGCGTCTCGATCGCCGCCTTCGCGCCGGCGCGATGTGCGCCCAGCCCGGCGAGGATCAGGGGCTTGCGGCTCTGGCGCAAGACCGCGAGCGCCGCCTCGACCGCCTGCGGAGGCGGTGCGGCCGGCGGCGACGCGCGACGCGCGGCCTTGGCGGGCGCCGCGGCGATCTCGACCGGCATGTCGGCAAGCTGCACGTTGACCGGCAGCAGCAGCGCCGCCGCTCCGCCCTGCAACGCCGCGTTGGTGGCGTCCGCGAGCGCGCCGCGCGCCGTCGCCGGGCTGGTGGCGGTGAAGGTCCGGAGGCCGGCGGCCGCCAGCACCGCTTGGGCGTTGAAGGCCTTGTAGTCCGGTCCGATGCCGTTGGCCGAACCACCGCCCGTGGCGGCATCCCCCGAGATGATCAGTACCTTGGAGCCGGCGCGGCCCGCATAGGTGATGGCGTGCAACCCGTTGGCGGTCGCCGGGCCGCGCCCGATTATCGCCACACCCAGTCCGCCGGTCGCGTAGGAGAAGCCCTCGGCCATGGCGACGGCGTTGTTCTCGTGGCGCGCGCCATAGAAGCGAATGCCGGCGCTGTCGAGCGCAGTGACGAACACGGCAGTATCGTCGCTCATCAGGCCGAACACCTGCTCGACGCCGAGGCTCTTTATGTCGTCGACGAGCATTTGGTAAGTCGGCACAACACGCTCGAGCCGATCAGGCATGACGCGCTCCTTCTGGCTTCAGTCCTCGCAGGCCCATCACACCACGACCGGGACGGGCGCGCACGCCCTTCACGCCCCCTTGTAGTTCGGTTTTCGCTTCTCGATGAAGGCGCGGCGCGCCTCCTTGGCGTCCTCCGAGGCGTTGAGGATGCTGCCGGCGTTGGAGGTCAGCACCATGGTGTTCTCCATGGTGGTGTCGACGGCGGTGCGCATGATGCGCTTGCCGATCCACTGCACCAGCGGCGGCACGTTCATCATGCGCGCACACAGCGCGCGCGTCGTCTCCTCGAGCTTCTCTGAGGGCACCAGGTGGTTGAGCATGCCCCATTGCAAGGCGCGCTCGCCGTCGAGCTCGCCGGTATAGGCGAACTCCAGCGCGCGACCCAGCCCGACCATCTTGGGCAGGTAGTAGCTGCCGCCGTTCTCGATGATCTGCCCGGCGTTGTGATAAGCGACGAAGCGCGTCTTCTCGCAGCCGATGCGGATGTCGCAATGCAACGCCATGTCCATGCCGGAGCCCACAGCCGGGCCGTTGATCATAGCGATGGTCGGCTTGCGGATCAGCGAGATGTCGCGATGCAGCTTGGTGAAGCCATGGAAGAAATGCTGACGCGACGCGTCGATGCCCTCGTGCGCGCCGCGATTGCCGACGAAGTCATCGCCGGTGACCTCCTTCGGCGCCTTGCCCCTGAGATCGGCGCCGGCGCAGAACACGCGGCCCACGCCGGTCAGCACGATCACCCGGATCTTCGGATCGTCGTCGCCGGCCCGCATATACTCGCCGACCTTGGCGACGGTGCCGTTCTCTTCCGACGAGCCGATCAGCGCGTTGAGCCGATCCGGGCGGTTGAAGCGGATCCAGAGGATGCCCGATTCCTCGGGTTCGTAGGTGAGATAGTCGACCAGCTTGGGTCCCGTCGCCATGGTGCGCCTCCGCGATATTGCCGCGCTGAGAGCCTGCCGCCCGGCGCGCCGCCGGAGAAGCGCGCCAAGTGGAGGGCAGATCGGCGTTCGCGGGATGGCGGCTACGTCGCCTTCCACTTTGCATACCCCAGGTCGTAGACTCCCGGCCGAGCTGTGGGGGTAGGCGATGCGTGGCATGATCCTGTCGGCGATGATCATGACCGCGATCGGCGCGGCCGGTCCGGTACTCGCCCAGGCCAATTGCCTGCCGCGAGCGGCGTTGCAGAGGCAGTATTCCCCTTATGGGCCCGCCTTCGAGTTAGGCTTCGTCGGCGGGGCCGTCACGCTGTGCGCGAGCAAGAATCCCGACTCGCTGCGCGTCGCGGGCTGCTGGACCGTAAACCCGGCGACCGGCGCGCTGACGGCTTCGGCGGCGACGGGGCTGCCGGGGCGCAGCCAGGCCGCCGACGCCGACGCCACCGGCTGCGTCGTGGGATACTGCCCGACGCCCAAGACCGACACCGACGCGACCAGGCTGTGGGCGACCAGCACCAATGGCGCCCGTGCCGTCGTCCTCAGCGGCGGCGAACTCCACGTCTTCGACGTCACATCGAAGGCGCATCTGCGCGCGATCCCGCTCATGGCCGACGACGTACCTGGCCACACCATCGTGGGCAACGCGCCAGTCCGCCTGCTCTACCTCGACGACACGATCCACGTCGTCGGCGCCGACGCCGGCCCCTTCGCCGCGATTTGGTCGTTCAAGGATTCAGGCGCCCGGCTCGGTCGCCTGACGAAAGATGGACGACCGGACGGCGCGTCGATCGACATCTATCGCGGCGGCGCCAGCATCATCGATGGCGGCCACATCGCCGTGGCGGACGCGGCGCTGCGGCGCCTGGTGATCCTCGATGCCGCCGGGAAGCGCACGACAATCACCCGCGAGGTGAGCCAGGCGCCGTGCAGCGAGGAAAACCTGACGGACGCCTTCATCGCCGACGACACCGAGCGCGCCTCGACCGCCTGCCGTCGCGTGATCGCCACGCACTTCGTGCCCTACTATGATATCGAGTTGGTCCGCCTGCCCTCTGGCGTGTTCCTCGCCGCGCTTTCGGACAAGCATGCGGGCGAGATCGCCATCCTTGACAAGGCGACACTGCGCGAGGCGAAGCGTCTGAAGCTCGCGCGGTGCGGGCGATAGAATACCGACCACACG
>VGCZ01000033.1 GCA_016869975.1 Alphaproteobacteria bacterium
TTGCTGCACCGGCAAGCGGCCGCCTAAACTGACAGCCTAGATGCGCCAAAGCCTCCGTTAACAGAAACCTCAGAACGTCCCGTTTGTTCTGACGACGGACAGGATGTCGAGATCGCTGCGCGTGTGGGCGCGCACCTGCGGATGGTCGTCGAGCAGGATGCAATGCGCCAGGATCGTGCCGGGGCGCAGCAGACCGAGGTCGTTGGCGAAGCGCACCGAGGTCACGCCGTGGCGGCGAATGATCTCGCGCACCTCGACCACGGCCTGCGAGATATGGGTGGTGAAGGGATGGCTGGTCTCGGCGGCCCAGGCGGCGGCCTCGCGCAGCAACTCCGGCGTCACCGTGTCGATCTGCCCCGGAAACACCACGCCGCGCAGCCGGCCGCTGGGATGCTGATCGGCGGCGGCGATCACGCGCTGCGCGCTCTGGAAGCCGCGCGTGCCGCCGGCCTCGTCCCAGGTCCAGGTGACGGTCTGCGGCGCGCTCATGCCCCAGCGCGCCGAGGCGAAGGCCGGCGCTACGTACCAGCGCATGCCCGACGCGGCCATGGTGTCGAACCAGCCCTCGAAATCGCCGGTCAGATCCATCGCCGTCGTGGTGCCACAGCGCAGCATCTCGCTGTAGGAGAGCTGGGCCGCCGCGCGACGCCCGGTGTCGTCGAGGCGATAGGCTTGCAGGCGCTCGAACAGCCCGGTCATCTGGTGCTCGGGCACGCCGTGATCCTCGCGCACGCCGCGATAGGCCGGCTCGGTCGTCGGATGGCTGTGGATGTTGATCAGGCCGGGCATCACCAGATGCCCCGTCGCGTCGATCGCGCGCTCCCCGGGCGACGGCGGTGTCGCGCCCTTGGGCTCGATGGCCGCGATGCTGCCGCCGTCGAGCCGGATGTCGACATCGCGCCGATAGACGTGCCGCCCCGCCGAGGCGTCCCACACCACGGCCCAGGCGGCATTGCGGATGATGGTCGGACGTTCGGTCATAGGGCTTCTTCCTTCCATGACGAGAATTCAGGCTACACCATCAGTCTACCGAATATGATGCCTCCAATCGCCAATGCGCCGACAGGACAATTCCATGCAGTACACGATACTGGGCAACACCGGCCTGAAGGTCTCGGTCGCCGGCTTGGGGTGCGGCGGCAACAGCCGGTTAGGTCTGGGCTCGGGCGGCACGGACGCGCAGGCGGTCGACGTGGTGCGAGCGGCGCTCGATCTGGGCGTGAACTTCATCGACACCGCCGAGGCCTATGGCACCGAGCACGTTGTCGGCCAGGCGGTGGCGGGGCGGCGCGACAAGGTGGTGATCTCCTCGAAGTGTCGCTCGCGCAATCCCACCGGGCCGATCTCCGGCGCCGACGCGGTGAAGGCGCTGGAGAACTCGCTGCGCCTCTTGAAGACGGACTATGTCGACATTTATCACCTGCACGCCGTGGCGCCGGCCAATTACGAGCACGCGATGAAGGAGATCGCGCCGGCGCTGCTGCGCGAGAAGGAGAAGGGCAAGCTGCGCCATCTCGGCGTCACCGAGACCGGGCCCAACGATCCCAGGCAGGAGATGATGGCCCGCGCCATCGCCGAGCCGCCGTGGGAAGTCGTGATGTTCGCCTACAGCATGATGAACCAGGGCGCGCGCCGCGCCATTCTGCCGACGGCGAAGACGCGCGGCGTCGGCACCTTGCTGATGTTCGTGGTGCGCAACATCTTCAGCCGGCCGACGGCGCTGAAGCAGGCGATGGCCGACCTCGCGGTGTCGGGCCAGGTGCCAGCGGAATTCGCCCGGTCCGACGCGCCGCTGTCGTTCCTGATCCACGAGGGCGGCGCCACCAGCCTGACCGACGCCGCCTATCGCTTCGTGCGACACGAGCCGGGCGTCGACGTGGTGCTGTTCGGAACCGGCAAGCAGGAGCATCTGCGCGCCAACATCGACTCGATCCTGCGGCCGCCGTTGCCAGAGGCGGACATGCGCAAGCTGCGCGATCTCTTCGGCAAGCTGGTCGGCGTGGGGCTCGACCTGCCCGACGCGGTGCGTGCGGCCGCCAAGGCCTGAATCGGCGTTCACCGCCCTGACGTTGACAGAAGCATCGTGCGGCATTACTTAACTATTAAGTTAATAAAAGAGGCACGGCCCATGACCTATGTCGACGGTTTCGTGATCCCGGTGCCGAAGAAGCGGCTAGCGGCCTACAGGAAGATCTCCGCCAAGGTGATGAAGGATCCGCGGCTGAAGATGGATGGCGCCGCCATGCCCTTCGACATGAAGCGCATGAGCTATGGCGGCTTCAAGGTTTTCGTCGACGCCTGAGCGAAGGATCATGACCGGCGGCTTCTCGGCGGCGCGCCTGCGGCGCATGAACGCGACCATGGCGGGTCACGTCGCGCGCGGCGACGTGGGTGGCATGGTGACGCTGGTCAGCCGGCGCGGCGAGACCATCGTCGAGACGCATGGCACGCTCGCGCTCGGCGGCACTGAGCCGATGCGGCGCGACACCATTTTCCGCATCGCCTCGATGACCAAGCCGATCACTGCGGCCGCCGCGATGATCCTGGTCGAGGAATGCGTGATTCGACTCGACGATCCCGTCGATCGCTTTCTGCCCGAGCTGGCCGATCGCAAGGTGCTCAAGCGCCTCGACGGGCCTCTCGACGACACCGTGCCAGCCGAGCGGCCGATCACGCTACGCGACCTGCTGACCTTTCGCGCCGGGTTCGGCGCCATCATGGTCTTCCCGTCTCGTCTGCCCATCCAGACGGCGATGAGCGAGGCGGGTCTGGCACCCACGCCCAATCGGGTGAAGCTGGCGCCGGACGAATTCATGAAGCGCCTGGGCGCCTTGCCGCTCGCGCATCAGCCCGGTGCGCGATGGCTCTATCACACCGGCTCCGAGGTGCTGGGCGTGCTGATTGCGCGCGCCTGCGGCCGCTCTCTCGGCGCGTTCATGCGCGAACGCATCTTCGAGCCGTTGGGCATGATCGATACAGGCTTCGATGTGCCGCCCGACAAGGTCGCGCGCATGCCCGAGGTCCACCGCTATGACGCCAGCGCCGGCAAGCTGACGGTGTTCGACGGCGCCAAGGCCACCAACTACGTGACGCCGGCGATCTTCGAGGCGGGCGGCGGCGGCTTGCTGTCGACGGCCGACGACTATCTGAAGTTCTGCCGTATGATGCTCGATAAAGGCCGACACGCTGGCGGGCGAATCCTGTCGCGGCCTTCGGTCGAGCTGATGACCGCCGACCAACTGACGGCCGCGCAGAAGGAGGATGCGAAGGACTTCTTCGGCGACAGCGCCGGCTGGGGTTTCGGCATGGGCGTGGTTACGCGCCGGACAGAGCTGTACGGGCCGGGCCGGTTCGGCTGGGATGGCGGCTACGGCACGTCGGCGCATAGCGATCCGGCGGAAGACCTGGTGGGTATCCTGCTGACCCAGCGTATGATGGACTCGCCCTCGCCACCCAAGGCGTTCGTCGATTTCTGGACATCGGCCTACCAGGCCATCGACGACTGAACGAGGTCGCCATGCTCAAGATCATCCTCATCGTGCTCGCCGTGATCGTCGTTGCGTTGATCGTCCTGCTGATCTACGCCGCGACGCGGCCCGACAGCTTCCGCGTGCAGCGCTCGATCACCATCAAGGCGCCAGCGGAGAAGATCTTTCCCGAGATCGACGATTTGTGCGTCCAGCAGAGCTGGTCGCCCTGGGAGGCCAAGGACCCGGCCATGAAGCGCAGCCACAGCGGCGAGCAGCGCGGCAAGGGCGCGAAGTATGAATGGGAAGGCAACAAGCAGGTCGGCCACGGCCGCATGGAGATCGTCGAGTCGACGCCGCCGACCAAGGTGCTGATGAAGCTCGACTTCATCAGGCCGTTCCCGGCCAACAACATGGCCGAGTTCATCCTTGAGCCCAAAGGCGACTCGACGGTTGTGACCTGGGCGATCTATGGGCCGAGCCCGTTCATGTCGAAGCTGATGGGCATCTTCATGAACATCGACACCATGATCGGCAAGGAGTTCGAGACTGGCCTGGCCAACCTCAAGGCGCGGATGGAGAAGTAGGCGCGCGCGGGCTAGATTACCGCCGTCGATCCTCATGCACAGGAGGCCACCATGCAGGCGATCTGGCGCGGCGCGGTGATCGCGGACAGCGATCGTACGCTCGAAGTCGGGGGATACCGCTATTTCCCGCGCGACTCGGTGAAGATGGAGCTGCTGCGGGCCTCGCCGCACACGGCGAACGACCTGAAGTGTCCGCACGGCGTGCAATTCTACGACGTCGTCGACGCCGACAAGCGCAGCGACCGCGCGGCGTGGTCCTACGAGGCGCCGCGCGAGTCGATGAAGCCAGTCGATCACTGGATCGGCTTCTGGGAAGACGTCGAGATCAAGTGATGGCCAAAAGCGGCAAGATTTTTGTCGGCATCGGCGGCTGGACCTTCGAGCCGTGGCGCGGCGTGTTCTACCCCGAGGGGCTGACACACAAGAAGGAGCTGGAATACGCGGCGACCAAACTGACCTCGATCGAGATCAATGGCACGTACTACTCCAGCTTCAAGCCGGCGAGCTGGGCGAAATGGCGCGAGGAGACGCCCGAGGGCTTTGTCTTCTCGATGAAGGCCTCGCGCTTCTGCACCAACCGGCGCCAGCTCGCCGACGCCGCCGAGTCGATCCAGCGTTTCGTCAACCAGGGCCTGGTCGAGCTGAAGGGCCGGGCGGGGCCGATCAACTGGCAGCTCGCCGCCACCAAGAAATTCGACGCCGAGGACATCGGAAACTTCTTCAAGCTGCTGCCCAAGGAGGTCGGCGGCCTGCGGCTGCGCCACGCGCTCGAGGTGCGTAACGAGACCTTCAAGGACAAGACGTTCTACGACCTCGCGCGCAAGCACAACGTGGCGATCATCTTCGCCGACGACGACACCTTCCCAGAGATCGACGAGCCGACCGCCGACTTCACCTACGCCCGGCTGATGCGCAGCGAGGAGACGGTGAAGTCCGGCTACAAGCCCGCCGATCTCGACAAGTGGGCCAAGCGGGTGAAGGCCTGGGCCAAGCGCGGCGACGTCTTCGTCTACTTCATTTCAGGGGCGAAAGTGCGCAATCCCGCCGCCGCGCAGGCCTTGATCGAACGCGTGGGCTGAGGTTCAGCCCTTCGCGCCCACCAGCGCGAAGACCGCGCCCTGCGGATCCATGCCCTGGATGATCCACTCGCCGCCCGGCACTTCCATCGGCCCCATCAGCACCTGGCCGCCGGCGTCCTTGACACGCGCCGTCGCCGCCTCGATCGGGCCGACCCGGATGTAGTACTGCCAGTACGGCACCGGCACCTCGGCCGGCTTGGTCATCATGCCGCCCAACGGCATGTCGGCGCCTGATACACCGAAGATGTGGTAGAGGCCCATCGGACCCATATCCATGGTCTCGAATTTTTTCCAGCCGAACAGCGCGCTGTAGAAGTCGAAAGCCTTGGCGCCGTCGGCGGCGTAGAGCTCGTGCCAGCCGGTGCCTCCCGGAGTGCCGGGCTCGACAGGAGCCGGATCGCCGCCGGGCATCGGGAGCGGCTTGAACAGGGCCAACGCCGCGCCGCCCACAGGGTCGCTGAATACCGAGAAGCGGCCTATCGTGGGTATGTCCTGCGGCGCGACCTGGATCGTGGCGCCGAGGCTCTTGGCCTTCTCGGTGCTGGCGTCGACATCGTCGACCCCGACATAGCCCATCCAGTGCGGCGGCACGCCCATCTTGCGCAGATCTTCCGGAAGCTCCATCAGACCGCGCGCGCCGCGCGAACCGTCGACGGTGAACATCGTGTAGTGCATCTCCGGCATATCCTGGGTGCTGTAGCCGGCGACCTTGCCGTAGAAGGCCTTGGCGGCCTTGGTGTCGGTGGTCATCGGCTCGTACCAGACGAAGCGGCCACTGCTGGACATGGCGATCTCCCCGATCAGGTCGCGATGCTCTTTCTTAGCCAGTCCGGCGCCGCTCAGTCTATCGCGACCTTGTCTCAATTCTCCGGTGATACGCCGAGGTCGAGCGCGCGCTTGAAGTAGGCCGGCGCCTCGTCGGCGTCGAACCCGCCCCACGGCCGCCGGCCCCCCAGGAGTTGCCGCCGAGGCAGACGCGGCTGACCATCAGGCCGGACGGCCGGGCGGGACGCTCTTCATTGCGGCGATTCTTTCAGGAACTCCGTCTGCCCCGGCAGGGCGACAGATCCACGCGGCTACCCTGGATCCCTCGGCGCGCTCGGGATGACGGTCATGAGGGCTCGAGCAGCGCGTTGCTCTCGAGCGCCTTGAGCGTGGCTTCGACGAATTCGGCGGCGGCGTTGTGGCGCGCCTCGTCGCCCTCGACCGGTCGGCCGTCGCGCAACAATTGCAGGCCGCCCTCGGCGACGATGCGCAGCACGCCATCGGTCAGCGCCGCGCGATCGCGCGTGCCGTCGAGCAGGGGCAGCAGGGCGCGCATCGGCACGTCGATGGCGACCGCCTCGTGGCGCAGGCTGGCGGTGTGGTCTGTGCGCTCGACAGCGTCGAGGCGGGCGAAGGCCGAGGCGCTGGGGCGCTCGGCCGACGCCGAGCCGATGCGCAGCGGCACGGTCGAGAAATCGATCATCCCGACATTGGCCATGCGGAACAGCGCGTCGAGCACCGCCGCTTCCTGCGCGGCCGGTTGGTCGGCCCAGCGCGTGGCGATGGCGATCAGCTCGCGCGGCTCGGCGGTCGCCGGGTAACGCGTCGCCAGCGCTTCGAGCGCGGTGGCGACCGAAGGGCTCGCCGTTGTGAGCGTGCGGTCGGCGGCGTCCTTGAACAGGAAGGCGCCCTTGTCGGTGCGCTCCGGCTCGAGGCGGAACTTGCCCGACAGATGCAGGTCCATGAGCCGGATCGGCTCGAGCATGCGCTGGGCCCGGCGCGCCTGCTCGGTCTTGACCAGGATGGTCTGCCGGAAGGTGCGGCCGGTGAGAATGTCGATGTACTGCTCCAGCGGCAGTAGCCGGTTGCCGGCCAGCTCGCGCAGGATCTTGGCGGTGTCCTCGCCATAGGTCTCGGCCAGCATGGTGTGGATCTCGGTCTCGGCGAGATAGCTGGCGCCCTGTTTCTCGGCGGCGAGTACGAACTCAGTCACGGTGCAGGGCGTGTTCTCGGCCTCGAGGAACTCGTGCAGCACGTAGTCGTCGCGCTGGTTGGCGAGGAAGGCGGCCTCGGTGCGCAGCGCGTTGCCGTAGGGCGTGGCCTGCGCCACCTTGTCCTTGAGGAAATTCATCAGCGCCTTGGCCTGGCCGACCTTCTGCGCCGGATCGGGAATATGCGCGGCGTGCGCCAGCATGGCGTCGCGCACGATGCGCTTGAGGTGCCAGCCGGGCATCACGTTGTAGCTGACGATAGCCACGCCGTTGTCGGAGAGGCGCGTCGCGCAGATGCGCAGGATCGCCTCTCGCACGGCGTCGGGCACCCAGGAGTAGACGCCATGGCAGATGATGTAGTCGAAGGTGCCGTCGGCCTCCCCGATCTCGGTGATGCTGCCGTGCCTGAGCTCGATATTCTTCAGCCCCAGCCGGCCGAGCCGGCGGCGGCCATGCTCGATCTGCACGCCCGAGAGGTCGACGCCGAGGAAGCGCGCCTCGGGAAAGCGCAGCGCCTGCGGCAGCAGATTGCCGCCCGCGGCGCAGCCCAGCTCCAGCACCCGCGCGGTCGCCACCGGCGGCGCCCGCAGCCCGAACATGTGGGCGATCGCCGACAGCCGGCCCGGCTGGGTCATCGGGAAGGCGTGCGAGATGTAGGGGGTTGCGTCGTAGTCGGCGGCGGTGCGCTCCAACGCGCTCGCCAACTGTCCGCCTCGATCTCCGTCGGCCGCCACCACTGTCGCGCTCCTCACACCTTTTCGGCGCGGAGTATAGACAGCCGCGTCACGGTCCGGCGAGGGCGTCGATCTCCTCGTCGGTCGGGAAGCGGCCGGTTTTCGCGCGCGTATAGGCCAGCGTCCCGTCGACCGTGATGTCGAACTGGCCGGACTTGCCGGGCGTCAGGGTGACGTCGGTGTGCCCGGACCGGGCAAGCAATTCCCTCACACGGAGGGCCTGCGGCTTGTAGCCTCAACCGCTGCAGTATTCGATCCGAACCTTCATGCGACCTTCCTCTTGCCGGCAGGAGGGGGCGGGCAGTAGATGTCAGCGAGCAGCGATATGACCCGTGCGGCCGCAGGATCGCCCAACCGATAGAAGATCGTCTGCGCCTCGCGTCGCGTCCGCACCAGTTCGTCGGCACGCAGCTTGGCAAGGTGCTGTGAAAGCGCCGAACTGGACAATCCGACGCGCTTCGCAAGATCGCCGACGGTCGCTTCGCCAGTGGACAGTTCGCAGAGCACCATCAGCCGTCGTTCGTTGGACAGCGCGCGCATCAATCGAGCCGCCTGGTTTGCGGCGGCCGCGAAAGAAGCCTGATCGGGGAGGCTGACTGGACGCGGCATGTTAGAGCTTGCTAAATTAGAATCTTATTGTAGTGTGGATCCTGGAGTACTTCAATCGCGCAAATTACAAGTCGCGGGAAGGCCGAAACGAGGGAACGAAGACGTGCAAGAGAGATCGGCCATCGTGCGATCGGTTGCATCGCTACTGGTAGCAATGACGACGATAGCAGTGTTTCAGGAGGCACGCGCGCAGCAGGCCGCGCCGCTGCATCTCGACGGGCCCGCCTCGCCGGCGCCCTGGACGCGCTATCGCGACTGGAACAGGGCGACGTGGGATAACTACAACACGCTGGCCCAGCGTGAGCGCACGCCCAAGGCGCTGGGCAAGCCGCTCGATGTGGCGACGCCGATCGTCGGCGACGCGAAGAAGGGCCAGGATCTCGCGTTCTCGCGTGCGCGTGGCGGCGGCTGTCTCGCCTGCCATGTCATGGGCCCGCGATCGCTCGAGGCGCCGGGTAACGCCGGCCCCGATCTGTCGGAGATCGGCGACGCGGGACGGCCCGACGACTATCTGTTCAACTACATCTGGGATCCACGTCATCTCAATCCCGACTCGGCGATGCCGCCATGGGGCGCACACGGCTTCTACAGCCGCGAGGAGATCATCGACATCGTGGCGTTTCTCAAGACGCTGAAGACGCCCGCCACCTTCCGCAACACGCTCGACGATCCTGCCAAGCGTCCGCTGCCGGTGGAGAACCGCGACGCGCTCGATCCGTTCGTCAATCCGGCCGCCGATCGCATCGACACCGGCGCGGCGCTGTTCGCCAAGGTGGGGCCATCGGGCAAGAGCTGCGCGTCCTGCCATGCCGACGCGAAGGCGTTCGCCGGCTGGGCGGTGCGCATGCCGAAGTGGAACGCGCAGGCGGGCAAGATGATGGGTGTCGAGGAGTTCGTCTTCCGGCACGCCAAGGCGACCACGGGCGCCGACCACCCGATGCAGGGGCGCGAGAACACCGACCTCAGCGTCTTCCTGCATTCGCTGTCGAACGGCCGGCCGATCGAGGTGGATCTTACGAGCCCGGACGCCAAGAGAATCTATGAATTCGGCAAGGTTCTCTACGACGCCAAGATCGGCCAGTTCAATTTCTCTTGCGCCGATTGCCATGCCGTCAGCAAAGGCGGTAACAAGTGGCTGCGCGGGCAATATGTCGGCGACGGCAAGGGGCAGATGGACCACTTCCCGCTCTGGCGAACCAGCCGGGGCAGCGGCGAAGTCTGGGACATCCGCAAGCGCCTGCAGTGGTGCAATGTGCAGGTACGAGCCAACGAGTTGCCGCCCGAAGCGGCGGAATACGACGCGCTGGAGCTCTACCTGAAGTCGCTCAGCCAGGGCATGCCGTTGACGGCGCCGAACATTCGGCACTGACCACGCATGCAGCTCAACGGAGGACTCGAATGGAACCAACCTCTCCTGTGATCGCGCGACGCCGCGTGCTGGTTGGCGTCGCCGGCGCCGGCGCCGTCGGGCTGCTGACCCAGTTCGCCGCGCGTGGCGCCGGCGCGACGCCGGAAGCGGCCAAGGCGCTGCTTCAGACGCTCGCCAAGGGCGAGCCCAAGGAAGGCCGGATCGCCATCCGCGCACCGGAGATCGCCGAGAACGGCAACGCCGTTCCGGTGACGGTGGCGGTCGAAAGCCCGATGACCGACAAGGATCACGTCACGGCGATCCACGTCGTGGCCGACGGCAATCCGAACCCCGGCGTCGCGTCGTTCACGCTGACGCCCCTGTCGGGCAAGGCCGAGGTGCAGATTCGCGTGCGCATGGCCTCGACGCAGAAGATCGTCGCCGTGGCGCAAATGAGCGACGGATCGCTGTGGACGGCGACGCGCGAGGTCAAGGTCACCATCGGCGGCTGCGGCGGCTGAACCGGCGAACAAGGAGCAGGACCATGGCGGACGATATCAAGCCGCGTATCCGAGTGCCGGCCAACCCGAAGAAGGGCGAGGTCATCGAGGTCAAGACGCTGATCACCCATCCGATGGAAACGGGTCAGCGCAAGGACGCCGCGGGCGCCACCATCCCGCGCAAGATCGTCAACACGATGACCGTGACCTTCAACGGCAAGCCGGTGTTCCAGGCCAAGCTGGAGCCGGCGATCTCGGCCAATCCCTATCTGTCGTTCCACATGCGCGCCGAGGAGAGCGGCACGCTGAGCTTCACGTGGAAGGACGACGACGGCGCCGAGTACAAGGCTGAACAGAAGATCGCGGTGACGTAGGCGCGGGACCACACGGCGCAACGGAGAGGCGCATGCTGACCCGGCGGGACCTCGTGCAGCTCGGCGCGGCGACGGCGGCATTGGGCGTCGCCGGACCGATGACGCGCGCGGTGGCGCAGCAGCGGCTGACGCAGGAGGACATCCTGCGCTTCGAGCCGGTCGGGCAGGTTACGCTGCTGCATTTCACCGACATGCACGCGCAGCTCGTGCCGGTGCATTTCCGTGAGCCGTCGGTGAATATCGGCGTCGGCGAGGTGGCCGGCCTGCCGCCGCATCTGGTCGGACCCCATCTGCTGCAAGCCTTCGGCGTCGCGGCCGGCTCGGCCGAAGCGTACGCGCTGACATCGGGCGACTTCGCCGCGCTGGCGAAAGGCTACGGCAAGGTCGGCGGCGTCGATCGCATGGCGACCCTGGTCAAGGCGATCCGCGCCGAGCGGCCCGGCCGCGTGCTGCTGCTGGATGGCGGCGACACCTGGCAGGGCTCCTACACCTCCGCCGTCACCAAAGGCGCCGACATGGTGCGCGTGGCGAAGGCGCTGGGCGTCGAGGGCATGACCGGGCACTGGGAATTCACCTACGGCGCCGAGCGCGTGAAGGAACTGGCGGGCCAACTCGGGTTTCCGTTTCTCGCCGGCAACGTCAAGGATACGGGCTTCGGCGATCCGGTGTTCGACGGCGAGACCATCGTCGAGCGCGGTGGCTTGCGCATCGGCCTGATCGGCCAGGCCTTTCCCTACACGCCGGTGGCCAACCCGCGTTGGCTGATCCCCGAGTGGTCGTTCGGGATCGAGGAGGACAAGCTTCGCGCACGGGTCGAAGCCCTGCGCGGCAAGGGCGTCGATCTGATCGTCCTGCTGAGCCACAACGGTTTCGACGTGGATCGCAAGCTGGCGTCGCGCGTGAGCGGGATCGACGTGATCCTGACCGGTCACACGCACGACGCGCTGCCAGCGGCGGTGCGGGTGGCGGATACGCTGCTGGTGGCGTCCGGCAGCCACGGCAAGTTCCTCTCCCGGCTCGATCTCGATGTTCAAGATCGCAAGCTCAAGGCGTTCCGGTTCCGCCTTATGCCGATCTTCGCCGACGCGATCAGGCCCGATGCCGAGATGGCGACGCTGGTGAAGGAGATCCGCGCGCCGCACGAGGCGACCCTGTCGACGGTTCTGGCGCGCACCGAGTCGCTGCTCTATCGCCGCGGCAATTTCAACGGCACGTTCGATGACGTGATCTGCCAGGCGCTGCTCAGCGAGCGCGACGCCGAGATCGCGCTGTCGCCCGGTTTCCGCTGGGGCGCCTCGCTGCTGCCGGGACAGGACATCACCACCGAGGATGTCCACAACCAGACCTCGATCACCTACCCGGCGGCTTATCGCACCGAGATGAAGGGATCATTCCTGCGCGAGATCCTCGAGGATGTCGCAGACAACCTGTTCAACTCCGATCCCTACTACCAGCAGGGCGGCGACATGGTCCGCGTGGGGGGGCTGAGCTACGCCATCGACGTCGGCGCGCCGATGGGGCGGCGCATCTCGGAGATGACCGTGCTGCGCACCGGCAAGCCGGTCGATCCGGCGGCGAGCTATGTCGTGAGCGGCTGGGCCTCCGTGAACGAGGGCACGCAGGGCCCGGCGGTGTCAGAGGTGGTGTCGGCGTATCTGCGTTCTGCGCGCACCGTCCGGGTCGAGCCGAACCGCCATGTCAGGGTGACAGGCGCGGATCCACGCGGCGTGATGGGCTGAGGCACGACCAGGCAAGAGGAAAGGCGACGGTCGATGAACGAGCGGACGAACAGTGGCGGCAGGCGCCGCTTTCTCGCACGCGCCGGTCTTGTCGGCGGCGCGGCGCTTGCCGGCGGGCTGCCGCCGGTGCGCGCGCTGGCCAAGGGCGAGGAGAACTTGCCGCCCAACGTGCCGGAATGGATGCGCACCCTGGGGCCGGGCGTCACCGCGTCGCCCTATGGCACGCCGTCGCCGTTCGAGAAGGCGGTCGTGCGCCGTAGCGTGGAGTGGCTGACGGCGACAGAGCAGTCCTCGATCAACTTCACGCCGCTGCACGCGCTGGAGGGAATCATCACGCCCAGCGGGCTGTGCTTCGAACGGCATCACGGCGGCGTACCGGAGATCGATCCGGAGCAGCACCGGCTGATGATCCATGGCATGGTCGAACGACCGCTGCTGTTCACCATGGATGACATCCTGCGCTTCCCGTCAGTGAGTCGCATCTACTTCGTCGAATGCCCGGCCAATGGCGGCATGGAATGGAAGGGCGCGCAGATGGATGGCGTCCAGTTCACGCATGGAATGGTCCATTGCTGTGAATGGACGGGCGTGAAGCTCTCGACGCTGTTGGCCGAGGCCGGCGTAAGCCCGTCGGCGAAATGGATCCTGGCGGAAGGCGCCGACGCCGCGGCCATGACCCGCTCGATTCCCCTGGAGAAGGCGCTCGACGACTGCCTTGTCTGCTACGCGCAGAACGGTGAGCGCATCCGGCCGGAGAACGGCTACCCACTGCGGCTCATCGTGCCGGGCTGGGAAGGCAACGTGAACATCAAGTGGCTGCGCCGCATCAAGCTGGGCGACCGTCCGTGGCACCATCGCGAGGAGACCTCGAAGTACACCGACCTGATGCCCGACGGAAAGGCGCGGCAGTTCACCTTCCTCATGGAGGCGAACTCGGTGATCACGTCGCCCTGTCCGGAGAAGCCAATGAAGCACGGCAAGGGTTTCCACGAGATCAGGGGCATCGCCTGGTCCGGAAGCGGCAAGATCCGGCGCGTCGATGTGTCGACCGACGGCGGGGACAATTGGCGCACGGCGGAGCTGCAGGAGCCGGTGCTGTCGAAAGCCCTGACCCGGTTCCGCCTGCCGTGGACCTGGGATGGCGCGCCGGCGCTGCTGCAGGCGCGCGCCATCGACGAGAGCGGCTACGTGCAGCCCACGATCGAGCAGTTGCGCAAGTCGCGTGGCCTGAACTCGATCTACCACAAGAACTCCATCCATACGTGGCGTGTGAACGCCGATGGCACGGTCAACAATGTCCAGATCATCTAGGCGCCGTCCGCTGGTCGCGATCGCCGCCGCCCTCCTGTCGGCGGCTCTCGTCGCGGGCGACGCGTTCGCGCAGGATCGAGCGCCGCAGCGCTTCGGTTTCGGCCGCGCCGCCACGGCAGCGGAGATCAAGGGCTGGGATATCGACGTGCGCGCCGACGATGGCCTGGGCTTGCCGCCGGGCAAGGGCACGGTCGCCGCGGGCGAGAAGCTCTACCAGGAGCAGTGCGCCTCCTGTCACGGCGAGTTCGGAGAAGGCAATGGCCGCTGGCCGGAGCTGATCGGCGGCGAGAAAACCCTGAGGTCCGAGGATCCGCGCAAGACCGTTGCCAGCTTCTGGCCCTACGCGCCTGGCATCTTCGACTATGTCAGGCGGACCATGCCGTTCGCCGCGCCGCAGTCGCTGAGCGACGACGATACCTATTCCATCGTCGCCTATCTGCTGAACATCAACGACCTGCTGCCGGCCGATGCCACGCTCGACGCCGCGGCGTTGAAGGCCATCCGCATGCCCAATCGAGACGGTTTCGTGCAGGGGGATCCACGCCCTGATGTGCCCGTGGGCGAGCCGTGCATGAGCAAGTGCCGGAAAGAGCCGCCGAGGATCACCAGCGACCTGGCCCAGCGCCTGGGCGTGACGCCGGACAATCGAAGACAAAAGTGAACGCAAGCATCTAGAATAGATATCGCCCGCGCCCGATGCGCTGGCCGATGAAGCGGGGGGGGACGCGATGATTCTCTACAGGGCGGCACTGGCCGCCGCGCTTGTGCTGGTGGGTGCCGCGCCGACCATGGCCCAGACCGGCCAGGCCATGGCGCAGACCTGCTACGTTTGTCATGGGCCGGGCGTTAAAGGCGCTGGCCAGATCGTCGGCCTGGTCGGGCTGCCCAAGGACCACCTCGTCCGGCAGATGGCCGACTTCAAGGCCGACAAGCGCCCGGGCACGATCATGAATCGCATCGCCAAGGGATACACCGACGAGCAGCTCGCGCTGATCGCCGAGTACCTCGCGGCGCTGAAGAAGTAGGGGAGGCCGCCATGCGCACGACACGTCGTCGTTTCCTGAAGTCGGCCGCCGCGTCCGGCGCTGCCGTCTCGCTGCTGGGCGCGCCCGCCATCGCGCAGGGTGTCGCCGGCAAGGTGGTGGTGGTCGGTGGCGGCTTCGGCGGCGCGACCGCCGCGAAGTACCTCAAGCTCGCCAACGCCAAGCTCGACGTCACGCTGATCGAGCGCGACGATCGTTACATCACCTGTCCGTTCTCGAACTACGTGCTGGGCGGCTTCCGCAAGATCGAGGAGAACGTCCAGACCTTCGATGCGCTCACCAAGCTCGGGGTCAAGGTGACCAAGGGCGAGGCCGCCGGCATCGACGCGCCCGGTCGCCTGCTGCGGCTGTCGGGCGGCAGCCGCATCACCTATGACAAGCTGGTCGTCTCGCCCGGCGTCGAGCTGAATTACAAGGGCGTACCGGGCTACGACGAGTCGCTGGCCGAGAAGCTGCCCCATGCCTGGAAGGCGGGGCCGCAGACGACCCTGCTGCGCAGCCAGCTCGAGGCGATGCCCGATGGCGGCACCTTCATCATGGTGGCTCCGCCCAACCCCTTCCGCTGCCCGCCCGGCCCATACGAGCGCGTCAGCACGATCGCCTGGTACTTCAAGAACCATAAACCGAAATCGAAGATCCTGATCCTCGACGCCAAGGACGCGTTCTCCAAGCAGAGCCTGTTCCAGGGCGCGTGGGAGTCGGAGTATCCCGGCATGATCACCTGGATCGCCGGCAAGGACGGCGGCAAGGTCGAGAGCGTCGACGCCGCGTCCATGACGGTGAAGTCGGGCTTCGGCGCCGAAAAGGGCACGGTGATCAACGTCATCCCGCCGCAGACTGCCGGGCGCATCGCCATCGATGGCGGGTTGACCGACGATCGCGGCTGGTGCGCCGTCGATCCGCAGACCTTCGCCTCGCGCAAGGCGGAGCATGTGTACGTGATCGGTGACGCCTCGATCGCCGGCGCCATGCCGAAATCCGGCACGGCGGCCAACGTGCAGGGTAAGGTCGCGGCCGCCGCCATCGTCGCTGCGCTCGATGGCAAGGCGGCGACGGCGCCGGCCTTGCTGAACATCTGCTACAGCCTGGTGACGCCGGACTACGGCATCTCGACCACCGACGTCTACCAGGTGACGGCCGATCGCGGCATCATCGCCACGCCCAACGCCGGCGGTGTCAGCCCGCGGGCGCCCACCGCGATGGGCGAGCGCAAGCTGGAGGCCGAATACACCCGCGCCTGGTATCAGGCGATCACGGCGGATACCTGGGGCTGACTCGGGATTCCCAACATGCCTCCTTCTCCCTCCACGCGGGAGACGGAGTGAAGCGAGGGTGCGGCGCCGACGCGCATGGCGTCGTCGCGCGCCACGACCCATATCTCGCGGCGGTTATGCAGGAGGACGTCGCATGAAATGGCTTGGACCAGCCGCCGTAGGCATGATCGCGGGTCTCTCCGCGACGTCCGCGCAGGCGCAGGACGTGAGCGCCGGCGAGCGCTTGTTCAAGCGCTATTGCGGTGTCTGCCACATCGCCGAGAAGGACAGCACGCGCCGCCTGCAGGGCCCCAACCTGTTCGGCCTGATCGGCCGCAAGGCCGGCACGATCGAGGGCTTCCGCTACTCGGAGGCCAACAAGAACTCCGGCATTGTCTGGAGCGCCGAGGCGCTGGATCCCTACCTCGCCGACCCGCGCGAGGTGATCAAGGGCACCACCATGGCCTTTGTCGGCGTGAAAAAGGCGGACGAGCGCAAGGCGATCATCGAGTACCTGGAAGCTCAAAAGTAGTCGCTGTCATCCTGATCGCGGCGAAGGATCTAGGCAGAGCCTGGATCCCTCGCTGCGCTCGGGATGACAACCGTCCGCTTCGTCCGCGCCGCCTCGAAGATCGCGTCGGCCAGCACAGCCATCGCCACGCCTGAAGCGGCGTTCGCCTCCGGCTGCACGCGTCGGCCGATGGCATCGAGGAAGATCGCGAACTGCGCCGCCATGCCCTGGATCGGCGACAGGGGCATGAACCCGCGGCGCTGCGGACTCTCGTAGAGTGGCATCCAGCTTCCATCGTCCTGCGGCATCAGCAGGCATCTGCGTGTCGACAGCGCGTCTAGCATGAAGTCGACCGAGGCCTGTCCCTGGTCGCCGGTGATGGTGAGTCGCTTGCGCGAGAAGGCGCCGCGCGCGAATTCGTCGGCGTGCTCGCCCGGCACGATGCACGAGGCGTCGACGCGGGCCACCGGCCCGTCGCGCCAGCTCAGCGTGATGGCGGCGATGTCCTCGAAGCCGCGCCCCAGCCGCTCGACCAGGGTCGCCGACACCTCGTCGGGTAGCCGCCCCATGATCCAGCACATCAGGTCGAGCACGTGCACCGCGTCGTTGAGCACGACGCCGGCGTCGCGTCGCGGGCGCTTCAGGCTGATGAACTCCGCCACGATCATCGACGGCGCGCCCACGCCCGACGCCCGCACGTGCTCGCGCAGCGCCCTTGCTGCAGGATGGATGCGCAATAGGTAGCCGACCTGCACGACGCGTTGGCGCGCGGCGGCAAGCTCGGCGATCTCGCGCGCCTGCGCGGCGCCCATCGCCATCGGCTTCTCGATAAAGAGGTCGCGGCCGGCCTCCAGCGCGGTGATGGCGATCGCGTGATGCAGATCGCTGGGCGCCGCAATGTCGAGCGCGTCGCAGTCGCCCAGCGCCTCGCGCCAGTCGGCGACGATCCGCGCCTTCGGATAGGCCTTCGCCGCCGCCTCGCGCGCCGTGGGCGAAGAGTCGGCGATGATCAGCGCGGCCTCGTGCTCCAGCGCCGCCCAGGCGCGCGCGTGCTGCGCGCCGAACGCGCCGTAGCCGACCTGTAGGATGCGGGTTTGAGTCAAATGCCGAACGCGGCGCGGGCGTTGTCGCCGAGGATGCGCGGGCGCGCGCCGGCGGGCATTGCGTCGACCATGTGCTCCAGCTCCAGGAGATAGTCGCCGGTATGGTCGGGATGCGGATAGTCGCTGGCCCAGAAGAAGCGGTCGGCGCCATAGAGGTCGAGCAGTGCCGGGATGGTGTGCTCGTCGGGGTCGGCCGAGATCCAGACCTGGCGGCGGAAGTACTCGCTGGGCTTGTGCTTGAGCGGCGCGCGGCCGCCGATATAGGTCGAGGTCACCACGCCGTCCAGGCGGTCGAGCCAGTAGCCGATCCAGCCCGCGCCCGACTCGAGGATGATCAGCTTCAGCGTGGGGAAGCGATCGAAGGTGGCGAATTGGAGGAAGGTGGTGAAGGCCTCGCGTACGCCATTGCCGGCCGACACCGAGGCCAGCAACGACATGCGGTGCTGATCCTCGAAGCGCTGGCCGCGCAGGCGGAAGGGCTCGAAGGAGGGATGGATCGCGATCGGCACATCGAGCTCGACGGCCTTGGCGTAGACCGGATCGTGCACCGGATCGCCATGCGCCTTGCGTGTCCAGGTGAAGGGCACGACGAAAGCGCCGCGGCAGCCGTCTTTCACCGCGCGCTCCAGTTCTGCGGCGGCGGCCTGCGGATCGCCTAGCGACAGATGCGCGATCGGCACCAATCGACCCTTCGAGGGGCGGCAGAAATCGGCGATCCAGCGGTTGTAGGCGCGGCAATAGGCCTGAGACAGCTCGGCGTCGTCGAGCTCGGCCTCCCACAGGATGCCCAGGGTCGGATAGAGGATCGCCTTGTCCAGGTTCTCCGCCTGCAGCAGCTGCAGGCGCTGGTCGGCGTCGCAGGCGCCGAACGGCATGTTGGCGGCGTAGGTCTTGTCGGGATGCGGCTTGAAGGCGTCGAGCTCCTTCTGGCCCATGCGGCCCAAGGTGGCGGGATAGCCGTTGCGTGTCATTTTCGAGGGCTGGCCACCGACCTCGAGATACTCCAGGCCGTCGCTGTCGCGCTTGATGCGCAACGCCCGGTCGCGATAGCGCGCCTCTATGTAGGTGTCCCACAGATCGCCCGGCTCCAGCACGTGGCCGTCGGCGTCGATGGCACCGGCATGCTTGAAGCGATGCACCGAGGACAGATCGAACACCGGCTGCATGGCCGTCTCCGTGGCGATTGGTTCCACCCTGCCCGGCGAGGATAAGGGTCGTGCCGATGACCGGCAAATCGCATCATTCCGCATGGTGCGATGATGAAGCGGGCCAAGACGCGATTGATCCTGCCAGCGGCGCTGGTCGACGGCTACGAGCCGGAGCGCGACGTGCGGCCGGCGATCGACGCGGTCCGCCTAACCGCCGCCGGCGGCAAGCCGCTAGCGGGATCGCAGGCGGTGTCGGACCACCGCGCGATCCTTTCCCTCGTGCGCAAGAGCGCGAAGAACATCGAAACCGAGCGCATCTTCCATTGAGCGCGCCTGTCTTCGCTCCGCCGCGAGCGGGAGTGACGGAGCAATTTGACGAACCACCTCCCGAGGCGTACAAGCCGCGCCCCCTGGAGGCTGAGATGAGCGAGCGGACCTACGACGTCCTCGCCGAGGACGCGCACAAGCCGATCAAGATGTGGACCCGTGGCGTGACCGTCGAGGACGCCGCGGCGAAGCAGCTGCGAAACGTGGCGTCGCTGCCCTTCGTCGGGCCGCATGTCGCGGCGATGCCCGACGTCCATTGGGGCATGGGCGCCACCGTCGGCAGCGTGATCCCGACCAGCGGCGCCATCGTGCCCGCGGCGGTCGGTGTCGACATCGGTTGCGGCATGTGCGCGTCGCTGACCAACCTGACGGCGTCCGATCTGCCGGACTCGCTGATCGGCGTGCGCACGGCCATCGAGGCCGCGGTGCCGCATGGCCGCACCGACAACGGCCGCGAGAACGACCTCGGCACCTGGCGTGGCAACCCGCCGCCGCAGGTGGTCGAGGCGATCGCCGAGCTGCGCGAGGGCCTGGATAAGGTCGTCGAGACCCGTCCGGCGCTGGGCCGCGCGGCCAGGCGCATGCCCTCGCACGCCGGCACCCTGGGCACCGGCAACCACTTCATCGAGGTCTGCCTCGACGAGAGCGATCGTGTGTGGGTCATGCTGCACTCGGGCTCGCGCGGCATCGGCAACGCCATCGGCCAGCTCTTCATCGAGCTGGCGAAGGAGGACATGCGGCGCTGGTTCATCAACCTGCCGGACCAGGATCTCGCCTACATCCCCGACGGTTCGGAGCATTTCGGGCCCTACCTGAAGGCGCTGAACTGGGCGCAGAAATTCGCCCGGACGAACCGCGAGCTGATGATGGCGGCGACCTTGCGCGCCATCGGCGAGGCGCTCGGTCGGCCGGTCGACGGCACGGCGATGGCGGTGAACTGCCACCACAACTACGTGTCGAAGGAGCGGCACTTCGGCAAGGAGCTGTGGCTGACGCGCAAGGGCGCCGTCTCGGCCAAGGAGGGTGAGCTCGGCATCATCCCCGGCAGCATGGGCGCGCGCTCCTACATCGTGCGCGGCAAGGGCAACCGCGACAGCTTCATGTCGTGCTCGCACGGCGCGGGGCGGGCGATGTCGCGCGCCGAGGCGAAGCGTCGCTTCACCCTGGAGGACCACGCCGCGGCGACCGCCGGCGTCGAGTGCCGCAAGGACGCCGAGGTGATCGACGAGACGCCCGGCGCCTACAAGGACATCGACGCCGTCATGGCGGCGCAGGCCGGCCTGGTCGACATCGTGCACACCCTGCGCCAGGTGGTGTGCGTGAAGGGTTGATACGGGAAGGGCCGGCGAGAGCCGGCCCATTCTCTTCGGCGGTTTGTTCCCGATCCATGAAATCAGAATGTGTTGCCGCGTCTGGATAGGGCCGCGATGATGCAGTTGTATTTCTCTTGGTTCACCGGACTGCGGGAGGGCATCCATGGCGACCACCACGGGCTATGTTCCAACGCCGGACAACATGGGATGGAAGAAGATCGGCTCCTGGCAAAACATGGGAAAGGGGACTCATGCCGAGATGCAGGGCTGGAAGGCGATGCAAGGCAAGTCGCCAACCACCACTTACGCATTCGAGCAGGATCAGGCGCCCTGTGAGGACTGCCATCCTGAGTTCCTCAAGCTATCGCAGAACTACTCGTTCATCGTCCAGGTCAAAGAGGCGGGGTATGCGATCCAAGCTGGCGTTAAGCTTGCCAAACAGCTCAAGGTCTCGGACGGGACTTTCGGAACGCCCAGCTTCGTCGTCGCGAGCAAACACTTCATGCTCGACAAGGCCGCGCTGCCGGCGACTCTCTACTATCACGCTGGCGTCGCCTATCTCGGCGCGCGACCGAACGACTTTCCGGTCAGTCCCCCCTTCTAGCGTCGCCTCTTAGCCTTCCACCGCCAGCAAGGAAGGTAGTTGAGCTAGTAGACCACCACGCTCCTGATCGACTCTCCCCGGTGCATCAGGTCGAAGCCGTCGTTGATGCGCTCCAGCGGCAGGGTGTGGGTGATCAGGTCGTCGATGTTGATCTTGCCGTCCATGTACCAGTCGACGATCTTCGGCACGTCGCGGCGGCCCTTGGCGCCGCCGAAGGCGGTTCCCTTCCAGACACGGCCGGTGACCAGCTGGAACGGCCGCGTCTTGATCTCCTGGCCGGCGCCGGCGACGCCGATGATCACCGACACGCCCCAGCCGCGGTGGCAGCATTCCAGCGCCTGGCGCATCACCTCGACATTGCCGATGCACTCGAAGCTGTAGTCGGCGCCACCGTCGGTCAGCGACACGAGATAGGGCACGAGATCGCCCTGGACTTCCTTGGGATTGACGAAGTGCGTCATGCCGAATTTCTCGGCGAGCGGCTTGCGCGCCGAGTTGATGTCGACGCCGATGATCTTGTTGGCGCCGGCCAGCCGGGCGCCCTGGATGACGTTCAGCCCGATGCCACCCAGGCCGAAGATTACGACATTGGCGCCGGGCTCGACCTTGGCCGTGTTGATCACCGCGCCGATGCCTGTCGTGACGCCGCAGCCGATGTAGCAGACCTTGTCGAAGGGCGCGTCCTCGCGAATCTTCGCCAACGCGATCTCTGGCAGCACCGTATGGTTGGCGAAGGTCGAGCAGCCCATGTAGTGAAAGACCTTCTTGCCGCCGAGCGAGAAGCGGCTCGAGCCGTCCGGCATCACGCCCTGGCCCTGCGTGGCGCGGATCGCGGTGCAAAGGTTGGTCTTGCCCGACAGGCACGATTTGCACTGCCGGCATTCGGGCGTGTAGAGCGGGATGACATGATCGCCCTTCTTCAGCGACGTCACGCTTGGCCCGACATCGACGACGATGCCGGCGCCCTCGTGGCCGAGGATCGCCGGGAACAGCCCTTCGGGATCGGCGCCCGACCAGGTGAACTCGTCGGTGTGGCAGATGCCCGTGGCCTTGATCTCGACCAGTACCTCGCCGGCGCGCGGCCCCTCGAGGTCGACGGTCTCGATCACCAACGGCTTCTTCGGCTCGAGCGCGACGGCGGCGCGGGTCTTCATGCGATATCTCCCTCCAGGACGCGGCGCATCCTAATCGCAGCGCGACGGGGCGCGCCAGCATGAAGCCTCCATCATGAAGCCAATCGTCGCGGTGATCGGCGGCGGCCCGGCCGGGCTGATGGCCGCCGAGGTGCTGGCCGGCGCCGGCTGCGCCGTGACGGTTTACGAGCGCATGCCCACGGTCGGCCGCAAGCTGCTGATGGCCGGCCGCGGCGGGCTGAACCTCACCCACAGCGAGCCGCGCGCGGCATTCCTGTCGCGCTATGGCGAGGCGTGCGGGTGGCTGACGCCGATGCTCGACGCCTTTCCGCCTTCGGCGCTGTGCGCCTGGTGCGCATCCTTGGGCGAGGAGACCTTTGTTGGCTCGAGTGGGCGCGTGTTTCCGAAGAGCTTCAAGGCCTCGCCGCTGCTGCGCGCCTGGCTGCGCCGGCTCGAATCGCTGGGCGTGCGGATCGAGACGCGCCACCGCTGGGTCGGCTGGGGTGACATCGGCGCCGACGCGACTCTGCTGGCACTGGGTGGCGCGTCATGGCCACGGCTCGGATCCGATGGATCGTGGGTCGACATCCTGCGGGAGCGCGGCGTCGCCGTCAGCGCGCTGCGCCCGGCGAATTGCGGCTTCGAGGTCGACTGGAGCGATCACCTCCGCGAACGCTTCGCCGGCCAACCGCTCAAGCGCATCGCGCTGTCGTTCGGCGACCAGCGGGTGCGCGGCGAGGCTATGATCACCGCGCATGGGCTGGAAGGCGGCGCCGTCTACGCGCTGTCGGCGGCCTTGCGCGAGGCGATCCTGCGCGATGGCCGAGCCGTGGTTGGCGTCGACCTGATGCCTGACCTCGACGAGGCCGACATCCGCCGCCGGCTGGCGGAGCCGCGCGGCGCGCGCTCGCTGTCGACCACCTTGCGTCGTATCGGCCTGTCGCCCGCCGCTGTGGCGCTCTTGCGCGAGAGCCGCTTCGGATCGACGCCGGCTGAGCTGGCGGCGCGGATCAAGAGCGCGCCGGTGATCGTCGTCGCGGCGCGGCCGATCGAGCGGGCGATCTCAACCGCCGGCGGCATCGCGCGCCAAGAGGTCGACGACTCGCTGATGCTCAAGCGTCTTCCCGGCGTGTTCGTCGCCGGCGAGATGCTCGACTGGGAGGCTCCCACCGGCGGCTACCTGCTGCAGGCGACCTTCGCGACGGCGGTTGTGGCTGCGCACGGCGTCTTGGGCCGGCTGGGTCTTGCGCGGGCGTCGCCCGTGCGACCATGGTCCGTCTGAGACATGGCGCCAATGAGAATTGAGACGACGGCACCCTCCTGGATTCGCGTGATCGTCGTCGCCCTGGGCCTTGGCGTGATCGGCCTGCCGGTTTGGGAACTATGGCGCGGCGTCTGGCCACCCAACATAACCAGCCCGTTCTTTCTGCTCATCATCCTCGGTGCCTGCACATTCGGCATTCCGGCGATCATCGGCGGGCTGACTGGCTGGTCGGATACCTGGACAATCGCGCCCGGCCGGATCGAGATCGAACGGCGCAATCCCTTCGCGTCGCGCCGGCTCGTGTTCCTGCCAGCCGATATCAGCCGCATCGAGGTCGTCGAGCACGAAGCGATGGAGAGCGAGAACACGTACTCCGTCGCCCTGTCCACCGTCTCCGGCACCCGCCACGACGCGCCGCGCAGACTTAGCACACGCAAGTTTGCCGAAGCGCTGGCGGATGAAATTCGGCAGGCCTTCAAGTGCTAGCCGGTGGCATCCGCTCGCCTATGCCTGACTCCGGGCGCTGATCAGCCAGGAGCTGAAATGACCGGCTATTTGCAGTCGGAATCCTTGCCCTTCTTACAGGGCATGTGCTGCCGCTTATTCTGCATCGCGTCGTCGAGGTCGATTTTCGGCGACACCGTGTCGGCGGGCTGCCCCGTCGAAGCGGGTGCGGCGGCGGGCTTGGCCGGCGGCGTCGCGCTGGTCTGCGCGGCGGCGGTGGTGGCGACGGCCGCGGCCAGCGTGGCGGCGGCGATTAGGTGAATCCAGCGCATTGTCTGTCCCCCGTTGATACCCGTTCTACGCGGCGGCGACCGCCGGCATCCCCAAGAATTTCAGCCCGAGGCCGAGGCGCTCTCGATCACCAGCGCCTTCTTCTGCGCCAGATCGAACTTCAGCCGCTGCACATAGTCGAGGTCGCGGCCGGTAACGCGCACGAAACGCGAGCCGTCGGGATAGTCGATCGAGTGGATGTCGCCCACGTCGTAGCAGCCGGCGTGACCGGGTTCGAGGCGATAGGTCTTCACCGCCTCCAGCTCCGCCGGGCCGGCGCCATCGCCCTTGTCGAGGCGGCGCCAGACCGTCATGTCGGTGTGCTTGACCGCCTGGCCGTAGACCGCCCACGAGGGCCCATGATCGTGCGGCGGCGATTTGTGTGCGCCGTTGTTGACGTGGCCAAGCACGACGAAGCCCAGTTCCTTGTCCTCGTAGAGCGTCGTGCGGCCCTTGGGAGCGTCGGGCCCCACCGCCTTCTCGACGAACGCCTTGTTGGTCAGCAGCTTCTCCAGCAGCACGCGCACCGTCTCGCGACCGTCGCGGCCGGGTGTGCTCTTCAGCGCCTGGTGCGCGTCGCGGCAGAATTCCTCGAGCGTGTAGGCCATGGTTTCCTCCCGGCGAAACGCGGGTGTTGGCGGTGGTGCTAGGGTACTCCACCGACGGCCGCGCACAAGGGAGCGAAACGTGAAGAATGACCCGTTCGATTTCACCGGCAAGGTGGCGCTGGTCACCGGCGGCAGCCGCGGCATGGGCCGGCAGATGGTGCTGGCCTTCGCCCAACGCGGCGCCGACGTGGTGATCACCAGCCGCAAGCTGGACTCCTGCGAGAAGGTCGCCGCCGAGGTCAGGGCGATGGGCCGCCGCGCGCTGCCCTATGCCTGCAACGTGGCGCGCTGGGAAGAGCTCGACGGGCTGGTCGACGCGGCCTACGCCGCCTTCGGCAAGATCGACATCCTCGTGTGCAACGCCGGCTCCTCGCCGATCGCGCCGTCCTCGGTCGAGACCAGCGAGCAGCTCTTCGACCGAGTGATCTCGCTGAACTTCAAGGGCCCGTTCCGCCTCAATGCGCTGGTCGGCAGCCGCATGGTCAAGGGCGACGGCGGCTGCATCATCAACGTCAGCAGCGTGGGCGCGCTGCGTCCGCGACCGCAGATCATCCCCTATGCCGGCGCCAAGGCCGGGCTGAACGCGATGACCGTGGGCTTCGCTTTCGAGTTCGGCCCCAAGGTGCGGGTCAACACCATCTCGCCCGGCCGCTTCCTCACCGACATCGCCGACGCCTGGCCCGAGGAGCACAAGAAGAACGCCACCGCCGCGCTCAAGCGCAGCGGCCAGCCGGAGGAGATCGTCACCGCCGCGCTCTACCTGGCGAGCGACGCCTCGTCGTTCACGACGGGATCGAACATCCAGGTCGACGGCGGCATCGCCTGAACCGGGATCAGCCGTAGAGCGTGAGGAGACCTCGAGCGCTGACATAGAGGCCCGCGGCGATCACGAAGCCCGCGAACAGCCGGGTCAGGATCGTCTTGTGGCGCGCGAGCAACGCGTTGGCGCGGGCGCCCAGCAGCGCGCCGACCGCGCCGCCGGCGATCAGCAGGCCGGCGGTGGGCCAGTCGATCAGGCCGGACCAGGCGTAGCTCGACGCCGAGGCCAGCCCGAAGGCGGCGACGGCGATGAGAGAGGCGCTGGTCGCGGCCTGCAGGCTCATGCCCGTCGCCATCATCAGCCCCGGCACGATCAGGAAGCCGCCGCCGATTCCGAAAAAGCCGGACAGCGCGCCGACCCCGGCGCCCAGGCCGACGAGGCGCGGCACCAAGCGCGGCGCGCTTTCGCGCGTCAGCCAGACATCGTCGCCGCCGGCCCGCTTGGATCGCAGCATCAGCGCGCCGACCACGATCATGACAAGGCCGAAGAGCGCCAGCAGCTTCTGGCCGTCGGTCGCCTTGCCGACGGCGGCGCCGAGCAGCGCACCGCCGACGCCCGCGACGCTGAACACCGTCGCGCAGGGCCAGTGGATGCGCGTGCGTCGGGCGTGCAGCCCGAGACCGACGGCGGCATTGGCGGCGACGGCCAGCGCGGCGGTGCCGACCGCGGCGTGGGTCGAGGGCATGCCGACGAGATAGACGAGCAAGGGCACGGCGAGGATCGACCCGCCGCCGCCGATGAGCGCGAGGACGATGCCGATGACGACGCCGGAGCCGAGCGCCAGCGCCGCCGGGGCGAACGCCGCGATCATGCCGCGGCGGCCTTCGCCGCCCGGTTCCAAGGCATCACGGCCAGCAGCTTGGCCATGCCGCACCAGCCGCTGACGCCCGCGAACACGAGGCCGGCGCCGACGAAGGCGGACAGGGCGATGAAGGCGGGCGCCACGGTCACGGCCAAGATCACGCCGAGCACCACCAGGCTGCCAGCCGTGATCTGGACCTGGCGCATGATCTCGATCGGCTGGGAGCGGTCGGCCGCCACCGGTAGCCCGGCCTTCTTCCACGCCTCGATGCCGCCTTCGAGGATGTAGGCGTCGCAGATCGCGGCCTCGGCCAGTCGCTGCGCGTTGGCCTGGGTACGCGCGCCGGACCGGCAGTGGAAGATGAGCGCCTGAGCGCCGCCAGCGTCGATCGTCGCCAGTCGCGACAGCGCCTCGTGCCGCGCGCCCGGCACACGTTCGCGCCTATGCTCGTCGAGCTCGCGGATGTCGACGAGGATCGCGCCCTGGTCGATGAGTTGTTTGGCCGCCCGCGGGTCGATGGTGGGAAGTGTCATGGTCGATCCTTTCGAGTGAGGGGTTCAGTCGCGGCAATAGAGTCGGTGCAGCGTCGACAGCAACGTGCCGATGCGAGGATCGGCGATCCGGTACCAGATCGTCTGCGACTCGCGGCGGAAAGTGACGATGCCCTCGTCGCGCATGCGGGCGAGGTGCTGGGAGAGGGCCGATTGCGACAGGCTCACGTCCTTCGCCAGGGCGCCGACCGTCGCTTCGCCGTCCTCCACGAGCCGGCACAGGATCAGCAGGCGCCGATCGTTGGCCAACGCGCGCAAGATGTCGGCGACCTCGGCGGCTCTGCCTTCCAGCGCCTTCGTGTCGATGCGGGTTGTTGCCGTCGCCATTGTTATTTCCGTCATTTTAGGTATTGCTAATTTAGTCAAGACTAATACATATGTCAAGTAACCACCCTGGAGGCACAACAGATGACGCCCCAACCCGACATCGAGGCTTTCTTCGACGAGGCGACGTTTACCGTCAGCTATCTGGTTGCCGATCCGGCCGCCGGCCGGGCCGCGATCGTCGACCCGGTCCTCGACTACGACCATCGCGCCGGCAAAGTATCGACCGGTTCCGCCGACAGGCTTCTCACGCGGATCGCCGAACGCGGCCACCGGGTCGACTGGATCCTCGAGACCCATGCCCATGCAGATCACTTGAGCGCCGCGCAGTACCTGAAGGCGCGCACCGGCGCCGCCATCGCGATCGGCGAGCACATCCGCGACGTGCAGCGCATCTTCGCGCCGGTGTTCAACGCCGTCGATGTCGGCGGCGAGGGACGGGAGTTCGATCGCCTGCTGCGCGACGGCGAGCGGCTGAAGCTGGGTGGTCTGCAGATCGAGGTGATGCATTTGCCCGGCCACACGCCGGCGGATGTCGCCTATCGCGTGGGCGACGCCGTCTTCGTCGGCGACACGATCTTCATGCCCGACTACGGCACGGCGCGCGCTGACTTCCCTGGTGGTGACGCGGCGACGCTGTACGCGTCGATCCGGCGATTGCTGTCACTGCCGCCGGAGACCCGCCTGTTCATGTGCCACGACTACAAGGCGCCGGGGCGCGACGCCTATGCCTGGGAGACGACCGTGGCTGAGCAACGGCGCGCCAACGTCCATGTGCGCGACGGCGTCGATCAGGATGCGTTCGTGGCGATGCGCAAGCGGCGCGACGCGACGCTGGCGGCGCCAGTCCTGCTGCTGCCGTCGATCCAGGTCAACATCCGCGCCGGTCGGCTGCCGCCGGCCGACGCCAACGGGACGCGCTATTTGCGCATCCCGCTGCGTGTGCCGGCCGGCGTGGCATAGGCCACTATTCGGGATAGCGCCACGGCTTCGCCGGCTGTTGCGCCGCCTCGTCGATCGTCCAGTGCGGGATTGACAGGCCGGGCGCCACGTCGGCGAAGACCATGCGCATGCGGCTGCCGATGCCGACGCGCTTGACCATGTCCAGCGGGGCCAGCTTGCCATCAGGCATCGCGAGATTGCCGACGACGCGCAGCGCATGATGCTCGGTCGGCTTTCCCTTCTGCGTGTCGAGGTCGACCAGCAGGATCAGATAGGGCGTGAACTGCTTGAACGCCGGCTGGATGGCGTGGTGCACCTCGGAGTAGGAGTGCACCGCGCCCTTGCCCTCGACCCGCGTCCAGGTCGACTTGGCGTGGCCGCAGAACGGGCAGCCGGTGGTCGGCGGATAGCGCAGCAGCCCGCAGGAATCGCAGCGCTGCAGGTGGAAGTCGTGCGCCGCGCAATACTTGAAGTATGCGAGGTTCTCGAGGTCGAGATCGTTGATCTCCAGCGGCATGCCGAGATAGGTGGCGGAAACAGCCATGTGCGTGTCCTCCCTCAGGCGCCGCGGCGCATGACCATCGCCGAGCCCGTGCCGGGCATCGCCCAGCCGAGATTGGCGCTGACCTCGACGTTCTTCACCTGGCGGCAGCCGCCGGGCCGGTAGTCGTAGGTATGCTGGCGCTTGCCGTCAGGCCCGATGGGACATGAGTCATCGACGTCGTGGCGCAGCTGCCGCACGTTTTCGACCACCATGTTCACGCCGTGCGTATAGCCCTCGCAGAGATGGCCGCCGCTGGTGTTGTTGGGCCGCCTGCCACCCAGCCGCATGGTGCCGTCGCTGACGTAGTACCCGCCCTCGCCCTTCTTGCAGAAGCCGTAGTCCTCGAGCTGCAGCATGGTGGTGAAGGTGAAGGCGTCGTAGGAGCCGGTAATGTCGACGTCCTCGGGGCCGACGCCGGCGTTGGGCCACAGGATGTCCTTGGCGTAGTGGCCAGCCACGGTGGAGATCGGGCCACACTGATAGTGCATGTCCATACGCGGCTTGTTGCAGCGGCCGACAACGCCCCTGATCAACACCGGCGTGTGCTTGCAATCCTTGGCGCGGTCGGCCGAGGTGATGATGATCGCCGTGCCGTTGTCGGTCTCGACGCAGCAGTCGAGCAGGTGCAGCGGCTTGCAGATCATGCGGCTGTTGAGCACGTCTTCGACCGTCACGCGCTCCTTGTAATAGGCCTTGGGGTTGTTGCCGGCGTGCTCGCTGTGGATCGCCTTCACGGCGGCGACCTGCGCTGGCGTCGTGCCGTAATCGTGCATGTGGCGCATGAAGCTCAGGCTGAACATCTGCCCGGCGCTCTGCCAGCCATAGGCGCGGCCGTGCAGCATGTCGCCCTGGACCGGTGCGGCGGCGCGCGCGCCGGTGCCGCCGATGCGGACCTGCGAGAAGCCGTTCATGGCGCGGAAGATCACGACGGTCTTGCACATGCCGGCCTCGATCAGGCCGATCGCCATGCCGCACAGCGCCTCGGTCGAGGAGCCGCCGCCGAAGACGTCCATGTAGAAGTTGAGCCGAATGCCGAGATCGCCGGCGATGAACGGCCCGAAGGTCGAATCGCCGGACTGGTAGGACAGCATGCCGTCGATGTCGGAGGGCTTCAGGCCGGCGTCGGCGATGGCGTTGCGCACCGCCCAGGTACCCAGCGCGCGCGTCGTGATGCCGGAGCCGCGGGTGTAGGTCGTCTCGCCGACGCCGACGATCGCGTACTTGTCTCGGAGATATTTCGGGCTGGTGGTATCGACATCTGCCGGCAACGGCATGGGCGCTCTCCCTCGTTGATTCTCAAGACAGTGTATCGCGGCCGCCGGGACGCGCTAGGATCGAGGCAACGAGCATCACGCATGGGAGGGGCGCAATGGACGCGGTGAAGATCGGCGATGCGACGGTCACGCGCATCGAGGAAACCTACGAGCCGAACTTCGACGCGGCCAGGTTCTTCGCCGACTGGCGGCCGGAGATCGTCGAGAAGCACCGCGACTGGATGCTGCCCAACCACTTCGACCCCAAGAGCGGCATGATCAAGCTCAGCGTGCACAGCTGGCTGATCACCGTGGGCGGCAAGCGCATCCTGATCGATGGCTGCGTCGGCAACCACAAGCCGCGCCCGCTGCGCAAGATGTGGGACATGATGAACACGCCCTATCTGGAGCGCCTGGCGGCGGCGGGCGTGAAGCCGGAACAGGTCGATATCGTGATGTGCACCCACCTGCACATGGACCATGTCGGCTGGAACACGCGGCTGGAGAACGGACGCTGGGTGCCGACCTTCCCCAACGCCAAGTACGTCTTCAGCCGCGCCGACTACGATCACTACCTCAAGCTCGACAGCGATCCGGCCACCGGCCCGGTCAACCAAGGCTCGTTCCGCGACAGCGTCCTGCCGGTCGTCGAGGCGCGGCTGTCGCAGATGGTCGAGGGTGCGCACACGGTCGACGAGCACCTCTCGCTCGACCCGAGGCCGGGTCATACGCCCGGCACGGTGGCGATCAACCTCGCCTCGCGCGGCCAGAAGGCGTTGTTCTGCGGCGACATCCTGCACCACGCCATCCAGGTCTATCACCCGGAGTGGAACAGCTTCGCCTGCGCCGACCAGGTCAACGCCCGCAAGAGCCGCCGCCAGGTGCTGGAGGATTGCGCCGGGTCTGGCGCGCTGCTGATGCCGGCGCATTTCGGCGCGCCGTTCGTCTGTCGCGTCGATCACAAGGGCGAGAGCTTTACGCCGCGCTTCGGCGCCTGATTCGTTGAAGCCGGCGGCCGCCGCGGGTACAGTATGTCGGAGACCTTTGCGCGTTTGACGGAACCACAATGCGTCTGTTCGGGGCCCTGGCGTTCGCCGCGGCGTTGATGATCGGTGTCGCCGCGCGCGCCGAGCTGATCAACGGCACGCAGTTTCAGAGCGGCAACTGGAAGGGTGCCGCCTACACCAACGACAACACCGGCCGCTTCTCGCATTGTGCCATGAGCACGGCGTATCAGAGCGGCATCTCGATGTTCTTCGCCATCTCCGAGAACTACACGTGGCGGATCGGCTGGAGCAACACGAGCTGGAATCTCAACCTCAACCAGACCTACACGGTCTCGCTGAGCGTGGACGGCGTCAGCGCCGGCGCGGTGCAGGCCAAGGCGGTCAACCGTCAGTTCTTCATCGCCGAGCTGCCGGCGCAGACCACCCTGTTCGACCTGTTCCGCCGCGGCAATCAGCTGACCATGGTGACGGGTAACGATCGCTTTCAGTTCAGCCTGCTGGGCACCAACGCGGCGCTGACCGTGCTGATCAACTGCACGCGAACCCAGCTGGCGTCCGCTCCGGCGCAGCCGCGCCCACCGCAACCGGGGACGGATCGCCCGGGACCGATCACGACGCCGCAGCCGGCGAATCCGCGGCCGACGCAGCCTTCGGCCCAGCCGACTCCGTCATCGGCGCCTCCGCCGGCCAACCCGCGACGGCTGTGGCCGGAGAGCACGGCGCAACAGCGCGTCGAGGCCGCGCGCACCCTGTCGGCGATCCTCGCCACGCCGGCCATGCAGGGGTTCCGGCCGATGAGCGAACGCGAGGCGATCGACCGCGATCTCGCGCAATCGGCGCGCGCCGACCTGACGTGGCGCTCCGACCTTCTGACCGGGGCGCTGGACATCGTGCCGGCACAAAGCGGGCTGAGCGCTTCGGCCATCGCCGGCACCATCATCGCCGCCGACCGCCGCGCCTGCGCCGGCGGACGCTTCGATTCGGGCACGACGGCAGACCCACGCTCGCAGCGTGTCGCGCGCCTGTTCACCACCTGCGAGGCCTCGCTGCGCACGACCGAGGCGCGCTACATGGTGGTGCCGATGGCCGACGGCGCCAGCCACTACGTCTTCGCCATGGTCGGGCCGTCGTTCCCGAGCGGCGACGGCCGCACCGAGGTCGCCAAGATGGCCGACGAGCTGCGCCAGGCCGTGCTCGACGTGGTGCGCCAGTAGCGCGCCGATCAGGGGCCGCCGACGGCTCCGCGGGCGATGTCTCGACGAGTTCGGTGTCCGTCTTCGGCATCCCCCATCCGCCCTTCGGGCACCGTTGCACGAGCTTGAAACGGAAACGGACGCCGGTCGGGGGCCCGGCGTCCGCATGTCGCTATCGAAACCGCTCGAGGAGAGTCACGACCAAATCGAAAGCGTGGCGCATCCTGACATGGCTTTGTCAGGTTGCAAGCAAGATGTTTTCCACAAGTTATACGATAGTCTCAACTCTCCAATTTGGGACTGGCGGCGAGCAAGCGCAACAGCGTTGGCGAGGCTCTAAGCGACTTTCACCGGCCGGGCGCGCTGGTTGTAGAGCAGCTTGGCTCGACGGGCCTGCTCCTCGGGCGGCAACTTGGCGTTGTCGACCGAGAGGTCGGCGCCCACCGCCATGCCCTTCTGCACCGCCGGCCGTGCGCCCAGTTCCTCGTACCAGCGCTTGAAGTAGGGGAACTCCTCGATGTCCTGCCCCTGAAACTTCCAGTTGATGGTCCACGGATAGCAGATCATATCGGCGATCGTGTATTGGTCGCCGGCCAGGTACCGATGCTTGTAGAGCCGGTTGTTGAGCACGCCGTAGAGCCGGTTGACCTCGTCGGTGAAGCGGCGGATGGCGTAGCTCTGGTCGCCGTCCTTGGCCTGGTCGACGCGGCGGAAATGCCCGCACTCGCCCGACTTCGGACCCTGGTTGGCCATCTGCCAGATCAGCCACTGGTTCACGTCGTAGCGAGTGCGCAGATCCTGCGGGTAGAACTTCCCCGCCTTCTCGGCGATGTACATCATGATCGCACCGGACTCGAAGACCACCAGCGGCTTGCCGCCATCCTTGGGCGCGTGGTCGACCATCACAGGCATGCGATGGTTGGGGTTCATCTCCAGGAATTCGTCGGTGAACTGGTCGCCGCGGCCGATATTCACCGGGACGATCTTGTAGGGCAGGCCGCATTCCTCGAGCAGGATCGTGACCTTCTTGCCATTGGGCGTTGGCCAGTAGTGCAGGTCGATCATGATGGCTTCCTTCCGATCAGGAGTTGGTACAGGCGTGCAGCATACCCCCGGGCGCTCCGCTCGCAACGTTCAGGACTTGTGCGCCGCCGCCAGCGGCGCCAGCTTGTCGAGCGCCTTCAGGATGCCGTCGCGATCGAGGTCGGGTACCGCCAGCAGCGCGCGCTGGATGCCGTGTTCCGCGTAGTCGGCCAGCGCCGCGGCGTCGTTCGGCGCCGCGAAGACAGTGATCGACAAGGTCGAGAAGTCGCGCCCCATCTTCTCGGCCATGGCCTTCAGCCGCGCGACGCCTTCCTTGGCGACGAACCCGCGCGGGCGCGGGAACCAGCCATCGCAGAACTCGACGACGCGTCGCAGAGTGTGGTCGCTCTCGCCGCCCAGCAGGATCGGTGGGTACGGCTTCTGCTTCGGCTTGGGGTAGCACCACAGCGGATCGAAGTTGACCATCTCGCCGTGGAACGAGGCCTCGTCCTTGGTCCACATCTCCTTCATCGCCAGCACGCGTTCGCGCATCAGCTTGAAGCGCGTCGCGTGGCGCGCGCCGTGATTCTCCATCTCATCGACGTTCCAGCCGCCGCCGATGCCGAAGATGAAACGTCCGTTCGACATGTGGTCGAGGCTGGCGACGCTCTTGGCGGTGATGATGGGATCACGTTGCGGGATCAGGGCGACGCCGGTGCCGAGCAGCAGCGTGCGGGTCGCCGCCGCGGCGAAGGACAGGGCGACGAACGGGTCGTGCGTGTGGATGTAGCGCTTGGGCAGCTCGCCGCCGCCGGGGAAGGGCGTGCGGCGGCTGACCGGGATATGCGTGTGCTCGCAGACGAACAGCGAGTCGAAGCCACGATCCTCGAGCGCCCGCGCCAGCTCAGCGGTGTGGATGCCATAGTCCGTGGGAAAGTAGAAAACGCCGACGCGCATCGCTGGCTCTCCTTGATGTCCTATGGACACAGTATAGAGCGCAGCGCCTTGACGTCAGAGTGTGAGATCGCCAGCGAAGTGGCAGCGGCTGAAATGGCCGGGTGCGACTTCGCGGAGCGCGGGCGCCTCGGCACGGCAGCGATCCTGCGCGAAGCGGCAGCGCGGGTGGAAGTAGCAACCTGACGGCGGCGCGGCGGGACTCGGCACCTCGCCGCCGAGGATACCGTCCTGGCCACGCACGCGCGGATCGGCCACCGGCACGGCGCGCATCAGGGCGGCGGTGTAGGGATGCCGGGGCTGGCCGAACAGCGCGTCGGTCGGTGCCAGCTCGACGAGCTGGCCGACATACATGACCGCGATGCGATCGGAGATGTGACGCACCACCGACAGATCGTGTGCCACGAACAGGAAGGTGAGCTTCAGCCGCGCCTGCAGCTCAAGCAGCAGGTTGAGCACCTGCGCCTGCACCGAGACGTCCAGCGCCGAGACCGGTTCGTCAGCGACGACGAGGCGCGGATTGGTGGCAAGCGCGCGGGCGATGCCGATGCGCTGGCGCTGGCCGCCGCTGAAGGCGTGCGGGAAGCGGTGCATGAATTCCGGCCGCAGGCCGACGAGGCGCAGCAGCTCGGCGACGCGCTCGGTGCGCTCGGTGCGGCTGGTCACGCCGTTGACCAGCAGCGGCTCGCCGACATTGTCGAGCAAGGTCATGCGCGGATTGAGCGAGCCGAAGGGATCCTGGAAGATCATCTGGATCTCGGCGCGCAGCGGTCGCAGCTCGCCGGGCGGCAGGCGCGCGAGATCGACCGTGCGGCCATCGCGCGTGCGGTAGAGGATCTCCCCGTCGGTCGGGTCGATGGCGCGCAGGATGCAGCGCGAGGCCGTGGTCTTGCCGCAGCCGCTTTCGCCGACCAGGCCCAAGGTCTCGCCCTCCTTGACGGTGAAGTCGACGCCGTCGACGGCGCGCACATGGCCGACGACGCGGCGCAGGAAGCCCTTGCTGATCGGGAAGAACTTTCTGAGGCCGCGCACCTCGAGCAACGGCTGGGCGGCGGCCTCGTTCATGGCAGCTCCGCCTCGTCGTGGTGCAGGAAGCAGCTGGCGAGCTGGTTGGGTGTCACTGGCAGCAGGCGCGGCACGGCCGCCGCGCAGCGCTCCATCGCGTCGGGGCAACGCGGATGGAACGGGCAGCCGGCCGGCCGGTTGAAGGGATGGGGCAGGGCGCCGCTGATCACCGGCAGAGCGACGCGGGTCTGTCCCGACAGGCCGGGGATCGAGCGCAACAGGGCGCGGGTGTAGGGATGCTTGGGCGCGTGGAAAATGTCGTCGACCGGGCCCTGTTCCATGACGCGGCCGAGATACATCACCACGACATAGCTCGCCATCTGCGCGATCACGCCCAGATCGTGGGTGATGAAGATGATGGCGGTGTCGTACTTCGCCTGCAGCTCGCGCAGCAGTCCCAGCACCTGTGCCTGGGTGGTGACGTCGATCGCGGTCGTCGGTTCGTCGGCGATCAGCAGGCGCGGCTTGCACGACAGCGCCATGGCGATCATCGCGCGCTGGCGCAGGCCGCCGGAGAGCTGCCAGGAATAGGCGTCGACACGCTGCTCCGGCATGGAGATGCCGACATCGCGGAACAGCCCGACGGTGATGTCGCGCGCGTCGCGGCGGCCGAGCTTCTTCTCGCCCCAGCGATGGCTGTGCAGCAGGATGGCCTCGACGATCTGTTCGCCGACCGTGTGCACCGGGCTAAAGGCGGCCATCGGTTCCTGCGGGATCAGCGCGATCTCGCCGCCGCGGATGTCGCGCATCACGGCGCCGCGCGGCGGCAGGCGGGCGATGTCGACCATCTCGCCGTCGCGGCGGAAGCGGATCTCGCCTGATGTGATGCGGCCGGGCCGGTCGACCAGCTGCAGGATGGCGCGCATGGTCACGCTCTTGCCGCAGCCGCTCTCGCCGACCACGCCCAGCACCTGGCCGGGCATGACGTCGAAGCTGGTGCCGTCGACGGCGCGCACCAGACCATCGTCGAGCGCGAAAGACACGCGCAGGTCGCGCACCTGAAGCAGCGGCTCAGTGGCCATAGGGGTCGGCGGCGTCACGCAGCCCGTCTCCCACGAGGTTGAAGGCCAGCACTGCCACGATGACGACCAGGCCTGGAATCAGCAGCCAGGGTGCCAGCGCCAGGGTCTGGATGTTTTGCGCCTCCTGCAGCAACACGCCCCAGCTGATCGCCGGCGGGCGGATGCCCAGGCCGAGGAACGACAGTGATGTCTCGTTGATGATCATGACCGGGATCGCCAGCGAACTGGTGGCGATGATGTGGCTGGTGAAGGTCGGCACCATGTGGCGCACGATGATGCGCATGCGGGAGCAGCCGGCCAGCCGTGCGGCAAGCACGAAATCCTCCTCGCGCAGGGCGAGGAAGCGTCCGCGCACTTCCCGCCCCAGAGTCGTCCAGCCGACCAGCGAAAGAATCACGGTGATGGCGAAGAACACCTGGATCGGCGTCCAGTCGCGCGGCAGCGCTGCCGACAGCGCCAGCCAGATGGGAATCGTCGGCACCGATTGCAGCAGTTCGATCAGGCGCTGGATTACCGAGTCCGTCTTGCCGCCGACATAGCCGGAGATGCCGCCCAGCAGCACGCCGAGGATGACGCTCAAGAGCACCGCGACCAGGCCTACGGTCATCGATGTCTGCGTGCCGTGCATGATACGCGACCACTGATCGCGGCCGAGTCGGTCGGAGCCAAGCAGGAAGACGCGCTGCTGCGGATCGGCCGGCACCAGCAGATGCAGGTCGCTCGTGAATAGGCCGAGCACCTTGTAACGGTAGCCCGAGGCGAAGAACTTTACCGGTACCTTGCGCTGCTGATCGACCGTCCACTCCATGCGCAGGGTCACGGGATTGCGCTTGCCGACGATGGCCGGCACCCAGGGCGAGAGCTTGCCGTCGTCGAACAAGCGCACCGTCTGCACCGGGATGAAGGCCTGGCGCGCGTCGGTGCGCTCTGGGTCCTGGGTCGAGAAGAAGTCGGGCGCGAGCACGATGAGGTAGAGGAAGATCAGCAGCCCGGCGCTGACCATCGCCAGGTGATGGCGGCGGAAGCGCCACCACACCAGCCGCCAGTTCGACGCGACGGCGATGCGGTCCTCGGCCTTGACGCCAGCGACGTCGGCCATCCTAGGACTCCACGCGGATGCGCGGATCGACCAGCGCCAGCAGGATGTCCGACAGCAAGGTGCCCAGCACGGTGAGGAAGGAGTAGATCAGCAGGATGCCGCCGGCGAGGTACATGTCCTGGTTCACCAGCGCGCGCAGCAGCAGCGGGCCGATATTGGGCAGGTTCATCACCGTCGCCACGATCAGGCTGCCCGAGAACAGCGCCGGCAGGTACCAGCCGATGGTGCTGATCAGCGGGTTGAAAGCGAGGCGGACGGGATAGCGCAGCACCAGGCGCCACTCCTTCATGCCCTTGGCGCGCGCCGTTACGACATAGGGCTTGTTGAGCTCGTCGAGCAGGTTGGCGCGCATGATGCGGCTGAGCCGCGCGGTGCCGGCGATGCCCAGCACCAGCGCCGGCAGCCAGATGTGGGCGAGCAGATCGAGCACGCGGGCGACGCTCCACGGCGCGTCGGCGTACTCGGGCGAGAACAGGCCGGTGACGCTGATGTCGAAGTAGGCGAAGGCGCCCCACATCAGGATCAGCGCCAGCATGAAGTTCGGCGTCGCTACGCCGATATAGTTGATCACCGTCAGCGCGTGGTCGATCAGCGAGCGGGGATGGGTCGCGGAGTAGATGCCGGCGGGGATCGCCAGCGCCCAGGTCAGCACGAATGAGAACAGCGCCAGCGCGAGGGTCAGCCCGAGCTGCTCGCCGATCAGATCGGCGTTGGGCCGCTGGTACTCGAGCGACAGGCCGAAATCGCCCTTGAACAGATGCTTCAGCCACAGCCAGTACTGCACGATCATCGGTTGATCGAGGCCGTACTGCTGGCGCAGCGCCTCGACCTGCTCGGCCGACATCGAGGAGCCGGACGACGCCAAGGTCGCCACATAGGCCGTCAGGAAATCACCCGGCGGCGCCTGGATGATGACGAAGATGACGAAGGAATAGACCAGCATCAACAGCGGCAGGAGCATCAGCCGCTGGAGGATGTAGAGGGCCATCAGGTCCGCCTGCGTCTTCCTTCTCCCCGCCTTCGCGGGGAGAAGGGAAATGGTGAACGCATCACTTGGCGAGGAAAAACTGCTCGGTCCTGGCGTTGCCGGGGCTGCGCAGCGGCCAGTCGTTGCCCAGGGTCGTCGGCACGTTGCGGAACTTGACGTTGGTGACCACCACGCCCTGCACCATCGGCGTCAGCCCGATCGTGCCGATCTCGTAGAGCTGATCGGCCCAGATGCGATAGAGTTCCTGCGACAGCTTGACCTGCTCGTCCGGTCCGACGGTGCGCGCGCGATCGACGATCTCGACGATGCGCTTGATCTCCGGCGGCGGCTCCATGCCCTCCTTGCCCTGGGTAGCGAACCAGCGGCGCCACAGCGGGCCGATGGTCAGGATCGGCGCGTTGCGCGGATCGGCCTTGGCGTTGCCGGTGTAGGGGAAGGCGCTGGTGTCCTCGTTCCACACCTCGGCCATCAGCTCGTTGTTCTCGTTCATCTTGAAGTGCAGCGCGCGCTCGCGGATCTGCACGATGGCCTTGACGCCGACGGCCTCCCAGTCCTTCGACACCAGCAGCGCCACGTCGGGCCACGCGCCGAAGGCCGGCACGACGCTGATCTCGATGGTCGCCGGCTTGCCGTTGGGCAGCAGGCGGATGCCCGCCGCGTCCTTCTTGTCGAGCCCGATCTTGTCGAGCAGCTTGTTGGCCTCGGCGCGATCGAACTGGGTGAACTTCTTCGCGTGCTCGTCGCCGGGATAGTAGGGATGCCACGGCGCGGGCACGCCCTGGCGCGCCTCGCCCAGGCCGAGGAAGACGCTCTCCTTGATCTGGTCGCGGTTGATGGCGAGCGACAGCGCGACGCGGAAGTCGCGCATCGCCATCACCTTGCCCATCACGGGATCGGCCGTGTAGGTCGAGTTGATGGCGATCACCGCATCGGCACCGCCGAAGGTCGGCCAGGCGATGACCCGGTACTTCCCGGTGCGCTCCTGCTCTTTGAGCACCGGATAGTTGGTCATGTTGATGTGGCGTTCCTGCATGTCGAAATTGCCGGCGATGGCGGCGAGGTTGAGCGCCTGGGCGTCGGCGAAATAGGTGAAGCGTACCTCGTCGAGATAGGGCAACTGGTTGCCCGCGCTGTCGACGCCGATGAAGTAGGGGTTGCGCCTGAGCGTGAAGACCGGATCGCTGGCGCGGGTCGCCGGCACCCAGGCGGCCATGGTCGGACGCTCCGGGTTCTCCGGCGGCGCGTTGCGATTGGCAAACAGCTCGACCCATGTCTTGAAGCCCGCCGCCTGCACCGCCTTGTCGATGTCGGCCTTCTGCGCGTGCGCGGGGTGGAACTTCTTGAGGTAGTGCGCCGGCAGGAACATCGCATACGTGCGATCGGCGCCATCCTGGTTGGCCACCGCGGTCAGGAACAAGGTCGCCGGCTTGTCGTAGGTGAAGCGCACCGTCGCGGCGTCGACCTTCTCGACCTTGGCCGCTGATCCATCGCCGTTGCGGATCCAGCCCGGCAGGTTCGGCGTCAGCTCCTTGTTGAGCAGCACGTCGGTGTACCAGAACAGGATGTCGTCCGCCGTGAACGGCGCGCCATCGGACCAGCGCGCGCCCTCGCGCAGCTTGATCGTCCAGCTCTTGAAGTCGGCCGACGGCTCGGCGCCGGCGGCGATCTTGGGCTCGATCTTGGCGCCGTCGGGCGAGAAGCGGAACAGCGCGTCGTAGACCACGCGCACGTAGTTGTTGGCGTCGGCCGGACCTAGGAAGGCGCGCCGCCAGGTGCCGCCATACTCGCCGACACGCTCGACCGTGGGCACCACCAGCGGGTTCTTCGGCAGGCGCTGCTCGACCGGCGGCAGGCCGCCGGCCTTCACACGCTCCGCCAGCATCGGCGCTTCCTTGAAGCGCGCGCCCTGCGCCAGGCTCGCGCCCGATACCGCGATCAGGCCCATGCCGGCGGTGAAGCCGATCAGCGTGTCGCGCCTGGTGATCTCGCGTGTCATGAGCGCTCTCCCTGCCCGCCGGCGCGTTGAACTCGCCGTGCTGGCGCGAGCCTCAATCCGCCGTCGAGTAGAGTCAAGCCGCCGCTGGCGTGCTGTTCGATCGAACAGACACGCTGTCATCCCGAGCGCAGCGAGGGATCTAGGCAATTTCCTGGATCCTCTCGCTGCGCCCAGGATGACGGGAGTGCTTTAGCCCGGCGCGGCGCCTTGCGTGCCGACATAGACGGCGTAGAGCGACTGGCTCGCCGCCATGAACAGCCGATTGCGCTTGGGTCCGCCGAAACAGATGTTGCCGCAGACCTCGGGCAGGCGGATGCGGCCCAGCAGCTTGCCGTCGGGCGCGCGCACGACGACACCGCTATAGCCGAGATTGCGGCCGGCATTGCTCGAGCACCAGACATTGCCGTCGACGTCGCAGCGCAGCCCGTCGGGGCCGCACTTGATGCCGTCGACCACGCAGTCGCTGAACAGCTTGCCGCCGCTCGGCTTGTTGTCGGCGCCGACGTCGAAGACGTGGATGTCGCCCTTGCCGCCCGGGCCGGTGTCGCCCGGTCCTTTGCCGGTGCTGGCGACATAGAGCTTGGTGTAGTCGGGTGAGAAGCACAGACCGTTGGGATCGGGCACCTGCTCCTCGGTAATCACCAGATCGATGCGGCCACCGGGATCGATGCGATAGCAATTGGTCGGCAGCTCGCGGCGCATCGAGCCCATGCCCGGCGGCTGGCCCAAAGTGGGCTTCAGCCTGCCGCGCAGGTTGCTCGGTCCGCCCGGCGTATCGGGCGTGCCCTCGTAGAGCTGACCGCCATACGGCGGATCGGTGAACCAGTAGCTGCCGTCGGGATGAGCCACGATGTCGTTGGGCGAGTTCAGCCGCTTGCCCTGATAGTTGTCGGCCAGCACCGTGACCGAGCCGTCGAGCTCGTAGCGCACGACGCGGCGCGTCAGGTGCTCGCAGCAGAGCTGACGGCCCTGGAAGTCGAAGCTGTTGCCGTTGCTGTTGTTCGAGGGCAGGCGGAAGACGCTGACATGACCGTCGTCCTCCAGCCAGCGCATCTGGCGGTTATTGGGGATGTCGCTCCACAGCAGATAGCGACCCTGTGCGTTCCACGCCGGACCTTCCGACCACAGCGCGCCGGTCCATAGCCGCATGATCGCGGCGTTGGGCTGGGTGATGCCGTTGAACGCCGGATCGACGGTGATCATGTCGGGGTCGCGGAAATAGGTCGTCGGCGCGCCGCCGGGGCCGAAATCGCGCGGCGGGTTGGTGATGGTGGTGGCGGGCGCGGCGACAGCGGGCGCGGGTGTCGGCGGCGTTTGCGCCCTTGCGATGGCGGGCGCCGCGAGGGCGGCCGCTCCCAGGGCTGTGACCACGCTGCGGCGGGTCTGCTGCTGCGTCATGGTGTGTCCTCCCGGTTGTTGCCGAGGGAAGCCTATGCCTGCCAGCCGCGAACGAACGTGAAATCTGGAGGAAATCCGCGTCGAAGGCCTCACCTGCCCAACGGCTTGAAGTGGGCGACGAGCCGATGGGCGTCGCCGGGATAGAGCAGGCGAACCGCCGTGATCGGTGTCTTGCCGCGCCATGTGCGGCGCTCGACGACGAGACAGGGCATGCCGACATCGACGCCAAGGGCACGCGCTTCGGCCGCGGTGGCGCCGATGGCGTGGATGCGATGCTCGGCCTCCGTCCACGGCACGGTGTCGAGCAGCCAGCGGCCGGGCGACACGTCGACGAACGCCTCTGCCTCGGCGTGCGGCACCGCCTTGAGATTGATCCGGCGCGCCTCGAGGCAGAACACCTTGCGTCCCGCGAAATGCCGACCGGTGACTTCAAGTACGCGCCCGCCGCCTCGGCCGCCCGGGAAGTCGGCATCGCCGTGTCGCGTCGCACGGCGCGTCGTCTCGTAACGATAGGTCTGTCCGAGCGCCAGCACCTCGGCCTTGATGTCGTGGATCTCGAGGATCGCGGCCTGCGAGCTCGGCTGGCGCACGAAGGTGCCGGCCTTTCGGCGGCGTTCGACGAGACCGGCATTGGCCAACATCGAGAGCACCTTGCTGACGGTCATGCGCGAGCAGCCATACGCCGCCGCGAGCTCCTGCTCGGTCGGGATGCGCGTGCCGGGCGCCAGGGCTCCCGAAAGAATACGGCCCTCGATGTCGCCGAGAATCCGCTGGTGAAGAGAGGGACTGGACATGGGATTATGTATAGACATAATATAGGTCATGGGCAAGGAGGCACGGATGGCCGATATCGTCTTGTCGCCCGGCGCGGTCGCGTTGGCCGACTGGCGCTCGATCTATCGCGGCGCGTCGGTGTCGCTCGCGCCCGCCGCTTTCGGCGCCATCGCGCTGTCGGCGCGCACGGTGTCGGCTATCGTCGCCAGGGGCGCGCCGGTCTACGGCGTCAACACAGGCTTCGGAAAGCTCGCCAGCGTGCGCATCGAGGCCGCCGATCTCGAGGCCCTGCAGCGCAACATCGTGCTGTCGCACGCCGCTGGCGTCGGCGCGCCGATGCCGGTGGCCGTCGCGCGCCTGATGATGGCGCTGAAGCTCGCCAGCCTCGCGCAGGGCGCCTCGGGCGTGCGCGAGGAGACGGCGCGGCTGCTCGAAGCGCTGCTCGCCAAGGGGCTGACGCCCGTCGTGCCGTGCCAGGGTTCTGTTGGCGCGTCGGGCGATCTGGCGCCGCTGGCGCATATGAGCGCGGCGATGATCGGCGTCGGCGCTTTCGTCGTCGACGGCGTCGTGGTGCCGGCGCAGGAGGCGCTGGCGCGCGCGGGGCTCGCGCCGTTGCGCCTGGGACCTAAGGAGGGCCTGGCGCTGCTCAACGGCACGCAGTTCTCGACAGCCTATGCGCTCGCCGGGCTGTTCGAGGCCGAAACTGTCTTCGGCTCTGCGCTGATCACCGGCGCACTGTCGACCGACGCGGCGCGCGGCTCGGACGCGCCATTCGATCCGCGCATCCATCGCCTGCGTCGCCATCGCGGTCAGATCGACGCTGCGGACTCCTTGCGTCGCCTGATGACCGGCTCGGCGATCCGCGCCTCGCACCTCGTGGGCGACGAGCGCATCCAGGATCCCTATTGCCTGCGTTGCCAGCCCCAGGTGATGGGCGCGGCGCTCGACATCCTGCGCCAGGCAGCGGCGACGCTCGAAACCGAGGCCAATGGCGTCACCGACAACCCGCTGATCTTCAGCGATACGATGGAGGCGCTGTCGGGCGGCAACTTCCACGCCGAGCCGGTGGCTTTCGCTGCCGACATCATCGCGCTGGCGATCTGCGAGATCGGTTCGCTCGCCGAGCGGCGCATCGCCATGCTGGTCGATCCAGCGCTGTCGGGCCTGCCCGCCTTCCTCACGCCGCGGCCCGGGCTGAACTCGGGATTTATGATTCCGCAGGTGACGGCGGCGGCGCTGGTGTCGGAGAACAAGCAGCGCGCCTATCCCGCCAGCGTCGATTCGATTCCCACCTCGGCCAACCAGGAAGACCACGTCTCGATGGCCGCGCATGGCGCGCGCCGTCTGCTCGACATGGCGGCCAACGCCGCGTCGGTGGTCGGCATCGAGTTGCTGGCCGCCGCGCAGGGCTGCGACTTCCATCGTCCGCTGACCTCGAGCCCGCCGCTCGAGGCGGCGCGCGACCTGCTGCGTGCGCGCGTGCCGCATCTCGAGGACGACCGCCACTTCCATCCCGACATGCAGGCCGCCACTGCGCTGGTTACCGAAGGCGCGCTAGTGCGCGCCGTCGGCGCCGGCTTGTTGCCCCCGCTCGATCCACAGGAGCTCCCATGACCCGCATCGACAACGCCCGCGTCGTGCGCGCGCCGCGCGGTAGCGATCTCAGCGCCAAGAGCTGGCTGACCGAGGCGCCGCTGCGCATGCTGATGAACAATCTCGACCCCGATGTCGCCGAGAAGCCCGGCGAGCTCGTGGTCTATGGCGGCATCGGCCGAGCGGCGCGCGACTGGGGCGCGTTCGATCGCATCGTCGCGGCGCTGCGCAAGCTGGAGGCCGACGAGACCTTGCTGGTCCAGTCGGGCAAGCCGGTCGGTGTCTTCCGCACCCACGCCGACGCGCCGCGCGTGCTGATCGCCAACTCCAACCTCGTGCCGCGCTGGGCGAATTGGGAGCATTTCAACGAGCTCGATCGCAAGGGCCTGATGATGTACGGCCAGATGACGGCCGGCTCGTGGATCTACATCGGCAGCCAGGGCATCGTGCAGGGCACCTACGAGACCTTCGTCGAGATGGCGCGCCAGCACTACGGCGGCAGCCTCGCCGGCCGCTGGATCCTGACCGCCGGCCTGGGCGGCATGGGCGGCGCGCAGCCGCTGGCCGCGACGATGGCCGGCGCGTCGTGCCTGGCGATCGAGTGCCGGCCCAGCAGCATCGAGTTCCGCCTGCGCACCGGCTATGTCGACGTCCAGGCCAAGGATCTCGACGATGCGCTGGCGATCATCGGCCGGTCGACCGCCGAGAAGAAGCCCGTGTCGGTGGCGCTGCTCGGCAATGCCGCCGATATCCTGCCCGAGCTGCTGCGCCGTGGCGTGCGGCCGGACTGCCTGACCGACCAGACCTCGGCGCATGATCCGGTGAACGGCTACCTGCCCCAGGGCTGGACACTCGCCGATTGGGAGGCGCGGCGCGCCAGCGATCCCGCGGCCGTCGCCAAGGCCGCGAAGCGATCGATGGCCGGGCATGTGCGCGCGATGCTGGACTTCCACAAGCTCGGCGTGCCGACGGTCGACTACGGCAACAACATCCGGCAGATGGCGCTGGAGGAGGGCGTCGACGACGCCTTCAGCTTCCCGGGTTTCGTGCCGGCCTACATTCGGCCGCTGTTCTGCCGCGGCGTCGGGCCGTTCCGCTGGGCCGCTTTGTCGGGCGATCCCGAGGACATTTATCGCACCGACGCCAAGGTGAAGGAGCTGCTACCCGACAACGCCCATCTGCATCGCTGGCTCGATATGGCGAAGGAGCGCATCAAGTTCCAGGGCCTGCCGGCGCGCATCTGCTGGGTCGGGCTGGGCGATCGACACCGCCTGGGTCTCGCCTTCAACGAGATGGTGGCCAGCGGCGAACTCAAGGCGCCGATCGTGATCGGCCGCGACCATCTCGACTCGGGGTCGGTCGCCAGCCCCAACCGCGAGACCGAGGCCATGAAGGACGGCACCGACGCGGTGTCGGACTGGCCGCTGCTCAACGCGCTGCTCAACTGCGCCGCGGGCGCGACCTGGGTGTCGCTGCACCATGGCGGCGGCGTCGGCATGGGCTTCTCGCAGCACGCCGGCATGGTAATCGTCTGCGACGGCACGCCGGAGGCGGCGCGGCGCGTCGAGCGGGTGCTGTGGAACGATCCCGCCACCGGCGTCATGCGCCACGCCGACGCCGGCTACGAGGACGCCATCGCCTGCGCGCGCGAGAAGGGTCTCAACCTGCCGAGTCTGTAGAGCGCGCAAAGACCTTCCCCCGCTGTCGGGGGAAGGTAACAGCTAACGCCTCACCACTTGTTCCTGAGCTCGCGCAGCTTGACGAATACCGTCTTGCGGTCGGGATTGTCGGGCAGGTCGGAGAAAGCCTCGCGCAGGCGGGCGATCACCGTCGGGCTGCTCAGCCGGAAGAAGGTGTTGATCTCGCGCTCGAGCTTGAGCGTGGTGACCAGCGGGTTGCTGGGATCCTGCGCCTTCATCGCTGGCAGCAATTCCTTCGCCTTGGCGTTGTCGGGCTCGCGGTCGAGGGTGAAGGCAAGGTTGTTGGCGATGTAGTCGTGGCCCGGGTAGATCAGCGTGCTCTCCGGCAGCTTGTCGAGCTGGTCGGCGAAGGTGTTGTAGAGCTCGTTGGGATGACCACCGTTGTGGCAATTGCCGGCGCCAGCGTTGAACAGCGTGTCGCCGCAGAACAGCGCTGGCCGATCGCCGTGGCTGCGCAGGCAGATATGGCACATGGTGTGGCCCGGCGTGTCCATGCACTCCAGCTCAACCGTACGGCCGACCTTGATGACATCGCCAGCGCCCAGCCCGCGATCCATGCCGGGGATGCGGCTCTTGGCGTTCTTGTGCGCCAGCACCTTGGCGCCGGTGGCAGCGACCACTTGCTGATTGCCGCCGGTATGGTCGCCGTGCTCGTGCGTGTTGAGGATCTGGGTGATGCTCCAGCCCTTCTCCTTCGCCTTGGCCAGGCACTTGGCGTGATCGAGCGGATCGATCGCCAGCGCCTCGCCGGTCTCAGGGCAGGCGATCAGGTAGTTGAAGTTGCGATAGGCGTTACCAGTCCAGATTTGCTCGACGATCATGCGCGACCTCGTGGTTCATGCGCCGCAGCATAGGGCCACGCCGGCCGATTCGCTATCGCGCCCGCTGGCCTAGATCAGTACCGCGTCGATCGGCCGGCGCGGTGACATCGGCATCGTCGGGCCGTAGCCGAAGCGCATGACGATGTTGGGCCGCCGCCCGGGCAGGCCGACGAGCGCGGCGAGTTCGGGCCGCAGGCGCGGCACTTCGGTCGGCTGGTTCAGGAAGGCGAGTTTCAGTCCCAGCGCCGTCGCTTGCAGCGCGAAGCGTTGGCAAGCCCGGCCCGCCCGCACCCAGTGATCGCGGTCTGAAACGGCGGCGACGAAGACGGCGACGCCGGCGGACGATTGCACTTGGCGCGCGATCTTCTCGCGCTCCGCTTTGGCTTTGAAAGCCAGGTCGAACATGAAGGGTCCGAGCCATGCTGGCAGCGCCGGGTTGCCGCTGCAGGGACCGTAGAGCCCGTCGCCCCTGGCCAAGGCGTCGCGCGGATTGAAGCGGATCCAGTCCTTCAGCTCGCGCAGGAAAGCGGCGTCGGCCATTTGTGCGTCGTTTCCCGCGACGATGAGGTCGCGCATTCGGTCGAGCCGCGGGCGATCGGTGAGGAGCACCACATCGACGCCGGGTACCGCGGCCGCGGTCGCGAGCGCGCGCAGGTCTTCGGCGCCGACGGCCCTGCCGTCGTAATCCATGCGCGTCGATTGGCGTCGCGGGATCGCGTGCGACAGCGTCGACGGCTGGCTCGGGCCAGGGCCGAATTCAAATGCGATGGAACCGTCGCCGCTATCGTCGAAACGCGGCGTGCCGCGCCGCCCGCTGGCCGCGCCCGCCAGTGCCAAGTTCTCCGCAGCGCAGCCGAGGCTCGCATACAAATGGTGGTCGTCCGGATCGACCACCGGCGTGCGGCGGGTGAAATCGGGCAGGATGTCGATGCGGCCCTGCGACAGGCGGAAGCGCCACGGCTGCGTGTTGTGGCCGTTGGCGGCGAGCGTGGCGAAGCGCACCAACTCCTTCAGATCCGGATCCGCGCCCAGCGCGGCGCGCGACGCGGCGACCGTGGCGGCGTAGCCGTCGCTCGAGCCCATACGAAGAAAGCTGATCGCCGCGGCGCCCGAGCCGGCAAGCAGGGTACCGCCGCTGCCGAGCAGCGCCATGCGTCTATTCAGGGGCATGTTCGGACTCTCCTACGCAAGCCACGGTCCCTTGGCGCTGCGAGGTGGTCATTGATCTACATTAAGCGGGCGCCTGGTCTTGGGTGGTATCCGTACCAGGAAGGAGGGTGAGATGGCGACGTCGCTTCGCGCCGGACTCTTCTACTTCTTGCTGGTTTTCGCGATCGGCTTCGCGCTCGGCGCGATCCGCGTGACGCTCGTCATCCCGCGTCTGGGCGATACCAACGCCGTCCTGATCGAGCTTCCTGTCATGCTCGCGCTGTCGTGGATCGCGTGCGCCTGGCTCGTGCGCCGCTGCGCGGTGCCGCCGCGCGTGGCCGAGCGTCTCGCGATGGGCGGGTTCGCTTTCGCGCTGCTCATGGTTGGCGAGCTGGCCGTCTCGGTGCTCGGCCTTGGCCGAACGGTGGCGCAGCATCTCGCGGCCTACCAGACAACGGGCGCGCGGCTCGGCCTCGCCGCGCAGCTGGTCTTCGCGCTGTTTCCTTTGATCCAACGCGTCGTCGCGCGCCGACGAACGACCGGCGCGTCGCCCCGGCCGCGACCTCGCTGAGCTACGGATACAACAAGCAAGGATCGCTGGCGGAGCCGGCGGGACTTCGACGGCCATGCCGCTCGGGCCTCGGGAGATCGATGCACCGGGTTTCGGCGGCCGCGTGACGCTGCCATGCCTGCGCAACCACTTGTCGCTGGACCGCGACGGGGGCGGCAGTTCGGACAATCGAAGGTCGGGGAGATCGAGACATGGCTGGCACAAGCCGCGACGACGGCGCCTATTTCGCCGGCGTGCGCGTGCTCGAGCTTGCGGACGAGAAGGGCGAGTATGCCGGCCGGGTGCTCGCGGGCCTGGGCGTCGATGTCGTGAAGGTCGGGCCGCCGCAGGGCGAATCCACGCGGCGGATCGGGCCATTCAGCGGCGATGTGGCGGCGCCGGAGGAGAGCCTGCATTTGGCCGACCAGCTGCACGCCGACAGCCGGCCCCAATAGACCCGGCCGCGAGTCAGGCTTGCCACGTCGATCGCCAATGGACGAAACGGTGCAAAGCGTGCTTGGCTTTTTGCGGCAAGGAGCGAAGCGATGGACAAGGCGGAGATTGACGTACTGGCGCGTCGCGCTGGCCTACAGAAGGCGCAGTTGGAGTTTCCCGATGATCTTGCCGCCGCGGCCAAACAGGCCGCCGAGGCGGCGGCGAACATGAAGCCGCTGGACGATCAGCGTGCCGAGCCATGGCCGCCGATGCGCGCCGGAAGCGGCCTGTGACCGACCTGCATTTCCTGTCGGCCACGCAGGCGGCGGCGGCGATCGCCGCCCGGACGCTCTCGCCCGTCGAGCTGATGCAGGCGCTGCTGCAGCGCATCTGGCGGCTCGACCCCAGGCTCAACGTCTTCATCCAGCTCGATGGGGAAGCCGCGCTGGCCGCGGCGCGGGCAGCCGAGGCCGAGATCATGGCCGGCCGTCCGCGCGGCCCGCTGCACGGCGTGCCGGTCGGCATCAAGGACATCATCGACGTCGCCGGCCTGCCGACGACCTGCCATTCGAAGATTCTGCGGGGCAACATCGCCAAAGCGGACGCGGTCTGCGTCGCCAAGCTACGCCAGGCCGGCGCCATCGTGCTGGGCAAGCTCTCGACCCACGAATTCGCCATCGGAGGGCCAAGCTTCGATTTGCCTTGGCCGCCGGCGCGCAATCCGTGGAACCGCGATCATCACCCGGGCGGCTCGTCGTCGGGCTCGGGCGCCGGCGTCGCGGCCGGTCTCTTTCCGATGGCGCTGGGCTCCGACACCGGCGGCAGCGTGCGCAATCCGGCGAGTTGCTGCGGCATCGTCGGGTTGAAGCCGACCTACGGGCTGGTCTCGCGGCGCGGCGTCTTTCCGTTATCCTTCACGCTCGACCATGTCGGGCCGATGACGCGCACGGTGGCGGACAACGCCTTGATGCTGGAGGCCATCGCCGGCCACGATCCGCTGGATCCGGGCAGCGCGGCAGGCGTGCCCGGCCGCTACGCCGCGCGGCTCGACCGCGGCGTGCGCGGCCTGCGCGTGGGATTCGTGCGACATTTCCACGAGACGGACCAGCCGGCCGATCCGGCGGTGACGGCGGCGCTGGAGCAGGTGGCGCGCTGTTTGCAGGAAGAAGGCGCTGACTTGCGCGACGTCACCCTGCCGGCTTTGGGCGCGTTCCGCGACGTCAATCGAATCATCCTGCAAAGCGAGGCCTGGGCCATCCATGCACCGTGGCTGCGCGAACGGCCGGGCGACTACGGTCAGCTGGCGCGGCGCCGCCTGCTGGCGGGCGCCTTCATGGCGGCGGGCGACTACGTCGAGGCGCAGCGCCTGCGTACGAGCATGATCGCCCGCGTCGAGGAGGCGTTGCGCGACGTCGATGTGCTGCTGTGCGCCAGCTCGATGGATCCTGCCTGCCGCATCGACAACCCGGCCGATATCGAGCGCACCTACCCGCGCCAGGCGCGCGTACCGTTCAACGTCACCGGCCACCCGGCGATCGCCATGATGGCGGGCCTGTCCGCGAACGGGCTGCCACTGTCGGTCCAGTTCGTCGGCCGTTACTTCGACGAGGCGCTTCTGTTCCAGGTGGCGCGGGCGTGGGAGAAGGCAACGGGAACCGACGGCAAGCATCCGCCGATCGAATGATCGGGATGACCGGTGCGCCGGCCGGCGTCGTGTGATCCGCGGTCGCGCGGACTTCGCGCGACTCGAACGGCCCTTGGACGTGGTCGCCAGCCCGTGGGCTCAGCGTGCCTTGAAATCCGGCAGGGTGCGAGCGGCCATCGCGCGCACGCCCTCGCGGAAATCGTCGGTACGGAACAGCCAGTCCTGCTCGACGAATTCGTGGTCGGTCGCCGCTTCCACTGCGTCGGCGAGGCCGCGGCGCATCGTGGCGCGCGTCGCCTTGACCGCCAGCGGCGCGGATTGCGCGATGCGCGTCGCCAGCGCGATCGCAGCGCTGCGCACTTCGGCGAGCGGTACCAGCAGATCGGCGAGGCCCATCCGCACGGCCTGGTCACCGGGGATGCGATCGCCGGTATAGAACATCATCTCCGCCGCCTGCGTGCCGATCAACCGCGGCAGGGTCACCGTCAGGCCGAAGCCGGGATGCGTGCCCAGGCGGGTGAAGTTGGCGCAGAAGCGGCCCTCGGCGCAGGTCACGCGGAAGTCGGGCACCAGCGCCAGTCCCAGCCCGCCACCGACCGCCGCGCCCTGGATCGCCCCGACGACGGGCTTGCCGATGCGGAACAGGCGCACGGCCTCCTTGTAGAGGTTGGTCGAGCCGGCCTGCTGGCGACGGACCACACCGCCTTCCGTGGCGCGGCCATCGGCGGCGAAGTTGGCGCCGGCGCAGAAATTCTTGCCCTCGGCACAGAGCACCAGCGCGCGGCATTCCTCGTCGCGATCGAAGGTCTCGAAGGCGTCGCGCAGCTGGATGATCAGGGCGCGATCGAAGAAGTTGTCGGGTGGCCGTCGCATCTCGATCACGCCCACGCGGTCGCTCAGCGAGACGGCGATGTCGGCGTAGTGCGAATGGGCGAGCATTCTCGATTCTCCTACAGCAGCGCCTTTGCCGCCTTCAGCCTTTGCATCGTCGCCGCATCGATACCCCAGCGCGGCAGAACCGTATCGGTATCGGTGCCCTCGCGCCGCGGCGGGCGCGGCGTGGGCGACGGCGTGCCGAGGAAACGTGGCGCCGGCGCAGGCTGCACGACGCCGTCGATGACCGGCAGCGAGCCGCGCTCGACGTGATGCGAATGTGCGGCGGTCTCCGCCACCGACAGGACCGGCGCGAAGCACGCGTCGCTGCCTTCGAAGACCGCGCACCACTCGGCGCGGGTCTTCTGCCGGAAGATCGCGGCCAGCTTCGGCTTGACGGTGTGACGATCCGCCGATGAGTCCTTGCCGGCGAACGCCTCGGGATCGAGCCCGAGCTTCTCGTACATCTCGCGCCGGAAGCGCTGCTCGATCGGCGCCAAGGCGACGTACTCGCCGTCGGCGCATTCATAGACGTCGTAGTAGGGCGCGCCACCATCGACCACATTCGTGCCGCGCCGCAGATTCAGGCGTCCCGATGCGTAGCCACCGTAGAACGACGTCATCAGCGACAGCGCGCCGTCGACCATGGCGATGTCGATGACCTGTCCCGCGCCCGTGCGCTGGCGCGCATGCAGGGCGGCGAGCACGCCGACAGCCATATACAGGCCGCCGCCGCCGAAATCGCCGACCAGGCTCAGGGGCGGCGTCGGTGGCGCGCCTTCGCGACCGATCGCGTGCAGCGCGCCGGTGAGCGCGATGTAGTTGAGGTCGTGGCCGGCACGGTCGGCCAGCGGTCCGGTCTGGCCCCAGCCGGTCATGCGCGCGTAGATCAGGCCGGGATTGCGCGCGTGGCAGACATCCGGGCCGAGTCCCATGCGCTCCATCACGCCGGGGCGGAAGCCCTCGATCAGCACGTCGGCTTTCGACACCAGATCGAGCGCGCAGGCCTGCGCCGCCTTGTTCTTGAGGTGCATCTTCACGACCAGGCGATTGCGGCGCAGCAGGTCGAAGCCCGGCGTCTTGGGGCTGCCCAGATCGATCGGCTCGGTGCGGTCGATCGTCACCACCTCCGCGCCCATGTCGGCCAACAGCATGGTGCCCATCGGCGTCGGCCCGACGCCGGCGAACTCCACGACCTTCAGCCCGGCGAGGGCTCCGCCTCGATCGCTGTGCGAGTCCACGTGCGCCTCCTTGTCGATATCAGCGTCCGACGAATTTCGGCGTGCGCTTCTCGGTGAAGGCGCGGGCGGCCTCCTTGTGGTCCTCCGTGTCGCGCAGATGCATGAGGTTGGCGCTCTCGTTGTCGAGACATTCGGCGAAGCTGCCCGTCATTGCGCGATTGAGGTTGTCTTTCAGCGCGCGATGCGCCAGGCGCGGGCCGGACGCCAGGCGTTTGGCGATCTCCATCGATTTGGCCTCGAGCTCCGCGGCCGGCACGACCCAGTTCACCAGGCCAAGTCGCAGCGCCTCGCGCATGTCGATGCGATCGCCCAGCAGGTAGATCTCACGCGCCTTCGCCGGGCCGACGAGCTGCGTCAGCAGGTAGGTGCCGCCGTAATCTCCCGACAGGCCGATCTTGACGAAGGCGCTGCTCATGATCGCCGTGTCCGCGGCGATGCGCATGTCGCAGGCCAGGGCCAGCGAGAAGCCGGCGCCGGCCGCCGGGCCGGGCAAGGCGGCGAGCGTGGGCTTGCCCATCTCGAACAAGCGCAGCGATGTGCGCCGCTGCGACTGGCGTTGCGCCTCCATGCGCCGCAATTGATCGATCGGCTGCCCGGCGGCGTGACCGCGCGCCATGTTCTTCACATCGCCGCCGGCGGTGAACGCGCCGCCCGCGCCGGTCAGCAGCACGCAGCCGATCTCGCGATCGAGCTCTGCCGCCGCGAGCTCCTCGGCGAGCCTGACCTGCATCTCCTGGGTCAGCGCATTGCGGTGCTGCGGCCGATTGAAGGTTAGAACGAGGACGCCATCCTCGCGTCGCACCAGGAGATCGTTGTTGTCTGTCATGGCTTCCTCCTCGGTCGGCCGCCGCGAGACGCCGCGGGGCCGAAGCGGTCCCCTGGTCTTTCGAGCGGACGCCGGCAAGATCGCAAAGGCGCAGGTCTGCGTCGCCGCCCCTTCCATGCAGAGGTCCGGCGAAGACGACATGTCTGACTTGCTGATTTATATGGCGGACCCGGCGAGATTCGAACTCACGACCTCTGCCTTCGGAGGGCAGTGGATAACCCGTTGCCGCACTTTTCCGCAGTGTGCTGGAATGGACAGAAGCCCGAAAATGCAGCAAAAACAGGCTTTCTAGAGTTTGGCGGACGGGGCGCGAGTTTTCCAGAGTTTCCCGCCGCCCGCTTCCCCCGTGCTTCCCCGGACAACGGCGTGCAGGGGCCGCCCAAGCGGAGGGTGACATGCCGAAGTTGACCAAACGCTTCGTGGATAGCGTGCGCCCAACAGAGCGCGACGTGATCCTCTGGGACGACGACCTGCGGCGATTCGGGCTGCGTGTGAAGCCCTCGGGCGTCAAGACTTGGATTGTGCAGTATCGCAACGCCGCCGGCCGTACGCGCAAGCTGGCGTTGGGGAAGGTGGGCACGGTAACGCCTGAGCAGGCTCGTCAGTGGGCAACAGTGCAGCTCGGCCGAGTGGCTGCGGGTGAAGATCCCTCGGCCACCCGCAACGCTGAGCGCGGCAAGATCACCTTGGCGAAATTCTGTGATCAGTACCTGGAGGCAGCCGCGCAGGGACTGGTGCTCGGCAAGCGCAAGCGGCCGAAGTCCGACACGACACTGGCGACCGATCGCGGACGGATCGAGCGCCATATCAAGCCGCTGCTGGGCAAGCTGGCGGTGGCCGATGTCACCCCGCTCGACGTAACGCGCTTCCTGGCTGCGGTGCAGGCGGGCAAGACCCGGGCGACGATCAAGACAAAGCCGAAGGGCGTCGCGCGGGTGACAGGCGGGCGCGGCACGGCTGCCCGCACTGTCGGCCTGCTGGGCGGAATCTTCACGTTTGCCGTCCGTCAGGGGCTGCGAACCGACAATCCCGTGAGGGGTGTGGAGCGGCCGGCCGATGAGCGCCGCACGGCGTTCCTGTCGATCGCAGGCTATCGGCAGCTCGGCGCCGCCCTGCAAGCGAGCATGGCCGCAGGCGAGAACATGCATGCGCTCAACGCAATCCGCCTCTTGGCGCTCACAGGCGCCCGACGCAGCGAGGTTGTAGACCTGACGTGGGCAGAGGTTGACCTTGAGGGCAGCCAACTGCGGCTCGCAGCCACAAAGGAGGGGTTCAGTATTCGCCCACTCGGGCGCCCCGCCGTCGACTTGCTGAGCGAACTGACGCGTCATCCCAAGAGCGATGTAGTGTTCGCCACTGGCAATGAAGGCCGGCCCTATCAGGGCTTGCCGAAGGCCTGGGCGCGCGTTGCGGAGAGGGCGAAGCTCAAGGGCGTGACCTTGCACACGTTGCGCCACTCGTTCGCGACAACGGCCAACACGCTGGGGCTGAGCGAGGCTGCGATAGCCGGACTGCTCGGGCATGCGCGCTCGTCCATGACGTCGCGTTACGCTCACAACGTTGACGACGTGCTCCTGGCCGCTGCCGATCGGGTCGCCTCTACCATTGCTCGCGCGATGGCGGGCGAAGCGGACGCCAGCGTGACAAGGCTGAGCGAGCGCCGGTCCGTGCCGTGATAGATTCTCCCATCGCTTTGGCTAGCCCTTGGCCGGGCGAACACGAGGACCGCACCCCGCCGCCACAGCAACCCTCACTGCGGTGCACCGATGCGGTGGTGCGATGACGTTGACTCGGAACACACTGCGGCTGAAGCCAACAACGCTCACGCGTGGTCGAGCGGGTGAAGAGGTTGTGTATTCCGAAGTTGTTGACGGCCCCGGCGCGTGCGTCATGGACTTTGGCAAGCGATGCGGGCGCGAAGCGGCGCGCACGGCGCTGCTTGCTCTCAAGCGAAAGCATCGCCGCGTGTGGATAGCCGAGCCGCACTACTACAGCGATCTTGTTGATGATTTGATTCGAGCCGGAGTCGTTGAGCGAGAGCCCTACCGGCTAGCTGCGGCGGAGCCAGTCGCCCTTGAGCGCGGGCGCACGCATGGCGGGCCAATTAAGCCGACGTTGGGCAGCGTGGCTCGCGATGCAGACGACTTTGTTGATCGCACCTACAGGGCTGCACTCTTGGGGACGCTGAAGCCATACTTCCCTGCGGCGTCGCCTGAGGAACTGTCGGCCGCTGCGGCCAGGATTGGTATGGCGCTTCTCTGGTCTGCTGCTCAGAAGAATGAGAAGCGCGGCAACCTCACGGGGTCGCGGGAGAAGATCCATCGCCTACGCGGCGCTCTTGATGAGCTGCTGGCAGCCATCGAGGAAGTCGAGGGCGACAAATACGCATCTAGGTGGATGGGCAAAGCAGTGGCAGGGGCGGAAACAAGCAAGCGGGCGTTACTTCAATCGCTGCGGCTCGCTCGACGCAAGACCTTCGTCGCTACCGGGCTGGCCGGCGCGGAAACACAGGAACTGAACCCGCCCGCTGTTCCCGATCTCCACCGGCTCTGTGAAGTGATCGGCGAGGAGTGGCAGCGATGGGCCGGGCGTGACGCGCGGGGCAACGCTCGCCCCTTCACGGCAACGAGCAAGGGCGGACTGCGGCCTATCGATCTCGTGGGCGAAGTGCTCGCCATCGGCGATCTGACACCCAGGCCAGAGGCGTTAGTGCGCGCAGTCAGAGACGTGGCAAAGCGACTCGCGAAGGATTGAGCAGCCGATCCGGGAAAGATGGTCCGTGCAAAAGCCGACCATCATTCCATCGCAGTTTGATGACAACGCCAGAAACGTGATGATCAGATAACCCTCGCCGCGAACAACGCGGCATCGAAACGAGGGTCAAATGCTCACCACGCCCGCCAACACTCCGTTCGATGATGACCTATCGGACGACGACACGCCCAAGTTCGATACACGCGCTGCCGCCGACTACCTCACCGGCAAGGGTACGCCCATCGCCAAGAAAACACTGGACAAGATGCGCAGTGTTGGCGGTGGGCCTGTATTCTTAAAAATTGGCCCCAGGTTCGTCAGGTACACGCCGCGGCGCCTCGATATCTGGAGAATCAACAGGACGCGCATCGTGCACAGCACGAGCGAGCTGCAAGTGGCGCAGGCGCGTGA
>VGCZ01000034.1 GCA_016869975.1 Alphaproteobacteria bacterium
CGCCCTGTCCGCCATATATAATTGATTTTGCTACTAAATTCCTTGTTTGATGTTTCTTCCCCCAATGATCCTCGAAGTTGTCTGCGGATCGACCGCTCCTTCCAAACGAGACTGAGCCGGACGAACCTAGTACCTCGGCACGGAGATTATGACTCTTTGTCGGTGTCAGGATAGGCGCGCAGGAGTTTGTCGCGGGCGCGCTGTGTTGTGAACGTCCAGTTGATGCGAGCGCCGGAGGCGTTGCGCTGGTCGGCGGTCTTGACCGCGCGCCACGGCCGGTGGCGTCGAGGAAGACGAACAGGTTGGCGATCCCGTTGCGGCGGTACTCGCAGTCCCAGCGCTCGAGCTGGCAGGGCGCGGCCGGGATCGGCTGGCGGGCCTCGCCGATCAGCTGGGTCGGGCTTGCGCGGCGGCGTGATGTCCGACTGCGGGCATTTCATCCCGGAGGAGCAACCCGCGCTGCTGGCCGTGCGCCTGCTGGAATTCTTCCGCGTCTGAGGAATCAGCGCGCGACGACCTCCTCGTTCTCTTCCTGCTGCAGCGCAAAGATCGAGGTGTAGCCCTTCGACCAGTCCGGCGGAATCAGGCAGGGCCGCGGATCGTGGTGCGCGAACGCAGCGCGCTTGCCGCGGACGACGTACTGGTCGTGCTTCGGCTTGATCGGGTTGACGGTGTACGGAAAGGCGTCCGCCGAAGTCAGGGTATTGAGCAGCAGCGGCCGGCCCAGGTCCGAGTCGTTCCTCGCCGAGTAATGCAACGTGCGGCAGTTGTGGATGGTCAGCGAGCCCGCCGGGCCCGGCATGAACACCGCTCTCGACAGGTCGAGCTTCGCACAATCGGCCTCCGACAGGCAGCCGGTCCAGTTGCCCCTGGCGTCGTACTGCGACAGCATCGGGTCGATCAGGTGGCTACGCGGCAGCACGCCGAGCGGCCCCTGCTCCATGCCGCAGTCGTACAGGTAGGTCCCCACGGTGAGCGGCGAGTAGTTGGTGTGCGGCCAGAAGCTGATGTCGTAGTGCCACTTTACTTCCTCGCCGCCCTGGGCCCATTTGAAGTTGAGCTTGGAGTGGTGGAACTTGACGTCGGGCCCGACCAGGTCGGCGACGATGTCCGGCATCGGCGAGTGCAAGCAGTACTCCCAGAACACCGGGTGCTGCTCCACCGGGTTGGAGACGCGGCGCAGGCGCGGCGCTTCGGGACAATGCTTCGGCTCCAAATCGAACACCGCATCGGCCTTCGTGACCTTGCGGCTGCGCTCGACCAGTTCTTCGGTCGCCGCGCGCAGCTTGGCGATCCACTCGGCGCTGATGGCGCGCTCGACCAGCAGGTAGCCCTCGGCGAAGTAGAACTCGCGCTGCGCCTGGGTCAGCACCTTGGGCGGGATTCCGAGCACCTGTTCCGGGGTCATGGCTTGGCTCCTGCGCGAATGTTGCGGATCATGTACTCCTGCCGGCTGGAAAGAAAGCGCGAGTCGCCGATGCCTATCTCACCCTGCCGCGCGATCGGCACTTCCTGTTCCAGCTGGCGGTGCTGGAACCGCTGCAGCAGCTCCGGCCGCTCGCGCATGGCTGCCGGGGCGACCTGTTCGCCATGCGCGCAGGCCGCCGCGACCGCATCGGCGCTGGCCTCGTTTCGGCGCTGAGCCTCCTTCAGGAACACCAAATAGTCGCGCTTGATTCGCTCGTTTGCGGGTCATTGCTTACGCACGGTTCAGTCCCCTTGGCTGGAGTTACAGTTCACGGTGGGGACGACGATCTCGGCTACGCGCGAAGCAGGATGCCCCCGACACCGCCGCCTGCGCTACCATGGCACCGGTAACAGCCGTGGGACTTCGTGCGCAATGAGCAAGCCGACCGGCCCGCTTCAGGGCATCCGCATTCTCGACCTCACCGCAATTCTGTTCGGGCCCTTCGCCACGCAGACGCTGGGCGACTGGGGCGCGGAGGTGATCAAGATCGAGTCGCTGACCGGCGATGGCTGGCGCTTCAGCGGCCAGTTCCGCAATCGCGGCATGAGCGGCCAGTTCATGGCGGCCAACCGCAACAAGCGCAGCCTGGCGCTCGACCTCAAGCATCCCGACGGCGCCGCCGTTCTGCGCCGCCTGATCCCCACCGCCGACGCGCTGGTCACCAACGTACGGCCGGCGGCAATGGCGCGGCTGGGCTTCGGCTACGAGGCCTGCCGCGCGCTCAATCCCCGGCTGGTCTACGCCGCCGCCACCGGCTTCGGGCAGGATGGTCCGTGGGCGGCGCGGCCGGCCTTCGACGAGATCATCCAGGCGGCGTCGGGTTTCGCCTCGGCGATCGGCACCGACGAGGAGCCGGAATTCGTGCCCAGCCTGGTCGGCGACAAGCTCTGCGGCCTGGCGCTGTCGGCGGCCGTCGCGGCGGCGCTGGTGCATCGCGAACGCTCCGGCGTGGGCCAGCTGGTCGAGGTGCCCATGCTCGAGACCGTCGCCGCCTTCAACAGCATCGAGATGCTGGGCGGCCACGCTTTCGTGCCGCCTATCGGGCCGTCGGGCTACAAGCGCGTGAAGGAGCGGCGGCCGATCCGCACCAAGGACGGCTGGCTCACCATGCTGCCCTATTCTGGCGACAACTGGTGCGCCTTCTTCGAGACTGTCGGCCATCCGGAATGCATCGAGGAATTCGCGGTGCGCGACCCGGTCAAGCGCGCGGCCAACATCGACAAGATCTACGACCGCATGGCCGAGATCGCCATCAAGCGCACGACGGCGGAGTGGGAGAAGCTGCTGCTGTCGATCGACGTGCCGCACACCGCCTTCGCCAAGCTCACCGAGGTGGCCGAGCAGCCGCATATGAAGGCCGTGGGCCTGTTCGTCGATATCGACCATCCCACCGAAGGCAAGATCCGGCAGGCCCGCCCCTACGCCCGCTTCTCCGAGACGCCGGCGAGCATGCATCGGCTCACGCCACAACTCGGCGAGCACACCAGGGACGTGCTGCGCGAAGCCGGCTACGGCGAGGCGGAGATCGCCGCGCTCATCGACAGCAAGGCCGTCGGCGCGCCGAGTTGATTCGCCAATCCCCGCCTCGCGGCCTACATCTGCCGTGTCACCGCCCGTGACGCAGGAGACGCTCCATGGTCGCGCCCCGCCCCTCCAAGACCCGTATCGGCAATCACGTCCTGAAGCCTGAGACTCTGATGCTGAGCTACGGCTACGACCCGGCGCTGTCGGAGGGTGCGGTCAAGCCGCCGGTATTCCTCACTTCGACCTTCGTGTTCCGCTCGGCCGAGGAAGGCCGCGACTTCTTCGACTACGCCTCCGGGCGCAAGAAGCCGCCCGAGGGCACCGGCGCCGGCCTGGTCTATTCGCGCTTCAACCATCCCAACAGCGAGATCGTCGAGGACCGGCTGGCGGTCTACGAGGGCGCCGAGTCCTGCGTGCTGTTCTCCTCCGGCATGTCGGCGATCGCCACGACCATCCTTGCCTTCGCCCGGCCCGGCGACGTGATCCTGCACTCGCAGCCGCTCTACGGCGGCACGGAGACTCTGCTGGCCAACACCATGTCGGGCTTCGGCATCGCCGCCGTCGGTTTCGTCGATGGCGTGAGCGAGCCCGCGATACGCGCCGCGGTTCAGGAAGCGCGCGGCAAGGGCCGCATCGCCGTGATCATGACCGAGACGCCGGCCAACCCGACCAACACGCTGGTCGACATCGAACTGCTGCGCCGGATCGCCGAGGAGATCGGCGCGACGCAGGGCTCGCGGCCGATGCTGGTCTGCGACAACACCCTGCTCGGCCCGGTGTTCCAGCGCCCGCTCGATCACGGCGCCGACGTCTCGGTCTACTCGCTGACCAAGTATGTCGGCGGCCATTCCGACCTGATCGCCGGCGCCGCGTCGGGCGCGCGCGCGACCATCGGGCCGATCAAAGCCCTGCGCGGCAGCCTCGGCACCCAGCTCGATCCGCATTCCTGCTGGATGCTGGGTCGCTCGCTCGAGACGCTCGGCCTGCGCATGGAGCGCGCCGATTCGAACGCCCTGAAGGTCGCCGAGTATCTGCGCGATCATCCCAAGGTCGACAAGGTCCACTACCTGGCGTTCCTCGAGCCGGGCTCGCCGGCACACGCCGCGTTCATCAGGCAATGCACCGGCGCGGGCTCGACCTTCTCCTTCGACATCAAGGGCGGGCAGAAAGAAGCCTTCGCCTTCCTCAACGCGCTGCAGATCTTCAAGCTGGCGGTCAGCCTCGGCGGCACCGAGTCGCTCGCCAGCCACCCCGCCGCCATGACGCATTCCGGCGTGCCGGCCGCCGTGCGCGCACGCATCGGCGTGCTCGACACGACGATCCGCCTGTCGGTCGGCATCGAGCACCCCGACGATTTGATCGCCGATCTGACGCAGGCGCTGGCGGCGACGGCGTGAGCGGACGGCGCTTGGACGCCCGACTTCGCGACGCAGTATCTACATCAGAGGGAGCGGATCGTCATCCCGCCCTGTCCGCCATCTTGCGGCCCAGAGCTACCGTGGCAGGTGCGCTTTGAGGAATCGGCGCACGCGGTTGATCGTGCGGGCCTTGAGTTCCGGCGGGTCGCGCCACGGGAAGACGGTGATCTCGGCGTTGGGCGCCAGGGACGCGACGTCGATCGACGTCTGCAGCGGATGCGAGATCGTGTCGTCGGGCAACACCAGCATCGGCGCCGGGCAGTCGCGGATGAACGCGCGCGGTACGCTGTAGAGGAAGTCGGGCTGTACGCGCCACAGGCTGTGGAAGTAAGCGTCGATCGTTTCGGTCGACACGTCGGGGCGGCGCTCGCGAAAGCCGGGTAGCCAGTTGTCCCGGCTGTGGCGGACCATGACATCGGGGTCTTCCGGCCGATGGCCGACGGTCTGGCAGAACACGGCGGCGACGACGCGTTGCGGCGCGCGCTGCAGCAGCTTGCCGGCGAAGCAGCCGCCGATGCAGTAGCCCATGAAGAAGAACTGGCGGATGCCGAGATGATCCATCAGCCCGAGCTGGTCGTCGGCGAAGGCCTCCCACGCGTTCTCCGCCGGCACCGGACCGGTGGACTCGCCGCCATTGGCGTTGCGCTGGTCCATGGTGATGCAGCGGAAGTCGTGCTTGAATTCCTCCATCGCGTTGATCACCGCGCTTTGCCAGTTGGCGACGCGCGAGTTCAGCCCGCCGCCCGGCACAACCAACAGCGGGAAGCCGGAGCCGACCTCCTCGTAGCGGATACGCACGTCATCCCTTTGATAGACCGGCATTCAAATCTCTCCCCAACGATACGAGCTCTATCCTCTGACGGCCCAACTGTAGTCCACGGGCGTGGTTTCGCCCGGGTTCTGGTGCCAGGCCCAGTACAGGTCGTGGATGCGGCTGGTCAACGCGCCGGGCGCGCCGTTGCCCAGGATGCGGTTGTCGAGCCGCGTGATCGGCATCACGCCGCCGGCGGTCGAGGTGGCGAAGATCTCGTCGGCGTCGCGGAACTCGGCCACGCCCACCGCTCGCACCTCGATCGGCACGCCCTCGCGGCGGCACAGATCGATCACCGCGCCGCGCGTGATGCCTTCGAGCACGCCGCTGTCCGGCGTCAGCACCTTTCCGTCGCGCACGGCGAAGACGTTGAAGCCCGGCCCCTCGGTGATAGTGCCCTCCAGGCTGGGCAGGATCACCGTGTCGGCGCCCGCGTCACAAGCCTCGAACAACCCGCATTCCATATCGAGCCAGTGATAGTTCTTCACCGTCGGATCGACCGACGCGGCGGGAATGCGCGGGCGTGCGGCGATCACGGCGGACAGCCCGGTGCGCCGCTTCTCCTCGCTGGCGATCCAGACGAAGGGGATCGCGTAGGCCATGAAGCGGTTGCGGCACTGCCGGATGTCGCGCACGCCGGGCGGCGGCCGGCCGCGCGTGCAGACCATCGCGACATAGGCCTCGCGCAAGCCGGTGCGGCGCACGCAGTCCATCAGGATCGCGCGCAAGCCATCGCGGTCGTGGCCGGGATCCATGCGCAGCTTCGCCATCGAGGAGGTGAAGCGATCGAGATGATGCTCGAGCCGGAAGAAGCGGCCGTTCCAGACATGCACCACGTCGTAAGTGACGTCGGAGCGGGTGAAGCCGTAGTCGAGCGCCGAGACGGTGAGCTGCTCGACCGGCATGTAGGCGCCGTCGGCGAAGGCGACGCCTGCGGGCATCAGGTCTGACATGCTGGCGATATTGGCCGGGTCCTGTAGTGTCCGTCCATGGTCGAGACGGGTTGGGTCATCCGCGTGCGCCGGCTGGCGCAGCATCGCCGCGATGGCAAGTCACGCACCTATGGTCGCTACGAGACCTTCCTGCGCGGCAAGCCGATCGCCGGCCTGCGCGGTTTCGTCTGCGAGGCGATCGGGCCGGGTGACAACAAGACCTTGAACAACGGCAAGCGCATCGAGCCCGGCCGCTATCCGCTGTTCACCCACTGGCACGGCGCGAAATACGCCTCGGTGGGCTACTCGCTCGATGCCGAGACGCCGGGCGCGCTGAGGATGCCGGCGATCCGCGTCGGCGACACCAAGGCGCGCACCGACATCCTGATCCATCCCGGCCATCCGCCGACGCCCTACCTGTCGAGCGTGGGCTGCTTCAACCTCACCGCGCCCCTGAAGCCCACGCAGGAGATGGAGTTCTGGGAATCGCGCGCGCGCGTCATCGCCCTGATCGACAGCCTGCGCGCCTTCGCGCCCGCAGCTTTCGTGCCGCAGGACATCACGCGCATCCCGGACGCCTGGCTGGTGGTCCAGGGCGAGCCGGGCGACTGATCAGACAGCGGCTTCCGAGCCGGCACAGCGCCCGCTACATAGTCTGGTCCGCCACGGTCTTCACAGCCACGAATTCGGAGGGACGCGCCATGGGAGCACGCACGGGCCGGCAGTTCCTCGACGGGCTGCGTCGCACACAGCGCGAGATCTGGGTCGATGGCGAGCGTATCGCCGACGTCACGGCGCATCCCAAGCTGGCCGGCGGCGCCAATAGCCTGGCGGCGATCTTCGATCGCCAGCACGCGTATGCCGCCGATTGCCTCTACACCGACCCACAGAGCGGCGAGCCGACCAATGTCAGCCACATGATCCCGCGCTCGCGCGAGGATCTGCGGCGGCGCCACGCCGGGCTGGTGCGGCTGTCGGAAGGCTCGATGGGCATCATGGGCCGTACGCCCGATTACATGAACATGAAGTTCGCCGCCTTCGCCTCCGCGCCCGCCGTGTGGGCCGGCGCCGACGGACGCAATGAACGCGGCGCGCGCAACATCGTGGCGTTCCAGCGCCACCTCGCCAAAGCCGACACCGCGCTGACCCACACCATCATCCAGGCGACGATCGACAAGCGCACCGATGCGCGCGTCGTCGGCAACAGGGCCGCCATCCGCAAGGTCGGCCAGACCGACAAGGGCATCATCGTGCGCGGCGCGCGCGTGCTGGCGACGCTGGCGCCCTACGCCGACGAGCAGACGGTCTATCCCAGCCAGCCGCTGCCGCCGGAGGCCACCGACTACGCGCTGTCCTTCGCCATTCCGCTCGACACGCCGGGCCTGGTCTTCCTGTGCCGCGATTCGGCCGCCGCGCCCGGCGCCGATCCCTTCGACAAGCCGCTGTCGTCGCGCTTCGACGAACAGGACGCCTTCTGCATCTTCGACGACGTGCTGGTGCCGTGGGAGCGCGTGTTCATCGATGGCGACGTGGCGATCTACAACTCGCTGCGCGAGACCGGCTACGCCATCGGCATGACGACGCAGTCGACCATCCGCGCGCTGACCAAGCTGGAGTTCGCCTATGGCCTCGCCAGCCGCATGGCGGAGCTGATCGGCGATCGCTCGCCCGCCACGACCGAGATGCTGGGCGAGCTGGCCTGCTACGTGCGACTGACCGCCAACGCGCTCGAGCTGTCGCTGGAGAAGGCCTGGCAGCGCGCCGACGGCGTGTGGTTCCCAGACGGCGCGGTGCTCGATCCGATGCGCTCGATGCTGCCGGTGTGGATGCCCAGGGTGGCCGAGATCATCACCCTGATCGGCAGCCACAATCTGCTCACCACGCCCAGCCGGGCGCAGCTCCACGATCCGAAGCTGCGGCCCCTGATCGACGAGATGCTGCACGGCGCCGACGGCGCCGCGGCCGACGAGCGCGCCCAGGTCTTCCGCATGGCCTGGGATTTCGTCGGCTCCTCGCTGGGCGGCCGCGGCTTTCTCTACGAGCGCTTCTATCTGACCTCCGCGTCGCGCAACAAGCAGATGCTGCACGAGCGCTTCTTCGACCGCCGCCGCGCACGCGCCCTGCTCGACGACATGCTGTCGCGCGCCCAGCGCTGAGCGATCAGCAGGGCGCCGCTCCGCCGAGCAAGGCGCGACGATCGATCATGTCGTTCCGAACACTACCATACCCGCCGCCGACAGCGGATCCCGGCGACGACGGGAATAGTCATTGGCGTCCAGGTCATGCAACCTTCCGGCCGCGAACGATCTTACCACCCTGCAAGGCCCATTCCTGCCCGCCCAGATCGACCGCGCGAATCTTGCTCTCGTCGGTGGTCCCGACGACCGCTGCCGCACCGGCCGCCATCCAGGCTTGCGGCGCCGCCTCAATGCCCGCGAAGTCATCGAGCCCCTCGAGCCGCCGAAAGAAGCTTTCCTGCAGCGCACCGCCGCCCAGCATGTTGTCGACGAGCGACGGATCCGTCGTTCCATTGAATCCGAGCAACACGTGGCGACCGAACAACATCCGCATGTGGTGCATGACACTGACGGAGTTGCACACGGAGCACCCACCCCAGAGGACAAGCCAAGTCTTGGACTGAAGCGCGAAGCCACCGCCATTCGGCTTCAGTTCGGCGCTCTCCCCACCCGCCTTGACGCTGATGCGATCCCCGTCGAACGCGATGGTGACGTCGATCGCGTCATTGTACAGCTTACGCTTCTGCCCCGTGTCGTCGCCCATGATGAAGTGACCGCCGAAGTAAACCCAGCTGGCGGGGCGCGCGAAGAAGTTCTTTAGGTCCGTCAGGGTCGGCTTCGGATTCCGTATCGACCAGACCTTGCTCATGCCCAGGCCCGCGCATCCCTTTTCCCAAGTCGCCGCGTCGCGACGGGTACCAAGGCAAAGAGTCGAGTAGCTGAAATCCATCCTTCGCCACCCTTTCGGTCTGTATCACCGCAGTATAGATGGAGCGCCGGGCTTGTCAGCAACCACCCGGCCGTCGATGGTCGGTTCGCCGCCGTCGAATGTCAGCGCGCGTCCGCGAGCACCATGTCCGCCGCCTTCTCGCCGATCATGATGGCCGGTGCGTTGGTGTTGCCTGACGTCAGCGTCGGCATGATCGAGGCGTCGGCGATGCGCAGGCCCTGGATGCCGTGCACGCGCAGCCGGTCGTCGACCACGGCCATGGGATCGTGGCCCATCTTGCAGGTGCCGACCGGGTGATAGGTCGTCTCGGCCGTACGCTTGACCCAGTCGATGATCTCCTCGTCGGTCTGCGCCTCGGGACCAGGCCCGAGCTCGGTGAGCTGCAGCGGCGTCATCGCCTGGGCGTACATGATGGAGCGCGCGATGCGGATGGCGCGCACGGTCAGCTCCGCATCGATCGGCGCGGCGAGGAAGTTGAAGTGGATCGCCGGCGGCGTGCGCGGATCGCTCGACGTGATATGGATCGTGCCCTTGCTCTCGGGCCGCATCGGATGGGCGTAGCAGGTCATGCCGGATTGCCTGCTCAGGCGCGGGCCTTTCGGCCCCGGCTCCATCAGCATCGACACCCAGCCGAGCAGCAGGTCGGGCGCGGCGAGGCCCTCGCGCGAGCGCACGAAGGCGCGTATCGGCGCGCCGACCGAGGCGAGCAGCCCCTGGTTGAGAAACGCGAACTTCAGGCCCTGCGTGATCCAGCCCAGGCCGCGCGCGATGTCGTTGTAGGTGTAGCCCTTCGCACCGACGGCCCAACGCGTGCGCGGCGCGTAATGGTCGCGCAGGTTCTCGCCGACACCGGGCAGCGCCTGGCGCACGTCGATGCCCAGCGCCTTCAGGCGCTCGGGCTGGCCGATGCCGCTCAGCTCCAGGAGCTGCGGCGAGTTGATCGTGCCGCCGCACACCACGACCTCTCGCGCCGCTGTGGCCTCGCGCGCTTCGCCGCCGAACGCGTAGCGCACGCCGACGCAGCGCGTGCCGTCGAACAGCAAGCCCTCGGCCAGCGCGTCGGTCTCGATCCGCAGGTTGGCGCGGTTGCGGATCGGATCGAGATAGGTGCGCGCGGTGCTCATACGCCAGCCGCGCGAGATCGACGCCTGGCTCATCACGATGCCGTCCTGCGTGGCGCCGTTATAGTCCGGGTTGTGCGCGATGCCGACTTCCGCCGCAGCCTTGATCAACGCCTGGAAGACCGGCTCGCGCGGCTTCGGGTTGGTGACCGGGATCGGCCCAGTGCGACCGCGAAACCGGTCGTCGCCCTCACCCGGCTCGTAGGACTCCATACGCTTGAAGAACGGCAGCACGTCGTCATAGGCCCAGCCCTGGTTGCCCATCTGCGCCCAGGTGTCGAAGTCCTGCGCCTGGCCGCGCACGAAGGCCATGCCGTTGATCGCGCTCGAGCCACCCAGCAGCTTGCCGCGCGGCACCGGGATGCGCCGGCCATTGGTCGTCGCCTCGGGCTCGGCGCTGTAGAGCCAGTTGGCCTCGGGATTCTGGATCAGCCGCGCCGAACCGATGGGGATGCGCGACCACGGATGACTCGCGCGGCCCGCTTCGAGCAGCAGCACCTTATGGCGCGGATCGGCCGACAGACGATGCGCGACCGCGGCGCCGGCCGATCCGGCGCCGATGACGATGAAATCGGATGGGGGAGAGGACGTGGTGACCACGATAACTCTGGACGTAGTTGTGCGACGGCGGCGGCGTGTCGATAGTGCATGGTCATGAACAGATCGCAAGCGACCCATCTTCCTGGGACCGCCGGCGTCCCGCCGGCTCTTCTTCTTGATACCGGCGGGACGCCGGCGGTCCCAGAAAGATGACCCCGCACTGGTCCCACCGCCTGCCGTTCTTCTACGGCTGGCTGATCATCCTGATCGCCTTCGTCACCATGGCGATCGCGGTCAGCGCGCGCACCTCGTTCTCGCTGCTGGTGCCGCCGCTGATCGACGAGTATGGCTGGGATCGCGGGCTGGTCGCCGGCGCCTTCTCCTTCGGCTTCATGATGTCGGCGGTGATCAGCCCCTTCGTCGGCACGGCCATGCAGAAGTATGGGCCGGTCGTCGTCATCGAAGGCGGCGTCGTGCTGGCGACACTCGGCCTGCTGTCGGCGACGCTGATCGCCAATCCCTGGCAGTTCTATCTCGCGCTCGGGCTGGCGGTGGGCGCCGGCGCCAACATGATGAGCTTCACCGCCCATTCGCTGTTCCTGCCGAACTGGTTCCTGAGAAAACGCGCCATGGCGATCGGCATCGCGTTCTCCGGCGTCGGCGTCGGCGCCATCGTCGTGCTGCCCTGGCTGCAGTCGATCATCCAGGAGCGCGGTTGGCGCGAGGCGTGCTGGGCGATGGGCCTCTTGGTGCTCCTCGTGTTGGGGCCGCTCAACCTGCTGACGCGCCACAGACCGCAAGACGTCGGCCTGCTGCCTGATGGTGACACGCAGGCCCAGGTGGTGGCGGCCACCAAGCGCGACGGCTCGACCATCGTCGATGTCGCGTGGACGCGCACCGAGTGGACCGTGCGAAGCGCGGCCCGCACGGCGCGCTTCTGGTGGATCGCGTTGGGATTCTTCAGCGCGCTGGTCATCTGGTACATGATCCAGGTGCACCAGACCAAGTACCTGATCGAGATCGGCTTCAGCCCCTCGATGGCGGCGTGGAGCCTGGGCATCGTCAGTGTCGTGGCGATCCCCGGCCAGATCGGGCTGGGCGCGCTGTCGGACCGCATCGGTCGCGAATGGGTGTGGAGCGCGGCCTGCGCCGGCTTCGCCGTCTGCTATGTCGCGCTGATCGCCATGGAGCACGCGCCCTCGACGCCGCTGCTCTATTTGATGATCTTCACCCAGGGCTTCTTCGGCTACGCGCTGACCTCGGTGATGGGGCCGATCGTGCTGGAGATCTTCGAGGGCCCGCATTACGGCGCGATCTTCGGCATGCTGACCCTGCCGTCGATCGCCGGCGGCGCGGTCGGCCCGTGGCTCGGCGGCGTGATCCACGACGCCACGGGCAGCTATCGCTGGGCATTCATCCTGGCGCTGCTCTGCTGCGCGATCTCCGCCACCGCGATCTGGCTCGCCAGCCCCGGCAAGGTGCGCAGGGTACCGGGGAAGCTGCGACGCTCATAGAGTCTTCCTGGGACCGCCGGCGTCCCGCCGGCATCTTGAAGAAGACGAACCACAGAGGCACAGAGGCACAGAGAACGGCGAAACGCGCGCGAAGCGCGCAGCAAAGCTCTTCTCTTCTTCGTCTTCCTCTGTGCCTCTGTGCCTCTGTGGTTGGCCTCAAGAGGCCGGCGGGACGCCGGCGGTCCCAAAGAGGAGTCCCGCTGTCGCCTTGCGCCCCGTCACTTCGGACGCCTACGCCCAATGACTTCCGCGCCAAGAACCTCGGCGACGCCGGCGGCAGATACGCGGCGTGTGGGAGAGGCCTTGATCACGAGGCGCAGGATCGTGCTCTTCGCGAGCTTGTTGCGCTTCGCCAACATCGCCCTCCTTCCTGGGACCGCCGGCGGTCCCAAAGAGTTACGCCAAAGACACCTCGACGAGGGTGGTGTTGTAGGTGGTGGCGCCGCTGGGGGCGGGGCGGTCTTCGGTGAGCGCGTTGGCGCAGCCCTTGGTGTCGACGCCGTTGCCGTTGGGGGTGAACCAGGCGCCTTCCTTGATCGAGACGACGCCGCGGGCGATCCGCCGCGTGACTTTCGCCGGCAGCAACGTCGCGCCGCGGTCGTTGTGGATGCGCACGAGCTGGCCGTTGGCGATGCCGCGCGCCTTGGCGTCGTCCTCGTGGATCCAGACGTCGTCGGGGTCGATCCTGGCGAGCTGCTCCTGGTTGCCGTGGATCGAATGCGTGCGGGCCCGCGATTTCGGGCTGCACAGCATCAGGGGATGACGCGGGTCGGCCGTGACCGGCTCGATCCAGGTCGGGATCGGCGGGATCACGCCCAGGCCGTAGAAATTCGGCTTGGCGGCGAGCGTCGTCGAATAGAGCTCGATCTTGCCCGATGGTGTGTTGAACCGGTGAGTCTCGGGATCGCGGATCTGCCTGGCGAAGGCCACCGCATCCTCGGGCGGCGCGAAACGCGCGACGCCCTTATCGGCGAACTGCTGGAAATCGTCGACCGCGTCCTTGGTCAGCTCGCGCAGCCAGTCCATCTCGCTCTTGTCGCTGTAGTCGGCGATGCCGACGCGCGCCGCGAGATCGGCGAAGATGTCCATGTCGTTGCGGCACTCGTACATCGGCGCGATCGCCTGCTTCATGAAGATCGCATAGTGCCCGGCGCCGGCCCACGGCGTGTGCACGTCGTTGCGCTCCCAGAACGTCGTCGCCGGCAGCACGATGTCGGCGTGGCGCGCGGTCGGCGTCAAGAAGTGATCCTGCGCGACGATGAACTCCACGCCGTCGAGCGAGGCCGCCATCTTGTTGGCGTTGGGGCACTGGTTGAAGAGATCGCCGCCGGCCGAATAGATCATCTTGATGTCCGACGGATAGCCGCCGGCCTTGCCGCGCGCCAGCAGATCGGCGAGCAGCGGCGTGGCGACGCGCGCGTCGATCGGGTTGCTGCCAGGCGGGAAGCTCTTGATGCCGGCGCGGCCGGTAGCGCCGTTGCTGACACCCGAGCTGCCGCCGACGATGCCGACATTGCCGGTGATGGCCGCGAGCGCGTAGGCGGCGCGATGGAACTGCTCGCCAAAGGCGGTGCGTCCCGGCGCGTAGCCGCATTGCAGCGCCGCCGGCTTGGTGGTGGCGAACTCGATCGCCAGCCGACGCACCGTCTCGGCCGGGATGCCGCAGATCGCCTCGGCCCATTGCGGCGTCTTGGCCACGCCGTCGCTGCCCTCGCCCATCAGATAGGCGCGGTACGACGCCCCCCTGGGCGCGCCCTCAGGCAGATGCGCCTCGTCGAAGCCCAGCACGTGGCGATCGCAATAGGCCTGGTCGTGCAGCCCTTCGCTCACGATCACGTAGGCCATCGCAATGAGCGCGGCGGCATCGGTCGAGGGCTTGATGTAGATGTGCTCGTCGGCGAACGCCGCCGACGTGCGCGTACGCCTTGGATCGACGCAGACGATGCGCACGCCGGCCTTCTTCGCCTCGCGCAGATACTCCTTGGTGCCGGTGCCGAAGGTGCCGTCGGCGGGGCTCCAGCCCCACATCACGATCAGCTTCGAGTTGACGTAGTCGGTGGGCTCGCGGCCGGCGCTCTTGTAGTCAGCGCCGTAGGTGTGGCGCACGGCGAAGATCTCGGCCTCGGCCGACATGTTCGACCACAACACGGTGCAGCCGCCGAACTTGTTGAAGAAGCGCTTGGCGCCGGCCGAGCTGTGCAGCATCGAGAGGTTGCCCGAGCGCGAGGCGTCGAGGAACGCGGCGTTGCCGTGCGCGGCGCGGATGCGCAGCATCTCGCGCGCGACGGTGTCGAGCGCCTCGTCCCAGGAGACGCGTTCGAACTGACCGGAGCCGCGCGGGCCGACGCGGCGCATCGGATGGCGCAACCGGTCGGGATGATAGACGCGCTCGATCTGGCCAACGCCGCGCGCGCAGGCGTGCAGCGGCGGCAGCTCCGGCCGCCAGCGCGCCGGATCGGTCGAGATCTTGACGATGCGATCGTCGACGACATGCGCGTTGACCACGCAGCGCCCGCCGCAATTATGCCCGCAGGTGCTGGTGACCACCGTCTCGCCCGCCCGCGCCGCGCGGCGGGGGGCTTGGTAGAGGGTGTGGGGGGTGGGCATGTCGGCTCTACTTTTCCAGGCTGCGGTGAAGTTAGCGCCTCCGTGAGTGATGGGCCATCGCCTTCGTGGCGAGGACGATTGCCTGGGCAGGGGATGCCGGTCGCCACCAGATCGCCGCACCGTGCGCCGTGGTGCACGCCGAGTCCTTCGACGCCGATCGGCAGCGCCGGCAAAGAGACAACTGATGACAGCGGCCTCTTTGTCACTCGCCCTGCGAGCGGAGAGGAAGACAGCGACATTAGGGAGCGGGCTTGCGGCCGCTGGCGAGCACCGCGGCGATGGGCAGCGCCAGCCGGCCGTCCTGGCGGTAGCGCTCGGCCCGCCGGTCGATGTCGGCGACGATGGCCGAAAGCGCCTGAGGCGTCTGCGCGTCGAGCAGCGCCGCCATCCTGACGGTGCCGGCCGACAGCGCCGCGACCAGCGCCTGGCCGTCGGGCAGAATCCACGTCGCGCGCGCGATCTCGCCGGTGACCGCGGCGAAGCCCGTGCCTTCGAGCGCGCGCACGCAGTGATCGATCTGGTTCAGCGCGCCGGAGGGTGGGAAGGCCCGCGCGGCCGATCGATCGCCGTGCCGGTCGATCGCGTCGAAGATCAGCTTCCAGGCGATGTTCTCGGCCGGCGCGGCCCACACCGTGAAGCCGACGATGCCGCCCGGCACCAGCACGCGCCTGCATTCCGCCAGCGCCATCTCGGGTCGCGGCACGTGATGCATGCCGAAGCTCGATACGACGGCGTCGTATTGTTCGTCCGCGTAGGGCATGCGCTCGGCGTCGCCTTCGCTCACGACGATGCCGGGGTTGGCGTCGCGGGCGATGCGCACCATGGCGGCGGAGAAATCCAGCGCGTGCACCCGGGCCCCGCGTCGCGCGGCGGCGGCGGCGAGCTGGCCCGGCCCGCAAGCGACGTCGAGCACGCGCCGACCCGCGGCGACGCAAGCGACCTCGAGCAGCGGCTCGATATAGCGCGCCGTCGCATGCGCGAACGTCGCCTCGTACCGACTGGCGGCGCGCTGCCAGCCGGCATGCTCGAAGGCCCTGATGGCTTCGGGTTGGAAGGTCATGGGTACCAATCCAAGTCGCAATCCTCACAAGGCGTTCGGGCCGCGGCGCTCCAGCGACGTATCATGGGCGATCTACCCTGAGCGCCGCTGGAGCGGCGCGACCCGAAGACAGCCGCTCACCGCGCCGGCGTGCGCCCGCGGATCCGGTCGAAGCCCTGCTTGATGGCGGCGAAGCGCGCCTCGATGTGATGCTCGAACTCGGTGTCGGTGAAGATGTAGGGCCAGTCGTTCTCGATGCCCTCGCGCACCAGCTCGCCGACATAGCGCGGATCGGCGCCGCGCTCGACGCCCTCGCGCACCGCCTTGAAGCGCTCGGCCAACGGCCCGCTGGGCGGCGTCGGCACCAGCTTGCCGGCGAGACGCTCGGGCAGATTGCGCTGCGAGGTGAGGATCCGGGTGCGCACGAAGCTCGGGCACAGCACGGACACGCCGATGCCGCGCGGCGCCAGCTCGATGCGCAGGCCTTCGCTCAGCGCCACGACACCGTACTTGGAGACGTTGTAGGGCATGCTGCCGCCGGAGATCAGGCCGGCGATCGAGGCGGTCGAGACGATGTGGCCGCCCTCGCCGTGGCTCTCGATCAGCGGGCCGAAGATCTCGACGCCCCAGATGACGGCGTCGAGGTTCACGCCCATCGTCCAATCCCACGCCGCGTCGGTCCAGGTGCCGTAGGGCCCGCCGCCGCCGACGCCGGCGTTGTTCACGAGGATATGGACCTTGCCGTAGCGCGCCAGGGTGGCGTCGGCCGCCGCCTTGAGCTCGGCCTTCAGCGACACGTCGGCGCGCACGGCGTCGACATCGGCGTTGGTCGCCTCGAGCTGCGCGCGCGCCTTGCGCAGCGCCTCCTCCTCGATGTCGCACAGCATCACCTTCGCGCCCGCCTGCGACAGCGCCGTGGCGATGCCGAGACCAATGCCCGACGCCGCGCCGGTCACGAACGCGGTCTTGCCGGCGATATCCTTCATGTCGATCTGTCTCCCCGCACGCTGTCCGGCGCGATGCTATCACGCCGGTGCGACGCGCGGCCTTGCGACGGCGCGTGCGGACAGAGCGAGTCGATGCTTCAGGGCGTGACGGCGGCCGGCGGGATATCCGGCCCGATCTGCAAGGTGAAGAACCCGGCGGCGCCGCCGGCCTGGTCGCGCCCCGCGCCGATGCGCAGATTGAGGGGCGAGCCGCCGCTGGTGCGGCCCTGCACGCTCAACGCGCCGCCCGAGAACAGATATTGCGGCCGCTCCCGCAGGATCGCGTCCTTGTCGGCGAAGACCTGCAGGCTGACATCGAGACCGGAGGCGAAGCTGTATCGTCGCCCGAACCCCAGCGCGAGGCCGAGCCAGCGCGAATCGAGCGCCGAGCCGGCGACGGTCGCGTCGACGCCGTCATAGCGCAGGCGCCCGGCTGGTTCGATGACACCGATCGAGAACGGCTCGCCGGTGACGACGTTGGTCGCGCCCCGTACCGCGATCGGCCGCCACAGCGCGCCCGGCGCGGTATCGGCGATCAGGCCCGCGAGCTTGTCCCACAGCGGAGAGCCGGCCGAGAGCAGGCTGTTGCGCGCCGACTGCACCGGCGTCAGGCCCGGCGTCAGACTGAGCGCGCGCGACATGTCGCCCATCGCCGGCTCGATCACGTCGTCGAGTCCGGGGAAGAGGTTGGTACCCACCCGCCTCAGATCGCCGCCGGGCAGGTAGCAGCACCAGCCCATCGGCGGCCGCACGAACATCGGATCGAGGGTGAGGCGAAAGTTGCCGAGCAATCCCGGGCGCTGCGGGCGGTAGCCACTCCGCAGGAAGGGCGACGAAAGCTGGAAATCGGACATGCCGGTATCCCCGAACGACACCTGTCACAAATGCAGCATAGGCGCGGATCGGGGCGGGAATGAGACTGCGCTCATCGCGCGCGTTGTTGTCCGTCTTTCACCGGCGGGCGGTCTTGTCAGAACGCGGCAGATACGCAACCTTAGCGCGGATCGGGGTTCACATTGGCGATCCCGGATGAAGAATGAATCGCTGCCTTGGAATACGAGGGAGGCTCGTCGTGCGGAGAGTTGTGTTCTTTGTGGCAACGGCTCTGGCCGCGTCGGTGTTGTCGACAGCGGCGACCGCGACCGTCCCGCACCCGACGGCACCGGATATCGAGGTCGGCGATGCCGGCGACGCCGGCTGCCGCAGCGCACGCAAGCCGAAGAGCAGGCTGTCGGATGTCGGGCGCATCGCCCAGCGGCCCGGCATTCCGTTCAACAACGACGTGTTCATGCGCTTCAACCTGCCGCCCCTCAAGACGAAGAAGCGGGCGAAAGACGCGGCCTGCGCCACGTAGCGCGCCATCGGTAAAAACGCCATCAGGCAGTGTTGAGTCCTTACCTTCCCCCGGCGGGGGAAGGTAAGAGCCGGTCCTGTCGATCGCCGGATAAGGCAGCATCCGCGCGGCGAGTTCGATGCCCCTCTCGCGCCCGCGGCGTTCATCTAGGCGTTGAACGGATCGAGCGGCTGCTTCTGGCCCGTCACCGCTCAGCGGCCCTTGAACACCGCCGGCCGTTTCTCGACGAAGGCCTTCGACGCCTCCTTGTGGTCCTCGGTCTCGCTGGTGCGGGAGTGGCCGTTGGCCTCGGTGTCGAAGGAGTCCTCGAGATTGCCGTCCTCGGCGACGTTGAAGTTGCGCTTCATGTAGGAAATCGCCACGCGCGGGCCGTGCGCCAGGCGTTTGGCCAGCGCCATCGTCTCGGCCACGAGCTTGTCGTCGTCGAACACCGCGTTGGCCAGGCCCAGGCTCTCCATGCGCGCCGAGTCGACCATGTCGGAGAAATAGTAGAGCTCGCGCGCACGCGCGGTGCCGACGATGCGGCTGAGGAAATACGTGCCGCCGAAATCGCCGGAGTAGCCGACCTTGGCGAATGCCGTCGTCATGCGCGCGCTCCTCGCGGCGTAACGCAGGTCGCAGGCCAGCGCCATCGACAGCCCGGCGCCGGCGGCGACGCCGTTGAGCATGGCGATGGTCGGCTTGTTGATCTCGTGCAGCAGGCGCGAGACCTCCATGCGCCGGCGCAGCGCGCGGATCTTCTGCTCCAGCGGCTCGGGTTCCTGGTCGGCGCGGCCGGCCATGGCGCGCACGTCGCCGCCGGCGCAGAAGGCGCGGCCGGCGCCGGTCAGCACGATGGCGCCGACCGAGGAGTCGAGCTCGAACCTGGTGAGCGCCTCGAGCATCGCCGCGCCCATGTCGCGCGACAGCGCGTTGAGCGCCTGCGGGCGGTTCAAGGTGAGCGTGGCGACGCCGTCGTCGACGGAGACGAGAAGGTCGGTGGTCATGGACGGAAATCCTCTGCGGTTTCTGTCATCCCGAGCGCAGCGAGGGATCCAGGGCTTACCTGGATGTCTCGCTGCGCTCGACATGACAGGGAGTGTGTCACACGAGTCGAATACGCATGCCGCCGATCATCACGGTGTCGCCGTCGACCGGCAGCCCCCGCGCGCGTGCGTCGGCCAGCGCGCCTGGCTTGTCGTCGACCGCGATGTCGAGGCCGCCCAGCCCTTCGGGCCGACCATCGCTCGAGCGCACGATGCGCAAGGTCGCGTCGGCCAGCGCGATCTCGTACGCCTTGCCGACCTGCTTCACCGGCGCGTCGTAGATCTGGCCCCACCGTTCGGCGAGCCGCGTCGGATCATCGCTCTGCGCCTCGGCGGCGACGATGCGCTTGGCGCGGCCCGAGGGCTGCTGGCCGGTGTGATGCTGGTTGGCCGGATGCCAATCCTCGGCGCCGTGCGTCTTCTGCACGCCGAAGCTCAGCATGGCACCGCCGGCGTCGCGCGGATGAAGCTGGATCTCGTTGTACTCGGCGTAGTCGACGACGTTGGCGATGCGCACGCCGATCTTGCCGCAGCGCGCGCGGTAGGAGTCGTTCTCCGGCACCTGGCAGATCACCATGTAGCCGCCATCGCCGCCGCGGCGCTCGAGATAGCGGCCACCGGCGGTGCCCGGCCGCGTCGGCGCCACGACCTCGAGAAAGGACGGGCCCAGCGGCATCAGCATGTTCTCCAGCCCGTACTTGCCGACGCCGGGATCGCGAAAGCAGACGGTGAGCCCGAGCACCGCCTTGAAATCGGCCGCCAAGGTGTCGAGCCGGTGCGCCACCAGGCAGATCTGACGCATGCGCGCCGCCATCGCCGTTCCTCCCCTTGATTGCCGAGGAGGCTAGCCCTGTCGCGCCCGCCGATGAAGCCCGCCTCGCATCAGGTTCCGCATGGCAGGCTCTTCCTTCCCCGATGGCGGGGAAGGTATGGGGGGCGCCTGTATCAGCGCGACGAGCGACCGATGCCGGCTAGAGCCGCTTGTCCACGCAGTTGGCGAACGCCCCGGTCACCGCCGCGGTGCCGGTGAGATCGGCCGTCCAGCCATCGACATCGCTGCCCTCGAACTCGATCTTGAGGGAGTAGCTGCGGGCGAACTCGACGAGGAAGGTATCAAGGTTCTTGACCCCGACCGAGAATTCGAGGCCGGCATCGCCATCGCTGAAACGGAAGCCGGTGGCGGTGGCTTTCCACGGCGACTCGCGATCGAAGCGCATCACGATTTTCTGCTTGGCGCCGGTCTTGATCTGCCAGCGATCCGATCCGAGCTGAACGGTCATCTCGTCGTCGCCCTTGAAGAGCTTGATCGAGAAGAACAGGCCCTTGCCCGACGCCGACATGCCGCAAACCGGCGTGCCGTCGTTCGACCTGCCGCCGAAGGCCTTCCAGTAGCCCGCCGTCGCGATGGTGGAGGTTTGCGCGGACGCGAACGGCGCCGTCAGCAGTGCGAGCGACGCCGCGAGCGCCACGATTCCCGGTTTGCGCATTTCATTTGCCCCCAATGAACCCCAAGTCTTGGCGGCGACTTATGGTGTCGGGCCTGCGCGAAGACTATGCGACACGCCCGCGCAAGAGCGTCGAGCTCGGCCGCCGCCGGTCGACTCACTTCAACGCGTCGAGCGCCTTGAGCACGGCGGGGGCGATGCGGGTGACGAGCACGTCGACGCCCTTGATGTTGGGATGGATGCCGTCGGGCTGGTTCAGCTCGCGCTCCATGGCCACGCCGTCGAGCAGGAACGGGTAGAGCGGAATCTTGTGCTTCTCGGCCAGGCGCGGGTAGAGGCCGTCGAAGGCTTTGGTGTATTCCGGCCCGTAGTTGCGCGGCGCCGCCATGCCGAACAGCATCACGGCGGCGCCTTCGGCCTTGAGCCTAGCGATGATGGCGTCGAGGTTGCGCTCGGTCTCCGCCGGGTCGGTGCCGCGCAGCGCGTCGTTGGCGCCCAGCGCCACCAGCACCAGCCGGGGCTTGTCGCCCATCATCCAGTCGACCCGCGCCAGCCCGCCGGCGGTGGTGTCGCCGGAGACGCCGTGATTGACGACGGCGATGTCGCGGCCGGCCGCCTTCAGCGCCGCCTCGAGCTTCACCGGCAGCGCCTCTTGCGGCTTCAGGCCATAGCCGGCGGTGATGCTGTCGCCCAGCATGGCGATGCGCAGCGTTTTGGCATGGGTCGTACTAGGAAGCGTGATGATGCCCAGCAGCAAGACGAAGGTGACACAGGCGGCAACCATCCGGCCGTTGAACCGCGCCGTAATAGCGCCATATGCCTTCCGCAGGGTTCGCACCGCTTTTCCCTCGCTCCCGCTGACGCTTTCCGACGGACCACCTGAATGATCCGCCTGCGCGACGTGCACCTACATCTGGCGAGCGACGCCGGGGTGGTCAATATCCTGCGCGGCGTCGATCTCGACGTCGTCTCGGGCGGCAGCACCGCCATCGTCGGCCCCTCGGGCGCCGGCAAGTCGAGCCTGATGATGGTGATCGCCGGCCTGGAGCGCGCCACGTCGGGCACCGTCGAGGTCGCCGGCCAGGACATCACGCGGCACGACGACGACCGCCTGGCGCGCTTCCGCCGCGACCATCTCGGTATCGTCTTCCAGGGCTTCCATCTTGTGCCGACCATGACGGCGACGGAGAACGTCGCCCTGCCGCTGGAATTCGCGGGCGTCGCCGACGCCTTCGGCCGCGCCGAGGCGGCGCTGAGCCAGGTCGGGCTGGGCCATCGACTCCAGCACTACCCGGCGCAGCTCTCCGGCGGCGAGCAGCAGCGCGTCGCCGTCGCCCGCGCCTTCGCCACCGAACCCAAGCTGCTGCTGGCCGACGAGCCGACCGGTAACCTCGACGGCAGCACCGGCCGGCAGGTCATGGACCTGCTGTTCGAGATGACCCGCGCCAAGGGCGCCACCCTGGTGCTGATCACGCATGACCCGGCGATCGCCGAGCGCTGCGATCGCGTCATCCACGTCGCCGACGGCCGCATCACCGACGATGCGCCGGCCATGGCCGCCGCGTCGTGACGGTCACGACCGCCGAGCCCGGGCTGGTGCGCGCCGGCAAGAGCGCCGGTGAGCCCAATGGCTGGGCGCTGGCCGCGACCATCGCGCGGCGCGAGCTGCGCTCGGGGCTGGGCGGCTTCCGCCTGTTCCTCGCCTGCATCGCGCTGGGCGTCGGCGCCATTGCCGCGATCCTGTCCTTCGCCCGCGCCATCGAGGAAGGCCTGCGCGCCGACGCGCGCGCGCTGCTGGGCGGCGACGTCGCGGTATCGCGGCCCTACCAGCCGCTCAGCGACGAGCAGCTCGCCTACATGGCGCGCGACGGCGCCACCGTCACCGGCTGGGTCGAGATGCGCGGCATGGCGCGGCTCGATCGCGACGGCGCGCGCCCGACCCTGATCCAGCTCAAGGCGGTCGACGGCCGCTATCCGCTGGCCGGCACCATCGAGCTGAAGGGCGGCATGTCCTTGCGCGAGGCGCTCGAAGTGCGCAACGGCATCGCCGGTGCCGTGGTCGAGGAGGTCGCGCTGCGCCGCATGGGCGCGTCGATCGGCGATCGCATCCGCGTGGGCGAGGCCTCGGTCGAATTGCGCGCGGTGATCGCGCGCGAGCCGGATCGTGGGCTGGGCCTGTTCGGCCTCGGACCACGCGTGATGATCGGCGATCACGCGCTGCCCGCGACAGGGCTGCTGCAGCCCGGCGTGCTGCGCACCCACGATTATCGCGTCGCGCTGCGGCCGGGCGCCGACTGGCAGGCCTATCGCCAGGACCTGATCGCGCGCTTCCCGGAGGCCGGCTGGCGCGTGCGCGGGCTGAGCGAAGCGGGCGGCGGCGTGCGCACCTGGACCGAGCGGCTCACCGTGTTCCTCGAGCTGATCGGGCTGGCGGCGCTGCTGGTCGGCGGCGTCGGCGTCGGCAACGCGGTCGACAGCTATCTGCTGGGCCGTACGCGGACCATCGCCATCCTCAAATGCGTCGGCGCGCCGTCGGCGCTGGTCACGCGCAGCTACCTGCTGCTGATCGGCGTGCTGGCGGCGATCGGCGTCGTGCTGGGGCTGATCGTCGGCGTCGCCCTGCCCTTCGTCGCCAACGCCTTCTTCGCCGACGTGCTGCCGGTGCGCGCACGGGTCGGCGTCTATGGCCAGCCGCTGATCATCGCCGCCGCCTTCGGCATGCTGGTGGCCGGCATCTTCGCGCTGTGGCCGCTGATGAAGGCGCGGCTGGTGCCGGCCGCGACCTTGATGCGCGGCGCGGTGGCGCCCGACGCGGCGCGTCCCCGGGCGCGCGACATGGCGATCATCGGCGCTGCGATCCTGGCGCTGGCGGCGCTGACCGTGGCGACGGCGGGCGACCGGCGCATCGCGCTGTGGTTCGTCGCCGGTTCGATCGGCGCCTTCATCGTCTTCCCGCTGCTGGCGCGCGTTGTGATGCTGCTGGCGCGATGGGCCGGCAGGCCGCGCTTCGCCGTGCTACGCTTGGCGCTGGCCAATATCCATCGCCCCGGCGCGCCGACACCGACGGTGATGCTCTCGCTCGGCCTGGGTCTCACCGTGCTGGTCGCGGTGGCGCTGATCGAGGGCAATCTGCAGAGCCAGATCACGCGACGCATCCCGGTCAACGCGCCGACCTTCTTCTTCGTCGACATCCAGCAGAGCCAGGTCGATGCCTTCACCAAGGCGGTGACGGCGATCGACGGCGTCGGCGGCGCCGACAAGGTGCCGATGCTGCGCGGGCGCATCACCCGGATCGGCGGCAAGCCGATCGCGGAAGCCAACATCCCCTCGCAGGCGCGCTGGTCGATCGACGGCGATCGCGGGCTGACCTACGCGGCCTTACCGCCGGAGGGTTCGCGCATTGTCGCCGGCGAATGGTGGCCGCCGGACTACAAAGGCCCGCCGCTGATCTCCTTCGACGCCGAGCTGGCGGCGGCTTACGGGTTGGGCGTCGGCGACACCATCACCGTCAACGTGCTGGGCCGCGACGTGGAGGCGCGTATCGCCAATCTCAGGCGCATCGACTGGAGCTCGCTGTCGATCAACTTCGTCTTCGTCTTCGCGCCCGGCACCCTGGAGCGTGCGCCGCAGACCTTCCTCGCCACCGTGCGCGCGGCGCCGGGCGCCGAGGACAAGGTGTTCGACGTGGTCACCCGCGACTTCGCCAACGTCACCATCGTGCGGGTGAAGGAGGCGCTGGAGAACGCCAGCTCGATCCTCGCCAATATCGGCCTGGCGGCGCGCGTGGTCGGCGTGGTCGGCATCGGCGCCGGGCTGCTGGTGCTGGCCGGCGCCATGCTGGCGACGCAGCGGCGGCGCGTGCACGACGCGGTGGTGATGAAGGTGCTGGGCGCCTCGCGCGGACGTGTGCTGGGCGTCTTCTCGCTCGAATTCGCCGCGCTGGGCTTCGTCACCGCGCTGGCGGCGGCGGCGTTCGGCGCCGTCGCGGCCTGGATGGTGATCCGCTTCGTGATGAACCTGGAGTGGATCCTGCTGCCCGACGTGGTGGCGCTGACCGTGCTGGGGGCGATGGCGCTGACCCTGGGCTTCGGCCTCGTGGGCGCGGTGGGCGCCACGCGGCAACGGCCGCTGGCCCTGCTGCGCAATGAATAGCCAGAAATTTTGTGGGGATATCAACGGCGACGTGATCTTTGTCGTGGATGCGTATCCGGGTATCGCGGTCAGGTATTGATAATGTCGCGACTTTCGCCAATATGGGGGGCAGGTGTGTGTCCGCCTATCGGGAGGCAATAAATGGCTCAGTTTGACACTCGGCCCATGGTGGGTTCGACGACGGTCGACCAGGCGGTCTTCGACGCCGGTCTGCGCAGCCATATGCTGCGCGTCTACAACTATATGGCATCGGGCCTGGCGCTGTCCGGCATCGTCGCGATGCTGATCTACAGCGTGCCGGCGCTGAACGCGATCTTCATCAAGTCGGGGATGCTGCCCAACGGCCGCGTGGTCACCAGCCTGACGATCCTTGGCTGGGTCGCCATCCTGGCGCCGATCGGCCTGATCCTGCTCGCTTCGTTCCGCGCCGCGACCATGAGCGTGACGACGACCAAGATGGTCTATTGGGCGATCGTGGCGCTGAACGGCGTCGGCTTCACCCTGCTGATCTACCGCTACACCGGCACCAGCCTGGCGCGCACGTTCTTCATCACCGCCGCCGCCTTCGCCGCGCTCAGCCTCTACGGCTACACGACCAAGCGCAGCCTGTCGGGGATGGGCACCTTCCTGTTCATGGGCCTGATCGGCATCCTGATCGCCGGCGTCGTGAACATCTTCCTCGCCAGCTCGATGCTGCACTTCATCATCGCGGCGGTGGGCGTGCTGATCTTCGCCGGCTTCACCGCCTACGATACGCAGCAGATCAAGGAGCAGTACGCCGAGGCCTGGGGTACCGACGTTCAGGAGAAGGTCGCCATCTTCGGCGCGCTCAACCTGTACCTGGACTTCGTCAACATGTTCCAGATGCTGCTGTCGCTGATCGGCGACCGCGACTAGTTACCCACCGAGCGGCGACGCTCGCAACGCCCGGGTCCGAAAGGCCCGGGCGTTTTTCATGGCCCTCCCGCGCTCGGGGGGAAGGAATTCGGGCCCGAAATCTCCGAGCGGCACCGGGAGTCGCCCATGGCCAGCGGCCGTCTCCATCGTTTCCTGCACAGCGAGGCCGCGCCGGGCATCGTGCTGATCGCGGTGGCGGCGCTGGCGATCATCCTCGCCAACTCGCCCTTGCATGCCACCATCGACCGGCTGTTCGCCACCAAGTTCACCATCAGCTACGGCGAGCTGGGGCTCAGCAAGCCGCTGGTGCTGTGGATCAACGACGGGCTGATGGCGATCTTCTTCCTGCTGGTCGGGCTGGAGATCAAGCGCGAGGTGGTCGAGGGCGCACTGTCCAAGCCGGCGCAGGTCGCCATGCCCATGGTCGCGGCGCTCGGTGGCATGGTGGTGCCGGCGGCGATCTTCGCCTGGTTCAATGTCGGCGACGCCGTGGCGCTGCGCGGCTGGGCGGTGCCAGCGGCCACCGACATCGCCTTCGCCGTCGGCGTCCTGGCGGTGCTGGGCTCGCGCGTACCGCTGGGGCTGAAGCTCTTCCTCGTCACGCTGGCGATCATCGACGACCTCGGCGCCATCGTGATCATCGCCATCTTCTATACCGCCGAGCTGTCGACGACGGCGCTGGTGCTGGCGGCGATCTGCATCGTCACGATGCTGACACTGAACCGGCTCGGCGTGCGGCGCAGCGGTCCCTATCTGCTGGTCGGCGCGGTGCTGTGGGTCTGCGTGCTGAAGTCTGGTGTGCACGCCACCCTGGCGGGCGTGGTGATCGCTTTCTGCCTGCCGCTGCGCGACGAAAGCGTCGCGCCCGACGACCGGCCCTTCATCGTGCTGGAGCACGCGCTCAAGCCCTGGGTGTCGTTCCTGATCATGCCGCTCTTCGCGCTCGCCAACGCCGGCCTGCCGCTTGCCGGTCTATCGGTCGCCGCGCTGCTGGAGCCGGTGCCGCTGGGCATCGCGCTGGGCCTGTTCCTGGGCAAGCAGATCGGCGTTTTCCTGCCGGCCGCTGCCTTCATCCTGTTGCGCCTGGCGCCGATGCCGGCCGGCGGAACCTGGTTGAAGCTCTACGGCGTGTCGGTCTGCGCCGGTATCGGCTTCACCATGAGCCTGTTCATCGGCTCGCTGGCCTGGGACGATCCGGCCTATGCCACCCCGTTGCGTCTGGGCGTGCTCGTCGGCTCACTGGCGTCGGCTGCCTTGGCGTTTATTGTGATAAATCTGACACATCCCAAAGCTAGTTCATCTTTGACGACAGAAAAGGATCGCTCGGTTTAGCCTTTGATGGTAGTTTCACGACATATTCAGTTCATACTTCAAGACTTTCCCAAGGTAAGCCGATGAATCGACGCGCTTTTCTCGGTGGATTGATCGCAGTTCCGGCCATCGCCGCCAGCGAGCCGGTTCTCGCATCGCCACCGAAATCCGCGCCCCAGGCGGTCGTCGTTTATCACTTTGTCACCCCCGACTGCGACGACTGCAATCGCTGGGACCAGCGCCACCTGCCACGCTTCCTGAACTCGGGCGAATACCGCCGCTCGTCCTATCGCCGCATCGAGGGCAGGACGGCCGAGCAAGCGCTCGACCCGCGCCGCTGGCCGCCCGAGGCGCGCCCCTTCGCCGCCTCGCTCAAGGAGACCCCGGCCTTCATCGTCCTGCGACAGGGCCGCGGCATGGCCGCCGCCTCGGGCGAGGAGGCCTGGACCAAGGTGATCTGGCCGGCGATCCAGCGCGCCGCCGCCTGATATCGACCCAGGGATGTCGACACGGCCGGACGCTTCGACTAGGAGGGGCGCGCCCAAGGAGCGCCGATGCCCCTCAAGAACCCGATCTACGCCGCCATCGATACCGTCGACCTGGCCCAGGCCGCGCGCCTGATCCAGCGCATCGCCGCCGGACCGGTGCCGGCGGTGGGCGGCATCAAGCTGGGCCTCGAGTTCTTCCTTGCCCATGGCGCGCCCGGCGTGCGCTACGCCTTCCCCGAGCCGGTACGCATGACCGGGGTCGGCTTCTTCCTCGACCTGAAGCTGCACGACATCCCCAACACCGTGGCCGGCGGCGTCCGCGCCGTGGCGGCGCTCGAGCCGACCTACATCACCATCCATGCCGGCGGCGGCGCCGCGATGCTCAAGGCGGCCGTCGATGAAGCGGCGCTGCAGGCGGCCAAGCTCGGGCTGAAGCGGCCGAAGCTGCTGGGCGTGACGGTGCTGACCTCGCTCGACGACAGCGACCTCAGGGCGGCGGGCGTCAACGAGACGGCGGCCGATCAGGCCCGGCGCCTGGCGCTGCTGGCGCGCGAGGGCGGCCTCGACGGCGTGATCTGCTCGCCGCAGGAGATCGCCACCTTGCGCGCCGCGTGCGGTCCCGACTTCCTGCTGGTCACCCCCGGCATCCGCCCGGCGGGCGCGGCGGCGGGCGACCAGAAGCGGGTGATGACGCCGCGCGAGGCGATGCGCGCCGGCGCCACGGCGCTGGTCGTCGGCCGGCCGATCACCGAGGCCAAGGACCCACGCGCCGCCGCCGAGGCGATCGCCCACGAAGCCGACCTCGGCGACAAGATCCGCGTCCAGGTGGGCGCGTAGAGCCATGGCCGTCGTCGCCAAGATCTGCGGCATCCGCACCAGGGAGGCGCTCGACGCGGCGATCGCCGGCCGGGCGCGCTATGTCGGCTTCGTCTGCTATCCGCCCTCGCCGCGCCACATCGACTTCCACGATCTCGAGGAACTGGTCGCCGACGTGCCGGCGCACGTCATCCGCGTCGGCCTGTTCGTCGATCCCGACGACGACACCCTGGGCGAGTACGTCGAGGACGGCGCGCTCGACATGCTGCAGCTGGCCGGCGAGGAGACGCCGCGCCGCATCGGCAAGATCAAGGAAGCCACCGGCCTGCCCGTCATGAAACAGGTGCGCGTCGCCTCGCGGGCCGATGTCGAGGCGGCGATCGAGACCTATGCCGGCTCGGCCGACCGCCTGCTGTTCGACGCCGCGCCGGCGCCCGACGCCGTGGGCGCGCTGCCCGGCGGCAACGGCCTGCCCTTCGACTGGCGGGCGCTGCAGGACGTGAAAATGACGCTGCCGTGGATGCTGTCGGGCGGGCTGTCGCTGGCCAACGTCGCCGACGCGGTACGCGCCACCTCAGCCAAAGCGGTCGATGTGTCGTCGGGCGTCGAATCGAGCCGGGGCGTAAAATCCCCCGACATGATCCGCGCCTTTCTCTCGGCAGTCGCCAGGCTCTGAGCTAGGCTGCGGTCGTCATCCCGAGGGGGCCGCGATGAAAACCGAGAAACGTCTGCAGGAACTGGGCATCGAGATGAAGGCGCCGCCGTCGCCGGTCGCCAACTACGTCAACGCCGTGCGCACCGGCAATCTGCTCTATCTCGCCGGCAAGGGGCCGGGTCCGATCAAGGGCCGGCTCGGCGAGAACATGAGCGTCGAGGACGGCTACACGGCCGCCCGCCTGACCGGCATCAGCCTGATCCAGGTGATGAAGGCCGAGCTCGGCGAGCTCGATCGCGTCGTGCGCATCGTCAAGGTGCTGGGCATGGTGAACTGCACGCCGGAATTCGGCGACCAGCCCAAGGTGATCAACGGCTGCTCCGATCTCTTCGTCGAGGTCTTCGGCGATCGCGGCAAGCACGCGCGCTCGGCCGTCGGCATGGGCGGCCTGCCCAACCAGATCCCGGTCGAGGTCGAGGTGATCGTCGAAGTCGCCGACCCGCCGCGCCGCGCCGCCGCCAAGCGCCCCGCCGCGCGCAAGGCCGCGAAGAAGAAGGCCGCGAAGAAGAAGCGCTGATCTTCTTGGGACCGCCGGCGTCTCGCCGGCTGTCCCATCGCGCGGCATTTCGTGGCTGGCGCCTGGCCGGGACGCCTGCTACAGCGCCGCGCGGTGGAGAGACGAACCCATGAACGCGTTGAACAGCTATCGCGCCGGCCCTGACGAGCGTGGCCATTTCGGCATCTTCGGCGGCCGCTACGTCGCAGAGACGTTGATGCCGCTGATCCTCGACCTGGAGAAGGCCTACGAGGCGGCCAAGGTCGATCCGGCTTTCAAGGCCGAGCTCGAGAAGCTCAACACCCACTACGCCGGACGGCCCAGCCCGCTCTATTTCGCCGAGCGCCTGACGGCCGAGCTGGGCGGCGCCAAGATCTATTTCAAGCGCGACGAGCTCAACCACACCGGCTCGCACAAGATCAACAACGTGCTGGGCCAGGTGCTGCTGGCCAAGCGCATGGGCAAGACGCGGGTGATCGCCGAGACCGGCGCCGGCCAGCATGGCGTCGCCACCGCCACCGCCTGCGCGCTGTTCAACATCCCCTGCGTCGTCTTCATGGGCTCGGTTGATGTCGAGCGCCAGGCGCCCAACGTCTTTCGCATGAAGATGCTGGGCGCCGAGGTCCGGCCGGTGACGGCGGGCTCGGCTACGCTGAAGGACGCGATGAACGAGGCGCTGCGTGACTGGGTCGCCACCGTCGAGACGACGTTCTACTGCATCGGCACGGTCGCCGGTCCGCACCCCTACCCCTCGATGGTACGCGACTTCCAGTCGGTGATCGGCAAGGAGACGCGCGAGCAGATGATGGCCGCCGAAGGCCGCCTGCCCGACACGCTGGTCGCCTGCATCGGCGGCGGCAGCAACGCCATGGGCCTCTTCCACCCGTTCCTCGACGACAAGGACGTGCGCATCATCGGCGTCGAGGCCGGCGGCAAGGGCGTGCATACCGGCGAACACGCCGCCTCGCTCACCGGCGGTCGGCCGGGCGTGCTGCACGGCAACCTCACCTACCTGCTGCAGGACAGCGATGGGCAGATCACCGAGGCGCATTCGATCTCGGCCGGTCTCGATTATCCCGGTATCGGCCCGGAGCATGCCTGGCTGAAGGATGTCGGGCGCGTCGAGTATGTCTCGGCGACCGACGACGAGGCGCTGGCGGCGTTCCAGAAGCTCAGCCGCGTCGAGGGCATCATCCCCGCGCTCGAGCCGGCGCACGCGCTCGCGCACGTGCTGAAGCTCGCGCCGAGCCTGCCGAAGAACAACCTGCTGGTGATGAACCTCTGCGGCCGCGGCGACAAGGATGTGTTCGCGGTGGCCGAGCGTCTGGGGGTGAAGCTGTGAGCCGCGTCACCAAGCGCTTCGAGAAGCTCAAGGCGGAAGGCCGCGCCGGCCTGATCACCTACGTCACCGCGGGCGATCCCAACCTCGATGTCTCCTACGAGATCCTCAAGGGCCTGCCGGCCGCCGGCGCCGATCTCATCGAGCTCGGCATGCCGTTCACCGATCCGATGGCCGACGGTCCCTCGATCCAGGCCGCGGGCCAGCGTGCGCTGAAGGCCGGCATCTCGATGGACCGCACCTTCGCGATGGTCAGGCGATTCCGCGCTGAAACGCGCGACGAAGAAACCCCCATCCTGCTGATGGGCTACTACAATATGATCTACCAACGCGGCGCCCAGAAGTTCTGCGCCGACGCGAAGGCTGCCGGCGTCGACGGCTTCATCATCGTCGACCTGCCGCCGGAAGAGGCCGACCAGCTGAAGCCGCATGCCGAGGCCAATGGGCTCGACACCGTGCTGCTGACTGCGCCGACCACGGACGCGAAACGCCTGCCGGCTGTCCTGAAGTTCGCCTCGGGCTTCGTCTACTTCGTCTCGGTGCTGGGCATCACCGGCACCAAGTCGTCGACCGCCGAGGCGATCCAGGGCCACGTCGCCCGGCTGCGCACACAGACGAAGCTGCCGATCGGCGTCGGCTTCGGCATCCGCACCCCGGACCAGGCCGCGGACGTGGCTCGCGTCGCCGATGCCGCCGTGGTCGGCTCGGCCATCGTCGAGCGCGTCAAGGCCGGGTTGGACGACAAGGGTGCGCCCAAGCCGGACCTGCTGCCGGGGGTGTTCTCGTATATCCGGGCGCTGTCGGAAGGCGTGCGGAGCGCGCGGCGCAGCTGACGGTATCTTGTTGTCGGGCCAAGGCACGGCATCGAGACGCGCAGGGTTCGATCGCACGATCGGGGATCACGCGCCGCGGGCGCCCAGCGACTCGCCCAGCGCGATCATGTCGGCGCGCGGCAGGCGCGTCGGCGCCGGCTGGTCGGCCTCGTCGCGCGCCTGCCGGAATCGGATATGCCACGCCGACAGGCCGCTGATGAACAGCCGGGCCTTGGCGCCCGCCAGCGTGTCGCCGTCGTTCGCGCCCAGGCCGACGACCTGCGGATACCAGCCGCCACCTTCGACGATGCGCATCGGAGCGCTCCAGGCGTCGGGCCGTTCGGGCGTCGCGTTGAAGGAGACGGCGTTCGCCGCCGAGTGGAAGCCGGGGAATGGCCCGGCGACCTGGCTCAGCAGCATCACGTAAACGCCGAGATCGCGGTTGAAATGAATCGACGGGCCCCAGTAGCAGTCGGGGTGGACATCGTGCCATCCGCGCACCGGCGGCCATAGGGCGCTGGGCAGGGCCGCGCCGGCAGGTCGCCACGCGCCGCCGCTCCAGACCTCGGAGCGCGGCGCATCGCGCGTCTCCGTCGGGCAGCGCGCGGCGCAAACGCCCTGGGCGCGCGCGTCCGCCACGTAGCTGCTGAACATCACGTAGATGTAGCCGCCGTCGCGGTCGGGCACGACGCTGAAATCGCCGTAGCCGCCAGCCATGAAGCCGTTGCCGGCAGCGGTGTCGATCTGGTCGGGCGGCGCGCGCAGCGTTTCGCCCAATATGCGCCAGCTCAGCCCGTCGTCATCGGACCGCAGCGCGCCGATATGCGGCACGAAGGGCGCCGCCAGGCCCGCGATGCTCTCCTCGGCGTGATACCAGCCGTACAGCCGGCCATCGGGCGCGCGCCATGTGGACTCGATCCACTTGCCGACCGTCGGATCGGGATCGTCGAGCAGACGCACGGCTTGCGGCGCGCCCAATCCGGCGATGCCGGCGTCGCCCGTGCTGTCGGTCGCCGGACCCGTGCGGCGGTAGCTGTGGCCGATCGGCCGGTGGAACGAGACGAAGGCGTAGGTGCGCCCGGCATGGACATGGACCGGCGTGTTGCAGTCGACACGCCCCACTGGCGGCGCCTGCAGCGCCAGCGGCGTGGCCGCTATCAGCTCAGCGACGAAGCGCGGCGCGTCCGGCATGGCGTGGATGATCGTGCCGGCTACGCCCCGTCCTCGAACAGCATGTCGCAGACGAAGGGGTTGGTCTTGCGTTCCCAGCCGAAGGTCGAGGTCTGGCCGTGGCCGGGCACGAAGCCGATATCGTCGCCCAGCGGGAACAGCTTCTTGCGGATCGAGTGGAAGAGCTGCTCCTGGTTTCCCTTGGGGAAGTCGGTGCGGCCGACCGAGCCGCGGAACAGCACGTCGCCGACGAAGGCGATGCGCGCCTTCTCGTGCGTGTTGACGAACACGACATGGCCCGGCGTGTGGCCCGGGCAATGCACGACGTCGAAGGTGAGCTTGCCGAGCTCGACCGTGTCGCCGTCCTCGAGCCAGCGATGCGGCAGGAAGGGTTCGGGCACGGTGAAGCCGTATTTGCGGTTGGAGTCGGGCAGGCCCTCGATCAGGTAGCGGTCGCCCTCGTGCGGCCCCTCGATTTGCACGCCGTAATGCTGAGCAAGCGCGCCGGCGGCCGAGGCGTGGTCGACATGGCCATGCGTCAGCATGATCTTGGCGACGGTCATGCCGGTCTGCGTCACCGCGTCCTTCAGCCGCTCCAGATCGCCGCCGGGATCGACCAGCGCGCCCTGTTTGGTCTCCTCGCACCAGACGAGGGAGCAATTTTGCTGGAACGGCGTGACCGGGCACACGGCGATCTTGATCATGGCTTCTGACATAGGCCGCCATCGCGGCCATGCCAAGAGCGCGCCGTTGCGCTAGACTCAGACCCATGCCCTCGCTCGCGTTCAGCCGCCTCCTCGCCGTCCTCACCCTCATCGTCCTGAGCGCGCTTGGCCCGCCGGCCCAGGCGCAGTCCGGCTTCCTCCAGACGCCTACCGGGCCGGCGCAGGCCGGCCCCTCGCTGGTCGTCGATGCGCAGAGCGGCGAAGTGCTCCATCAGCGCGACGCCAGCGCGCCGTGGTACCCGGCGTCGCTGACCAAGATGATGACCTTGTACCTGCTGTTCGAGGATCTGAAGGCGGGCAAGATCCAGCTCGGCGACCAGCTCGCCTTCTCGCCCTACGCCTACAACCAGCAGCCCTCGAAGCTGGTGCTGCCGGCCGGCGCCACCATCACCATCGAGCAGGCGATCCTGGCGCTGATCCTGCGCTCGGCCAACGATGTTGCCGTGGCGGTCGGCGAGCGCCTGTCGGGCTCTGAGCCGGCCTTCGCCCAGCGCATGAATGCCACTGCCCGACGGCTGGGCATGACCGGTACGACCTTCCGCAATCCCAGCGGCTGGAAGGATCCGGCGCAGGTGACCACGGCGCGCGACATGGCGATCCTCGGCATCGCGCTGATGCGCGACTTCCCGGAGCGCTATGGCTACTTCAACCAGCACGACGTGATCATCAGGGGCGCGCGCATCACACACTCCGTGCGCTTCCTCGAGATGTACCCCGGCGCCGACGGGCTGAAGACCGGTTTCCTGTGCTCCTCCGGCTTCAACATCGTGGCCTCCGCGACGCGCAACGGGCGCCGCCTGGTCGGCGTCGCGATGGGCTTCCGCCGCGCCGATCTGCGCGACGAAGCGATGGTCAGGCTGTTCGACGAGGCTTACGCCAAGAAGAGCGCCGCCTCGGGGCAGAAGCTGTTCCAGCTGCCGGCGGGCAGCGGCGGCTCGGCGGCCACCGTGCTCGACGAGCATTCCTGCACGCCCTACCGCTACGACTACCCCGGCAACGGCGCCTGGGTCGGCACCTACCTGACCTTGAAGCAGGCACGCGACGCGCATGTCGCGGCCCAGGCACGCCTGGTCGAGCTGAAGCAGGCCTGGGTCGGCCGGGAATGGATCGTCGACGTTACCGCGAACAACAGCAAGCGCTTCGCCACCATCGTCGGCGACCTGGAGCCGGGCGTCGCCGAGAAGCTCTGCGCCGACTATCAGGCCCAACGCAAATACTGCACGGTCAAGCGCCCGAGCGAGCTGGTGCGGCCGTTCGCGGGGCTATGGCGCTGACCTGATTACCTTCCCCCGCCAGCGGGGGAAGGTAAGCCGGATCGGGCCTCTTTTCCGCAGCAGGCAATCGTGCCATAGGGCGGGCATGAACTGGCTGACCAACTTCATCCCGCCCAAGCTCAAGGCGCTGGTGGCGCGCAAGGAAGCGCCGGAGAATCTGTGGCTGAAGTGCCCGGCGTGCGAGCAGATGCTGTTCCATCGCGACCTCGACGCCAATCAGCAGGTCTGCAACCACTGCGGCCACCACCTCCGGGTCCGGCCGTTGCAGCGCCTGCCGCACCTCTTCGACGGCGGCAAGTACGAGGTCCACACGGTGCCCAAGCCGATCGTCGACCCGCTGAAGTTCCGCGACCAGAAGCGCTACATCGACCGGCTCAAGGAAGCGCAGTCGCAGGCCGGACCCGGCGGCGACGGCATCGTCGTCGCCAGCGGGCAGATGGAGGGCCAGCCGGCCGTCGTCGCCATCTTCGATTTCGGTTTCATGGGCGGCTCGATGGGCATGGCGGTGGGCGAAGGCGTGGTCACCGCCGCGCGCATCGCCGTCCAGAAGAAGGCGCCGCTGATCCTGTTCTCCGCCTCGGGCGGCGCGCGCATGCAGGAGGGCATCCTGTCCCTGATGCAGATGCCCCGTACCACCATCGCCGTACGCGAGGTCAAGGAAGCCGGCCTGCCCTACATCGTCGTGCTGACCGATCCGACTACCGGCGGCGTCACCGCTTCGCTCGCCATGCTGGGCGACATCCATATCGCCGAGCCGGGCTCGCTGATCGGCTTCTCCGGCCAACGCGTCACCCAGGCGGCGATCCGCGAGACGCCGCCGCCCGACTTCCAGCGCGCCGAGTTCCAGTACAAGCACGGCATGGTCGACCTCGTCGTGCACCGCCACGAGCTGCGAAAGACCCTGGCGCGCATCACCGCCATCCTGATGAAACGCCCGGCCGCCGAGGCGGCCTAGGGCGTGGTCCGATTGAGCAGCCCCGCCTGTCATCCCGAGCGCAGCGAGGGATCTAGGATCGGCCTGGATCCCTCGCTGCGCTCGGGATGACAGCGGGCTGATTCGGCCCCATGTCGACGGAAGCGCTCGTCGAACGCCTGATGGCGCGCCACCCGCGTGTCATCGATCTCGACTTCGCGCGGCTCAAGCGCCTGCTCGACCGCATGGGCAACCCCGAAAGGCGGCTGCCGCCGGTCGTGCATGTCGCCGGCACCAACGGCAAAGGCTCGCTCTGCGCCTATGTGCGCGCCATGGCCGAGGCGGCCGGTTACCGCGTGCACGTCTACACCTCGCCGCATCTCGTGCGCTTCAACGAGCGCATCCGGCTGGCCGGCACGATCATCGACGACGAGACCCTGGAAGCGGCGATCGAGGCCTGCGAGGCGGCCAATGGCGACGATCCGATCACCTTCTTCGAGATCGTCACCGCCGCGGCGTTCGACGTCTTCGCCGCGATCCCGGCCGAGCTGCTGGTGCTCGAGGTCGGGCTGGGCGGGCGCTTCGACGCCACCAATGTCGTCGACCATCCGGCGGTGAGCGCGATCACGCCCATCGGTATCGATCACACCGGCTTCCTCGGCGACACGCTGGAGAAGATCGCTGGCGAGAAGGCCGGCATCATCAAGCAGGGCGCGCCGGTCGTCGTCGGCCGCCAGCGCGAGGGGCCGGCACGGGTCTTCGAGGAGACCGCGCGCAGGCTCGACGCGCCGCTGTTCCGCATGGGCCGCGAGTGGTCCGTGGCGCCCAGGGGCGACGGCTTCCACTACGAGAGCGCGCTCGCCAGCCTCGACCTGCCGATGCCCAGCCTCGCCGGCGCGCACCAGATCGACAACGCCGGTACGGCCATCGCCTGCGTCGAGCGCCTGCGCGCGCGCGGTATGACGATCGACGATCAGGCGGTGCGGCGCGGCCTGGAGACGGTCGAATGGCCGGCGCGGCTGCAGCGCCTGAAGCGCGGGCCCTTGCCCGACTCGATGCCGCCGGGCGCCGAGATCTGGCTCGATGGCGGCCACAACGAGGATTGCGGGCTGGTGCTGGGGGCGCAGGCGCGGGCCTGGGCGGCCGAGCCAGGCGCCCTGCCGCTGCACCTGGTCTTCGGCATGATGACCACCAAGGACGCCTCGGGCTTCCTGCGGCCGCTGGCGCGCCACGCCGTCTCGGCGCGCGCCGTGCCGATCCACGGCCATGCTGCCTACAGCCCGCGCCAGGCCTGCGCCAAAGCCGACGAGGTCGGCCTGCGCTGCCTTCCCGCCGACGACGTCGCCGGGGCGGTCGAGGATCTGCTGGCCAGCGAGCCCGGCCCGTTCCGTATCCTCGTCTGCGGCTCGCTCTACCTCGCCGGCGAGGTGCTGAAGCGGAATGGGTGATCTCCCTCTCCCCGCGGGGCGGGGACAGGGAGCGAAGAGCGTTCCGCAGAGCGGGGCATGCGCGCCCGTCGCAACGCTGGCGTGGCTTGGGCTTGCCTTGTCAGCCTCCCGGCCCGCGTCTAACGTGAAACACGGGAACAAATGACGAAATGCGGAAAGACCTGACATGAAGTTCACGGGTACCGACAACTACGTCGCCAGCGACGACCTCAGGATCGCGGTCAACGCCGCCATCGCGCTGCAGCGGCCGTTGCTGATCAAGGGCGAGCCGGGCACGGGCAAGACCGTGCTGGCGCACGAGGTCTCCAAGGCGCTGGGCGCGCCGCTGATCGAGTGGCACATCAAGTCGACCACCAAGGCGCAGCAGGGCCTGTACGAGTACGACGCGGTCACCCGCCTGCGCGATTCGCAGCTCGGCGACGAGCGGGTCAAGGACATCCGCAACTACATCAAGCGCGGCAAGCTCTGGGAGGCCTTCACCGGCACCGGCAGCCGGCCGGTGCTGCTGATCGACGAGATCGACAAGGCCGATATCGAGTTCCCCAACGACCTGCTGCAGGAACTCGATCGCATGGAGTTCTTCGTCTACGAGCTGCAGGAGACCATCAAGGCCCAGCACCGGCCGATCGTGATGATCACCTCCAACAACGAGAAGGAGCTGCCCGACGCCTTCCTGCGCCGCTGCTTCTTCCACTACATCCGCTTCCCCGACCGGGAGACGATGCAGGAGATCATCAACGTCCATTACCCCGACATCCAGCGCAACCTGGTGCGCGAGGCGATGACGGTGTTCTACGACATCCGCGACGTGCCCGGCCTGAAGAAGAAGCCCTCGACCTCGGAGCTGCTCGACTGGCTGAAGCTCCTGATGGTCGAGGACATTCCGCCCGACGCGCTGCGCAGCAAGGACAGCGCCAAGCTGATCCCGCCGCTGCACGGCGCGCTTCTGAAGAACGAGCAGGACGTGCACCTCTTCGAACGCCTCGCCTTCATGGCGCGGCGCGAGAAGACCTGATCTCTGTCATTCCGAGCGCAGCGCGGAATCTTGAAGGATGTCTCGCTGCGCCCGACATGACGGTTGAGCGCGACTGAATCACGGCGGAGGCCGGCGATGTTCACCAACTTCTTCCTCGAGCTCAAGAACGCCAAGGTGCCGGTCTCCATCAAGGAGTACCTGGCGCTGCTCGAGGCGATGGACGCCCATCTCGCCGACTACAGCGTCGACGATTTCTACTATCTCAGCCGCTCGATCATGGTGAAGGACGAGCGCAACATCGACAAGTTCGACCGCGTCTTCGGCCACGTCTTCAAGGGCCTGGAAAAGGCCGCTGACGCCGCCACCGCCGAGATTCCCGAGGAATGGCTGCGCAAGCTGGCCGAGAAGCTTCTGACCGAGGAGGAGAAAAAGCAGATCGAGGCCCTGGGCGGCTGGGAGAAGCTGATGGAGACGCTGAAGAAGCGTCTCGAGGAGCAGCAGAAGCGCCACCAGGGCGGCAGCAAGTGGATCGGCACCGCCGGCACCTCGCCGTTCGGCGCCTTCGGCTTCAACCCCGAGGGCGTGCGCATCGGCCAGGACAAGCACCGCGAGGGCCGCGCGGTGAAGGTCTGGGACAAGCGCGAGTACAAGAACCTCGACGATTCCGTCGAGCTCGGCACGCGCAACATCAAGATGGCGCTGCGCCGCCTGCGCAAGTTCACGCGCGAGGGCCTGGAGACCGAGCTCGATCTCGACGACACGATTCGCAGCACCGCGCGCAACGCCGGCTGGCTCGACATCAAGATGATCCCGGAGCGCAAGAACAAGATCAAGGTGCTGGTGCTGTTCGACATCGGCGGCTCGATGGACGCCCATATCCGGGTCTGCGAGGAGCTGTTCTCCGCGGCGCGCACCGAGTTCAAGCACCTCGAATTCTTCTACTTCCACAACTGCCTCTACGAGAAGCTGTGGAAGGACAACCGCCGGCGCCACACCGACACGACGCCGACCTCGCAGATGCTCCACACCTATCCGTCGGACTACAAGGTGATCTTCGTCGGCGACGGCTCGATGAGCCCCTACGAGATCGTCTATCCCGGCGGCTCGGTCGAGCACTGGAACGAGGAAGCCGGCCAGGTCTGGATGCAGCGCGTCACCGACATGTATTCGAGCTGCGTCTGGCTCAACCCGGTCCCTGAAAGGCACTGGCAGTACACGCCCTCGATCCAGCTGCTCAAGCAGCTGATGAGCGATCGGATGTATCCGCTGACGCTCGGTGGCATCGAGAGCGCGATGAAGGAGTTGCGGCGGTAACTTTTTCTGGGAACGCCGGCGCTCCCAAAGATTCACGTGCTCACGCGCAACGGCGCGGTCATGCCGCGCAGGCAGGCGATGACGCTGGGCGCCACGATCTTGCCGGTCCGGGGGTTCTCCTCGCTCGGCACGTTCTCGATCTTCATCGTCAGCCGCGCGGTGTCGCCTTCGACCTCGATGGTATGCGTGTTGCGCTCCACGGTGGGGTCGGCCCAGATCTCGAGCGTCGTGCGGTCCGGTCCGATGCCGGCCAGCCCCAGCGCGGCGGCGACATTGACGTTGGCCGGGAAGCCCTTGGCGCCTTCGGTGGCGTTGCCCTGGAAGACGCGCTTGGGCTCGTTCAGCCCCTTCAGGGAGATGCCGCGCTCGACGAGATAGGGCGCGCCGTCGAGCCCGTTGGGCGGCTTGCGCGTGATCATGGTGACGCGCGTGATGGTGCCCTCGGCCAGCGCGCGCACGGCGTCGAAACCCAGCAGGCCGCCGGTCGGCACGATCACCTGGCCGCCGCTCGCTCTCGCCTTGTCGACGAGATCGAGGCGGCGCAGCAGGGCGCCGGCGTTGACCGTCATCAGGATCTTGCCGGCGCCGATCACCGCATCGCCCAGCGCCGAGAACGCCGCCGATGGCGCGCAATCGACGACGATGTCGGCGTGCTGGGCCAGCTCGGCGCTATCGACCACCTTGGGTGGCGAGGCGAAGCCGGCGACGGCCGTCGCCGTCTTGTCGCGATCGCGGCCGGCGACGGCGCTCAGGCGCAGGCCGGGGATGCCCTGGTCGAGCGCGCGCGCGACCTTGAGGCCGATGGTGCCGAGGCCTGCGATGGCGACGGAGCGGGTTGCGTGGGCGGCAGTGGACATGGTGGACGGGACGCGCGAGGTTTCAGGGGCGGCGAGCCTAGCGTGCCGCGCACCGGGAGAGAAGCGGATGGCGGGTCGGTTGGCGGGCAAGGTCGCGGTCGTGACGGGCGCGGCGCCGCGCGGCGAGGGCGTCGGCAACGGCATGGCCACGGCGATCCTGTTCGCGCGCGAGGGCGCGAAGGTGGTGCTGGTCAATCGCAGCGCCGAGCGCGCCGAGGCCTTGCAGAAGCAGATCGCCGGCGAGGGCGGCGAGGCGGCGGTATTCGCCGGCGACGTCACCAAGAACGACGCAGCCGAGGCAATGGCTGCCTTCGCGGTCAAGCGCTACGGCCGGCTCGACATCCTGCACAACAATGTCGGCGTCGGCGGCCCGGGCACGCCCGAGACCGTGTCGATGGAGGACTGGAACCGCGTCCTGCAGACCAACCTCACCAGCTCGATGATCTGCTGCAAGTACGCGATTCCCAGGATGCTGGAGGGCGGCGGCGGCTCGATCATCATGGTGTCCTCGATCGCCGGCGCCGTGGGCCTGTCGGGCAGCCCTGGCGCGGTGGCCTATGCGACAGCCAAGGCCGGCCTGCACGGCATGACCATGTCGATCGCGGCCGACTATGCGACCAGGAACGTGCGCTGCAATTGCCTAATCGTCGGCTCGGTGCACACGCCGATGGTGGCGCATCTCGGTACCGAGGCGCGCGAGCGGCGGCGCAAGATGGTGCCGATGCAGGTCGAAGGCACGGCGTGGGACATCGCCTATGGCGCGGTCTATCTCGCCAGCGACGAGTCGCGCTGGGTCACCGGTATCCTGCTGCCGATCGACGGCGGCCTGACCGGCGTACGGGCGTGGCCGCGCTGAGAGTTTGTCATCCCGAGCAGCGCGAGGGATCCAGGATCAGCCTGGATCTCTCGCGTCGCTCGATATGACAGGAACACACGGAGATCGAAATGGAACAGAAAGCTCTGGGCAAATCGACCATCAAGGTCGCGCCGCTGGCGTTCGGCGGCAATGTCTTCGGCTGGTCGGCCGACAAGGACACCTCGCACAGGCTGCTCGACCAGTTCGTCGACGCGGGCTTCAACCTGATCGACACGGCGGACGTCTATTCGATCTGGGTGCCGGGCCACAAAGGCGGCGAGTCCGAGACCATCATCGGCGAGTGGCTCGCCAAGCGCGGCGGGCGCGACAAGGTGGTGATCGCCACCAAGCTCGGCATCCCGATGGCGCCCGACAAGAAGGGGCTGAGCAAGGGCTACATCGCCACCGCCGTCGAGGATTCGCTGAAGCGGCTGAAGACCGACTACATCGATCTCTACCAGTCGCACCGCGACGATCCCGATACGCCGGTCGAGGAGACGCTCGAGGCCTACGGCAGACTGGTGAAAGCCGGCAAGGTGCGCGAGATCGGCGCGTCGAATTTCGAGGCGCCGCGCCTGAAGGCCTCGCTTGAGGCCAGCGCCAAGCATGGCTATCCGCGCTACCAGACCATCCAGCCAAACTACAGCCTGATGGAGCGCGGCACCTACGAGGGCGACCTCGAGAAGCTCTGCCGCGCCGAGAGCGTCAGCTGCATCGGCTACTACTCGCTGGCCAGCGGCTTCCTCAGCGGCAAGTACCGCTCGGAGGCCGACCTCGGCAAGAGCGCGGCGCGCAGCTCCAGGGTAAAGGGCTATCTCAACGACAAGGGCATGAAGGTGCTGGCCGCACTCGACGACGTGGCGAAGCGCTTCTCGGCCAGCCCGGCGCAGGTCGCGCTGGCCTGGCTGATGGCCAAGCCCACGGTGGCCGCGCCGATCGCCAGCGCCACCTCCGCAGCGCAGCTCGGCGAGATCATGAAGGCCGCGACCATCAAGCTCGACGCCACCGCCGTCGAACAGCTCGACAAGGCGAGCGCGTAGTTTTTCTCCCTCTCCCCGCGCGCCGGGAGAGGGAGGAAAACCTACTTCAGCGGAAAGCCCAGCGCGTTGAGCCAGGGCCGCATCTTCTCGCGGCCGGTGACGGCGGCGATGCGTTGCTTGATGCGTGCGGTCCACGATTCGGTCGGCAGGTTCTGACGGCGCGAGAAGGCGCCCAGGGTCTCGTCGTAGCGCGCGATATGCGCGTCCTCGCCGGCCCGCTTGTAGGTCTCTTGATGCAGGATGGCGGCCTGCGGCAGGCGCGGCTTGACCTCGGCCTTGGCGGCGGGATCGGCGTAGCCGATACACAGGCCGAAAATGCCGAAGGCGCCGGGCGGCAGGTCGAGCAGCCTGGCCACCGACTGCGGATCGTTGCGCATGGCGCCGATATAGACCATCGACAGGCCCAGCGACTCCGCCGCAACCACCGCGTTCTGCGCCGCCAGCGCCGCGTCGACAGCGGCGACCAGGAAGGTCTCGGTCCACGGCAAACCGTTGGTGCCCGACCCATGCTTCTCGCCGATGCGCTCCAGCCGCGAGAGGTCGGCGATGAACACCATGTAGAGCGGGCAGTCCTCGATGTGCTTCTGGTTGCCGGCGATGCGCGCCAGCTCGCGGCGCTTGGCCGGATCGTCGACCACGACCACCGACCAGGCCTGCAGATTGGAGCTGGTCGAGGCCGACTGCGCCGCCGCGATCATCGTCTCCAGGGTGCCGGCGGGCACCGGCGTGGGCAGGAAACGGCGCACCGAGCGATGACCCAGCAGCACGCCGATGGTCTCGTTCCAACGCCCGGCCGCCGGCACGGCGTCGGCGCCGTAGCGCGCCGTCAGCGCCGCGCGCTTGTCGTCGGCCACCTGGGTGATCGTATCCATGATAGGCGCTCCTGCTGGGGTCGGCGGTCAGGCTAGGCTTGGTCGCTCTTCGACTCGACGAAGACCAGGTTGCGCTGGCGCAGCTCCGCGTCGTCGTCGGCATAGAGAAAGGGCAGATAGGCGTAGCGCGTGCCCGCCGCGACTTCCGTGGCCTCGTGCAGCAGCGAGCAGGAGAACACCACGGCGCCGCCGGTCGGCGCGCGATAGGTACGCGCGCCATATTCGGGGAAGCGCAGATCGCCACCCTGGTAGTCGTCGGCGTTGAGATTGATGGTCACGGCGAAGCGCCGATGCGCGGTGCCCTTGGTCGTGTTGTCGCGATGCGGGCGGAAGAAGCCGCCTTCCTGCGCGTCGTAGCGCGCCACGATGTGGCGCTCGATGCGCGTGGCGTTGAACTGGAAGGCGCGGCGGATCTCCGGCACCAGCCGGTCGTGGATGCGGGTCGTCGCCGCGGTGCGCAGCCGCGCATCGTCGATGGCGCAGTCGCGCCGGCGCTTGAAACCATGATCGAGCACACCGACCGTCTTGCCGTCGCGCTCGCGCATGAAGCCCGAGTCTTCGCCGCCTCTGGCGTCGTAGTAGTCGATCAGCGCGCGGCAGAGCTCGGGCTCGAAGACGCGCTCGACCACGAGCACCGGCGCGTGGCCTAGGCTGTCGAAGCCGCGCTGGAAGGCATCGAGGCGACGCAGCCCGGTGACGATCGGCGCGAGATGCGGCTGGCCGGGCGTCGGCTCGAGCGTCTGCAGCAGCCGCAAGGTGCGGTCGACAACGAAGGTGCGGGCGAGGACCGTATCGCCGCCCTCGGGCACCAGCCCGTAGAGCCGTGCGGCGGCGTTCTCGTAGTCCATGAAGTAGCGGATGCCGGGCGTGTCCTGCGCGATGCCGAGCTCGGCGACATGCTCGGGCCGCGCGACCACCCAGAACAGCCCGGCGAGGCGATCGTCGAAAGCCGCGCGCACGGCGCGCGCCTCGGCGAGCAGGGCCCGCGCCGCGGCAGTCGGCGGCGAGCCGAGGAAGACCAGCACCAGGTTGCGGCCGGCGGCGGCGTTGAGGTGGAAGCGCGGGTTCTGCGGCGTCGCCAGGACGAAGTCGGCCACGCGCTCGCCGAACGCGGGCGGGCGGTGCGGCGCGGCGCTCACTCGGCCGGCGTGGCCGCGGGGGCCGGTTGCGGCTTGGGCCGGGTGATCACGGTAATCATCGCCAGCAAGATGAAGACCGTGACCAGCGCGAAGACCATGCGCGGTTCGCCGCGGTCGAGCAGCCAGGCGTAGAGCAGCGGCGCGATCATGCCGCCGATGTTGAAGCCGGTGGAGACGAAGCCGAACACCTTGCCGAAAGCGCCCGGCGGCGTCACCGAGCGCACGATCATGTCGCGCGAGGGCTGGATGATGCCGTTGAGGAAGCCGCCCAGCGACATCGCCGCGATCAGCGCCGCCGCGCCGAGGTCGCCCCAGCCGACAGCGACGATCATGGTCGACGTCGCGAGGAAACCGGCCGCGGCGATGCGCTCGTGCTTGCTCGTGCGGTCGGCGAGGATGCCACCCAGCAGCACGCCGGCGGCGCTCATCAGCAGGTAGCCCGACAGCGCGATATTGGCGATCGAGGCCGGCGTGCCGTTCATCTGGCCCAGCGCCACCACAGAGAAGGTCTGAATGCCGCCGCCCGACAGCGCCAGCAGGACGAAGAAGAACAGGTTGCGCAGGATCGGTGCCGACAACAGCAGATCGAGCCCGGCCTTGCCCGCGGTCTGGCTGCCGCTCTCGCGGCGCACCGCGGCGCTGACCGACAGCGGCGCACCCCAGATCGCCAGCGCCGCCACGACGAGGGCAGCCATCGCGGCGGCGACGTAGTAGGCACCCTGCCAGCCGGCATAGGCGGCGCAGAACAGCACACAAGCTGGTGCCACGCCCGAGCCGAAGAAGCCCGAGAAGGTATGGAAGGAGAAGGCGCGGCCGGCCTTCTGGGCTGCGATCTTCGATGACAGGATCGCGTAGTCGGCGGGGTGATAGACGGTATTGGCCAGGCCCAGCAGGGCGTAGGCCGCGATCAGCATCCAGTAGCTCGGGAAGGTCGCAGCCAGCAGCAGGGCGACCACGCCGATCGTCATGCCGCCGATCAGCATGGGCCGCGCACCGACGCGGTCGACCAGGAAGCCGGCGGGCGTCTGCAGCAGGGCGGAGATCACATTGAAGGCGGTCAGCACCGCGCCCAGCGCCACATAGCTGACGCCCAGCTCGGTCCGCACCACCTCGAACACCGGCGGCAGCAGCAGCAGATGGTAGTGGCTGATGAAATGCGCGGAGCAGACCAGGCCGACGATCCTGGCCTCGTGCCCCCTGCTCGCCCCTTGCTCGGACTCGGCCATGCGCGCTGTCGCTTCCTCCGCCGGCCGTGCCGGCTGGCGGAACCTAATGCAGGCGCGGTCTTCTCGCCAGCGGCACGGGGCATGGGTGCCCGGCGCCTCGGGCATGTCGCGTCGGCGCGGCCAACCGACTATAGTGCTGCGGTCAGTGGGAGGATCCGAGCGCATGGACGAGAACAAGCAGGACGGGCTGGGCTTCGCCGCCGAGTACGACCGGCCGATCCCCTACATGCAGCGCATCCGCGACTACTACGTCACCTTGGGCTATGGCACGCCCTATCGCTGGGCCAACTATGCCGACGTGCCATTCACCAAGCCGACGAAGCCCCTGTCGGAAAGCCGCGTCGCGCTGATCACCACGGCCGCGCCGTACCAGCCCGACAAGGGCGACCAGGGGCCGGGCGCCGCCTACAACGCCGGCGCCAAGTTCTACACGGTCTACTCGGGCGACACCGCGGCCGAGCACGACCTGCGCATCTCGCACATCGGCTACGACCGCCTCCACACCACGGCCGAGGACAGCAACACCTGGTTCCCGCTGCCCGCGTTGCGGCGGGCCGCCGCCAAAGGCCGTATCGGCGAGATCGCGCCGCGCTTCCACGGCGCGCCGACCAATCGCAGCCACGTCACGACGCTCGATGTCGACTGTCCCGAATTGCTGGCCAGGTGCCGCGCCGACAATGTCGACGCGGCGATCCTGGTCCCCAGTTGACCCGTCTGCCACCAGACCGTGAGTCTGGCCGCCCGTCACCTCGAGGCCAACGGTATCCCGACCGTGATCATGGCCTGCGCCAAGGACATCGTCGAATTCGCCGGCGTGCCGCGTTTCCTGTTCAGCGATTTCCCGCTGGGCAATTCCTGCGGCAAGCCCAAGGACGTCGCCTCGCAGGATCTGACGCTGGAGCTGGCGCTTGGCCTGCTCGAAAGCGCCACCGGCCCGCGCACGACGATGCAATCGCCGCTGCGCTGGAAGGACGACGCCTCGTGGAAGCTCGACTTCTCGAACATCGAGAAGATGTCGCCCGAGGAAATCGCCCGCCGCCGCGCCGAATTCGATCGCCAGAAGGCGATCGCCAAAGGCATCCGCGAGAGCGGCGCGAAGGCAGCGGACTGATTTGACTACCTTCCCCGCTGGCGGGGAAGGTAAGCGCCATCACGGCGGCAGCTTGCCGTCCCAGCCGCCGCCCAGCGCCTTGTAGAGATCGACCAGCGCGGCAAGCTGCGAGAGCTGCGCCTGCACCACGGCGTCGTCGGTCGCGATGATGCTGCGCTGGGCGTCGAGCACCGTAAGGAAATCGACCGTGCCGGCGCGGAAGCGCAGATCGGCGAGGCGATAGGCCTCGCGCGCCTGGGTGCGCGCCTCGCGCGCGGCGGCGAGCTGCTGACGGAACAGAGTGGCGCCGCTGAGCGCGTTCTCGACATCGCGGAAAGCAGACAAGGTCGCCGTCCGGTACGTCTCCATCAGCTCCTCGTAGCGCGCCTGGCTGAGCTGCTGTTGCGCACGCAGCCGGCCGCCTTCGAAGATCGGCGCCGTCAGGCCGCCAACCAGGGTCAGGAGGAAACTGCCGGGGCCAAACAGGCCGGACAGCGCGGTGCTGGCCGTGCCGCCATCGACGGTGAGCTGGATGCGCGGAAAGCGCGCGGCGCGCGCCGCCGCGATGTCGAGATGAGCCGCCTTGAGATCGGCCTCGGCGCCGCGCACATCCGGGCGGCGGAGCAGCAGTTCCGAGGGGATACCGCCGATCACCGGCGGCGTGGCGAGCGCGGAGAGACGCTGGCCGGCCACCTCGAAGTTCTGCGGCAGGCGGCCGAGCAGCAGCGCCAGCGTGGAGAGCGTCTGGCGCTCGACCTGGCGCAAGGCCGGGATCGTCGCGCTTTGCTGCGCCACCGAGACGCGCTGCTGCGCGACCTCGAGATCGGACGCGGTGCCGATACGCCGCTGCTCGTCGAGCAGCAGCAGCAGCCGGCGCGAGGTGTTGAGCGACTCGGTGGCGAGCGCGATGCGCTCGCGCAGCGCCAGCAGCTGGAAGTAGCTCAGCGCGACGTTGGCGCTGACCGTCAGCGCCAGCGCTTCCTGGTCGTAACGGCTGGCCTCAAGCCGAGTCAGCGCGGCGCTCTCCGTCGCATGGATGCGACCGAACAGATCGACCTCGTAACCGACCGAGAGCCCCGCCTGATAGTTGGTCGTAGTCGTCGTGCGGGTCGAGCCGAAACGGGTGGTGCGCGAGACCGAGGCGTCGGTGCCCAGGTTGGGGTAGATCGCCGCGCCAGCGATTTGGGTATTGGCGAGCGCCTGACGCACCCGCGCCACAGCGACGCGCAGATCGAGATTGCCTGCGCTCGCTTCGTCCATCAGCCGGTCGAGTTCGGGGCTGGCGAAGCCCCGCCACCAGGCTGTGTCAGGCCAGACCCCGCTGCCGTCGCTGGTCGACTGCCAGTTGGCCGGCCGCGCGATCTCGGGCTTGGTCCACTCGTCCCACAACGAGCAGCCACCCAAGGCCGGAGCCAGCAGCAAAGACAGAACGGCGCCACGACGCTTCATCTGACCCAATAGGCGGCGCGGACAGGGTACTGCATTGTCGGACGATCCATTCTTCCAAGCCCGGCATCATCACACGTCGGCCGCGGCGGACACTAGAGCGGCGACCGCGGAGAGGGAATGACCGGCGCGTAACGCGGGATGACCGCCGTCGCTTCAGACCTTGGTCCGCGCCGGCGCCAGCGGCAAGCCGGGCACGTCGGCCCGGACGCGGAAGACCGTGCCGCAATTCTCCTTCGGCCCGCCGCGCGAGCCGGTCACGACGTAGAGATCGCGCATGTCGTCGCCAGCGAAGCACAGGCTGGTGACCATGGGCAGCGGCACGGCGAGATCCTTGCGGTGCGAGCCATCGGGATTGAACACCGCGACGCGTCCGCCATGGGCATCGGCGACCCAGACCGAGCTGTCGGCGGCGACCTTCATCCCGTCCGGCACGTGGCCGGCGCCCATCGAGGCGAAGACGCGCCAGGGGCCGACCGAGCCGTCGGCGGCAACGTCGTAGACGCGCACGATCTCGGCGCGCGCGTCGCAGTGGTAGAGGCGCTTGCCGTCGGGCGAGACGCCGAGCCCATTGGTCAGCATCACGCCGTCGGAGATAGTGCGCTTCGAGCCGTCGAGATCGATGAGGTGCAAGTGGCCGGGCTTGGGCGTGTCGCCGCCGAAGACGCGGAAAGCGAGCGAGCCAACATAGATGCGGCCGGCGGCATCCGTCGTCAGGTCGTTGAAGCCGATGCCGCCCGGCGTGTCCGAGGCCGCCAGCAAGGTCGTCGAGCCTTCGACGCCGGGCCGCACATGCACGATGTCGCGGCCGCCGACCACGAGGCCGCCATCGGCGTGCAACGCCATGCCACCGATGCCGCGTCGCTTGGGTACCGCCAGCGTCACCTTGTCGGCGCGATCGAGCAGGAAGACGCCGCCGTTCATGACGTCGCTGAAGTACAGGCCTTTGGCCGGGTCCCATACCGGCCCTTCGATCAGGCCGTAGCCGGTGGCGATTTCCTGCATTGGTGTTCTCCCCTCCAACTCGTCATTTCGAGCGCAGCGAGCAATATCCCCGTGACAGGGGATCCCTCGCTGCGCTCGGGATGACCGCTACGCGCTCACCTGCGCGATTCCCCCGCGCAGTCGGCCGGCTTCGATCTCGCGCCACAGCACTTCGTGGCCCACCGGCAGCGCGCGGTTGTTGGGCATGCAGAACCACAGGCGCATCAGCAGGCGGCTGTGGCCTGTCTCGAACTCGTCGGTGAAGGCCGTGCGGCCATGATAGGTGACGTGGCTGTTGATCAGCTGCAGGTCGCCCGGCTCGAGTGTCATCTCGAAGGCGAGCTCCTCGGCGGTCGCCATGAGCAGATCGATCGCTTCGCGCTGCGCCGCCGTGAGCTTCGGCACGCCGGGCACCAGCTCGGCCGCCTCAATGAAGGTCAGCGAGTAATGGCTGGTGAGCTTGCCATCGCGTAGGCCGAAGATCGGCAGCTTGTAGACGGTCGAGGGGTCCTTCGACTCCTCGCCCAGCCGGCTGCGATAGAAATCCTCGAACAGCACGTCGAGCAGATCCGGCCGCTTGGCGAGAATGGCGTTGTGGATCGCGCCGGTGCTGCACAGCCGGCTGACGCCGCCCGACTTGGCCTGGCGCACGCAGAGCAGGCCAACCACGTCGGTGCGGTCGGTGTGGAAGCGCAGCAGGTTGTTGGTCAAGGTGCGGGCGTAGGACGACAGGAAGGTGCCGCTCTGGCCCTTGGCGTCCGTGGTCCGCACCTGGCCATAGGTGCGGCCGACATGAGCGCCCTCGTCGCGGATGAATCGCATCAGCTCGCCGCTGCGATTCTGGAAGACCGTGGTGCCGAGATGCTGGCCGAAGCCGTAGTAAAGCTGCCGCAGCTCATCCTCGCTGTACCTGTCGACCGGCATGCCGCGCAGCTTGACCATGCCGCATCCGTCCTCGAGCTCGTCGCGGATATCGTCGAACAGCGGGCCCAGCGCGGGCAGCGGGAAATCGGCCTTGGTGATCGACCACCATTCCAGGCCGCAGCGCTTCACGCCCTGCAACGCGGCGTCGATCTCGGCCGCCGCGCCCGCCGGCAGGTCGCGAATCCACCGGCGCGACTGGACGATGTCGCGGCCCAGCCAGACGCTGGGTCCGGTCAAGGGCATACGCTTGCTCATGGTCCCGTTCCCCTCGATCCTCGCCGTGGATCGCTACTCCCGGCGCTCCCGCCTGACAAGCGCGGCGCTATCCATCCTGATCTGCGAATCCCGTGGTCAAGCGATCCAGGTAGTCGGCCAGGCGTTCGATCTCCTGGTCGGACAGGAGCGCCTCGATACGCGCGTTGACATCGGTGAACGACGCTTTCGCCTTGCGCCGCGCCGCGTGTCCCCGCTCGGTGAGGCTGAGCTTCCAGGCGCGGCCGTCCGTCGCGCTGCGCGTACGCTTCAGCAGACCCAGCGCGGTCAGCCGCGCGGCCATCGCCGTGAGCGCCGATTCGTTCAGCCCGAGCATCGCGGCGATGTCGCGCTGCGTCGCCGTCGCGTTGTCGGCCGCGATGGCGAGCACGGCGGCCTGGGCCGCCGTCACGCCCGCCGTCTCGAGCACCCGCCCGTCGGCCATCTTGTGCAGCCGATGGGCGGCGAGCTGCAGGCGATGGTAGAGGCGCAGCGCGGAGGCCCTGCGCGTTGTCGTGCCCGGCTTGCGTGGCGAGGCGGAAGGCATATACTTCACCTTTGAAGCATCTAGAGGTGTCGCCATGACGATCGATGTCTGGGCGCAGATTACGACGGAGCGCATGGCGCGCGAACCCTGGCTGGCGACATTGAACCGATGGATCGGTCGGGAGGAAGGCACGCGGCCGACCGTCGCCTCGACGCTGGAGGCGATGGACCAGGCCGGCGTCGACGTCGCGCTGCTGGCGGCCTGGCACGGGCCGCAGGGGCCGCTGATCAGCAACGAGGAGGTGGCCGCGCAGATCGACGCCGCGCCGACGCGGTTTCGCGGCCTCGCCAGCGTCGATCTGCGCGATCCGATGCAAGCCGTCCGCGACATCCGTCGGCTGGCGGACGGCAAGCGCTTCGTCGGCGTGCGCATCGTGCCCTGGCTGTGGGACTTGCCGCCCAATGACCGACGCTACTATCCGGTCTACGCCGCCTGCATCGAGGCGGGCGTGCCGTTCTGCACGCAGATCGGCCACACCGGCCCGCTGAAGCGATCCGAGACCGGGCGCCTGATCCCCTATCTCGAGGACGTCCTGCTCGACTTCCCGGAGCTGGTCGTCGTCGGCGGCCATGTCGGCTTCCCCTGGCTCGACGAGCTCGTCACCCTGACGATCAAGTTCCCGAACTTCCATGTCGATACATCGGCCTACACGCTGCGCCGCCTGCCGCCCGCGTTCGTCGATTACATGAAAGGAATCGGCGCCAAGCGGGTGATGTTCGGCACCAACTGGCCGATGATCGCGCCGGCGAAGAGCCTTGAGCACATCGATTCGCTCGGCCTGAGCGACGCCACGCGCACCGCCTTTCTGTCGGGCAACGCGCGCCGCGTGTTCAAGCTCTAGGCGGGGACGGCGCCCGGCTTGCCGGCAGCGACCGCGAAGCTGGCCAGGCGGCGCTTGCCGCTACGCGGGTCGGCCACGTCGTCGACCACCTCGAAATGCGCCTGGCAGGACGACGGCGTCATGTCGACCACGACATAACCGCGCTTGTCGCCGCGCAGGTACTTGAGATGCGGATTGCGCGCAGCCAAGGTGCGCACGCGCTCGGCGCCGGGGCCTTGCGAGCTGATCGAGGTACCGACGAACTCCGTGGCGATCACCGGGCCGTCGCCCGCGCGGAGATCGGCCACGGCGTACATGTGGATGTCGCCGCCCAGCACGACGTGGTTGGCGCCGCGCCGGGCCACCATGGCGTCGAGCAGCCGCTGCCGCGCGGCGGGATAGCCGTCCCAGCCGTCCATCCAGTAAGCGCGCTCGGCGGCGCCCACGGCGGCGCGGTCGGCTTCGGCCATCAAGGTCTGTTGCGCGATCACGGTCCAGCGTCCGCGCGCGCGCGCCAGCCCGTCGCGCAGCCAGACCTCCTGTTCGGCGCCCAGCATGGTGCGCTTGGGGTCCCGGCGCTCGGCGCAGTCGGTATAGAGCGCGCGGCCGCCCTTGCCGTCGGCACAGGCGTGATGCGAGCGGTACTGCCGGTCATCGAGCAGAAAGAGATCGACGAGATCGCCGAAGCGCCACGAATCGTGGATACGCGCGTTCGGACCGTTGGGCGCCATCGACGGCGGCACCGGCATGTGCTCGTACCAGGCGCGGTAAGCGGCCGCGCGGCGGCGCAGGAAGACGGCGCGATCCGAGGTGTGCGGCGAACGGTCGCTGGTGTAGTCGTTGTCGACCTCGTGATCGTCCCACGTCACAATCCAGGGACAGGCTGCGTGCGCCGCCTGCAGGTCGGGATCGCTTTTGTACAGCGCGTAGCGATCGCGATACTCCTGCAGCGTCGTCGGGTTGGCCGTGCCGTGCTTGCGCACGTGACGCTGGCCCCACGACATCTCGTAGATGTAGTCGCCGACATGCACGACGAGGTCGAGCGATTCGCTCGCCATGTGGCGATAGGCGCTGTACCAGCCCTGCTCGTACTGGGCGCAGGACGCCACACCCAGGCGCAGCCGTTCGGGCTTCGCCGTGTCGGCGGGCGCGGTGCGGGTGCGGCCAGCGGGGCTGGTCTGGCCACCGCCATGGAAGCGATACCAGTAGGACCGCGCCGGCCGCAGCCCGCCGGCCTCGACATGGACCGAGTGCGCCTCGGCGGCGCTCGCTCGGACGGTGCCGCGCGCGGCGAGGCGCGTGAAGCGCTCGTCCTCGGCAATCTCCCAGGTGACGTCGACCGGCGCTTCGCCCTTGCCGCCGCCGTCCAGCGGCATCGGCGCCAAACGGGTCCACAACACGACGCGGTCGGGACGCGGGCAACCCGACGCGACGCCGAGGCTGAAGGGATCGCGCGACGGACGCGACTGGGCGCGCACGATCGCGGGCGCCGCCAGCAGCGTGGCGCCGGCGATCACGAGCCGGCGTCGCGGTAACATTCGATCGAGGCGCATGGTCATCGACGGCGCGGCCCTACGTCTTGAGCCGCGCGCGCGTGCTGGTGACCAGACGGTCGAGAATGCCGTCGAGGATCGGCATCGAGGTGGCGAAGTTGAAGCGCACGAACTGCGCGCAGGCCGGATCGAAGGTCTCGCCGGCGCTGAAGGCGATCTTCGCCTTGTCGTGGAAGAAGTCGAAGGCCGGCGCGTTGAGCCCCAGGGCCGTGCAGTCGAGCCACGCCAGGAAGGTGCCGTCGGGCGCGTGCACCTTGATCTGCGGCACTTCCGATTTGATCGTGCGCACCATGTGGTCGCGCGCCCGATGCAGATGCGCGACCACTGAGTCGAGCCAGGGTTGGCCCTCTTTCCACGCCGCGACCGTGGCGTCGACGCCGATGGCATTGGGATCGCCCATCAGCCGGGCCGGAATTCGTCCGAGGAAGCGATCACGCAGCTGTGGCGTGCCGAAATGGATGATGGCGGCGCGCAGGCCCGGGATGTTGAAGCTCTTCGTCGCCGAGGTGATGGTGATGGTACGCGCCGCGTAATCCGGCCCCAGTGACGCGAACGGAATGTGCGTGTGGCCGGGATACACGATGTCCTGGTGGATCTCGTCGGAGATCACGATCATGTCGCGCTCGAGCGCGAACTTGCCGAAGGCCAGCAGCTCCTCGCGGGTGAAGACGCGGCCGGTCGGATTCTGCGGATTGCACAGCACGAACATGCGCGTGCGCGCATCGACCTGCTTCTCGATCTCCTCCAGCCGGCAGACATGGCTGCCGCCGGTGTCGCGCATCTGCAACGGGATCATGCGCCGGCCGGTGACGCGCAACACCTCCTGGAACGGCGGGTAGCTGGGCATCTGCAGCACGACGCCGTCGCCCGGCTCGCTGAAGGCCATCACCGGTGCGTAGGTGCCCTGCACGAGATCGGCCAGCGGCAGGGCCAGCTCGGGATCGGTCTTCCAGCCGAAGCGGCTCTCCATGCGCTCGGCGAAAGCGGCGCACAGCGCCGCGCCGGCCTTGGCGCCGTTGCGCATCGGATAGCCGTAGTCGGTCTTTTCGACGATACGGCGCACGGCGGCCTGGATCGGCTCAGCGACGCGGAAATCCATCTCGGCGACGAAGGCTGGCAGCACGTCGGGCCCGTACTTGCTCCACTTGGAATTGGTTTGCGCCCTGAGTGTCGTTTCAGGGAGATCGAACGCATTGCCTTGTGTCGTCGCCGCCATGTCGCGGGCCTTCCTCGCCTCGGTTCCTTCGGCCGCGACGGTAGAGACTCGCCGCGCCTGGCGCCAGCGCGACGTGGATTGACTCGTGCCGGCCGGCATGCCTGTCTGCGGCAAAATCGAGGAAACGCCATGCCGATCGCCAGTATCGACGTCAGCGACCCCGCCCTCTACGAGAACGACACGTGGCGGCCGCTGTTCGAGCGTCTGCGCCGCGACGATCCGGTGCATCGCTGCACCGAAAGCCCCTACGGCCCCTATTGGTCGGTGACGCGCTACGCCGACATCATGGACGTCGAGATCAACCACGCGGTGTTCTCCTCGGCGCAGGAGCTGGGCGGCATCCAGATCGCCGAAGTCGGCCGCCCGGGTGAGTTCGCCAGTTTCATCCGCATGGATCCACCCGATCACACCACGCGGCGGCGCACCGTGGCGCCCATCGTCGCGCCCAGCAACATCGCCAACATGGAAGCGACGATCCGACAGCGCACATCGGATACGCTCGATGGGCTGCCGCGCGGCGAGGTCTTCGACTGGGTCGACCGCGTTTCCATCGAGCTTACGACCATGATGCTGGCGACGCTGTTCGACTTCCCCTGGGAAGACCGGCGCAAGCTGACCTTCTGGTCCGATGTCGCCATCGCCAATGTCAATTCACCCGACGCGCCGGTGCGGTCGGAGGACGAGCGCTTCGCCGAGCTGGGCAGGATGGCGGCGTACTTCTCGAAGCTGTGGAACGAGCGCGTCAACGCCGAGCCGCGCTTCGACCTGATCTCGATGCTGGCGCATGGCGAGGCGACGCGGAATATGGCGCCGCGCGAGTTCGTCGGCACGCTGTCGCTGCTGATCGTCGGCGGCAACGACACGACGCGCAACAGCATGACCGGCGGTCTGCTGGCGCTGGCGAGCCATCCCGAGCAATGGGCAAAGCTGCGCGCCAACCCGTCCCTGGTGCCCAGCCTGGTGTCGGAGACCATCCGCTACCAGACGCCGGTGATCCACATGCGCCGCACGGCGCGCGAGGACACGGAGCTGGGCGGCAAGACCATCCGCAAGGGCGACAAGGTCGTGATTTGGTACGTCTCGGGCAATCGCGACGAGAGCGCCATCGACCGCGCCGACGAGTTCATCGTCGATCGCGCCAAGCCCCGACAGCATCTCGCCTATGGCGCCGGGGTGCATCGTTGCGTCGGCGACCGGCTCGCCGATCTGCAGCTGCGCATCCTGTGGGAGGAAATCCTCAAGCGCGACCTCGACATCGAGATCGCGGGTCCACCCAAGCGCCTCTATTCCAACTTCATCCGCGGCTATCGCGCCCTGCCCGTCCGGATCCTGAACTGATCAGCCCGGCCAGGCCTGCAGCACGTCGTGCTTGGACTTGCGCTGCTCGGCGCGCGGCTTCTTGAAGTCATGGCCGAAGGGCGCCGTATCGAACGAGCCGTAGGTCGGATTGGCGACCATGATCCATTCGCGCCCCCAGCGCTCGGCGTTGGCCTGGAAGGCGGCCAGCCGCTGCTCCTCGCTGCCGCGATAGGCATCGTCGAAGTCGCCGAAATTGTCGCCGACGTTCAGCAGGACGCGGTAGTCCTTGGTCACCACGGCGCGGCGCGTGCTCTTGGCGCCGCCCCAATCCGGCTTCTCGCGCTGGGTCAGGAAGACATCGACATTGCCGCCCATCGGGAAGCCGAGCTTCTCCATGTTCTGCTTCGTCGCGTCCTTGTCCTTGACGTCGCGGTTGGTGATGTAGAAGAGCTTGGCGCCTTTGGAATCGGCGTACTGATCGGCCCCCACCGAGTGGTCCAGATGGAATGTTAGTTCAGAGTTGGCCTTTTCGCTAGTTGGAGCGCGGATAGCGAAGCCGGTCGGCGTAGCGCA
>VGCZ01000035.1 GCA_016869975.1 Alphaproteobacteria bacterium
ATGAAGAAGGTCGATCCCCAGGCGACGATCTGCGACACGCCGAGCCCGATGATGGAGACGGGTAATGAACGCGGTCTAAAGGCGGCGGTGGTCACCGCCGCAGTGTAGCGAGCGCGAATGCGCGTTCCGATCAAATACCTTCCCCCGCCAGCGCGCAGGGGCTGCGCTTCGACGCGCGGGCGGATTGCTATGGGTTTCTATGGTCCTCGCCGATGGTGCGTCGGGCCTAAGCCCTTGATGCGCTTCGCTGATGTCGTGATGGGGCGGGGCGCGCTCGTCAACCCGCTGACCGGCGAAGATCCACGGGCCGCCGACCCGCGGCGGTGCCATCGGCGCGCGGTCGACAACAACCGCGTAGGGCCGGACGCTGGCGAAGAGGGATCGGGCACACATCTGAACCGGTGTACCCTGATCATGCCGCTGTTTGCCATTTCCGCGGCTACGATGGTCGTTCGTCGTCGTTCAGCAGCGGCAAACAAGGGGTTCTTGGGGGTTCCAACCCTATGCTTCAGGCGTCTTTGGGACGCCCGCGCTCCCAGCAAGACGATTATCCAAGACGCACCTAGCCGACCGCCACCGCCACCGCGTCGATGATCGCCGCTGCGTCCAGGCGCAGCTTGCCGTAGAGATCGGGAATGTCGCCCGATTGGCCGAAGCTCTCGACGCCCAGCGGCACGACGCGATGGGGGCCGACCGAGCCCAGCCACGACAGCGTCAGCGGATGGCCGTCGAGCACCGTCACCATCCGGGCGTTACGCGACAACGGCGCCAGCAGGCGCTCGACCGGTGCGGGTTCGCGCGACAGGCGGCCCGTGGTGCGGCCCCGTTGGCGTTGGGCGGCGAGCCAGTCCTGATGTAGGCGGTCGGGCGAGGTGATCACCAGCAGGCCGGTGCCCGCGAAGTCCCTGACGACGCTCTCCCAGGCTTCCAGCGCCTCGGGCGTCACGGCGCCCATGCAGACGATGGCGAGATCGGAGTCGGGCGCCGGTTCGCGCAGCCAGTAGCCGCCGTCGATGATATCGCGCGCCAGGTCGGGGTTCAGCGTGCGCTGCGGCTGGTCGAGCGGGCGGGTCGAGAGCCGGAAGTACAGCGAGCAGCCGTCGGGCTTCTGCAGGTGCTCCAGGCCGAAGCGCAGCAGGACCGCCAGCTCGTCGACATAGGCCGGCTCGTAGCTCAGCAGGCCGGGCTGGCCGAGGCCGATCAGCGGCGACGACACCGATTGGTGCGCGCCACCTTCCGGCGCCAGCGTGACGCCCGACGGGGTGGCGACGAGGATGAAGCGCGCATCCTGGTAGCAGGCGTAGTTCAGCGCATCGAGGCCGCGGGCGATGAACGGGTCGTACAGCGTGCCGATCGGCAACAGGCGCGCGCCGAACAGCTCGTGCGACAGGCCCAGCGCCGCGAGCTGCAGGAAGAGGTTGTTCTCTGCGATGCCCAGCTCGACGTGCTGGCCGCGCGGATCGAGGCTCCAGCGCTGCGCCGAGACCACCTTGAGCTCGCGGAACACGTCCTCAGCCGCCGTGTGGGCGAACAGACCCCTGCGGTTCACCCAGCCACCGAGATTGGTCGACACGGTGACGTCGGGCGACGTCGTGACGATGCGATCGGCCAGCGGCCCACCCGACGCGGCGATCTCGTCGAGGATGCGACCGAAACCGGCCTGCGTGCTGGTCCGCTTCTCGCGCGGCGGCGGCAGTGTCTCGGGAATGGCGATGGCGGGCGCCGTCAGGCGCCGTGCGCCCTCGCGATTGAACGGCGCCCTGTCGATGAAGGCGCGCAGCTCTTTCGCGTCGGTCTCGAGGCCAGCGAAGGGCTCCCACTCGGCGCCAGCCGGCACGCCCATGCGCCCCTGCCAATCGCGCATCTGCTCGAGGTTCATCAGGCCGGCGTGATTATCCTTGTGGCCGGCGAAGGGCAGGCCATGGCCCTTGATGGTGTAGGCGATGAAGCAGGTCGGCCGGTCGTCGTCGATCGACTCGAAGGCCTCGAGCACGGCCTGCATGTCGAGGCCGGCAAGGTTGGTCATCAGCGCGTGCAGCTTTTCGTCGTCGTGCGAGTCGAGGATGTGGCGCACGCCGGGGAAGCGGTTGAGATCGCGCTTGAGCGCCTCGCGCCACGCCGCGCCGCCCTGGTAGACCAGCGCCGAGTACAGCGAGTTCGGACAGTCGTCGATCCACTTGCGCAGGTGCTCGCCGTCGGGGCCGGCGAAGGCGGCCTCAAGCTTGCGGCCGTACTTCAGGGTGACGACCCGCCAGCCGACCAGCTCGAACATCTCGGCGACGCGGCCGAACAGGCGGTCGTTGACCACCGAGTCGAGGCTCTGGCGGTTGTAGTCGATCACCCACCAGAGGTTCCGCACGTCGTGCTTCCACCCCTCGAGCAGGGCCTCGAAGACGTTGCCCTCGTCGAGCTCGGCGTCGCCGACCAGCGCGATCATGCGGCCCACGGGGCGTTCCGGCGCCAGCTTCTTCAGGCGCACGTAGTCCTGCACGATCGAGGAGAACAAGGTCATGGCGACGCCCAGCCCGACCGAGCCGGTCGAGAAATCGACGTCGTCGGTGTCCTTCGTGCGCGACGGATAGGACTGCGCGCCGCCCAGGCCGCGGAAGCGCTCGAGCTTCTCCCGCGTCTGCCGGCCGAAGAGGTACTGGATGGCGTGGAACACCGGCGAGGCGTGCGGCTTCACCGCGACACGGTCCTCGGGCCTGAGCACCGCGAAATAGAGCGCGGTCATGATCGTGGCGAGCGACGCGCACGAGGCCTGATGGCCGCCGACTTTCAGACCGTCGCGATTGGGTCTCACGTGGTTGGCGTGGTGGATCGTCCACGCCGAAAGCCACAGAACCTTGCGCTCCAATTCGCGCAGGAACCGCAGACGCTGGATCGGGGCCATGGTGGTCATGGCTAGGGCATACGCCTGCTGGCCCGGCAAGTCCTTGCGTTTGTGTTGCTGTGGCGCGTGTATAGGGTAGAATCTACCTGAAACAATGGAAAAGGCGGTATGATCTCCCTCGATGCCATCGATCGGCGCATTCTCGGCCAACTTCAGAAGGATGGCCGCATCAGCAACGCCGATCTCGCCGAACGCGTCGGCCTATCCTCCTCTCCGTGCTGGCGGCGCGTGAAGGCGCTCGAGGAGGCCGGGGTTATCAAGGGCTACGCGGCGCAGCTCGACGCGCGCGCCGTTGGCCTGTCGGTCAATGTCTTTATGAGCGTCTCGCTTAGCACCCAGGTCGAGAAATCGCTGCAAGCCTTCGAACGCGCCGCCGCCAGCCGGCCCGAGGTTATGGAGTGCTATCTGATGACCGGCGACAGCGACTACCTGCTGCGAGTCGTCGTGCCCGACCTCGACGCCTACGAGCGCTTCGTCATGGATTTCACCAAGATCCCTGGGATCGCCCAGATCCGCAGCTCCTTCGCCCTGCGTCCGGTCAAGCAGGGCGCGGCGCTGCCGCTGGTTCGGTGAGAGCAGTTTTTTCATATAGTAAGTGAACAATCACCTTATTTTCTTCACGATTCCGAGGCTAGATCCAATCCGTTCGATAGCCAGAAAGGTGGAATCATGGGTGTCATTGTAACGGTCATCGATGACTCGGACCGGGTTGGTATCGCTGCGTCCGTCACGCGCATCGGCGAGTTGTACATGACCAGTGTCGCCAACATGGTCGCCAACGTTCTTGGGTTCTTGGCCACATACACACCACCGCCGCCGTCACCGGCTGACGTGCTTGCTTATTCGCTGTCTCATGGCCGGCTGTCGGCACCCCCAATGCCGGCGGCGGGGACGACCAAGATGTCGAAGCTGAATGTGCTGGACCACGGCAACACTAGCGGACTGCAGATCGGCACCGACTGGGTGTCGACGGGGAGCTTTGCGCGCTTCCAGTCGGAGTTCGCCAGGCTGACGCCGAAGTTCGAGTCCGGCGCCTACGTTCACCTCGCGCATTGCGAAGCCGGCATGAACATCCGGCTGATGGAGATGTTCGCCGATACCTTCGGCGTGCCCGTGGTCGCCGGCCGCGGCCTGACCAATCCGGTGTATCGCGCTAACACCGGAAACTACGTGCGTGTCTACCCCGCCCGCGCGGGTAGCCGGCCGGCCTCCGACACGTTCTTCTGGGGTCCCTCAAGCCAGTAGAACCGGCACTCAGGTTCCCTTCTCCGGCGGCTTCGCCGCCGGTGCGCGGTAGCGCTCACGGGCCGCCAGTGCGTCGCGCAGCTCGAGGTCGCGCCGCGCGGCGAGCGACAGCAGGCAGCGGTCGTGCTGCGAGACGCGCTCCTCGTCGGAGACATGCGCCACGCTCCAGCCGCAGTGGCGGTCGCGATAGCTGGCCCAGGTCTCGTGCGTCTGCGGATGGGGCGTGGCGCCGCTGGTGGTCGCCTGGCGCCCGGCCTCCATGAGGCGGCCTTCGTAGAAGGCCACGGCCTTGCGCGTGAGGCAGCGATTCAGCGCCTCGCGCTCGGTGGCAAGTCCGTTGCACAGCGCGCGGACCGGCGAGGGCGCGAGAGCTGCCAGAGTCTCGGGCGGCTGCGTTGCTGGATTGGCCGGCCCGGCAACCAACGCAGCGGGTACGCGACCCTGATAGGTGTCATGCTTCTTGTCGCAGTCGGCCAGGCTCGCCAGCACGCGCTGCACTACGCGGGCCTCGCCCTCGGCGGCGATCTCAGACCGCAACCGCCCCTCGGCGTCGGCGCCGCCGACGAACTCGGCGCTGTGGGCGTGGGCGAGATAGCGCAACGCCGCTGCTGTGTCCTCGTAGCGGGTGATGCGTGAGGTCAGCGCGATGGTGCGCTGGGCCGGGACGGCGACGGACAACGCCCGGGCAGCGACGGCACAATCGCGCATGACCGCCGTGCGCCAGGTGCCGATCATATGACGCATCGCCGTCAGGCGGTTGCTGAAGCGTACCAGCATGCAGTCGCGCGCGGCGACCTCGCGGGCGGGATCGACCTCGCCCGAAGCCTCGGCCTGGCAGGCGGCGCCGGTACCGGCCGTCCAGGCCGCCTGGTCCGCGTCGAAGCGCGCGCGTTCGTCGGGCGCGATGCTGAGCCGCAGCGCGCGTGCCGATTCGTCGATGCGCTGGGAAAGCCGCGCCATGACCACGGCCGAGCACAGGATGCGTGTCGCCAGCTGGACCGGCGGTGTCGGATGCGCGCAATCGGCGGGGGTGAGCACGGGCGCCGCCGCGGTCACGGGCTGCGCCGCCGCTGGCGCAGCCAAAGTCGACACGGTGAGAAAAAGAGCGCCGAATATGGGCGGCCGGATCGATCGCATGGGCGGAATAATCGCTCTTGGTTGATTGCCAGCAGAATACCACAAACCCGCGGCCCTGTTGTAGGGTGTGGAGCGAAGAGAAAGCGCGGCGGGAGCGAAGCGGATGCTGTCCTACGACCACGGCACGTCGAGAACCAAGCTGATCGGCGAGACCATCGGCGCCTTCTTCGATCGTCAGGTCGCAGCCCACCGCGAGCGCGAGGCGCTGGTGGTGCGGCATCAGAACATCCGCTGGAACTGGGGCGAGCTGGGCCGCCGGGTCGACGATCTGGCTGCCGGCCTGCTGTCGCTGGGACTCAAGCGCGGCGAGCGGGTCGGTATCTGGTCGCCCAACAACGCGGAATGGACACTGACACAGCTCGCCACCGCCAAGGCCGGTCTGGTGCTGGTCAACGTCAATCCGGCCTATCGCCGGGCCGAGCTCGAATATGCCATGAACAAGGTCGAGTGCGGCGCGCTGATCCTGGCGCCGTCGCTGAAGACCTCGAACTACCTCGAAATCGTCGAGGACCTGGTGCGGGAGAGGAAGCTGCCGCATCTCCGCCACATCGTGCGGCTGGGCGGCGAGAAGACGCCCGGCATGCTGAACTTTCACGATGTCGCGCGTGCGGGTGGCAACGCCGAGAAGGCGGCGCTGGCCGATCTCGGCCCTAAGCTGCAGTTCGACGATCCGATCAACATCCAGTTCACGTCGGGTACCACCGGCTTCCCCAAGGGCGCGACGCTCTCGCACCACAATATCCTCAACAACGGTTTCTTCGTCGGCGAGGGTCTGAAGCTCACGCCCGAGGACCGGCTGTGCATCCCGGTGCCGCTCTACCACTGCTTCGGCATGGTGATGGGCAATCTCGGCTGCCTGACGCATGGCTCGACGATGGTCTATCCCGCCGAGGCGTTTGATCCGTTGGCCACCCTGCAGGCCTGCGCCGAGGAACGCTGCACGGCGCTCTATGGCGTGCCGACCATGTTCATCGCCCAGCTCGATCATCCGCGCTTCGCCGAGTTCGACCTGAAGAGCCTGCGCACGGGCATCATGGCCGGCTCGCCCTGCCCGATCGAGGTGATGAAGCGCGTGCAGAGCCGCATGAACATGCACGAGGTCACCATCGCCTACGGCATGACCGAGACCTCGCCGGTCTCGACGCAATGCGCCACCGACGATCCGGTGGAGCGGCGCGTATCCACGGTCGGCCAGGTGCTGCCGCATATCGAGATCAAGATCGTCGACGGCGAAGGCAAGATCGTGCCGCGCGGCGAGACCGGTGAGTTCTGCACCCGCGGCTACTCGGTGATGACCGGCTACTGGAACGACGCCGAGAAGACCGCCGAGGCGATCGACGCCGGTGGCTGGATGCATACCGGCGATCTCGCGACCATGGACGAAGAGGGCTACGTCAATATCGTCGGCCGGCTGAAGGACATGGTGATCAGGGGCGGCGAGAACGTCTATCCCCGCGAGATCGAGGAGTTCCTCTACCGCCATCCCAAGGTGCAGGACGTGCAGGTCGTGGGCGTCCCTGATACGCGGTACGGCGAGGAGGTCTGCGCCTGGATCAAGCTGCGCGACGGCGAGAGCGCGACCGACGAGGAGATCCGCGCGTTCTGCAAGGGCCAGATCGCCCACTACAAGATCCCGCGCTATGTGCGCTTTGTCGACGCTTTCCCGATGACTATCACCGGCAAGGTGCAGAAATTCATCATCCGCGACGAGGAGATCAAGCAGCGCGGCCTGGTGGCGCAGAAGACCGCCTGACGATGGAGCGCAATGTCAGCATCGACGCGTTCCGCGCGCTGGGCGCGCTGCTGGTTTTCTCGTTCCACACACGGTTTCTGATCGGCAAGGAGTTCTCGACCGGCTGGACCGGTGTGTCGCTGTTCTTCGTGCTGTCGGGATACCTGATCGGCGGCCGCCTGCTGGAACTCGCCGATCGCGAGCTGTCGCTCAAGGCGGCGCTGGCGTCGTTCTACTGGCGCCGAGTCGTTCGCATTTTCCCGGTCTACGTCGTCTTTCTGCTCGTCGTCACCGCCGTCGCCCTGATCATCCGCGATCGTGCGCTGCTCGATTCGCTGCCCTACGCCTGGACCTACACATCGAATTTCTACCACGCGTCGTCGGCTTACGTGTACGACCCGATCCTGGGGCCGACGTGGAGCCTCGCCGTCGAGGAGCAGTTCTACCTTCTGTTTCCATTCGTCGTGCTGCTGCTGGGGCGGCGCTGGTTGGCGCCCGCCCTCTACGCGATGATCGTCGCCGGCCCCGTGATCCGCTGGGTGCTGGCGATCGTCATCGATCATTGGCCGCAGTACTTCACCGACAAGCACGAGGCGGTCTATGTGGCGGGCTTCACCCACATCGACGCCTTCGCCTTCGGCGCGCTGATCAACCTGATGCCGGCGTCGCTTTGTGCCAAGCTGGGCCGCGGCCACGTCATCCTGGCCGCCACCGCCGTCGCCATCGCGCTGGGCTGGCTGACGACGGGAACCATGGCCGGCGCGCTTTGGTTCTCTCCCACCGACGCGGGCGCGCAATTGATCTGGGGCTACACCGCCGTCGACATAGTCTGCATGCTGCTTATCTGCCGCGCTGTCTCCCGGCCGACCGATTCGCTGGGTCGTGCGACCGGGCCGATGGCGGTGATCGGGCAATGGTCCTACAGCTTCTACCTGATCCACCTGCCGATCATCTTCCTGGTGTCGCGCGCCCCCCAGACCTTCGGTGTCGAGGTTCCCGGCTGGCTGCTTCTGATCGTCGCCTTCGCGCTCACCCTGGGAATCGCCCGGACGCTCTATGAGTGGGTCGAGAAGCCGGCCCTGCGCCTGCGTTCGCGCTTCGACGCTAACGCCACACAGCCTCGGCCACCTCCACGCAGCGTCGGAGCTTAGCGCGCATATCGTCCTCGCCCACGGGGTTGCCGGCGACGGTGCTGGCGAAGTCGCAGTGCGGGCTGATCGCGAGGCGGTCGAGATCGGTTTGGCGCGACGCCTCGTCGACGCGTCGGCGCAACGAGTCGACGCTCTCCAACGCCGGCAGCTTGGAACTCACCAGGCCCAGCCCGCAGCCTTTGTCGCGTGGCATCAGCCTGAGCGGGCTGAAGTCGCCGGCGCGCGGCGTGTCCTACTCCAGCAGGAAGTGATTGACCCGCACGTCGGCGGCGCGCTCGCGAAAGGCGAACTTCAGCGCGGCGGGCCGTGGCAGGCTGCCGACGTGATCGACGCGGAAGGGCGGTCGGCCGACGGCCATCGGCTGCTCAGCCAGCGAGGCCGTTGAGCGTGCCGACGACGGCAAGCTGGATATGTGCGGCGTCGACCATCTGCGAGACCGGCACGCTTTCATTGGCGGCGTGGCCCTGCGCGCCGGAGCCCGGGCCGAAATTGATGATCTCGATGTCGTCGTCGGCGAAGTAGCGGCCGTCGCTGACGCCGGTGGCGTTGAGGAACTTCGCGCGCTTGCGCAGGCGGGCGTAGATCGCCTTCTCGAAAGCGGCGACGCCCTGGCCGTTCTCCGGCGCGAAGAAGCCGTTGGTGCCGGTGAGGAACTCGACCTTGTAGCTGCCGCGCGGCTCGCCGGCGGAATCGACGACCTTCTTGAGCTCGGTGAAGGCCGCCTTGACCTTCTCGCTGGGCAGCAGGCGGCGGTCGATCTCGACCGTGCAGGCGCTGGGCACGACGTTTGTGTTGTGACCGCCGTGGAACATGCCGACATTGACCGTCGATTTCATCGCGCCCGACAGGCGGCCGGGCAGCACCTTGTCGTAGTAGGTCTGCAGCACGGCCACGAGATGCATCATGCGCAGGATGGCATTGTCGCCGGCGGCGGGGTTGCCGGCATGCGCCGCCTTGCCCTTGGTGGTGATGCGCGCCCACAGCACGCCGCGCTCGGCGACGATCAACTGGTTCTCGGTTTGCGCGCCGAGGATCAGCACATCGGGCCTCACCTTTCCCGTGGCGCGCAGATGCGCCATGCCGTCGGGGCCGAGATTCTCCTCGTCGGCGACGAAGGTGAAGACGACCTCGCCGCTGGCCGGCCCGCCGCGGCGGGCGATTTCCTCGGCGAGCCAGAGCTGCACCGCCATGCTGCCCTTGCAGTTGCCGGCGCCCAGCCCGTAGACCTTGCCGCCCTTAAGCGCCGCCTTGAACGGATCGGTGTTCCAGTTGGCGCGCTCGCCCACGCCCACCGTGTCGACATGCGCGTTGAATACGACGCTCGGGCCTTTGGCCTTGGCTTTTAGACGCGCCACGACGTTGTCGACCTTCCTGGTCTTGGTGACGGTCTCGACCTGGTAGCCGGCGGCCTTGAGGCGCTTGGCGGCATAGGCGCAGATGTCGACGCTCTCTCCCGGCGGGTAGGGGCTGGGAATCGCGATCAGGTCCGAGAGGATCGCGACGAGGCTCTTGTCGAGGTTGGACATGATTGATCCTCAGCGGTTGGCGAGGCGCACCAGCGTCTCGACCAGCACGCGGGTGCCGGCGGCGAGGTCCTGGGGTGTCGCGTTCTCGATCTCGTTGTGGCTGATGCCGCGCTCGCAGGGCACGAAGACCATGCCGGTGGGGCAGAGGCGGGCGATGTGCATGGCGTCGTGGCCGGCGCCGGAGGGCATGTCCATGTTGGACAGCTCCAGGCGTCGCGCGGCGTCGCGCACCATGTCGACGACGTCTTTGTGGAACACCGTCGGCGCCACGTCGGTGACGCGCTCGATGGTGGCGGCGCAGGGCGCCGCGTGCCGGGCGACGGCGTCGCGCAGCGTCGCCTCGTAGCGCTCCAGCGCCGCCGTCTCCGGATGGCGCATGTCGATGGTGAAGGTGACGCGGCCCGGCACGGTGTTGGGCGAGCCGGGATAGACCTCGACGCGGCCGATGGTGAAGCGCAGCGTGTCCTCGGCATCGCGGGTCGCCGCCTGCATCGCGGCCGCCATGGCCACCGCCGAGGCGAACGCGTCCTTGCGCGCCGCGCGCGGCGTGGTGCCGGCGTGCGCCTCCTCGCCGAGCACCGTGACGATGAAGCGGCGGCTGCCCTGGATACCGGTGACCACGCCGATGGTCTTGCGCGCGTCCTCCAGTCTTGGGCCCTGCTCGATATGGACCTCGACATAGCCGTCGAGCGCGTTGCCCGGGTCGCGCGCCGGCGCCGGCGCGGCCTCCAAGGTCCGCGCCAACGCGTCTTTCAGCATGACGCCGTCCCAGTCCTTCGCCTCCAGCATCGTCTGAAGGTCGTACTGACCCGCGAACACCGCGGAGCCCATGGCGCCGGGCTGGAAGCGGCTGCCTTCTTCGTTGGTCCAGGCCACCGCCTCGACCGGGCGTTTGGTCCTTACGCCGGCGTCCTCCAGCGCCTCCAGCGCCTCGAAGGCGGCGAGCACGCCGTACATGCCGTCGAAGCGGCCGCCGGTGGGCTGGCTGTCCATGTGCGAGCCGCTGAGGATCGGTCGGGCATTGGGATCGGTTCCGGCGCGGCGCACGAAGAGATTGCCGATGCCGTCAGTGGAGACCGCGAATCCGCGCGACTTTGCCCACGACATGAGCAGGCTACGCGCCGCCGCGTCTTCGGCCGACAGCGCCTGGCGATTGACGCCGCCTTTGGGCGTGCCGCCAAGCTTGGCCATGTCGGCGTGGCGTTGCCACAGGCGATCCTCCCGCACGGCTCTTGTTGCGAGATCGACGCTGTCCATGGCGTCCGCGCTCCGTCCGCTGTGATTTACCCCGTCCGTTGCTATACAGGTGACGAGGCCGCGCGACAATCAGCGGCCGTCGGAGGCGGCGATGGCGCTCAATTATCTCGCTCGAGATCTCTACGGCTACGGCCCCAAGACGCCCGACCCGCAGTGGCCCGGCGGCGCCCGTATCGCCGTCAGCTTCGTGCTGAACTACGAGGAGGGTGGTGAGAACACCGTCCTCAACGGCGATCCGGGCTCGGAGGTGTATCTGACCGAGGTGCCCGGCGGGCAGCCCTTTGTCGGCCAGCGCGATCTCAGCACCGAGTCCGTCTACGAGTATGGCTCGCGCGCCGGCTTCTGGCGCATCCTGCGCCTGTTCGCCCAGCGCAAGATCAACTTCACCTCCTGGGCGGTCGGCCGCGCGTTGGAGCTCAATCTAGCCGCCGGCCGCGCCATGATCGAGGCTGGCCACGAGGTGGCGAGTCACGGCTATCGCTGGATCAACTACAAGGACTTCGGCGAGGCGGAGGAACGCGACCATATGCACATGGCGATCCGCGCCATCGAGGCGGCCTGCGGCAAGCGGCCGGTCGGCTGGTACACCGGTCGTTTCAGCGATCACACGCTGAGGCTCGTGGTTGAAAACGGCGGCTTCCTCTATTCGAGCGATTCGTACGCCGACGACCTGCCGTACTATGTGCGCGTCGAAGGCGCGCCGCACCTGATCGTGCCGTACACACTCGACGTCAACGACATGAAGTTCGCCGTGCCGCCGGGTTTCAGCGCCGGCGAGGGCTGGTTCAACTACATGAAGGACGCCTTCGACACGCTCTACGCCGAGGGCGTGGCGGGCGCGCCCAAGATGATGTCGATCGGTCTGCACTGTCGCCTCGCCGGCCGCCCGGGACGCGCCGCCGCGTTGGCGCGCTTCATGGACCATGTGCTGAGCCACGAGCGCGTCTGGGTCGCGACCCGCGAGCAGATCGCGCGGCACTGGCTGACGGTGCATCCGCCGGGTTGAGCAGGGGGAAACGCCGACATGACCAACCAGCTCTACGACGCGCCGACGGGCACCAGCCTGGTGTTCCGCGCGCTGCGCCGCTTTCCCGACCGCACCGCCTTCGCCTGGGATGGCGGCTCACTCAGCTATGCCGGCACCCTGGCGCTGATCGGCCGCATGCAGGCGGCGATGGCGGCGGCCGGACTGAAGCACGGCACGCATATCGCGTTGCTCAGCGCCAACCGCGTCGAGGGCTGGTGCGCCGGTGTCGCCGCCGGCGCGCTCGGCCTGGTGACGACATGGCTGCATCCGCTGGGTTCAATCGACGATCATCTCGAGCAGATCGACGATGGCGATATGGATGCGCTGGTGGTTGATGTACCGGCCTACGGCGATCGCGGCGGGCACTTGGCAGCGCGGGCGTCGCGGCTGAAGACGGTTTTCACACTGGGCAAAGCGGCGTTCGGCGTCGACCTGCTCGCGGCGGCAGAGAAGGCCGGCGAGACGAGCGCGCGCGACCTCGCCAACGCCGATGACTACGCCATACTCGGCTATACCGGCGGCACCACGGGCAAGTCCAAGGGGGCGATCCGCCGGCACCGTTCGGCTGCCGCGATTACGCCCGCGATCCTCGCCGATTTCGAGCTCCCCAAGGACCCGCGCTACCTCGCCGTGGCGCCGATCACCCATGTCGCCGGCACCAAGGTGACGCCAGCGCTGACGCTGGGCGGCACGATCCATCTGATGAAGGGCTTCGACCCCGCGAAGGTCCTGGCGACTATCGAGCGCGAGCGCATCAATCTCACGCTGCTCGTGCCGACCATGATCTACGTGCTGCTCGACCACCCACAGCTCGACAAGACGGATCTATCGTCACTCGAGCTGCTGCTCTATGGCGCCTCGCCGATGTCGCCAACGCGACTGGTCGAAGGTCTAGAGCGCATCGGCCCGGTCTTCTCGCAGCTCTACGGCCAGACCGAGTGCTATCCGATCAGTGTGCTGCGCAAGGCCGATCACGACGCGAAGCGACCCGAGCTCTTCGCGTCGTGCGGTGCGCCGGTGGCCGGTGTGCAGGTCAAGCTGCTCGACGACGATCTCAGCGAGGTGGCGATGGGCCAGGCTGGCGAGATCTGCGTGCGCTCGCCTTGCACCATCGAGTCTTATTGGAAGCGGCCGGAGCAGACGGCCGAGGCGTTCAAGGGCGGCTGGCTGCACACCGGCGATATCGCGCGCGCCGACGAGCGGGGCTATCTCTACATCGTCGATCGCAAGAAAGACATGATCGTCACCGGCGGCTTCAACGTCTTCCCGCGCGAGGTCGAGGACGCGCTGACGTCGCACCCCGACGTCGCCATGGCCGCGGTGATCGGCGTCCCCGACCCGAAATGGGGCGAGGCGGTTACCGCGCTCATCGTGCGCAAGCCGGGCGGCACGGTCGAGGCCGAGGCGCTGATGCGGCTGGTCAAGGACCGCAAGGGCTCGCAGCAGGCGCCCAAGCGCGTCGAGTTCGTCGACGAACTGCCGCTGACCGCCGTCGGCAAGGTCGACAAGAAGGTGCTGCGCAGGAAGTACTGGCAGGGCAAGGACAGGATGGTGGGTTAGGAACGATGGCTCGCAATGGCGGTGACGGGAAGTTCGCGCCAGAGGCTGGGCCAGACACAGACGATTTGGGCGGCTACACAGTTAACGAGTTGCGCGCCCTGTGGGATGAAGGCATCGCCAGTGGTCCTGGCGAAAACGGCCCGATGACCGTGGAGCGTCTTCGGCAAAGGATACAGGCGAGCACAAAAAGTGCCCACCTGCCTTCGCGAAACTGAACCGCGCGTGTGTGGCGCGCTGGCGTTGATTCACTCAACCCCGCCCGACGAACGGCATCTTGGTCGCCATGACCGTCATGAACAGCATGTTGGCGTCGGGCGGCAACGTGGCGGCGTAGACAACCGCACGCGCCACGGCCTGCACGTCCATCGTCGGCTCGATGCGCGTCGATCCGTCGGGCTGCGGCACGCCGCGCGCCATGCGCTCGGTCATCGGCGTGGCGGCGTTGCCGATATCGATCTGGCTGCAGGTGATGTCGAACTCGCGGCCGTCGAGCGAGATCGCCTTGGTGAGCCCGGTGATGGCGTGCTTGGTCGCGGTATAGGGAGCGGAGCGTGGCCGGGGCGTGTGGGCCGAAATCGAGCCGTTGTTGATGATGCGTCCGCCCTGCGGCTTCTGCGCCTTCATCATGCGGATGGCTTCCTGGGCGCAGAGGAACGAGCCGGTGAGGTTGATGTCGACCACCGCCTTCCATTGCTCGTAGGTCAGGTCCTCCATCGGGATCGGCGGCGCGCCGGTGCCGGCGTTGTTGAACAGCACGTCGATGCGGCCGAGGCCTTCCTTGAGCTTGGCGAAGATCGCCTTGACCTGCTGGGGATCGCCGGCGTCGCCCTGCAGCACCAGCGCCTTGACGCCGCAGGCGCGTGCCTCGGCGGCGACGGACTCCAGCATCTCGGCGCGGCGGCCCACCAGACCAACGTCGAAGCCTTCCTTGGCCAGCGCCAGAGCGGCGGCTTTGCCGACGCCCGATCCGGCGCCTGTGACGAGGGCGACTTTAGCCATTGAGCGCTCCTTCCCCTGCTTGCGGGCCGAACCATGGGCCGAATCTCGGCGGGCGCGCAAGCGTGGCGCGCCGCTGCGCCCTAGCGGCGCTTCTGCTTGAGCTCGAAGATCGGCGTCGACATCACCGCCTCCTGGTCCCAGGGGAACAGGATCCAGGTATCCTGGCTGACCTCGGTGATGAAGGTGTCGACCATCGGCTTGCCGGCCGGTTTGGCGTAGACCGTGGCGAAGTGCGCCTTGGGCAGCATCTGGCGCACGCGCTCGGCAGTGACGCCGGTGTCGACCAGATCGTCGACGATCAGCCAGTCCTCGCCCTTGTCGGCCTCGGCCTGGGTGCCCTTGAGCACCTCGACCTTGGCGCCGCGTTTCGTCTTCTCGTAGGTCGAGCAGCAGATCGTGTCGATCAGACGCAGCTCCAGCTCGCGCGCGACGATCGCCGCCGGGACCAGGCCACCGCGGGTGATGGCGACGAGGCCTTTGTAGGGCCCCGCATCGGCCAAGCGCCAGGCCAGCGCCTTGGCGTCGCGGTGCAACTCGGTCCAGGACACCGGAAACATCTTGCTGTAGGTCGTGCCTGCGGCCATTCGGGTCCCCCTGCCGGTTCATGCCCGGGATAGCATCGCCCATGGCGGGCGCGAAAGCGGCGAATTCCGGTATGGTGGCTATTTACACGCCGGGACGAGACGCTATGGTGCGCCGCCTTGCCGGTCCGGCCGCATTGCAGCCCGAGGAGAGAAATGGATTTCGTGATGCCCGATCTGTCGAGCGGCGCCTTCTGGGCGGCGTTGGGCAAGATCATTGTGGCCGACATCATTCTCGCCGGCGACAACGCGGTGGTTATCGCGCTCGCCGCCCGCAACCTGGAGCAGCGTCATCGCAGGCCGGCGATCCTGGTCGGCAGCTTCGGCGCGATCGCCCTGCGCGTGCTGTTCGTGTTCATCGTCGGCCTGCTGCTGAGCGTGCCGTACCTGAAGCTGATCGGCGGCGTGCTGCTGCTGTGGATCGGCGTCAAGCTGCTGACCCAGGGCGACGAGAGCGACGCGCATGGCGACGGCGTCAAGGCCAGCCGCAACATGTGGGGCGCGATCTGGACCATCATCGTGGCCGACGCGGTGATGAGCCTCGACAACGCCATCGCTATCGCCGCCGCCGCCAACAACGACGGCGTACTGGTGATCCTCGGCCTGCTGATCAGCATACCGATCATCATTTACGGCAGCACCTATCTGACGGCCTTGCTACAGCGATACCCGATCCTCGTGGTGTTCGGCGGCGCGCTGCTGGGCTGGATCGGCGGCGAGGTGATGTCGAGCGACGGCAAGCCGCCGCAGGCCGCCGTGGCCCCTCCCGGCACGATCGCGTTCTGGCTCGAAGCGCGTATCCCCTACGCGCACTATGTCTGCGCCGCGGCGGGCGCCATCTTCGTCGTGGTGGTTGGCAAGTTCCTGAGCAGACGCCGGCAGGCCAAGCTCGAGAGCCAAGCGCCGGACCTCGTGGACCTCGCGCGGGACGACGCCGCCGGCGCCGACAAGCGGAAATAGGAGGATTCCATGAGCGACAAGGGCTCGATCCTCGTTCCCGTGGACGGTTCGGCCAATTCCGACCGCGCGGTGAAGCACGCCATCGACCTGGTGGCGGGCGGGTTCGCCGATATGCTGCATTTGGTGAATGTCCAGCCGCCGGTAGGCGGCGTGGTGTCGACCTTCGTCGATCGCGAGACCATCAGCGACTATCATCGCGAACACGGTGAGGCGGCGCTGCGGTCGGCTCGGCACCTCTGCGAAGCCGCCGGCGTGCGGTCCCAGGCGCACATTTTTGTCGGCCGGCCGGCCGAGATCGTCGGCGAATACGCGCGGAAGATCGCGGCCAAACAGGTCGTGCTGGGCACGCGCGGTCACTCCGGCGTGTCCGGCGTGCTCCTGGGGTCGGTGGCGCAAGCGGTCGTCGAGTACGTCGACGTACCCATCACCTTGGTGAAGTAGGCGGCGTCGGGCCGCTGCGGAGCAGGGCCATGGCCGATCTCGCGATCTGGGCGACGCAGCCGGGCAAGACGCGTGGGCGGCTGCATCGCGAGCCCGAGACGGCGACGCGCTCGCCGTTCCAGCGCGATCGCGACCGCATCATCCATTCGACCGCGTTCCGCCGGCTGAAGCACAAGACGCAGGTCTTCGTGAACCACGAAGGCGATCACTACCGCACGCGGCTCACGCATTCGCTTGAAGTGGCGCAGATCGCGCGCTCGATCGCGCGCACCCTGGCGCTCGACGAGGACCTCGCCGAGGCCTTGGCGCTGGCCCACGATCTGGGCCACACGCCGTTCGGCCATTCCGGCGAGGAAGCGCTCGACGCGGCGATGAAGGATCACGGCGGCTTCGACCACAATGCCCAGACTCTGCGGATCCTGACCAAGCTCGAGCACCGCTACGCCGAGTTCGACGGGCTGAACCTGACCTGGGAGACGCTGGAGGGCGCGGTCAAGCACAACGGCCCGCTGCTGGCCGGCGGCAAGACCCTGGCCGATCTGCCGGCGGCCATCGTCGAGTTCAGCGGTGACTGGGATCTCGACCTCGCCACCTATGCCGGCCCGGAGGCGCAGGTCGCCTCGCTGAGCGATGACATCGCCTATAACAACCACGACATCGACGACGGCCTGCGCGCCGGCCTGTTCGCGATCGAGGATCTGCTGCCGCTGCCGCTGGTCGGCGACATGTTCAAGGAGGTCCGTCGGCGTTATCCCGCGATCGAGGAGGCGCGGCTCACGCACGAGGCGATCCGGCGGCTGATCAACGTCATGGTCGAGGACGTGGTCGGCGAGACCCGCCGGCGCCTGGCCGAAGCGGCGCCGCGCGATGTCCAGGACATCCGTCATCTGGGCCGGCCGGTCGTCGCGTTCTCGCCGACGATCGCCGCGGCGAACACCGCCGTGCGCGAGTTCCTTTACGCGCGCATGTACTTCCATTGGCGCGTGCATCGCATGAAGGCGAAGGCGAGCCGCGTCGTCGGCGATCTCTTCGGCCTGCTCTTCGCCGATCCACGCTGCCTGCCCGATGAGTGGCGGGTGCGGGCGCTGGAGCATGACCAGCGTGGCCGCGCCCGCGTCGTTGCCGACTATATCGCGGGCATGACCGACAACTACGCCTTGGAGGAGCACCGACGGCTGTTCGACCCGTACACCTGAGCGTGTTATCAGGGCCGATCCGTCCGTTTCCGCAACCGTGCTTCCTCTCGAGTCCATGAACCTGTTCCGCCACATCGCCGACGAGATCGTCGGCGCGCTCCGCGCCATGGAGGCCGCTGGTGAGTTGCCGGCCGGCCTCGATCTCTCCGCCGTCACCGCCGAACCGCCGCGCGATGCCACGCACGGCGACGTCGCCACCAACGCGGCGATGGTGCTGGCCAAGGGCGCGCGCAAGAAGCCACGCGATATCGCCGACGCGCTGGCCGTGCGGCTGCGCGCTGTCGCCGGCGTCACCGAGGCGTCGGTCGCCGGCCCCGGCTTCATCAATATCCGGCTGGCCGACGATGTCTGGCGCGCGCATCTCGCGGCGCTTCTGAAGGCGGGCGCCGGCTACGGCGATTCCGACCTGGGCAAGGGGGCGAAGGTCAACGTCGAGTACGTCTCGGCCAATCCCACCGGGCCGTTGCACGTCGCGCATGCGCGCGGCGCGGTGGTCGGCGACGCACTGGCCAACCTGCTGCGCAAGGCCGGCTACGCGGTCACCAAGGAGTACTACATCAACGACGCTGGCGCGCAGGTCGATACGTTGGCACGCTCGACGTTCCTGCGCTACCGCGAGGCGCTGGGCCAGGATATCGGCGAGATCCCGGCGGGCCTCTATCCCGGCGAATATCTCAAGGAGGTCGGCGCCAAGTTCGCGCAACGTGATGGCGCGAGGTGGAAAGACCTGCCCGAGAGCGAATGGCTGGCACCGATGCGCCAATTCGCCATCGACGAGATAATGGCCGATATCCGAGCCGATCTCGATACGCTGGGCGTGCACATGGACCTCTTCACGTCCGAGCGCTCCCTGGTCGACAGCGGCGCGGTGCGGGCGGCGTTCGACGCGCTGACGAAGCAGGGCCTGATCTACCAGGGCACGCTCGAGCCGCCGAAGGGACAGAAACCCGACGATTGGGAGGAGCGCGAGCAGACGCTGTTCCGCGCCACGCAATTCGGCGACGACACCGATCGACCGCTCAAGAAGTCGGACGGCTCCTGGACCTACTTCGCCAACGACATCGCCTATCATCACGACAAGTACCGCCGCGGCTTCGCCGACATGATCGATGTCTGGGGCGCCGACCATGGCGGCTACGTCAAGCGCATGCAGGCGGCGGTGAAGGCGATCACGTCGGGCGAGGGCGCGCTCGACATCAAGCTTTGCCAGCTCGTGCGTGTGCTGAAGAACGGCGAGTTGGTGCGCATGTCCAAGCGCGCCGGCACCTTCGTCACCCTGCGCGACCTGCTCGACGAGGTCGGGCCCGACGTCGTGCGCTTCACCATGCTGATGCGGCGCAACGACGCGTCGTTCGACTTCGATCTGGTGAAGGCCACCGAGCAGTCGCGCGACAATCCGGTCTGGTACGTGCAGTACGCCCATGCCCGAACCCGCTCGGTGTTCCGGCAGGCGGCCCAGGCCAACCTGCCGGTACCGGAGGCGGCGGCGCTGGCTGCCGCCCCTCTCGCCCGACTGACCGATACCGGCGAGGTGGCCCTGATCAAGACCCTGGTGCAATGGCCCCGACAGGTCGAGGCGGCCGCACAGACGCACGAGCCGCATCGATTGGCCTTCTACCTCTACGACCTGGCCTCGCAGTTCCACGCCCACTGGACCCGGGGTCGGGATGAGACCGGCTTGCGGTTCATTATTGAGTCTGATTCTCAATTGACCTTGGCGCGTATGGCATTGGTACAAGCGGTCGGATTCGTGATACAATCTGGATTGAAGGTGTTCGGCGTCACCCCCGCCGAGGAGATGCGTTGATGTTCCAAAAAGACCCGCTGCCGGCAAGCGGGCCCGTTGTCTATCACCCATCGCCGGCACAAGGCCCGACCGCTGATCGCCCCCCGCTGCGGTCGATATCCATGGATGAGCTCGCCGCCCGTTCGGCGGCGGCCGCCAGTTCGACCCCGTCGATGCTTATCGCCGCCGGCCGGCGCAAAGGCCTGCTGCTGACCGTGATGATCAGCATCGCCGCCGTGGCGAGCTTCGGTGGTGTCGTCTATTGGGCCCACAAGCAGGATATCGAGCGCGGCGGCGCGGGCCTGACGCCGGTGATCCCGACGCCACCGGGTCCGGCCAAGGTGCGCCCCGACGACCCCAAGGGCATGCAGGTGCCCAACCAGGACAAGGACGTCTACACGCGCGTCGATCCCAAGGCCGTACCGCCGCAGACTGAGCGGCTGCTGCCACCGCCTGCCGTGCCCACGATGCCGCCTCGCGCGCCTGTCGCCGCGGCACCGCCGCCGTCCGCCGCTCCGGTTCCCGTGCAGCCGCCCGCGCCGACGACCGGCCAGCCGCCCGCCGCGCCGCCAACCACGGCCGCGGCGCCACCGGCGCCGCCCGCCAAGCCCGATGCTGCGACGCAGCCGGTCGTGAAGGATACCGGGGCCGGCTCCCTTACCAAGCTCATCGACACGCTGGAGCCTCCGGTCGCCGCCGCCGGTGGCTATCGCGTGCAGCTCGCCGCCGATCGCTCCGAGGACGCCGCGCGTGCGATCTGGGCGCGGTTGCAGAAGTCGCACGCCGACGTGCTCGGGCAGCTCTCGATGCAGCCCGTGCGTATCGACCGTGGCGACAAGGCCGGCTGGGTCCGCGTTCAGGCCGGGCCGCTCGACGATAAGCAGGCGAAATCGGCCTGTGATCGGCTCAAGTCGCGCAACGTCGACTGCGTGATCATCCCGCCGGCGCGGTAGCGCCGGTGGCCATTCCCCGCGCGGTGGTCTTCGGCTGCGCCGGAACGGCGCTGAGCGCCGATGAACGCGGGTTCTTCCGCGACAGCGATCCGCTGGGCTTCATCCTCTTCGCCCGTAACGTCGAGGCGCCCGACCAGGTGCGCCGCCTCGTCGACTCGTTGCGCGATACGGTGGGCCGCGACGACGCGCCGGTGCTGATCGACCAGGAGGGCGGGCGCGTGCAACGACTGAGGCCGCCGCACTGGCGCCTGGCGCCGCCGGCCTCGATCTTCGGCGAGCTCTACGCCGGCGACCCGGCAGCGGCGATGATGGCCAGCCGGCTCAACGGCCGCCTGCTCGCCGCCGATCTCGCGCCGTTGGGCATCGATGTCGACTGCGCCCCGGTGCTTGATTTGCCGGTCCCCGGCGCGCATGGCGTGATCGGCGATCGCGCCTTCGCCGACACCGTGCAGGCGGTCGTGGCGCTGGGCCGCGCGCAGGCCGACGGGCTGCTCGCCGGCGGCGTGATTCCCGTCATGAAGCACCTGCCTGGTCACGGCCGCGCGCGTGCCGACAGCCATCTTGAGTTGCCGATGGTCGAGACGTCGCGTGCCGAGCTGGAGCGCACTGATTTCGCGCCGTTCCGGGCGTTGGCCGACCTGCCTTGGGCGATGACGGCGCATGTGCTGTATCGCGCCCTATCGAGCAACCAGCCGGCGACCACATCGGCGCGCGTTGTCGGTGACGTGATCCGCGGCCATATCGGCTTTGACGGCGTGCTGATCTCGGACGACCTGTCTATGAAGGCGTTGGGTGGCGGCTACGCCGAGCGCGCCCGTCAGTCGCTTGATGCCGGCTGCGATGCGGTCCTCCACTGCAATGGCGAGCTCGAGCAGATGCGTGAGATCGCCTCGGCGGTGGGTACCCTCACGCCACGAGGCGCCGCCCGCGTCGCCCGGGGTCGTGCCTTGGCCCAGGCGCGCCAAGACGGGGCGGGCCGCGATGATCTCGAGCTGTATCGCCGGCGACTAGCGGAACTGCTCGACCGACCGGTCGCCTAAAGCTTTGAATTATCATGATAATTCCCGCGACATGGGGATAAGTCGCCGGGAAAATTGACTCGCGGCGTTGGCCGCTGTTGGACTATTGGTAGTAGCCAATGACAACCGAAATCCCCACCTCTAGCGATTTCGACCAGGGCGCCCCCGATGTGCTGGCGCCCGGCGAGGGCGAGTTGATCCTCGATCTGGAGGGATACGAGGGTCCGCTCGACGTCCTGTTGACCCTTGCGCGCGATCAAAAGGTCGATTTGCGGCGCATCTCCATGGTGGCGCTGGTCGACCAGTATCTGGTGTTCGTGCAGCAGGCGCGCCGGCTGCGGCTGGAACTCGCGGCCGACTATCTCGTGATGGCCGCGTGGCTCGCCTATCTGAAGTCGCGCCTGATGCTTCCGGAGCCGCCGCAGGACGAGGAGCCGACCGGCGAGCAGATGGCCGACGCGCTGCAATGGCAGTTGCGACGGTTGGAGGCGATGCAGCAGGCCGGTGCGCGGCTGATGGCGCACCCCCGGCTGGGCGTCGATACCTTCGGCCGTGGCAAGCCCGAGGGTGCGCTGATCGTGCGCAAGTCGAAGTGGGACGTGCAGCTCTATGAGCTGCTCAAGGCCTATGGCGATCAGCAGCGGCCCAAGGACGCCGACGCTTATCACATCCGCGCCACGCAGTTCTTCTCGGTCGAGGAGGCGTTGGAGCGGCTGGAGCGCATGCTGGGTATCGCCATCGACTGGGCATCGCTCTCGGCCTTCCTGCCGCCGGGTCTCGTCGATCCGATGAAGCGACGTTCCGCCGTCGCCGCGATCTTCGTCGCGACACTGCAGCTTGCCAAGGACGGCATCGTGCAATTGCGCCAGACCGAGTCGTTCGGCCCGCTGATGCTGCGCCGCCGCGCCGGTGAAGAGGCTCCCCCGACATGACCGACCACCAGGAAACGACCGGGACCGCGGCCCTCGACGTCGTCGCCGATCCGCACGCCCAGAACCTGCGCCTGATCGAGGCGTTGCTCTTCGCCTCGGCCCAGCCGCTCGACGCTTCGACCCTGGCCGAGCGCCTGCCCGAGGACGCCGATATCGACTCGATCCTGGCCGAGCTCGCCGAGGTTTACGCCGGTCGCGGCGTGAACCTCGTGCGTGTCGCCGGGGGCTTCGTCTTCCGCACCGCGCCCGATCTGGCGCAGAAGCTGCGCATCGAGACCCAGGTGACCCGCAAGCTCTCGCGCGCCGCCGTCGAGACCCTGGCGATCATCGCCTATCACCAGCCGGTGACTCGGGCCGAGATCGAGCAGATCCGTGGCGTGGGCTTGAGCAAGGGCACGCTCGATTTCCTCTTCGAGCAGAACTGGATCCGGCCGATGGGCCGCCGCCGCGCACCAGGCAAGCCGGTGACCTGGGGCACCACCGATTTCTTCCTTGAGCATTTCGGACTCTCGGCGATCGAGGATCTGCCTGGCATGGACGAGCTCAAGGCCGCCGGCCTGCTCGATCCGCGCGCGCAGCCCAGCATCTACCGACCGGAGGAGCCAGACCTCCCGCTCACGGACGAAGGCGACGACGGGCCGGCCGAGCCGCTCGAAGCCGGCGACGACACGCCGGTCAAGGCGGCGGACTGATCGACGCCATGAGCCGCGCCGCCCTGTTGGCGATCGCGGCGGTGCTGAGCACGCCCGTTCTCGCGCAGGACGCCACGGAGCAGTGGCGCATTTGCAGCGACGAGGCGACACCGATCATATCGAGGATCAACGCGTGCACGGTCGCGATCGAAGCGCAACGTGACGCGCCGCGCAATCAAGCCAAAGCGCATTTCAACCGCGCGCGGGCACATGAGGGTGCCAACGATCTCCCCGCGGCGCTTGTCGATCTGGATCAGGCGATTCGCCTAGATCCGTCCGACGCGGATTTCTTCCTGGCGCGTGGGCGTGTCCACGGCACCGCCGAGCGATACGACCGGGCGATGGCCGACTTCGCCGAGATGGTCCGCCTGAACCCGAGAGACTATCGGGGATACCATAATCGCGGCGTGGTCCTGGCGCGGTTGGGGCGGCATGCCGAGGCTATGCGCGACCTCGATGAGGCCGTCCGTCTCGCCTTTGCCGACGTCGCGCCGCGCCTGACACGCGCCACGCTTCGCCACCAGATGCGTGACTACGCCGCGGCAATTGCCGACTACGACGAGGTGCTTCGGCTGGGTGGTGACGAAGCGGAGGTCCTGGCGCGCCGCGCCGCATGTTTCGAGGCGCTGGGACAGCATGACCGGGCGATCGATGATCTGACGCGTGCCATACGCCTCGCGCCCGCGGACGCCAATCCGTGGAACTCGCGGTGCTGGGTACGCGCCATCATCGGACAGCTCGAGCTGGCCTTGGCGGATTGCGAGGAGGCGCTTCGGCTAAAGCCCGGCGAGGCCGCCATCCTGGATAGTCGAGGGCTGGTGCACTTGAAGGCGGGCCGCAACGACGCCGCCATCGCCGACTACGATGCCGCGCTACGCATCGACGCCAGGATCGCGACGTCACTTTATGGCCGAGGCATCGCGCTTCAACGCAGCGGCGACGCGATGCGCGGCGAGGTCGACATCGTGGCGGCCAAGCTCATCCAGCCGGATATCGCTGAAGAAATGGCGCGCTTCGGCGTGAAATAGAACGACGACCCGCTTGGTCACTGACCGTTGCGCGCCGGGCTCGATTGCGATGTTGCAGTCAGTAGTAGGTTCAGGGTCAGATGTGCGTCGCGTCGAGGTTGTCGCAGGCCTGTTGGCGGCGCTGCCTGCCGCCGTGCTGGATGATCGCGAGCAGAGTTGGCAGATTTGCCTCGGCGACCAGGGCGTCAGCACTGAACACCGGGTGAAGAGCCAATGGTGGGGTGGGGGAGTTCATGCGCAGCGTAGCGGTTGGCCTGATCGGCCTCGGAGTTGTGGCTGTGGCCGGTCCCGCTTACGGGCAGAGTCCGGATCGGCTTTGCGCCTCGCGCGAGCCGGCCGTCGCCGTCGAAAATTGCTCGATCGTCATCCGCGCCGGTCGCGGTGGCCCGATAGCCCAGGCCGGGTTCCTGACCAACCGCGGGCAGGCGTACGTCAAATTGCGCCGCTACGACGAGGCGCTGCGCGACTACAACGAGGCCGTCAAGCTTCTGCCCGGCGATCCCGATGGCTACTTCCTGCGAGCGGTTCTCCACTAGAGGACCCGTCGCTACGACGAGGCAATACGCGATTACGGCGAGGCGATCAGGCTGAAGCCGGGCTACGCCGAGGCCTTCTACGGCCGGGGTAACGTGCACTCCGAGAGGAACCACCTCGCCGCCGCTGTGCGCGACTACGATGAGGCGATCAGGCTGGTGCCGGCCTTTCCCGGTGCGCTCAACAACCGGGGCATCGCGCATCACCGCCTGCGACAGCTCGACAAGGCGATCGCCGACTTCGACCGCGCGATCCAGCTCAAGCCCGATCACGCGGCTGCCTTCAGCAATCGCGGCACGGTCTATCTGGATCGTGGCTACACGGCCCGCGCGATCGAGGATTTCAGCGCGGCCCTGCGCCTGGTGCCCGATGATGAGGTCACCTTCAACAACCGTGGCGTCGCCTACAGCGAAGCGCGGCAATACGATCTGGCGATCCAGGATTTCGACCAGGCCATCCGGCTCAATCCGTCCCTCGCCAAGGCGTTTGCCGATCGCGGGCGCGCCTATCTGAGGAAGGGCGACCTCGATCAGGCGATCCTAAGCTACGATCGGGCGATTGTGCTCGATGCGCGCAACCTCCCGGCCCTGAACGATCGCGGGACGGCCTATCAGCGCAAGGGCGACCTCGACCGCGCGGTTCGCGATTTCGACCAGGCTCTGCGCATCGCGCCCGACTTCGTCGAGGCCCGGTTCAACCGGGCCGGTGTCCATATACGCGCCGGCAGGCTCGATGACGCCTTGCGCGACATGGACGAGGTGGCGCGCCTCGAGCCGGATTGGTCGGAATGCTTCGCGCGGCGCGCGCTGGTACATCTGAAGGCTGGTCGTTTCGATGCTGCAATCCGCGATGCCAATAAGGCGCTGCGCATCCGAAGCGGCAATGCGGTGGCGTTCTACGTGAGGGGCGTGGCGCGCCGGGAAAAGGGCGACGAGAACGGTGCGGACGCCGACGTCACTCAGGCGGCGCGGCAGGACGATGGCGTTGCCGCGCACATGGCCGGCTTCGGGGTTCGCGGCGACGACGGGCCGCACGACCGGACGATACGCGAAACCACCGATCGGCTACGCCAAACGCCTGCCGACGTCGAGCTCTTGAAGCGACGCGCGTTGGCCTACCAGGGCAAGGACCAGCTCGATCGTGCTATCGCCGATTTCGACGAGGCGATCCGCCTGAATCCGTCCGACGCCGGCGCCCATTTCGGCCGCGGGACGGTGAATTGGCTCAGGGCCGAGTTCGATCTGGCGATCAAGGATCTGGACGAGGCGATCCGGCTCGACTCGTCATCTGCCGAGGCTTTTCGTCAGCGCGCCCTGGTCCGCTTGGAGCTGCGACTGGAAGCCGGCGCCATCGCGGATTACGACCAGGCGATCCGCTTGAAGCCCGACTATGTCCATGGGTTGATCAGCCGAGGGCTTGCCTACGCCAACACTGGGCAGATCGAGAAGGCGATGGCCGATTTCGCCGAAGCGCTGCGCGTCGATCCGGCGAGCGCCAAGGCCCACAACAGCCGCGCGCTCACCCATGCCGCCGACGGCCAGTACGACAAGGCGCTGGTGGACCACGGCAAGGCGGTCGAGCTCAGCCCGCTCGATCCCGAAATCCTCACCGATCGCGCCTATACCCTGTTCCTCGACAACCGGCGCGATGCGGCGCTGGATGACGTGGAAGAAGCCCGCTTCCTCAACAGCACGCATGCGCGGACCTACTTCCTTCACGGGCGCATTCTCGCGGCGAAGGATTCGGCGTCGCAGGCGATCGACAGTTTCTCGACCGCGCTCAAGCTCGATCCTGATCACCGGCTTTCTCGGCTGGAGCGGGCGGAAGCGTACCGAAGCCTGCGCATGTACGCGTTCGCCCGCAGTGATTACGACGAGGTGCTCCGCCGGGACGCGTCGAACGTGGTCGCGCTCTACGGTCGTGCGTTGACCCTTGGCGCAGCCGGAGACTTCGAGCCGGCGATCGCCGACCTCGATCGGCTGATCGAGCTTCAGCCGACCCACGCCGCCGGCCTGTCGAGCCGATGCTGGTATGGGGTCATGGTGGCGCGGCTGGAGCAGGCACTGAAGGATTGCGACGAATCGCTGCGTCTGCGGCCCGGCGACTGGGACACGCTGGACAGCCGCGGCTTCGTGCATCTGCTCGCCGGCCGTAACGACGCTGCGATCGCCGACTACAATGCGGTTCTCCAATCGGCCCAGGATGTGGCCACGTCGCTGTACGGCCGAGGGGTCGCCAAGCAACGAAAGGGCGATGCGGTGGGCGCGGGGGCGGATTTCGCCGCCGCCAAGGCGCTACAGTCGGATATCGCCGAGGAAATGGCACGCTATGGCCTGCGCTAGCGCCTCTGGCATGCGGTCGCACCAGCCGCTATGAACAACGGCATGCGTTCGACCGGTTCCGCGCTGGAAATCCAGGATCTCAGCCATACCTATGACGGCCGCCGGGCGGTCGATGGCGTGTCGCTGCGCGTCGAGCCGGGCGAGGTGGTCTGCCTGCTTGGCCCGTCGGGCTGCGGCAAGACCACCGTGCTGCGTTTGGTCGCCGGGCTGGAAAAGCTGCAGGCCGGTCGCATCCTGGTCGGCGATCAGGTGGTGGCCGAGCCCGGCCGGGAGGCGCCGCCAGAGGCACGGGGGGTCGGCCTCGTGTTCCAGGACCTCGCTTTGTTCCCGCACCTCGACATCGGCACCAATGTCGGGTTCGGCTTGCGCCGCCTGTCGGCCGGCGAGCGCAACCAGCGGGTCGAGGCGCTGCTGCGCCGCCTGCACCTGGAGGGATACAGCAAAGCGTGGCCGCACCAGCTCTCGGGCGGTCAGCAGCAACGCGCGGCGCTGGCCCGGGCCATCGCCCCGGCGCCGGGCGTCGTATTGATGGATGAGCCGTTCTCCGGCCTGGACGCGCGCCTGCGCGGCGTGGTGCGCGACGAGGCGCTGCACCTGCTCAAGGCGGACCGGATGACCGCGCTGGTCGTCACCCACGACCCCGAGGAAGCCATGTTCATGGCTGACCGCATCGCCGTGATGCGGGCCGGCAAGATCGTGCAGGTCGGCCGACCCCGCGATGTCTACACCCGGCCGGCGACCGAGTTCGTCGCCGAGTTCCTGGGCGATGTGAACCGCATCGACGGCGTGACGCGCGGCGGCCGGGTCGAGACGCCGTTCGGGCCGTTGTTGGCCGATGGCTTCGCCGACGGCCAGGGGGTGCATGTGCTGATCCGGCCTGAGGCACTCAGGCTGGCCGGGGTCGCCGCCGGCCCGGGCGCCGGGCCGACGCAGGGGGCGGTCAAGGCTCGGGTGCTGGCGGCTCGGCTGCTGGGGCGGACCAGCTGGGTGCATTTTTGCCTCAATACTGACCCCACTCATCGGCACGATGCGACTGCGGCGGGAAACGAGGAGCACAGCCACTGGCACGCCCGTGTGCCGGGTCAGTTCCTGCCCGAGGAGGGGACCGAGCTGGCGGTGTCGCTCGACGCGCAACAGGCCTTCGTCTTCGCGGTCGGCGACACTACATAGGGAACGTTTGGTCAACCGGCCGCAGGGGCCATCCAAGCCGGCCGGTTGCGGCGTAAAGCCCTAAGGTGCAATAAACCGGTCAAGCTTGCGGGCGCGAAGGCCCGCGATCGCCCGGAGGAGGCGTGCAATGGGAAGCTTCAGCATTTGGCATTGGCTGATCGTTCTGGCGATCATCCTGTTGTTGTTCGGTGGGCGCGGCAAGATCTCGCAGCTCATGGGCGACTTCGGCAAGGGGCTCAGCGCCTTCAAGAAGGGCGTCTCGGGCGATAACGCCGCTGCCGACCCGAACAAGCCGGCAACCGCGCCGACGACCCCGGGCGACGATGCCAAGACGATCGGCCAGAGCACGACGGCGACCGCGTCGGCCGCGCCCTCGTCGAGCCAGCAGGCCAAGACCTGACGGCCGGCTGAGCGCGTCGGGGCCCAAGCACCATGTTCGGCATCGATAGCCCCGAACTGCTGATCATCGCCGTCGTCGCGCTCATCTTCATCGGCCCGAAAGAGCTGCCGGGGATGTTGCGCACGGTCGGCCGGTGGGTCGCCACTGCGCGCAACCTCGCTGGCGAGTTCCGCGGCCATGTCGATGACATGGTGAAGCAGGCCGATCTCGATGAGGTCAAGAAGACCATCGACAGCAACACCGTGCTTGACCTGCCCGGCGTCGATCCGCTGAAGGAGATCAAGGGTCAGGTCGACGCCGGCATCGCCGAGGCGGAGGCCGAGATGGCCAAGGCCAAGGCGGCAATCGACGCCTCGACGTCCGGCGCCGAGGCGGCGCCCCCGGTCGAGACGGCGGAGCTGGCGCCCCCAGCCTCGCCGGAACCGATCGCCGATCCGACCACGGCGCTTGAGCCTTCGGCCGTCGCCGACCCGATCGCGGTCGAGCAGCCGTCGCCGCCGCCCGAACCGCAGGTCGCCGCAGCCATGCCCAAAGCCGCCAACGAGCCCGGCCCGACGCCGGCAAAGGTCGCGGTCGGCTAAACTTCTGACCGGCGGCACCGCCGCCACGGACCATCCCGCGTGACCACGATCGACGGACCCGAAGACGACAAGCCGATGCCACTGCTCGATCACCTGATCGAGCTGCGCAAGCGGCTGATCTACGCGATCGCCGGGTTCATGCTTGTCTTCATCGCGTGCTTCTACTTCGCCAAGCCGATCTTCACCTTCCTGATCCAGCCGGCGACGGCCGATGGCTACAAGGTGATCGTGCTGGACATCTTCGAGTTCTTCTTCGTCACCGTGAAGATGTCCGCCTTCCTGTCGCTGATCGTCGGCTTCCCGCTAATCGCCACGCAGCTCTGGGCCTTCGTCGCGCCGGGTCTCTATCGCCACGAGAAGGCGGCGTTCCGCCCCTTTCTGATCGCCACGCCGTTCATGTTCTACGCCGGCTGCGCGGTCATGTACTACCTGGTCATGCCCTACGTGATCAATTTCATGCTGGCTCTTTACACGCCGCCTGAAATCGAGAAGACGCTGCGGGCCTCGGACTATCTCGAACGCGTGCTGCAGCTGGTCTTCGCCTTCGGCTTCGCCTTCGAGGTGCCGGTGCTGCTCACCCTGCTGGTACGGGTCGGTATCGTCAGCACGGCGGCGCTGAGGGCCAAGCGCCGCTACGCCATCGTCATCGCCTTCATCGTCGCGGCGATCCTGACGCCGCCCGACGTGGTCAGCCAGATCGCGCTCGCCGTGCCGCTCATCATCTTCTACGAGATCGCCATCCTGATCGGCATGGCGATCGAGAAGAAGCGCGCCGTAAAGGACGCCGCCGAGGAAAAGGCCGAGGCCGAACGATCGACCGAGGGCACGTCGCCCTCGACTTGACCGGGCCCTCGACTTGACCGGAGGTGGCGCCGCCCGCACAACAGGCGCCTGAACCCTTCACGCTCTCCCGTTCTCCCTGGCCCTCGCCATGCATGACATTCGTGTGATTCGCGACAATCCGGCCGCCTTCGACGCCGGACTCGCCCGCCGCCATCTGCCGCCCCACAGCGCCACAGTCCTGGAGATCGACCAGCGCCGCCGCGCCGCGATCACCGAGGGTGAGCAGGCGCAGGCCCGCCGCAAGGCGCTGTCGAAACAGATCGGCGCGGCGCGCGGCAAGGGCGAGTCCGCAGACGCGCTGATGGCCGAAGTGGCGGCTCTGGATGTCACCCAGAAGGCCGCCGAGGCCACCGCCACGGTGATGGAGAAGGAGCTCAACGACCTGCTCTCGGGCTTGCCCAACATCCCGTCGGACCAGACGCCCGATGGCAAGGACGAGCACGACAACGTGCCGGTGCCGTCCCGCCAGTCCGGCGCGCCGCGCAACTTCGCCTTCGAGGCCAAGGATCACGTCGCGATCGGTGAGCCGTTGGGCATGGACTTCGCCGCCGCTGCCAAGCTGAGCGGTGCGCGCTTCGTCGTGTTGCGTGGGCAGCTGGCGCGGTTGGAGCGCGCGATCGGTCAGTACATGATCGACCTGCAGACGAGAGAGAACGGCTACACCGAGATCGCGCCGCCCCTGCTCGTGCGCGACGCCGCGGTGTACGGTACCAACAATCTGCCCAAGTTCGCCGATGATCTGTTCACCGCGACGCGCACGCGCAGCCGCGAGGAGCTGCTTCACAAAGCACTGGATCACCAGACAGACGAGGACCGGCGTGCGTTGGCCGCAGGTGCCGACATCAAGGATGTCGTCGATCGCATTATCGAGCGAGCACCGACTCGGGAAGATTTCTGGCTGATCCCCACCGCCGAGGTACCGCTGACCAATCTTGTGGCCGACAGCATCCTCGACGAGAAAGAGCTACCGCTGCGTTTCACGGCGCTGACGCCCTGCTTCCGCTCCGAGGCGGGTTCGGCGGGCAAGGACACGCGCGGCATGATCCGCCAACACCAGTTCATCAAGGTCGAGCTGGTATCGATCACGACGCCAGAGCAGTCGGAAGGCGAGCATGAACGCATGACCGACTGCGCCCAGTCGGTCCTGAAGAAGCTCGACCTGCCACACCGCGTGGTCACGCTGTGCGCCGGCGACATGGGCTTCGGCGCGCGCAAGACCTACGACATCGAGGTCTGGCTGCCGGGGCAGGGGCGCTATCGCGAGATCTCGAGCTGCTCCAACACGGGCGACTTCCAGGCCCGCCGCATGGGCGCGCGCTATCGCCCGAAAGAAGCCAAGGGCAACCGCTTCGTCCATACGCTCAATGGCTCGGGCCTCGCGGTGGGCCGCACCTTGGTGGCGATCCTCGAGAACTTCCAGAACCAGGACGGCAGCGTCACGGTGCCCGAAGCGCTGCGTCCCTATATGGGCGGCGTCGACACGCTGAGGCCCGCGTGACGGGCATTGCACTACCCTTCTCCCCGCGAAGGCGGAGAGAAGGTGCCGAGCGTAGCGAGGCGGATGAGGGGCTTCGAATCCTCTCAACGACCATTGCCTTGGTTGACCAGTCGCGAAATCCCTCATCCGCCCTTCAAGCACGTTCTCCCCGCCTTCGCCGGGAGAAGGGAAGAGTTTGACCATGAACTATCCGCCACTCGATCCCGCCGATGTGCGGATCCTCGTCACCAACGATGACGGCATCAACGCGGCCGGCCTGGAGGCGCTGACCGAGATCGCCCGCGCGCTCTCCGACGACGTCTGGATCGTCGCCCCTGAGCTGAACCAGAGCGGTGTCGGCCACTCGCTGTCGCTCAGCCGGCCGCTGCGCCTGCGTGCGCTGAGCGAGCGCAAGTTCGCCATCGAGGGCACGCCGACCGATTGCGTGCTGTTCGCAACCAGGCACCTGCTGACCGACAAGCCGCCGGCGCTGGTACTCTCGGGTGTCAACCATGGCTCCAATATCGCCGACGACGTGACCTATTCCGGCACCATCGCCGGGGCGATGGAGGGCTGCCTGCTGGGCATACGCTCGATCGCGCTCAGCCAGGCCTACACGCGCGGCCATCCCGTGAAGTGGGCGACCGGCGTGCACCATGCGCCGGGCATCATCCGCGACGTGCTCTCGGTCGAGTGGTCGAAGGAAGCTTTCGTCAACATCAACTTCCCCGACGTCGTCGCCGCCTCGGTCACCGGCGTCGAGACGACGCGCCAAGGGCATCTCGGCTTCGGCGGCTTCATCGACGAGCGCGACGACCTCAGGGGCGGCAAGTACTACTGGGTCGGCTACGCGCCGGAAAACATGGAACCGCCGTTGGGCACCGACGCCGCCGCCCTGCGGGACGGCCGCATCTCGGTGACGCCGCTGCACCTCGACCTGACCCACGAGGCGATGCGGCGGCGCCTGCGCGACGCGCTGGCGCGTCGCTGAGAAGCCCGCCACGATAGCGGCATGACCACCGTCGCCAAGCAACGCCTGATCGCCGAACTGCGGCGCGGTGGCATCGACGACGAGCGCGTGCTGGCGGTGATGACGGCAATCCCGCGCGAGGTCTTCGTCTCCTCGACCTTCGTCGAGCGCGCCTACGACAACATGGCCCTGCCCATCGGCTTCGGCCAGACCATCAGCCAGCCGCTGGTGGTCGCCGCCATGACCCAGGCGCTCGATGTCGGCCCGCGCATGAAGGTGCTGGAGATCGGCACCGGCTCGGGCTACCAGGCGGCGATCCTCGCCAAGCTCTGCCGCCGCCTCTACACCATCGAGCGCTTCAAGGTGCTGGCCAAGGACGCCGAGAAGCGCCTGCTCGACCTGCGCATCCACAACGTCGTCTACCACGTCGGCGACGGCACCAAGGGTTGGCCGCCTCAGGCGCCGTTCGACCGCATCATTGTCACCGCCGCCGCCGGAGACATGCCGACGGCGCTGATCGGGCAGCTGGCGGTGGGCGGGATCATGCTGGTGCCGGTGGGCGACGATCCGGTGAACCAAACCGTCGAGCGCGTCGTGCGCACCGAGGACGGCTTCACGCGCGAGCCGATCATGCCGGTGCGTTTCGTACCCCTGGTGGGAGGCGCGCTGCCGACATTCGAGGGCTGAGGTCGTTTACCTGATGTTGCAGGTCTCGCCCTTGAGTGGAGAATAGCAGCGCTTGCCGCAGACCTTCTGGCCGACCTGGCAGACGATGTTGCCCTCGTTGCAGCTTTCACCCTTGAGCGGCGAGTAGCAGCGGCTGCCGCAGGTCTTTTGGCCGACCGAGCAGACGACGGTGGACTGCGCGCTGGCGTCGGCGATCAGCGCCATGGCGCCGAGCAAGGCAGCGGCCAGTGCCGTGGTTGACCTACGGATCATGGTTCCTCCCCTCTGTGCGCGATGCGATCAGTCGGCGACAGAGTAGCGCGAATCGCGATGGGATGACATGCAGGTCGGGCCCTCGGCGTTGCTTGCGAAGCGGGTCGACGACGAGGACGACGGACGCCACGCTTGCAGGCGATCGTCGGGCGCCCGCAGACTGACGCGCGAACATGGATCGGGAGGACACCATGAAGCTCGGCCTCTACATGGCCACGCAGTGGCGTGAGGGCGCTGATCTCGGGCCGGAACTCGCCAACCTGATCGAGCAGGTGAAGGTGGCGCGCGCCAGCGGGCTGAAGTCGCTGATGGTCGGCCAGCATTTCGTGTCGAAGCCGCTGCAGATGTTCCAGGCCATGCCGCTGCTGGCGCGGCTCGCCGCAGATGCGGAGGGCATGGAGATCGGGCCGGGTCTGCTGCTGTTGCCTCTGCTCAATCCCGTGGTGGTGGCGGAGGAGACGGCGACGCTCGACTGGCTGACCGGCGGCAGAGCGATCGTCGGGCTGGGGCTGGGCTATCGCCAGGAGGAGTTCGACTCCATCGGCGTGCCGTTCAAGGAGCGCGTGCCGCGCTTCGTCGAGGGCGTCGAGGTGATCCGCAAGATGTGGCGCGATCCCGTGGTCGAGCACCGGGGACGCTTCCATACCGTCAGCGGCGTGCAGGCGAGCGTGCGGCCCAAGCGACCGGGCGGGCCGCCGATCTGGATGGCGGGCGATGTCGAGGTGCCGGTGAAGCGCGCGGCCAAGCTGGCCGATGCCTGGATGCCGTCGCCGCTGGTCAGCCAATCCTCGGTGGGCCGGCTGGGCAAGCTGTTCCGCGAGACGCGCGCGGCCGAAGGGCTGCCGCCGGCGACGGAGTTCCCCGTCATTCGCGAATGCCATGTCGGCGGCTTCGAGGAGGTACGCGAGCCGCTGTTCTTCAAGTATCAGGCCTATGCCAGTTGGGGCGGCGCCAGCGGCTTCGTGCCGGCCGACCGCATCCGCCAGGACTTTGACAAGTTCGCTGCCGATCGCTTCATCATCGGCTCGCCCGACGAGGTGGTCGACCAGATCGGCCAGTACGGCGAGGCCACCGGCAGCAACCATCTGCTGCTACGCGTGCAATGGCCCGGGCTGGGTCAGAAGATGGTTCTGCGCACGCTGGAGCGGTTGGGCCGCGTGGTGGAGAAGATCGGCTGATCGTCAGTCCGCCGCGGCGCGCTCCTCGGTGAGCGACGGCATGATCTCGGCCGCGAAGGCGCGCAACGAGGCGACGTTGGCGCCGGGATCGACCAGCAGCACGTTGCCGACGCCGCCGTCGCGCAGGATGCGCAATCGTGTGACGATCTCGGCCGGCGTGCCCAGCAGCGGCGCGTCGTCTTCCTCGGGCGCCACCAGCTTGCCGCCGCCGCGCGCCAGATCGCCGATCGTGCGCACGACGCGGGCGCGTGTCTCGTAGGCCGCCTGGCGTTCGGCGTCGTTGCGCGCGATCTGCAGGGCGCGCGCTGCGGCGATCATCGAGGAGTCGTACGGCCTGCCGATGCGCGCGCACTCCTCGCGGAACAACGCGACGCGTTCGATGGTGAGCGCCACCGAGCCCAGCTGGTCGAGCAGCAGATTGTAGCCCTCGCGCGCGGCCCTTCGGATCGAGTCCGGGCTGCCGGCGGCGAGCCACAGCGGCGGATGCGGGCGCTGCAGTGGCGCCGGCTCGACCACGATGTCGTCGAACGACCACCGCTTGCCCCGGTGCGAGAAGCGGCCGGGGCTGGTCCACGCCTTGCGGATCACCTCGATCGCCTCGTCGAAGCGCTCGGTCGCCTCGTCCATGGCAATGCGGAAGCCAGCGAATTCCGAGGCGCGATAGCCCTTGCCGACACCGAGATCGAGTCGACCACCCGACAGCAGATCGAGCGTCGCGGCCTGCTCGGCCAGCAGCACCGGATTGTGCCAGGGCAGCACGACCACGGCGGTGCCCAGGCGGATGCTGCGGGTGCGCGCGGCGAGATAGGCCAGCAGGGTCAACGACGCCGAGAGCTGGCCCACGCCGGTGAAGTGGTGCTCGACGAGGAAGACGCTGCGGAAGCCCAGCCGCTCGGCCTCGACGACGTAGTTGATGAAGTCGTCATAGGCCTGGCTGTCGCCCGAACCATCGTCGCGCCGCTGGGTGCGCGCCCCGCCGAACAGACCGAATCGCATGCCCGACCTCCCGATGGTCGAGCATAGAGCTTCAGGTACCGAAGCGCACCCGGCCCTGCGCGTCGATCGGCCAGGCTGGATTCCAGGCGATCTCCCAGGCGTGCTCGTCCGGATCGGCGACCAGCCCGCGCATGCCGCCATGCGGCGGTTCCGACGCCGGTCTGAGGATCCGCCCGCCAAACTTCGCGAGATGGTCGAGGATGGGCTGTACCTGGCCGCGGCTCTCGACGCTGTGCGCCAGTGTGAAGCCCGCCGACTTCACCGGCGAGCTGCGCTTCGTCTCCTCGTCGAGCGCCGTTCTGAGCCATGTCGAGAAGACCAGGCCGTTCATCTGATAGAAGACGATGTGTGGTGCCTCGAATACCGGCTTCCAGCCGAATCCGTCGACGTAGAAGCGGCGCGAGCGCGCGAGATCGTCGACGCCTAGCGTGACCAATGAGATGAGCTGTCGCATGTTCATGACCCTGCCGTTCATCGGCGCGGGATGCGCCGACTACAGTCGTGGGACGGGGCGCCAGTAGCGGCGCTCGACAGGATCTCCGCACATCGCGAGGACGCCCGGCTGAACCACACGGGCATGCGTGCCTTTTCCGACAGTGCTAGGGTAGGGTTGTGCCGGTGGATGCGCAAGCTAGGGTACTGCGTATGAGTCTTGCCTTTCCCATCTACTCACGCGGCGAGCGAATCGCCGACGCCGTCGTCCACGTCGCCGGCGTGGGCTGCGCGGTGATCGCCGGCATCGTGCTGCTGGCGGTCGCGGTGCCGGGCGGCGCGGCTCAGCTCGCGGCGCTCGGCCTTTATGTCTTCGGCGTGGTCGCCGGCTTTGGCTTCTCCGCCGCGTACAACCTCGTGTCCTGGCCGCGCGCGAAGGCGATCCTGCGGCGCTTCGACCATGCCGCGATCTTTCTGATGATTGCCGGTAGCTACACGCCCTTCGCCGCGATCGCCATCGGTGGCCTGTGGGGCGCCGTGCTGCTGAGCGCCGTCTGGGTCGTGGCGCTATGCGGCGTGGCGATGAAGCTCGCTTTGCCGGGCCGCTTCGAACGCGTCTCGATCGTGCTCTACCTGATGCTGGGCTGGGCGGTCCTTCCGATGATGGGGCCGGTGGTCGAAGCGCTGTCGGGCGCCAGCCTGGTGCTGCTGCTCGTCGGCGGCGGTCTCTATAGCCTGGGCGTGGTGTTCCACCTCTGGCACCGGCTACCCTATCACAACGCCATCTGGCACGGCTTCGTGCTCGCCGCCGCGGTTTGCCACTACATCGCAGTGATGCGCGACGGCGCGCTCCGGTACTAGCCCAGTATGCCCGCGCGCATCCGCTTCTACATCGATTTCAAGAGTCCCTACGCCTATCTCGCCAAGGACCCGGCGCGCGATCTCGCGCGCGAGACCGGGGCCATGATCGAGTGGCTGCCCTACACGCTCGACATCCCGGCCTATCTCGGCAGCGCCAAGGTCGACGGCTCGGGCGATGTGCTGGAGGAAAGCCGCAACGCGCATCAATGGCGGCGCGTGAAGTACAGCTACATGGATTGCCGGCGCGAGGCCAATCGGCGCGGCCTGGTGATCCGCGGCACGCGGAAGATCTTCGATTCCTCATTGGCGCATATCGGTCTGCTATGGGCCAAGCGGCAAGGCGAGGCGATCGAGGCGCGCTATGTCGACGTCACGTACGAGCGCTTCTGGATGCGCGCGCTCGACATCGAGAATCCCGATGTCGTGGCCGCGACCCTGAGCGAATGCGGCGCCGATGTCGCCGGCTTCGCCGCGTGGCTCGGCGGCGAAGGGCGCGCCGAATTGCGGCGCCTGCAACGCGAGGCCGAAGCCGTCGGTGTGTTCGGCGTGCCCAGCTTCCTGTTCGACGACGGCGATCTCTACTGGGGCCGCGAACACATCCCCTATGTGCGCGAGCGCCTTATTGCACCGCTGTCATCCCGAGCGTAGCGAGGGCGCCGGCGTCGACACCATGCAGTCCACGCACAAGCTGATGTTCGCCGCCATGCAAAAGGGCACCGCCATCGAGCGCATGGACGCCCGCATCTCCCACATGGAGGCCATGCTCGAGGCCATGAAGGCGGTCAAGCCGGCGACCGAGACCCTCTACAACGCCCTCACCGCCGAACAGAAGCAACTCGCCGACCAGTCGATCGGCATGGATTGCGGCGCGATGTGACCAAGGGGACGCGGCGGTCGCGACGGGCCGGCGCGCCCCGCACTCCTCAACTAGCCGTCGGCATCGCGAGATCAACGACTTTCGCGGGCGCAAGATCTGCGACGACCTCGATGATCCTGGGCCCTGGCCGGCCGATTTGCGCCCATCCCGCCCGATCCGCGTTCAGCGGTTCGGTGTTCGCCTTTGGGCGGAAGGGAAGCCGATGCAGACCCCGGCGTTTCCCGGAACGCGGCGACCTGCTATGCTTGTCCGGCAGAATCACGTCGGGGGAGAGTGCAGAGTGGCGGCCATCGACGAAGCGAAGAAGATACTGGACGATTTCGAGAAGTCGCCGGGCTCGGGGTCTTGGCCGCATCTGAAGAGCGCGGACATCATCAGCGGCGCCCGCGCCCGCCTCGATGATCCCGGCAAGATCCGCCAGGGTGCGGCCAGCCTGTGCGGCCCGGCCTCGCTGCTGTTCTGCCTGATCCTCAACGATCCCAAGGCCTATGCTTGGTACGTCACCCATCTCTGGACCAACGGCTCGGCCAAGATCGGCACCCTCGACGTGAAACCGGGCCTGTCCCTGCGCACCTACGATCCGCCGGCCAGCAAGATCGCGCCGGTCGATTGGATGACCCTCGCCAGCATCCGCGACTCCGAGAACGCCGTGCTCAGCTATGACAGCGTCGATGTCGCCGCCGGCGGCATCACCATGCCCGGGACCTTGTCGGGCTGGCTCAGCAAGGTGGGAATCGGCTCGGGCAAGAATGTCACCAACGTGGTCTTCACCAAGGGCAAGTCCGACATCGAGGAAGCCGAGAAGCTGCGCGCCACCATGAACCATGTCTGCCTGTTCATCAACGCGGACATGCTGGATTCGGCGAAGCAGGACAACAAATCGGTCATCCCCAACCACTGGGTGGTGTTGAGCGGCCCGGTCTCGTTCCTCGACAAGGACCGCATCGTGTTCACCGTCTTCACCTGGGGCAATGGCTCGCGCTCCGTGCCCACCACTGGCGACCTCTCGCTGTCGAGCTTCCTCAAGAACTTCTATGGCTTCGTGTCGGCGCCCGCCAAGTCCACGTACAACGCCTCTCGGCCGCGCCCGCGCTGACGGGGCGGACGGCTTTGCTGTCTGCGCCGGCGCCCTCGCTACGCTCGGGATGATATATCGAGTGCGCCGCGCATCACGCCGGTTCGGCGTCTCGCTTGGCCCACATCGCGCGGAACGCCGGGCGCGCCTGGCAGGCGGCGAGCCATGCCTTCACGGCAGGCGCGGCGTCGAACAGCTCGGGTGCGACGCTGGCATAGCGGACGCACTCCGCGAGGTTGATATCGGCGACGGTGAAGCGCTGGCCGACCAGGTAGCCGCCATGCGCCGCCAGATGCCGGTCGAGCACGGCGAACGGGGCCCGCAAGGCGGTGATCGCGGCCTGTGCCACGGCCTCGTCCTTGGGCCCGTTGGGATTGCCGGTGCGATGATAGAGCACCTGGATGGAGTGGGGCTCGATCTCGGTCACCGCCCACAGGCTCCACATGCCGATCTGGCCGTCCTCCGCGAGATTGGCGGCGGCGAGCGGGCCGCCATGCTTACGCGCGAGGTAGAGGTTGATCGCCAGCGACTCGTGCAGCACCAGGCCGTCGTCGTCCATCGTCGGCACGTGGCCGTTCGGGTTGATCTTCAGGAAGTCGGGTGAGCGGGTGTGCAGCAAGGTCGGGCCGCTGGGCTGGCGATAGTGCTGGATCACCGGCACCACGCGGTAGGGCACGCCCAGCTCTTCGAGCAGCCAGACATTTCGCGAGGCGCGCGAGCGGTAGACGCCGTAAATCGTGAGCATACGAGTGGACTCCCTGATGCGGATGCGGAGAGAAGCGCGTTCGCGGCCTGTGCGCAACGCTTCCGCGCGTTTAGTCCGGGCGCGCGCCCTCGTGGCGCAACAGCCAGGCCTTTCGGTGTAGGCCACCACCGTAGCGGATCAACGAGCCGTCAGCCCCCACCAGCCGGTGACAGGGAATGACCACGGCAATCGGATTGGCGCCGTTTGCGGCGCCCACGGCTCGTTGTGCGGTGGGCCGGCCGATGCGGGCGGCGAGTTGGGCGTAGGTCGAAGACTGGCCGGTGGGGATGTCGCGTAAAGCGTCCCACACCGCGCGCTGGAAGCTCGTCCCGACCGGCGCGCAGGGGATGTCGTCGATGGCGGCCAGATCGCCGGCGAAGTAGGCATCGAGAGCATCGGCGATGCCGGGCGGGGCGGTCGCGGCGTCCGTGCGCGCGGCCGCGCCATAACCCAGGCGGAGAAAGCGCGCCAAGCGGTCGGCGTGGTCGGCGAACTCCAGCGCGCGCAACCGTCCCGGCTCGTCGAACACGAGCACCGCCTCGCCGATCGGCGTGGCGCGCGATCCCCGGAGCAGGCGGACCGGCGCGTCCACCGCGCGGCGATCAGCCCTGGTCGAGGAAGCTGCGCAGCAGGCGGCTGCGGCTGGGATGCTTCAGCTTGCGCAGCGCCTTGGCCTCGATCTGGCGGATGCGCTCGCGGGTGACCGAGAACTGCTGACCGACCTCTTCCAGGGTGTGGTCGGTGTTCATGCCGATGCCGAAGCGCATGCGCAGCACGCGCTCCTCGCGGGCGGTCAGCGTGGCCAGCACCTTGGTCGTGGTCTCGCGCAGGTTCGACTGGATCGCCGCGTCGAGCGGGATCACGGCGTTCTTGTCCTCGATGAAATCGCCGAGATGCGAATCCTCCTCGTCGCCGATCGGCGTTTCGAGGCTGATCGGCTCCTTGGCGATCTTCAGGACCTTGCGCACCTTCTCCAGCGGCATGCCGAGCTTCTCGGCCAGCTCCTCCGGCGTGGGCTCGCGACCGATCTCGTGCAGCATCTGGCGCGAGGTGCGCACCAGCTTGTTGATCGTCTCGATCATGTGCACGGGGATGCGGATGGTGCGCGCCTGGTCGGCGATCGAGCGGGTGATCGCCTGCCGGATCCACCACGTGGCGTAGGTCGAGAACTTGTAGCCGCGGCGGTACTCGAACTTATCGACCGCCTTCATCAGGCCGATGTTGCCTTCCTGGATCAGGTCGAGGAACTGCAGGCCGCGGTTGGTGTACTTCTTGGCGATCGAGATCACGAGGCGCAGGTTGGCCTCGACCATCTCCTTCTTCGCCCGTGTCGCCTCGCGCTCGCCCTCCTGCACGGTGCGCACGATGCGGCGCAGCTCGCTGATCGGCAGCCCCGAGGAGGCCGACAGCGCGCCGATCTCGCCGCGGATCATGGTGATGTCGGCGCCGCGCCGCTTGGCGAGCTCCTTCCAGCCCTTGTTGGGCAGCTTCTGCACCTTCTCGAGCCAGTTGGGATCGAGCTCGTGGCCGATATAGGCGCCGAGGAACTCCTCGCGCTTGATCTTCACCGACTCGGCCAGGCGGAAGATCTTGCCTTCCTGCTGCGCCAGCTTGCGGTTCATGTCGTAGAGCTGGTCGCGCAGCTGCTCGATGCGGCCGTTGTTGATGTGGATGGTCCGCACCAGCTCGACGATCTTCTTGCGATAGTGCTCGTACTTGCGCTCGAACTCGTCCGACGGCTTGTGGCCGCGCTGCAGGGTCGACAGCCGGCGGTTCTGCACCTTCGACATGTCGCCATAGGTCTTGGCGATCTTCGACAGCGTCTTGAGAACCTCGGGCTTGAGCTTCTCCTCCATCGCCGACAGCGAGACGTTGGCCTCCTCGTCGCTCTGCTCCTCCTCGCCGGGCGCCGCGCCGTCGCCGCCCTCGGCGGTCGCCTCGACGGGCTTGGGCGCCGGCTTGGGCATCGACGGCGGACGCTGCGGTGTCGGAATGGAGGGGCGCGGTCCCGGTGGGATGACGCCGTTGGCGTCGGCCTTGGCTGCGGCCGCGTCGGGGCCGCCACCATAGGTCGCCTCGAGATCGATGACGTCGCGCAGCAGCATGCGGTTGTCGTTGAGCGCGTCGCGCCACTCGAGCAGCGCCGTGATGGTCAGCGGGCTCTCGCAGATCGCGCCGATCATCTTCTCCTGGCCGGCCTCGATGCGCTTGGCGATGGCGATCTCGCCCTCGCGGCTGAGCAGCTCGACCGAGCCCATCTCGCGCAGATACATGCGCACCGGATCGTCGGTGCGGCCGTAGTCCTCTTCCTCCTCGACCTCCGAGGCGGCGACGGCGACCTTGCCGTCGGTGGCCGCCGGCTTCTCCTCGGCGACGTCCTCGGTCTCTTCGCTGTCGACCAGGTTGATCCCCATCTCGGAGATCATCGCCATGGTGTCCTCGATCTGCTCCGAGGTGACCTCCTCGGCCGGCAGAGCGGCGGAGAGCTCATCGACCGTGACGTAGCCGCGCTCCTTGCCCTTCTGCAGCAGCTTCTTCAGCCCCGCACCGAGGGTATCGAGCAGCGGCGAATCGATCGGGTCTTCGGGCTTCTCGGTCGTTTCGGGGGCGGTTGCCAGCTTGGTCGCCATCGGCGCGACACCTTCCCTATGCGGCGCGGTTCCGGGGCGGGTTTTGCGACCCGTCGAGGCGGGCCGGTCGCAAACCTGGGAACAAGCGCCTGAAAAAGACAATAAAACCCGTCGCGCGGGGGTGCGACAGGTACCCCTACCTTATAGACTCTGCCTCTCTGCGCGGCCAGCGAAAACCGGCCCGCCGCTCGCAAGGCAGGTAGATCGACTAGCCGCCGCCGCTGCCCGTACGGGCGCTCCGGATGGACTGGTGGCGCAGGGCCTGCAGGCGGTCCCAGTTGGCCTCGCTCGGGTCGCTGGCGAAGCTCGCCTCAGCCGCCCGTAATTCCGAGACCTCCGCGAACGCCAGCCGGTGGCTCTCGGCCTCCCGCCGCCAGCGCTCCCGGGCTGCGGCCTCGGGCTCCGACGGGCCAAAACCTCTAATCGCATCCTGACGAAGAGCCTCGGCGGTGGCGGTCAATCCAGCCAAACCTAGATGGCGAGCGATTGCCACCGCTTCAAGCGCCGCGACGTCCTCGCCAGGGCCCGGATGATCGACTTCGGCGGCGGCCTCGAGCAGGGCCGCCCGTAGCCGCTCTCGCTCGTTTCCGGTAAGCGGCAAAGCGGCCAGTTCCTCGGCCAGTACCTCCAGCCAGGCTGGATGCAGCAGCAGCGCGCCCAGCAACAGCCCTTCCCGGCGGCCGGGGTCGAGATCGTGGCCGGCTGTCGCGAGCGCGGCGCCTTTGCGAAACCAGGCGACGTCCTCCAGCGACGGCTCGCGCCGGATCGGGCGATCCAGGAAGCGTTGCCGCCGCTGTCCGCCGGCGATGCCCGGTCCAGCCAAGCGTCCGGTCGATCGGAAGCGCGGCCAGGCGGCGTCGAAGCGCTGGTCGAGCTCGTTCCGGTACTGCTCGCGCACCGCCGGATCGGAAATTGTGGCGGCGCGCTGGCGCAGGGCAGCGCGGATAGCGGCGCGGCGCTCGGGGGTCTCGTCCGGCTGGCCGACCGTTTCGATCTCCCAAACCACATCGACCAGCGGCCGGGCGGCCTTGAGCGCCGCGTCGAAGGCGGCCGGTCCGCCTTTGCGGATCAGGCTGTCGGGATCCTCGCCGGGCGGCAGGCTGACGAAACGCAGGCTCTTGCCCGGTGCCAGCAGCGGCAGTGCGCGTTCCGCCGCGCGTTGGGCGGCGCGTTTGCCCGCATTGTCGCCGTCGAAACAGAGATAGGGCTCGTCCGCCATGCGCCAGATCAGGGCGAGCTGGCCCTCTGTCAGCGCCGTGCCCAGGGGCGCGACTGCCCCGTCGAAACCGGCGACGTGGAGGGCGATGACGTCCATGTACCCCTCGGCAACGACGACCGGCCTGTCCTTGGCGGCGGCCTCGCGCGCGAGGTGCAGGCAGTAGAGGTTGTCGCCCTTGTGGAAAAGCGGCGTCTCCGGCGAGTTCAGGTACTTCGGCTCGCCCTGGCCGATGACGCGCCCCCCGAAGGCGATCACCCGGCCGCGCCGGTCGTGGATCGGGAACATCACCCGGCCGCGGAACCTGTCGTAGGGCGCGCGGCCACCTTCGTCGGGCCGGATCACCAGCCCGCAATCCACCATCTGCTGCTCGGTGACATCGTCGCGCTTCAATGCGACCTGCAATGCTTCTCTATTGTCCGGAGCGAAGCCGAGCTGGAACCGCTCGATCGCGTCGTCCGACAGCCCGCGGCCACGGAGATAGTCGAGCCCGACCCTGCCGCCCGGCATCCGCAGCTGCGTCTCGAACCAGCGCGCCGCCATCGACGCGACGGTGTGCAGGGTCGCGGCGGCCTGGGCGCGCTCGCGCTCCTGCGGCGTCGCCACGGGCACCGCCAGCCCGACATCGTGCGCCAGCTTCTCGACGGCATCGGGAAACGTCAGGCCCTCGATCCGCATGGTGAAGCCGATCGCATCGCCATGCGCACCGCAGCCGAAGCAGTGGAAGAAAGCCTTCTGGTCGTTGACCCAGAAGCTCGGCGTCTTCTCGTTGTGGAACGGGCAAAGCCCCGCGTACTCGCGCCCCTTGCGCTTGAGCGCGACCTTCCGCCCGATCACCTCTGACAGGGTGATCCGGTTTCGCAGTTCCTCGACGAACTCCGGCGGGAAAGCCATACCTCAGCATACCGCCGAATAGCGGCAGCCCAAGGGCGCTTGCCTATGGATAGCGGGGACTTATCCGTTTAGCCGCCCAGCGCCTTCTTCGCGGCGGCGGAGGCCGCGGCGAAGTCCATCTGGCCGGCGTAGTTGGCCTTGAGCCAGGCCATCAGCGGACCCATGCCCTTGATGCCCGAGGCGCCGGTCTCGGCGATACCCTTGGCAATCACCGCGTCGATCCCCGACGCGTCGAGCTGTTGGGGCATGAACTTGCGGATCACCGCGATCTCGGCCAGCTCCTTGTCGGCGAGGTCCTGGCGGTTGCCCTGCTGGTAGGCGGCGACGCTCTCCTGGCGCTGCTTAACCATGCCCGAAAGCATCTGCAGGAGCTCGGCGTCGGCCACGCCGTCCTTGTTGCCCTTGGCGCGCGCCTCGATATCCCACTCCTTCATACGGGCGATCATCAGGCGGATGGTGGAAACGCTCGCCATGTCCTTGGCGCGCATGGCGTCTTTCAGCGCTTCGGTGAAGCGGTCGCGCAACATCGTTGCCTCTTTGGCGGAGCGGGAAAGAGGCAAAATAGCCGCAGCGGTCAGCACGGGCAATTGAAATAACATGTTGAAAAGAAAGCGATTTTGGAAATTCCCAGGGGTTGACGCGGTGCCGGCCGGTCATTACAAGACGCCGAATTTTGCGCCTGCCCGAACCCCCGCGAGTCGGCGCCTACGCGATCGGACACAAACCCATGTCCCAACCTTCCTCCACCGGCGCCGTTCCGGGCGCCGCGACTCGGGTCGCGCCTGCGCAGCCCCAAGGCGCCACGGCGGCGCTCGTGCTAGCCGATGGCTCCGTGTTCTGGGGTCGCGGTGTCGGTGCCGCCGGCGACGTGGTGGGTGAGGTCTGCTTCAATACCTCGATGACCGGCTACCAGGAGATCATCACCGATCCCAGCTACGCCGGGCAGATCATCACCTTCACCTTCCCGCACATCGGCAACGTCGGCACCAACGACGAGGACATCGAGACCATCACGCCGGCGGCGCGCGGTGTCGTGCTGCGCGAGGACATCACCGATCCAGCCAACTGGCGTTCGGCGCGTCATCTCGACGCCTGGCTGAAATCGCACAACCTCCCCGGTGTCTGCGGTGTCGACACGCGCCAGGTGACGCGGCGCATCCGCGACGGCGGCCCGCCCAACGGCGTCGTGGCCCATCGGCCCGACGGCACGTTCGACATTCCCGCGCTGGTGAAGAAGGCGGTGGACTGGCCGGGCCTCGAAGGCATGGACCTCGCGCGCGAGGTCAGCACGCGCCAGAGCTACGGCTGGGATGAGTCGGTGTGGGCGCTGGGCAAGGGCTACGGCAAGCAGACCAACGCCAAGTACCATGTCGTCGCCGTCGACTACGGCGCCAAGCGCAACATCCTGCGCTGCCTCGCCAATGCCGGTTGCAAGGTCACAGTGGTTCCGGCGACCGCGACGGCCGAGGACATCCTGCGCCACAAGCCTGACGGCGTGTTCCTGTCCAACGGCCCCGGCGATCCGGCGGCGACCGGGAAGTACGCCGTACCGGCGATCCGGGGCGTGCTCGACGCCAGTGTGCCGACGTTCGGCATCTGCCTGGGTCACCAGATGCTGGCTCTCGCCGTCGGCGGCAAGACTGCGAAGATGGCGCGCGGCCATCGCGGCGCCAATCAGCCGGTGAAGGATCTCACGACCGGCAAGGTCGAGATCACCTCGCAGAATCACGGCTTCTGTGTGCTGCCGGAATCGCTTCCGCTGAACGCCGAGGTCACGCATGTCTCGCTGTTCGACGGCGTCAACGAAGGCCTGCGCCTGACCGACAAGCCGGCCTTCTCGGTGCAGTACCATCCTGAGGCCTCACCGGGCCCTGAAGACAGCCACTACCTGTTCGACCGTTTCGTCGATCTGATCGCGGCCAACAGCAAGAAGAAGGGCTGAGACGGACGATGCCCAAACGCACCGACATCAAGTCCATCCTCGTCATCGGCGCCGGGCCGATCGTGATCGGTCAGGCCTGCGAGTTCGATTACTCCGGCGTGCAGGCGTGCAAGGCGCTGAAGGCCGAAGGCTACCGGGTGATCCTGGTGAACTCCAATCCGGCGACGATCATGACCGATCCCGGTCTCGCCGATGCCACCTATATCGAGCCGATCACGCCGGACATGGTGGCGCGCATCATCGCCAAGGAGAAGCCGGACGCGCTGCTGCCCACCATGGGCGGACAGACCGCCCTCAATACGGCGATGGCGTTGCATCGCGAGGGACGGCTGGAGAAGCTCGGCGTCGAGCTGATCGGCGCCAATGCTGAGGCCATCGACAAGGCCGAGGATCGGCTGCAGTTCCGTGACGCCATGACCAAGATCGGGCTCGAGTCGCCCAAAAGCCAGGTCGTGCACAATCGCGAGGAGGCGACCCGGGCTTTGGAGTTCGTCGGCCTGCCGGCGATCATTCGCCCGTCGTTCACGCTGGGCGGAACCGGCGGCGGCATCGCCTACAACAGGGACGAGTATTTCGAGATCGTGCAAGGCGGTCTCGAGGCCTCGCCGACCACCGAGGTGTTGGTCGAGGAGTCGGTGCTCGGCTGGAAAGAGTACGAGATGGAGGTCGTGCGCGATCGCCACGACAACTGCATCATCGTCTGCTCGATCGAGAACGTCGATCCGATGGGCATCCACACCGGCGATTCGGTCACCGTCGCGCCGGCGCTGACGCTCACCGACAAGGAATACCAGATCATGCGCAACGCCTCGATCGCGTGCCTGCGCGAGATCGGGGTCGATACCGGCGGCTCCAACGTGCAGTTCGCCGTGAATCCCGCCGATGGCCGCATGGTCGTGATCGAGATGAACCCGCGGGTGTCGCGCTCCTCGGCGCTGGCGTCGAAGGCCACCGGCTTTCCCATCGCCAAGGTCGCCGCGCGCCTGGCGGTGGGCTACACGCTCGACGAGCTGGTCAACGACATCACCGGCACGCCGGCCTCTTTCGAGCCGACGATCGACTACGTCGTCACCAAGATCCCCCGCTTCGCCTTCGAGAAGTTCCCGGGCGCCGAACCGTATCTCACGACCTCGATGAAGAGTGTCGGTGAGGCGATGTCAATCGGCCGCAACTTCCAGGAGTCGCTGCAGAAGGCGCTGCGCTCGATGGAGACCGGCCTCACCGGTCTCAACGAGATCGAAATCCCCGGCGCGCCGACGAAATCGGCGGTGCACGCCGCGCTGTCGCGGCCGACACCGGATCGCGTGCTGACCATCGCGCAGGCCTTCCGCTACGGGTTCACAGTCGAGGAGGTGGGCGCGGCCTGCCGCTACGAGCCGTGGTTCCTTCGCCAGATCGAGCAGCTGGTGAAGACCGAGGAGCAGGTACGCAAGGACGGTCTGCCGAAGGACCGGCAGGGCCTGCTGCGCCTGAAGAAGATGGGCTTCTCCGACGAGCGTCTGGCCGAACTGGCCGGCGGCGCGATGAAGGGCGGCGACGTTACCGCGCGGCGCATCGAGCTCGACGTGCGGCCGGTCTACAAGCGTATCGACACCTGCGCCGCCGAGTTCGCCTCGCGCACGCCCTACCTCTACTCCTGCTACGAGGGCGACGGCGTGCAGGCGCCAGAGTGCGAGGCCGAGGTTAGCGATCGTCGCAAGGTCATCATCCTCGGTGGCGGCCCCAACCGGATCGGCCAGGGTATCGAGTTCGACTATTGCTGCGTGCACGCGGCCTATGCGCTGCGCGACGCCGGGTTCGAGACCATCATGGTCAATTGCAACCCGGAGACCGTGTCGACCGACTACGATACCAGCGATCGGCTGTACTTCGAGCCGCTTACCGTCGAGGACGTGGTCGAGCTGGTGCGCAAGGAGCAGAGCAAAGGCGTGCTGCTGGGCCTGATCGTGCAGTTCGGCGGCCAGACGCCGCTGAAGCTCGCCAAGCCGCTGGAGGCCGCCGGCATCCCGATCCTCGGCACCTCGCCGGACGCCATCGACCTCGCCGAGGACCGCGACCGCTTCAAGAGATTGCTGGAGAAGCTGCAGCTCAAGCAGCCGCAGAACGGCATCGCCTATTCGATCGAGCAGTCGCGCCTGGTCGCGGCCGATGTCGGCCTGCCGCTGGTCGTGCGGCCGTCCTATGTGCTGGGCGGCCGCGCCATGGCGATCATCCACGACGAGACGCGGCTCAACGACTACCTGTTCGGCGTGCTGCCGGAGATGGTGCCGCCCGACATCAAGGCGCGCTATCCCAACGACAAGACCGGCCAGATCAACACGGTGCTGGGCAAGAACCCACTGTTGTTCGACCGCTACCTGCGCGACGCGATCGAGGTCGATGTCGACGCGCTGGCCGACAAGGACGGCAATGTCTTCGTCGCCGGTATCATGGAGCATATCGAGGAAGCCGGCGTACATTCCGGCGATTCGGCCTGCTCGCTGCCGCCATACTCGCTGCCGGCCGAGGTCGTGGCCGACATCGAGCGCCAGACCGTCGCGTTAGCCAAGTCGCTGGGCGTCGTCGGCCTGATGAACGTGCAGTACGCGGTCAAGGAGACCGTGGTTTACATTCTTGAGGTCAATCCGCGCGCCAGCCGCACGGTGCCGTTCGTCGCCAAGGCCACAGGCCTGCCGATCGCCAAGTACGCCTCGCGCCTGATGGCCGGCGAGAAGCTGGGCGATCTCGATCTGCGCGAGGCCACCATCGGCCGCCACGTCGCGGTCAAGGAAGCGGTGTTCCCCTTCGCGCGCTTCCCCGGTGTCGATGTCACGCTTGGACCGGAGATGCGCTCGACCGGCGAGGTGATGGGCATCGACAGCGATTTCGGCCGCGCCTTCGCCAAGTCGCAGCTCGGCGGCGGCACCAAGGTGCCGACGGAGGGCACCGTGTTCGTCTCGGTGCGCGACGGCGACAAACAGGGCGTGGTCGAGGCCGCGCGCACCCTGCGCGATCTGGGCTTCCGTATCGTCGCGACCGGCGGCACGGCGGATTATCTGAGCGCGCGCGGCGTCGAGGCGACGCGCATCAACAAGGTTTCGGAAGGCCGCCCGCACATCGTCGACCTGATGAAGGACGGCGGTGTGCACCTCGTGTTCAACACGACGGAGGGCGTGCAGTCGACGGCCGACAGCTTCAGCCTGCGGCGCACCGCGCTGATGAACAAGATCCCATACTACACGACAGCGGCCGGAGCCCGGGCCGCAGTTGCCGGCATCAGCGCGCTCAAGGCCGGGCCTTTGGACGTCGCCCCGCTGCAGTCCTATTTCGGGCGATCTTTCTGACGGGGCCGCCAGGCCGGCGCCCCCTTGTCGCGGGTTGGCCGGGAACCCAAATCCCTATATGATCCGCCGAGCCGGCTCCCTCAGCCGGCCGTTTCTTTTTGGCAGGGAAGCGATGGATAAGGTCCCGATGACGCCCAACGGGTTCAAGGCTCTGGAAGACGAGCTGAAGAACCTCAAATCCGTGGAACGCCCGAACATCATCAAGGCGATCTCGGAGGCGCGCGCGCATGGCGACCTGTCGGAGAACGCCGAGTATGCCGCGGCGCGCGAGCGCCAGGGCTTCATCGAGGGCCGCATCAGCGAGATCGAGGACGTGATCGCGCGCGCCGAGGTCATCGACATCAGCAAGCTCTCGGGCAAGACCGCCAAGTTCGGCGCCACGGTGAAGCTGGCCGACGAGGATACCGACGAGCAGGTTCGCTATCAGATCGTCGGCCCCTTCGAGGCCGACCTGTCGAAGGGCAAGATCTCGATCACCGCGCCGCTGGGCCGCGCCCTGATCGGCAAAGGCGTGGGCGACTCGGTCGAGGTCCAGACGCCCAGCGGGACGAAGTCCTACGAAGTCGTCACGGTCAAGTTCAAGTAGCGCCGGCTTCGCCCGCCCCATTAAGCTGCCGCCCAACGACGGCTTGATAGGGGAAACGCCATGACTCGCGGTGCGCTCGCGCGCTTCAAGGTGCTCGATCTAACGCGCGTGCGCGCCGGGCCGACCTGCGTGCGCCATCTCGCCGACTGGGGCGCCGACGTCATCAAGGTCGAGATGCCGCCGGGCGTCGCCGACAGCGACATGGGCGGGCCGCGTCACGGCCCCGACTTCTGGAACCTGCATCGCAACAAGCGCAGCCTGACACTCAACCTCAAGGAGCCCGAGGCGGTCGAGATCTTCAAGAGGCTCGTCGCGCAGACCGACGTGGTGGTCGAGAACTATCGGCCCGACGTGAAGCATCGCCTGGGCATCGACTATGAGACGCTGAGCAAGATCAACAAGCGGCTGATCTACGCCAGCATCTCCGGCTTCGGCCAGGATGGGCCCAAGGCGCTGCTTCCGGGTTTCGACCAGGTGGCGCAGGGCATGGGCGGGCTGATGTCAATCACCGGCCTGCCGGGCCAGGGGCCAGTGCGCGCCGGCATCCCGATCGCCGATCTGTCGGCCGGCAACTACGCCGCGATGGGCATCCTGATCGCGTTGCTGGAGCGCGAAGTGTCGGGCGAGGGGCAGTGGGTGCAGACCTCGCTCCTGCAGGCGCAGATCGCCATGCTCGACTTCCAGGCGGCGCGCTGGCTGGTGGCGGGCGAGGTGCCCAAGCAGGCGGGCAACGATCACCCGACCGGCATTCCAACCGGCGTGTTTCCGACCAGCGACGGCAACATCAACATCGCCTCCGCCGGCCAGCACATCTGGAAGCGCCTGTGCGAGTGCATGGACGCCAAGGCGCTGCTCGACAATCCCGATTACGCCAACGCCGAGGCGCGCTCGAAGAACCGCGCCAAGCTCAATGCCGAGCTTTCGACCTATACCAAGAAGTTCACCAGTGCCGCGCTGATCGACAAGCTGAGCGCAGCCAGCGTGCCGTGCGGGCCGATCTACGACATCGGCGAGATGTTTAGCGATCCTCAGGTGCAGCACGTGAAGATCGCGACGCCGCTGAAGCATCCCACGCGCGGCGATGTCAACGTGGTGAACCAGGCGATGTCGCTGTCGCGTACGCCCAGCGTCGTCGATCGGCCGACGGCGGAGCAGGGCGCGCATACCGACGAAATCCTCAGGGGTCTCGGCTACGATCAGGCGAAGATCGCTGATTTCCGCGCCCGCAAGGTGGTGTGAGGAGACGAGAGATGGATACCGGCACGCCCAAGATGATCGCGCGCAGGGAAAACGGCATCGGCTGGATGATCTTCAACCAGCCGGAGAAGCGCAACGCCGTGTCCTACGACATGTGGCTGGCGATCCCGCGCATCATGGAGAGTTTCGAGAACGACCCCGCTGTGCGCGTGATCGTGCTGACGGGTGCCGGCGACAAGGCGTTCATCTCAGGGGCCGATATCTCGGAGTTCGAGGAGAAGCGCGGCACGCCCGACGCCATCGCCGTCTACAACGCCGCCGGCGACAGGGCGAACGCCGCGCTGATCGGCGCCACCAAGCCGACCATGTCGATGATCCGCGGCTTCTGCGTCGGCGGCGGGCTGGCGACGGCGTTGACCACCGACCTGCGGATCTGCGCCGACGATTCGCGCTTCGCCGTGCCGGCCGCCAAGCTTGGATTGGGCTACGCCTATCCCGGCATCAAGCGGCTCTCCGATATCGTCGGCCCGTCCTTCGCTAAGGAGATCTTCTTCACCGGCCGCCTGTTCTCCTGCGAGGAGGCGCGGATGATGGGTCTGGTCAATCGCGTCGTGCCGGTCGCCGAGCTGGAGAAATATGTCACCGACTATGCCGGCATGATCGCCGCCAACGCGCCGCTGACGGTGAAGGCGGCGAAGATGGCGATCAACGCCGCGGTGACGGACCCGGGCAAGCGCGACTTCGCGGCGATCGACGCGGCGATCGATACCTGCTTCGCCAGCGAGGACTACAAGGAAGGCCGCCGCGCCTTCATGGAGAAGCGCAAGCCCGCGTTCCAGGGGCGCTGATCAGGTCAACAGCGGTTCGAGGCCGAGCACGACGGCCACGACGATGAAGGGCAGGGCGAGGCCGATGATCTCCTTGGTCACCGGCCGCTTCTTCGCCAGGCCGACGAAGAACAGCACGCCATTCACGCCGACCGAGGCCAACGAGGCGATGAACCACAGCACCAAGCCGATCATGTGACCGCCGCCGCGATCGGGTCCCTGCGCCCCGCTGGTCGATTCCAGCCAGATCGCGAGCAGCACGGCCAGGGCGGTGAAGACCAGGTAGGCGATGTTGCGCCGGCCGAAGGCCTCGAGCGCGGCGGACATCGAGGGAGGCCTACTCGATGGCGATCGGCACGCCGGGTTGGTACTTGGCGGTACGGAAGACCATCAGCGACTTCACATGGCTTACATTGGGCGCCGATGTGAGCTGCGTCGTCAGGAACTTTTGATAGTGGTCCCAGTCCTCGGCGACGATCTTCACCAGGAAGTCGGCTTCGCCGGCGAGCATGTGGCATTCGCGCACGTTGGGCCAGCTGCCCATCAAGGTCTCGAACGCCTTGAGGTCGGCCTCGGCCTGGCTGTTGAGTCCGACCAGCGCGAAGACCGTGACGGTGTAGCCCAGCGCCTCCGGCGCGACGTCGGCGTGATAGCCGCGGATGATGTTGGCCTTTTCCAGCGCTCTTACGCGCCGCAGGCAAGGCGGCGCGGAGATGCCGGCGCGCTTGGCGAGGTCGACGTTCGTCATGCGTCCGTCAGCCTGCAAGTCGGACAGGATGTGGCGATCAATCTTGTCGAGCTTGGCCCGGTTCGGCATTGCGATCTATCTCCCGTAGGCCCGGGTTCTAGGGCACAAGCCGGGGGATAGGCAATAAAATTACCACCTTTTTTGGGGTTGTGTATTATTCTCGCTTTTGCACGAGGATTCCTCACTCGAAATGATCTGGTCCCTGTGGCCTTTGTCGAGCTATGCGGCTAAATCGAGAGGTCTGGATGGCGCATAGCTCGTCTATCGACGGCGTATGCATTGCGCTCATCCAATAACCTATGCGCGGAAGGCAGGGGCCGTAGGATGTCCACGACCCATCACAGCAAGGTTCTCATCCTCGGCTCGGGTCCGGCGGGCTACACGGCGGCGGTCTATGCGGCGCGCGCGAACCTCAAGCCGCTGCTGATCCAGGGCATGCAGCCCGGCGGCCAGATGACCATCACCACCGATGTCGAGAACTACCCGGGCTTCGCCGAGGTCATCCAGGGCCCATGGCTCATGGAGCAGATGCAGAAGCAGGCCGAGCATGTTGGCACCACGATGGTGTTCGACACCATCGTCAAGGTCGACCTCTCGCGCCGTCCCTTCGTCTGCGTGGGCGATTCCGGCGACACCTATATCGGCGAAACGTTGATCGTCTGCACCGGTGCCTCGGCGCGCTGGCTCGGCCTGGAGTCGGAGCTGACCTTCCGCGGCGGCGGCGTCTCCGCCTGCGCCACCTGCGACGGCTTCTTCTTCCGCGGCAAGGAAGTGGTGATCGTCGGCGGCGGCAACACCGCGGTCGAGGAGGCGATCTACCTCACCAACCACGCCACCAAGGTCACCTTGATCCACCGCCGCGATTCGCTTCGCGCCGAGAAGATCATGCAGGAGCGGCTGTTCCGTAATCCGAAGATCGTTCCGCTGTGGAATCACACGGTCGAGGAGATTCTGGGCGAGACCAAGCCGCATCCGCTGGTCACCGGCGTGCGCGTGCGTGACGTCAAGAGCGGCGCCACCAAGGTGCTGCCGACCGATGGCGTCTTCGTCGCCATCGGCCATACGCCGAACACCGAGCTGTTCAAGGGCCAGCTCGACCTCGACGGCGACGGCTATCTCCTGACCCGGCCGGGGTCGACGGCCACCAGGATCGCCGGCGTCTACGCCGCGGGCGATGTGCAGGACAAGATTTACCGCCAAGCGGTGACCGCGGCCGGCACCGGCTGCATGGCGGCGCTCGAGGCGGAGAAGTTTCTGGCGGCGCACGAGGTGCCGGCGGCGCAAGCGGCCGAGTGACCGGCTTGCGAAAAGGATAAGCGGAGCGTCGGAGAAACCGGCGTCCTCGGAGAAACGCACAGGGAGCGGACGGAGACGGGGCCGTGATGGACTGGGACAAGCTGCGCATCTTCCACGCCGTGGCGGATGCGGGAAGCTTCACGCATGCGGGCGATCAGCTGAAGCTCAGCCAGTCGGCGATCAGCCGGCAGATCGGCGCGCTCGAAGAGCAGCTCGGCGTGATGCTGTTCCATCGTCACGCGCGCGGTCTGATCCTCACCGAGCAGGGCGAACTGCTCTATCGCACGGCGCGCGAGATGGCCGGCAAGGTCAACACCGCCGAAGGCCTGCTGCGCGCCAACCAGGACAAGCCGGCGGGCCGGCTGAAGATCACCTCGGCGGTCGGCTTCGGTTCGACATGGCTCACCGGGCACATGCACGAGTTCATCGAGGCCTATCCCGAGATCGACGTGTCGCTGGTGCTGAGCGACAACGACCTCGACCTCGGCATGCGCGAGGCCGATGTCGGCCTGCGTCTCGTCGCGCCGCGCCAGCCCGGCCTGATCCAGCGCCATCTGATGACGGTGCAGTCGCATGTCTACGCGTCGGAGAGCTACGTCCAGAAGTACGGCAAGCCGGAGAAGGCGGCCGATCTCGACAAGCACCGCCTGATCATCTTCGGCGAGGACGCGCGCGCACCGGTGCAGGACGTCAACTGGCTGCTGCAGCAGGGCAACCCTGACGGGAATCCGCGCAAGGTCGTGCTGCGTGTCAACAACACCTACGGCATCTTCCGCGCCGTCGAGAACGGCCTCGGCATCGCCTCTCTGCCCGATTACCTCGCGCGTCAGTCGACCAAGCTCGTGCCGGTGCTGCCCGAGCTGGACAAGCGTTCGACCGACGTCTTCTTCACCTATCCCGAGGAACTCCGGCACTCCAAGCGCATCGCGGTGTTCCGCGACTTCCTGCTGCGCAAGGTCGTGGAGATGCGGCAGTGAACATTGTCGTGATTGTCAGCGTCTGATCAGAGCGTGGAGCCACGACTTTTTTCCAAAGAACTGCGGACCCCGCATGGCTGGCTTGACCAATTTCCCCATACGTAAACCAGCCGGATCGCCTATCTCCTGAATATGCCTAAAGGGCGCTATGGCGTTGAGTTGGTAGTGTCTTTTGCGCATGGGCCTGAAGCCTCGCTTTGGGCAGGGATCTTAGGATCCTACGTCTCCCAGACGTGAAGCCTCCCTGTTTGACTTTCGGCCCGTGCGATTGCGCGGGCCGATTTTTTTTGGTGCGTGATCGCCGGCGCCGGCTGACGCGATGGTTGTGGCGCGTCCGCCGTCGAAGACGCGTCGGATCGTTCGGGCTCAGCCCAGGCCGCGGCCGCAGTGCTTGCCGTTCGACAGGTACGGCCAGTACAGCGCATGGGCGCGATAGAAGTTCTCGCAGTAGTTCGGGTCGCGCAGATAGATGCCGTCGCCGGTGCGGATGGCGAGGAAGTGGTCGGCCATCTTTACGCCGGGGTTCTTCTCGGCCGACAGGAAGTCGTCCTGGCAGCCGTGCTGGAGCTTCGACACCAGGAAGGTGTTCATCGCGCGCACCAGATCGCGCGCCTCCGGCGACCAGCGGCCGCGCGGCGCGCCGGGCTCCAGCGCCGAGATGTAGATCTTGGCGTAGCCGCCGCCGGTGGAGCGCCAGACGCTCATCATGTCGTAGTCGGATACCATCAGCCCGGATTTGCCGAACACCGTGCCGCTGTCGTTGGTCTTGGTTTTGGTGGCGAAGGTCTTGGCCGGCAAGGTGCCATGGAAGGCACGCGCCGAGGGCTTGGGACAGCGGAAGATGATCAGCAGCTTCTCGCTCGTGGTGAAGCGGCGCAGGTTCATGATGTCGCGGGCATCCATGCCAGAATCGCGCGACAGGATCAGGTCGAGCCCGTCGGCGCC